>CBFHQM010000063.1:0-1001 GCA_965657965.1 uncultured Flavobacteriales bacterium | reverse complement strand
ATTACGCTCCATACCCGGGCCACGTGGCACTGATCCAACCAGAAGGGCCCAACTGGTTCCGCGAAATCCCTCGGCCAAATCACAGGTGGGAACGATTTCGTTGAGGAGGGGAAAGGCACAGTCATCGAGCTCCATCACGGTGCCTTCGAGAGCACCCATCGCAGGCTCGATCTCAATCAAACGGAGATTTACCGGCTGATCCGGCCCAAACATGGAACCTGAAGCGATACGGAAGAGAAGAGCGTAGCCAATTTGTCCGGCGGCTCCGGTCACTGAAACGGTGATGGGATCTTTCATTGCTGGGAATTCCTTAGCGCCCCCGCCCCTCCCGGTCAACTATGGGTCGAGGAATTTCCCACTCAGCTCAATTACAAGGGCCAAATCACCGGAATCAGGAAGCTGGCAACGACCCACAAGACCAAGGCCAGCGGCAACCCGGCGCGGAAGAAATCCCCAAACTTGTAACCACCTGCGCCATACACAAAGGTATTTGTTTGATATCCAATCGGAGTGGCGAAACTTGCGGAAGAACCAAACATCACTGCCGCCACGAATGGTCGGGGATCAACACCGAGCTCATAAGCCACAATCATCGACAAAGGAGTAAGCAAGGCTGCCACGGCATTGTTGCTCACCATTTCGGTCATCACCGCGGCGAGCAGATAAACAATGGCAATCATCAAACGCGGGTCCATTCCCTGCATGATCCCAACCACTTTGAGCGCCATTAACTGCGCCACGCCGGAATAATCCATCGCCTGCCCCAGCCCCAGCATTCCAAAAATCAAAAAGAGAACCTTCCAATCGATCGCCTCATAAGCCTCCGAGGGCTCCAAACAACGAGTCACCAAAACAAAAAACGCCGCCGAAAGCGCAATCAAGACGATGGGCACTTTCGGAATCAATCCAACACCACCAAGCATTCCAATGATCATGAAGGCCAGGATCGCCAGAATTGCGAACGGCGCTTTCTTCGGCCTCACTGTTATCTGCTTCGGCTC
>CBFHQM010000062.1:0-1099 GCA_965657965.1 uncultured Flavobacteriales bacterium | reverse complement strand
CGGGCATTGCCGTTCCAGAAAGCACCGGCTGGCTCACCTTGGAGATGCGCAATGCCCAAGGGCAAGTTGCCAGATGGTCAGGCATTCATTAATTGTCTGATGATGACGCAAGAAAAAGAGGGGGGTGAGCCCCTCTTTTTTGGATTAAGGCGATTCCGAGGCGGAATGCTTATGTAGTCCATATTCAAACTAGTCTACGTAATATATCCGTTAGGCTAGTAGGAAGCGGACTACAATTATTATATTTACAGGTCCTGCTCCACGATGATCTGTTTTCGACTTCCCCTACTATCCTCCAGCCGTTCGTGTAGATCGGTCGGGCTGTGGCTTCTTTCCTTCAAGATTTTGTTCATGGGCAGTCTGGCGGCTCAAACCACAGAAGGTCACATTGCCTTTGTTGGTTTCGAGCCATCTAACGACGGTGATTTTGCCTTTTTGGCCATCCAGGACATTCCAGCCAATCAGGTGATTTACTTCGTTTCTGATGGAGGTTGGGATGGTGCAGGTGCAGTCGGCGATTCGGGCAAGGCGCTCACTTGGACGGCGGACTCAGATGGCATGTCAGCTGGCGAAGTGTGTTATTTTCAAAACCCTAAAACCAATGCGGGCAATTCGCCTAGCACAGGAACGGCCAGCGGAAGCAATTGGGACCTGAAGAAAGAAGGACTTTATGCCTATGTGGGAGCTTCTGCCGGCACATCAAGTCCTACGTTCTTGGCCTTTATAGCATCTGCAAATGAGGGCAAGAACAGCAGTTATGTGCCACCGAACATGGAAGGGCAGGTACTGCTGCTTGACGACGACAGCGACAACGTTTGGTATTACTCGGGGTCAAAAACAGATCAAGGTGCAACGCGGGGTTACCTGGAACAGCTCCGTACCTGGGACAATTGGTCGACGGGTTCTGTCTCCAATTTCAGCAGTACGGGGGCATTCACCCTGCAATCAGGCACGACCCTTCTCTATTCGGAGGATGCTTCTAACTATCCCAAAGAACACGGATACAAGGACGGCATTGTGATCACGGCCTCGGACAAGACCATGCGCCCTTTTAGTGCGTCCTCTGAGGCTCAGTTTTCCATCAATTTGGGCTCCACCG
>CBFHQM010000061.1:0-1149 GCA_965657965.1 uncultured Flavobacteriales bacterium | reverse complement strand
CGGCGGCGAGTTCGGTGAGGATTGGCACGAGGGCGGCATGCTGCTCAAGAAGCAAAACGTATTCGACGACTTCATCGCCGCGGGGGAATACCTGATCGCGGAAGGGTACACGTCCAACGACCGCCTGGCCATCGCCGGAGGCTCCAACGGCGGACTCCTTGTGGGTGCCACCATGACACAGCGTCCTGATTTGGCCAGCGTGGCCTTTCCCGCAGTCGGCGTTATGGACATGCTGCGCTACCACAAATTCACGATCGGCTGGGGCTGGATTCCCGAATACGGCTGCTCGGACAGTTCCAAGGTGCACTTCGACAACCTCTTCAGCTTTAGCCCGTTGCACAACCTTGAGAACGGCACAGACTACCCTGCGACCATGGTCACCACAGCCGACCACGACGACCGCGTGGTTCCGGCCCACAGTTTCAAGTTCGCGGCACGGCTTCAAGCCGCCCATGGCGGTGCCGATCCTGTCCTGATTCGCATCGAAACCAATGCCGGGCACGGCGCGGGAAAGCCCACTGGCAAAATCCTCGACGAGCAGGCCGACAAGTGGGCCTTCATGCTCAACGCCATGGACTTCGAGCCTCAGTACTGAGCTACCCCCCTCTTCCCAGCCCCAAAGCGGGCAACAAGACCGAATCGGCGCGTGTTGAAAAAGCACGCGCCGATTCCATTTCCGGTCCTGCAAGCTCACCGGCTTCGTCATGGGGCATGCAAGGAAAATCCAACGAAAGGCAGCATCGTAACTTGAGGATCAATGTGGAAGGGGTTCTTTTTAATGACATTGGTGCTGGGTGCTGGGATTCGTGTGCATGGGCAAATCGAGATGGACGGAGCGTTCAACGACTGGACGGACATCGCTGGATGGACGGATCCCACGGGGCCCGAGGGCAGTGTGGATTTGCTCGAGATGAAGGCGACCCACGACGCGGAATACCTCTACGTTTACTTGCGGCTTGGAGCCGATCTCGACCTCACGGACGCCTTGTATCCGCACAACTTGTTTCTGCTGATCGACGCGGACATGGACGCGGCCACAGGGTACACCCCTCGGCCTGGATTTGGATCGGAGCTCGGTATCGATTTCAACGACCTCTTCGCCTATTACGATGTCGTGCCAGCCACCACAGCCAACTTCTCCGAGATCGG
>CBFHQM010000060.1:0-1209 GCA_965657965.1 uncultured Flavobacteriales bacterium | reverse complement strand
TCGTCTTCCACATTGAAAATCGGGTGGTAATTCAAGGCCTCTGAATCCGTGCACCCTGGGATGATGCAATTGCCGTCATCTACCGTCGCAAAAGCCACGTAATTCTGGGCGCCATAGTACATGCACCCCAAAATCGGGTTGGGATTCTCTGCTACGGTGATCACCTGCTCGAATTCAAACTCGCCCACAGGGAATGGCGCGCCAAACAAGCTCAAAATCAAATCTCCTGTCCAAGTGACCACAAAGGTTCCCGTTTCGGCAGGCGTCCCAGACCAAACGGCACAGGCCTGCTGGTCTGCACCAATGGCTGCCTCGGGAAAGTCAACCGACATCCCTTGCGGCATGCCCACCACGTTCATCAAGGTCAAGTCCTGCACCGAAAACGTGGAGCCCGAAGCGGCTTCCACCATGGTGGCCGGCACATGGACCACCGTCTCCTCCTCGGCAGACACGCCATACATGAGGCTGAATTCTACGGGGTACGCCCCGAGGTCGAACCCAGACCAATTGGCGTCGCCAATGCTCGCACAGCCGTTGGGACCATACAAACAAGAGTCATCGGAATCGGTGGCTTGATCGTTGTAGTTCCACGCCAATTCATCGGTGCATCCTGACACCTCATCGCCGTCGCAGATGCCGTCCTGGTCCGCGTCGCCATCGAGCACGCCACCTTGACCATCGCAGACTTGGCATCCAACGGCAAACACACATGAGCCATCGTCGCCGCAGGCCGAAGGGTCATAATTGCAGGCCGCTGCATCCAAGCACCCGAGACAAGCGAGACTCGGGTCCAAATTCAAGCGCACCATGGGGCATTTAGAGACCCATAGCCATTCTCCACCTTGGTAACTCACAAACACCGTTTGGGACGCTTGGTCTGCGCCCAATCCGAGTTGGACAGAGTCTCCACCAAAGTGCTCCATGGCCGCCATCACGCGTTCGCCTGCCGCCACAAACAAAGGCTCTTCCAAAATCAAGGTCTTCCAAACCGCAGGCTGGCCAATGACACTCACATCGTCTGACTCCACTTCAAAAGGAGGAGTAGAGGCCAACAGCGCATCGTACGGCCCTTCATCGAACGGATTGCCGTCGAAGGCAAGCACGCTTCCAGCGATTACCGATCCAGTTTGCGTGCCTTCCGTGACCGCAACGTCGATGCCGTAAATGGTCATGTCCGAAAACACATCAAAGGGCACACCTGCCAAGTAG
>CBFHQM010000059.1:0-1343 GCA_965657965.1 uncultured Flavobacteriales bacterium | reverse complement strand
AAGAAGATTCGTGTGAATTGTATCAGCGCCGGACCAGTGCAAACGCTGGCGGCACGTGGGATCGCCGGATTTGGTTCCATGATCAAGCACTACGAAGAGCACGCGCCGATTGGTCGCTCGTGCACCACGGACGAACTAGGAGCGACGGGAGTCTTTTTGGCCAGCGATGGTGCGGCCTCGATTACAGGACAGGTCCTCTATGTTGATGGTGGGTATGAAATCATGGGAATGTAAAAATGGCTGAGTGGTATTACGGCAAGGGGGTCCAGCAGTTTGGTCCCATCGATGAGGCGACTCTTCGTGCTCGGATCGCGACCGGTGAAGTTTCCGAAAGTGATTTGATTTGGACGGAGGGAATGATCGAGTGGATTCCGCTCAGCAAAGTTTCACAATTTAGCGGCCCAGCTCCGCAAGTCGGATCAAATGAGTCCCCTGAGAAATACATTACCGATGACCCGACCTCGCCGTATGCTCCTCCGGCTGCGAATCCTGTGGCTTCGGTACTCGGGGGCGGGGTGCAAATGGCTCCTCCAACCAGTGGGCTGGCGATTGCCAGTATGGTATGTGGAATTTTGAGTCTCTTTTTCTGCTTTTGCGGCGGGATGTTGCTGGGAATTCCCGCTGTGATTTGTGGTCATATGGCACTGAAGCAAACAGGTTCAGAGAGCCCGGGGATGCCACCTCGAATGGGCGGTCGCGGAATGGCCATTGCCGGTTTGATCATGGGGTATATCGGAATTCTACTGATCATCCTCGGAATTATCGCGAATGTGGCAGGCCTTGAAATGGTGCAATGAAAGGGAACGCGGCCCAAGGTCATTGGCCTCGTTGGGTGTTGTTGGTTCCGTTGGTCTTGGTAGGGATGGTTTTGTTTCGCGGTTTTTTGCCACAAGCCAAGGCGATTTTTCCGACTTGTTATTTATTCACGTCGACGGGGATCTATTGCCCCGGATGTGGAGGGACGAGAGCGGCAGAAGCTCTGGTGCACTTCAGAGTGGGCGAAGCGATGCGTCAGAATGCCTGGGCGGTTTCGGCTTTGTTGCTTGGGATCCCACTCGTCAGCTTGGCCGCGCTCAGAGTTCGCTTTCCCGGAATGTCCGTCTTTGGTTTTTTTCGATGGCGCCCCTGGATGGTCTGGTTCCTGGTGGCAACGATCGGACTTTTTTGGATACTCCGGAATGTTCCAGTATTTGATTGGCTGGCACCGGTAATTCGCCCTTAAGCGGCTACCACTCGAAATTTGAGCCGAAGCGATCGAGATCGGGATCCCAGACGTTGAATTCGATCTTGGAAAAGGCACTGGCATCGAAGGTTGCTTTGTCGAACACCTGTGACGATCCATG
>CBFHQM010000058.1:0-1372 GCA_965657965.1 uncultured Flavobacteriales bacterium | reverse complement strand
CTGTGCGACTACCAGGGGATGAACAATGGCGGTGAATCCTGGCTGCGCTATATGACCTTCAATCCGGAGGCGAACAAGATCAGCATCTACACCTACAACCCCGCCCTCGACAAATTCATGGATCGTCCTTCCAGTAGGTTTGACTTGGACTATCCGATGACAGGTGCACCAAAAAGCACGCGACCAAGCGCTGCGACTGATCCGCAATTGAAAGCTGAATAAACACTGGAAATCATAGCGAATCCCAATGAAGAAACATACCAACCTCACCCTTTTTTCCGCCATCGCGGTGGCCTTGTCCTCGCTGTCCCAGTCTGCCATCGCTGAAGATGCCGGCGCAGCGCATCCTTCGACCAACGCCCAGGTTCGCCTGGCATCGTGGTGGTTCACCCGTCACGCGGAGAAGATCGCGGAAATCGAAGCGGCCAATGATCCCAAAAAGAACAAGAAAATCGAACTCCTGATGGTTGGCGATTCGATCACCAACAACTTCGACAAGGGAGGTCCTGGCGAGCCTGTCTGGGCAAAACACTTTGCTCCCCTCAATGCCCTGAACCTCGGGTTTGGCGGTGATCGGACCAACCATGTTTTGTGGCGGCTCGACCACCTCCCTGTGTTGAAGGCAGCGCCCTTGGCGGCTTCGCTCATGATTGGCACGAATAACATTTGTTGGGGGAGCGACAAACCCAAACAGGCGGCCGATGGGATCCAAGCGATCGCGAAGAAGCTCAACACGATGTATCCCGAGATGAAAATCCTCGTCCTCGGAGTATTCCCGCGGCGTGCTAATCTCGATCATCCTCACCGCAAACAAATCATCGAATTGAACTCGTATCTCCCCGATCTTCTCAAGGACATCCCTAATGTCACCTTCGTGGACATCGGGCCAAAGTTCCTCGACGAAAAGGGTTTCCTATCAAAAGAAATGATGCCCGACACGACCCACCCGAGCGAAAAAGGTCACGAGATTTGGGTCGGGGCAATCGTGCCCACACTCAAAGAGATGCTGGGAAAATAGAGATCGCAAAAATCAACAACGCACTCCAATGAACATGAAAAAAGCAAGTTTACTACTCTTCCTCGCGCTTTGTGCGCCAGTCATCGCTGAGAACAAATTCGAAGGGGCGCTTAAGCCCTTCATGGGCGAGCCGGAATTCGAGATCCAACAAGTTTTCAAAGGTGGCCGATTTCCCAATCTTGCGGTCGCTACCGACGGCACGGTCCTCGCGGTATTTGGCAGGGACGGGGTGAGCTTGAAGCGCAGCGAAGACGGGGGCACGACCTGGGGCGAGCCGATCGTGATCGCTAATCCCGGCTTCATGGGTGGCGGGGTGACGGTCGATGAAAACACGGGAGATATTCTGGCGTTTAT
>CBFHQM010000057.1:0-1428 GCA_965657965.1 uncultured Flavobacteriales bacterium | reverse complement strand
CAAACTCCCAACGCGGAGGCCAGCTCGTAGCCATTCCCCAACATACTAATGAGCGAATAGATCGCCTTGGTAATTGGAAAATGCTCTGATTGCTGTGCCAGAATCAAGCTGTCGCTCACTTCAAGCATTGCGAAGGCAAAGGCAAGAATACCTCCCGCAATAAGATTCGCTCCCAGAAGTGGAAGCGACACTCGTCTCAAAGTCCTCGCGGGAGTGGCGCCCAGTGACCGAGCCGCCTCTTCCAACGCGATATTCGCCTGTTGCAATCCCGCCACCGCTGCTCTCACCACATAAGGAAGCCGTCGCACCGCGTAGGCGATAATCAACAACCACATCGGATTCCCATCAGAGCCCACCAGAAAATGAAAACTTTCTCCATCCTGCGACAGCGCAAGATATCCAAAGGCCAAGACCAAGCCCGGCACGGCCAAAGGCAACATGACCAACGCATCCAAAATCGCGCGACCCCTGATCGTGCTTCGCACAATGACCCAAGCAATCGCCACTCCTAAAATCAAATCGACCAAAGTCGCCCCCGAGGCATAGAGAAGGCTGTTCTTAATCGAAGGAACCACCAATGGATGACCAAGAGCTTCCTTGTAGTGCGCCGCCGTCCAAGCTTCCGGCAGCACCGAGGCATACCAATCGTGCGACATCGAAAGAATCACCACCCCCGCATGCGGCAATGACGAGATGAAAAAGACCCCAAAGAAAAACAACGTGCACAACCAGGCTTTTCCGGACCTCGGACGCACTTCATTATTCCGACCTTTTGGCCTCGGAGCCGTGCCCAACTTTGATCGACCGAGCACTGCCTTCGAGGCAATAAACACCAGAGTGGACACGACCAGCATGATCGCAACCAGCGCATACGGAAAAGGATTGTTCCCCAGGTCCTTGATCCCATCATATACCTGCACCGGAGCCACCCGCGTGTAGTCAAAGACCAGCGGCACCCCGAGTTCGGTAAACGACCAAATAAAGACAATCGCCCCACCAGCAAAGATCCCCGGCGTCGTCAGCGGCAGGGTAATACGCAACAACCTCCGCCACGGCGGGCATCCCAAATTCTGCGCTGCCTGCTCCATCGCCGGATCAATGTTTGACAGCGAAGCCGCCACGTTCATGTAGAGAATCGGGTAGAGATGCAGCGCATTCATTATCACCACGCCCCAGAAACGCCCTTCGCCCAACCAATCGATCGGCATGGCCGCATCGACAATCCCCAAATGAACCAAGAAGGCATTAAGCGCTCCTTGAATCCCCAGAATCTGTTTAATCCCGACCGCTCCCACAAAGGGCGGAAGAACCAAGGGAATCAAAATCAATGCAGAGAGCGATTTCTTGAACGGAAACAAATAGCGATGACCGATTAAGGCCAACGGGAAAGCGATCAACAAACTCGCTCCCGTGCTCGCAACTCCCAGC
>CBFHQM010000056.1:0-1618 GCA_965657965.1 uncultured Flavobacteriales bacterium | reverse complement strand
CGCTGCATTCGACAAACCCTCGATTGAAACCCAAGCCGCGAAAAACTCAATCGTACTTAGTTCAGGTACACCTTCATGTCCTCCAGCCTCATGTAGCTGGCCATTTGGCGCACGCCTTTGTCCCGAATTTGGCGGACGCGCTCCCGGCTCACTTCCAACTTTCGGCTGATTTCCTCCAAGCTCATGGCCGGGCCATTCAGTCCGTAGTGGAAACGCAACACGTCCGCTTCCCTTGCGGTCAAGCAGGACAATGCACCCGCAATCTCAACGGCCAAATCCTCTCGGTTCAACGGCGCATCGGGGGATTCAACTTCTGTGTTCACCATGAGGTCTCCCACGCTCGCTGAACCCGTGTCTCCCTCGCCCACAGGCGAATCGAGGGACTTGGGCTGCATCTGGTTCTTTCGGCTTTGACACACCACCGAAAGGGCCACGTCCAGGTGTTCAGACAACTCGTGCTCTTCGGGGTTTCGCTCCAAAAGCTGCTCGAGGCTGGCCATTGCAGCCCTGACCTTGAGCAAGGTGTCCACCTGATTGGATGGGAGCCGCACCAGGCGACCCTTTTTGGCAACCGCATCCAAAATGCTCTGTCGGATCCACCAAACCGCATAGGAGATGAACTTGAAACCCTTGGTGTGGTCAAAACGCTGCGCGGCCTTGATCAAACCGAGATTGCCTTCGTTAATCAGGTCGACCAAAGGCAGGCCAATGTGCTGGTACTTTTTTGCGGTCGACACCACAAAGCGAAGGTTGGCTTCGACCAGACGATCCAAGGCTTTTGTGTCGCCTTGTTGAATGCGACGGGCCAATTCCACCTCCTCTTGCGGGCTCACCATGGAGATTCGGCTAATGTCGGAGAGATAACGGTTAAGCGATGCGTCTGTGCGGTCGGTTGTGGTTGGGGTGATGATGAGTTGTTTCAATGTAAAGGGGGGATTTGATGAAAAAAGAAGGGCGGGCAAACGGGCACCTCCCAGACCTTCGAGAGGCCCAGCAGACACTGGTCTAAAGGTGGAGATCGCTCCCCTCTCTCGTTAGATCGGATTGCCATTTTCGCCACAATGCACCTGCTCTCCCTCCTGGTCGAACCAACGCACATACTGACGATCCAATGCGATTTGATATCGCTCTCCTGCTGTTCCACTCACCACATACATTTCGGATTCTGCCATGCCCAACGCCTGACGGAACGCCCTTCGTATGCGAGAAAGATGTTGTTGCAATTTCCCCTCTACATCCAAGAGCACACCCTGGATCGTGGCTTGCTGAGAGGTCACATTACCCACAGTTGCAATGGGGAGGTAAAGTGCAATCACCTCTTCCATGTGGCGCGCATCCCGAAGGTCCACCAAGCGAACACCTTCTGGATGGCGCAAAAAGAACCGATACAAGGCCCGCTGAATGGGCGACAAATTCACACGCTTACCGGGCAAATCCACCTGTTGCGCATACCCCGAAATGGTCAAGATGCCCGGTTGCACATCCAGCCGCCACCGGCGACGGTACATCAAATCACGACGAACCAGATCCATGAGACGGAAACAGTCAATGGCCACCTTGGGATCCATATGACCCGAACGCACTCGACTTCGGATGCGCGCCATGCATTCAGGACAAG
>CBFHQM010000055.1:1364-1785 GCA_965657965.1 uncultured Flavobacteriales bacterium | reverse complement strand
TGCCCCGCATCATCAAGGCAGATGGTGCAGAGGAATACGTCATCCTGCTTGACGAGGACAGCAACGTCATCATTCAAGGTGGCAACGGCCCCTACAGCAACAGCGTACCCGCTGGACTTCAGGGCATGGATGTGGCCGCCGGGCGACACCACATGGTCGTGGTCAAGACCGATGGTAGCCTGTTGAGCCTTGGTGCCAACTACGCCGGCCTACAGAACGAACCCACGGTCAACAACGCCATCAAGGCGGCTGCAGGGTGGTACCACAATGCCGCCATCTTGGACGACGGATCCGTCATTGGTTGGGGGGACAATTGGTCGGCTCCGGCCAACCCCATCACGAAGGCCGTGGCCATTGATGCCGGCGTGGACCACACGCTTGTGCTCAAAGACGACTTTACCGTTGAGGAATGGGGCGACAA
>CBFHQM010000055.1:0-1354 GCA_965657965.1 uncultured Flavobacteriales bacterium | reverse complement strand
ACATCAACTCTGCCAGCGCGTGGAGTGGCTTGACCAACGTGGTGGACATCGCCGCAGGCGGCCATCAATCCCTCGCCATCATGAGCGACGGATCAATGCGCGCCTGGAGCGCCACGGACGGCAGCATTCTGTTTGAAAGCGAACCAGGCGATTTTGTGCTCGATGCAGACCTCGATTGGGGCACCATGATTGTCCTGTTTGAAGATGGCAGTTTGGAGACTGGCCTGACACCGCCCACCGATGCCTTGGCCTTCAGCGACAATTGGGACGGATGTGATCTCTGCGCCAGTGACGCTGATGGCGATGGCATCTGCAATGAGAATGACAATGCCTGCTTTGCCAATGCCAACCTGCCAGTGTTCAGCAGCATCTCTGTCGTCGAACCCGCCAGTGGCAACGCCGCTTCCGATGCAACGGTAGAGTTGGAAGTGACCGGCGGCAACGCCTTCTCTCTTGAACTGAACGGACTCAATGGTTCCGACGACCTGTCTCTTCCCATTCCAACAGGCTTGAGCCTGGTTCCTCCTGGATTCTACTTGGCGAGGGTACTCGATGCCAATGGATGCGCTGCGGTCAGTTCCGCTCCAGGCGGTTCCACAGCAGGTCAGGACATGGCCGAATTGCCCGTCATTGTTAACTACTCCCTTTGCTGTGGCGGCTGCGGCATTTACGACTCAGACGCCGACGGCATTTGTGACGATGTGGACAATTGCACGGACCGAACCGCCTCCAATTTTGCGGATCCTGCCAACGTCCCTTGCGGTTGCAACGAACCTGTCGAATACCAAGGCTACGCCTACGACGTGGTGCAAATCGGAGCACAGTGTTGGTTCTCTGAAAACCTGCGCATCGAGACATACCGCAATGGCGACCCCATCCCTTTCTACGAGGCAGATTCAGATTGGTCCAATGCCCACCAGACCTCTGAAGGCGCTTGGTGCCATCCCAATGGAGACGCAAGCAAATCGCTGAGCTATGGGCACATTTACAATCACTGGCTCATCATGGATGGCAGAGACGTGTGTCCGCAAGGTTGGCACGTCCCCACCGATGGCGACTTCATTGAACTCGAAATGTTCATGGGGATGTCCCTTGAAACCGCCCTCGAGACGGGATGGCGGGGAGCTGACCAAGGTGTCCGACTCAAGGCGTCCCCCGCCTCCTCCATCCCATGGGATGGCACAGATGAAGTCGGGTTCCAATGGGTTCAAGGAGGGTGGCGTCATGTTTCCGGCGTTTATGGATACATCGACGATCTCGGCCTGCTCATGTTCACCCCTTCCGCAGAATCGGATGGTGCCGCCTACGGAATCCGTCAGGCTGGCAATCAATTCCAACCAGGTGGCCTTGTTCG
>CBFHQM010000054.1:0-1865 GCA_965657965.1 uncultured Flavobacteriales bacterium | reverse complement strand
CGTGCACCCGACCATTGTAGGCCAGTTGATTCGGCACCTCCAAGTTGGCACCATTCACCACGATCCCGCTTTCATTGGTCTCTGTATTGAGCACAAAGCCGTCTAAAGCCGTTGCGCTTGGCAATGCCTCGTCGACATCAAGGGCAATGTCTCCTTGTGCAATGTGGCGGAAGACAAAATCGTCCAAATACTGAGAAGACATCAATCCTTCGATTCCGCCCAGGCCATTGTCTTGGGCGAACTCCAGCATGGCGGCATCTGTTGGTGCAAACACAGTGTAAGGCGCGCTGGTGACTTCATTCCCTGTTAAAGCGATGCTCGGGGTCTGGAGTTCATCTTCCCAGCCAATGCTCAAAATGGCCTGCTCAAAGAAACCGTGCTCCGCACTGTTGGCGATGTAGTCAAACACATTTGCCGAAGGGTAGCCCGAGGGTGCGAGTGTGGCATCAATGATGTGCACCACCCCATTGGTTGCGGTGATGTCGGGACCCACGATGCTCGCGCTTCCCACTTCACCGATCACAGAATCCGGACCAAATGTGAGGGTTTGTCCTTGAAGCGTGAGGAGTTCGAGCCCTTCCGTCAAAAGATCGGAGGTGTAAACCCCCGCCACAATGTGGTACCCTAAGGCGGCCACGATGTCTGGAAAGACAAGCACGTCAAACGCACTCACGCCAAGTGATCCGATGAGCGTTTCAACGGCCGCGTCTGTCGGGGCAAAAACGGTAAACGGCTCACTGCCATCCATCAGGTCGTCAAAATAAATGTTGAACGCATAAGCTGCGCTGGAAACAGATTGCAACACCCCCGTGCCGATTGCATTGTCCATTAAGCCTCCCAACGTCATGGCGCTCGTCGCAACCACAATGGTACCGGTCATGTCCATGCCAACCGGAACTTCGTCAGATTGATAGAGATAGGTTCCTGCCTGATCAAATGTCACGATGCCCATGCATACACCAGCGATGTTTCCTTCTGTCGCTTCCAAGAAAAATGGCGTTGGGTTGCTGGGGTTGAGTCCACTCACACTGTGAAAACCTTGCGCATTCACAAAGGCCACGCTTTCGCCCTCGCTGATGGTCAACTCCACGGGTGTGAAATCAAAGTTTGTGAGGTACACCGTATGGTCTGCTTCACACTGAGCCAAGAGGACGCTCGCCTTGAGGCAAGCCGTCAACGCAATCAAGGCGCATCTTAAGTGAGGGCTTCTCATTTCGTTTGTTCTACTCTCAAATCAAACACCATTGCGTCAGGGATGTTTTTCGATTCTGACTAAATACAGGTGCAAGATGCGTTTTTTCGAGAATAAGCCGCAATAACGTGCGCGCGCGATGTTCTTCATTGCAATTGAAATGTCGGTCCATTGGAGGACCTTCTGTCTTTGGGTGTACCTCTTGTTTGTAGGGGGCAATACCTGCATCTTTTTATTGACGGAGTGCCACCGCAGGGGCAGCGTCACCACTTCCAAGGATGCGGCTTGCATGGGCTAGGATGCGACACGCTAGAGTCCCATTCTCACTGAATCGGTTGGCCGAGCAAGACGTCAAGTCACATGTTGCGGTAGGGTGATGATGACCGAATTCGAATGCCCGCCTTGCGAAGAGGAATGGTTGACGACCCAGCAGTTCTGCGAACGCCTCCAAATCAGCGAGCCCACCCTTCGGGCCATGCGCCGCCGCGGTGACTTAGAGTTCAAGTGCTTTGGTAGGTCTTACCGGTACCGAGTTTGAAAACCCTCGCCCGCCCTACTCGGGCGGCCTCGGGAAAGTTTCAACGTGTCAACCCTCCTTCGCTGCGCTCAATCGGCATCCCTGAGACACCTGACCGAAAAGCCGAGTCGGGGATCGCGGCTGCTCCGGTAGACG
>CBFHQM010000053.1:0-2149 GCA_965657965.1 uncultured Flavobacteriales bacterium | reverse complement strand
CCGTGGTGGACAACACGGCTCCGGACGTAAGTCCCAGCACCAGTATTACGGTCAACCTTGGTGCTGACGGAACTGCGAGTCTCCTGCCAAACCAGGCCAGTGCGCTCGGCAATCCTGCCGATCATTGCACATCAAATGGAAGCCTGACCTACCAGATCAAGCGAGAGAATGGCAGTTTTGGCAGTTCAGTTTCTGTGGACTGCACGGACCTCGGAGTGGCCTCGTTTAATGTGGTGGTGACGGCCATCGATGCCCAGGGCAACGCTTACGTTTCGGGCAACATCCCCGTGACAGTGAACGACAACGTCGATCCTGTCATCGGCAGTTTGGCTTCGGGTTTAACAGAGGCGTTGTCCTCAGCCGGCGCAGCCACCATTGACGCCACGACCTACATCACGGCCTCGGATAACTGCACGCCTTCTGGAAGCCTTGCTTATGAGATGTCGGAAACGAGTGGTTCCGGTTTTGCTGCGACGTTTGCTGCAGACTGCAACGACGTTGGGTCCAAGACGTTCTACTTCCGCGTAACGGATGCTGCAGGCAACGTGAGCGCGGAGAGCTCCGAGACCATCACCATCGCCGACAACACCGCTCCAACAGCCGTGGCCAATGCGGTAACCCTTATTCTCAGCTCTGGGTCAGTTTCGTTGATTGCTTCAGATGGGACATTCAATACCTCGACCGACGCATGTGGGGTGGTGACTTCTGAAGTCAAGTTGACCTCAAGTGGAGATGGTGCTTACGCGTCCAATTTGACCTTCACGAGTGAGGCGGATTATGACGTGACATTGCGTGTTACGGATGCTGCGGGAAATCAGGCGACGTCTACCGCAACCGTGTCTGTCTTGTTTCAAGTGGTGAGTGGTTGCGTTGATCAGACAGCGTGCAATTACAATGCCAGTGCGAACTCTGATGATGGCTCATGTCATTTCCCTGGCGAGGAGTGTCAAGCGCCGGCAGCGGGTTTGGGTTATGTGTACACCGTTAACGCAGCCGCTGACGGCTGTGACTGTGCAGCTCAAGATTTCGAGCAGGTCTTTTTTGAAGACTTTGGTCCAGGGGGAGCTGCTGGCGGTCAAGGTGCCGGTTATGGGTACGAAGGCTATGTCAATGTGAGCAACAACGTGCCGCCAGATATCAATGCGGCGGCAGCGGAGACGGAATGGACTTTGGGATTCAATGACGCCAATGTGGGGGATTCAACGTTGACCGCATCAGAACCAGATTATTGGACCACAATCAACGTGGTCGATGGAAATGGCGTTGTGACGGATACTGTTTTTGATGGGCTGTATTTGTTTAATGAATGCTCCTGGACCACCAAGGCTCTGGCGAGTAATGATTTTGACCATATTCGAGTTCAGGCGGAGATCACTGAGGACGGGGATCTTGAGCCTGAGGATTACATCAAGGTGCGGTTGATTGAGGATGATGTGGCCTCGGGAAGTACACTGGCAGAAATTGTGGATGACAGTGGAACCCCTTTTCCAGCATACACAACAGTGGATGTCACGCAAAGCATCAGTGCCAGTGAAGTGCAGGTAAGGATAGAGGCTTTGAATAATGCCACTGGAGAGTACCACACGTTCGACGATGTGGTCGTATCGCTGTGGGGCAAGGAGGGGTGCACGGATGCGAATGCCACATCGGGTTATGACGCTACAGCCCAAGTGGATGATGGCAGTTGTGTCTATGCGTTTGCAACAGCTTACAGCCGGTACAGCGGAGGGTTCGAAGACAAGCTTTGGGCGGGTTCGGCTTGCGGTGGGGACTGTGGTGCAGCTCCGTTTTTTGATGCCCGTCAAGTGGATGCCAACGGACAGACGGATGCGACCAATTTTAGTTTCGTGATTTCATCAGGAACCACAGTCACGGTCAATGGTACCACAACCGTGGACAATGATCCCACAATCAAGGATTTGTTTGTCAAAGATCTTACCATCGAAAGTGGGGGTTCTTTGGTGATACCCGCGGGCAAGCGATTGCGGGTGATGGGCGATTACATGGACAAGGATGGCAGTGGAGTGACGGGCGCGGGTGTGCTGTGCATCGATGGCTCCCTTGAATTTGATCCGTCTGGCCCGAGCGAGGTAACAGTTCTGGACTTTGGGGTTGCACCAACGGCTCAGTTGACGGTTCCTTCTGGCAA
>CBFHQM010000052.1:0-2270 GCA_965657965.1 uncultured Flavobacteriales bacterium | reverse complement strand
CGCCAAGACATCCGCATGAACCTGATGCCGGCTGACCACAACAATCGGCAAACCCAATGGCATCAACTGTTGAATCATTGCCGTTAGCCACACACCGCCTTTTTGATGCGGCAGCAATGCTTTATCGCGCCCCATCCGCCGGCTCGTCCCACCACTCAAAAGGCAAACCCGGAGCGATCTAACCAAACAAATCATCCTTCTGAACAAAATCTCGAACCAAGGCAGCACCAAAACTGTCGCAACAACTACTGAATCAAAGCTATGCGGAATGACTGATGAATCCCATCAGCAAAATAGATGTAACACAGGATACAAAAATAAATTTATTGGTAGCTATTTGCACCAAAAATGTCATCCGTTATTGATTAAATAGCCCCATAAGCGGATGTTTTTAGACCGTTTCATCATCCTCGGGCACTTTTTTTTGAAGCCTGCGGCGTAGCTAACCACTCTCTAATGCTTCGCGACCTTTGGTCGTTCCAAGGTAGGTATCGGACTCTCCACCTCACCTGGTTCGCCTTTTTCCTGACCTTCGTGGTCTGGTTCAATCTGGCCCCTTTAGCCACCACCGTCAAAGCGGATCTTGGACTCACGCTTGGTCAGATCCGCACCGTAGCCATTTGCAACGTGGCTCTCACCATCCCAGCGCGCGTGCTCATCGGCATGCTGCTGGATAAATATGGGCCTCGGCTTACTTACTCAGGGATCCTGGTCTTTTCAGCCATCCCCTGCCTGCTGTTTGCATCCGCCCAGGATTTCAACCAGCTTGTGGTGGCTCGTCTTCTGCTCTCCATCGTCGGCGCCGGCTTCGTGATCGGGATCCGCATGGTGGCCGAATGGTTCCCACCGAAAGAAATAGGTTTAGCGGAGGGCATCTACGGCGGCTGGGGCAACTTCGGCTCCGCCTTCTCCGCCCTCACCATGGTGGCCCTCGCCGGATTCCTCTCATTCTCAGGTGGGTTTGAACTGCCCTCCGGTGCTGTTTTGAACTGGCGTGGGGCCATTGCACTCACCGGAATTATTTCCGCTGTGTACGGCGTTTTCTACTTCTTCAACGTCACCGATACGCCTCCAGGCAAGACCTACCAAAGACCCTCAAAAACCGCAGGCTTAGAAGTCACGTCGATGCGCGATTTCTGGGGTTTGCTGGGAATGAATGTGCCCTTCGCTGCAATCCTGTGCGTCCTTTGCTGGCGTCTTCAAAAGGTGGGCTTCCTGAATGCCGGCACCTACCCACTGGCCATTGGAGCGGTGGCAATTTGGTTTGCTTTCCAAACCTGGGGAATCGTCCGGACTAACAGAGAACTCATCCTTGGCACCAAGGTTTATCCCAAAGAAGACCGCTACGAGTTCCGCCAAGTGGCGATTCTGGAACTCACTTACATCGTGAACTTCGGCTCCGAACTCGCAGTGGTTTCAATGCTGCCAACATTCTTTGAAACCACCTTCGATCTTCCGAAAGCCACTGCGGGCATCCTGGCGTCTTGCTTTGCCTTCGTGAACCTGGTCGCCCGTCCCGCCGGAGGTTTGATCTCCGACAAAGTCGGTAGCCGGAAAAACACCATGGGCTTCCTCACCGCTGGCCTGGGAGTGGGCTACTTGGTGATGAGCATGATCAAACCCGGTACCTTCTCCGGCACCACCGGAATCGTCGTGGCCGTGGCGATCACGATGCTCGCGTCCTTCTTCGTGCAGTCCGGCGAGGGCGCAACATTTGCCCTGGTCCCACTTGTCAAACGTCGCGTCACCGGTCAAGTGGCCGGTCTGGTGGGCGCTTACGGAAACGTTGGTGCCGTGACTTACCTCACAATTTTCAGCCTTCTGCCGATGTGGATGGGCGGTGGAGGTGAGCCAACCCCAGAGGTAATAGCTGCCTCCAACAGCGTCTTTTTCCAGATCCTTGGTGTAGCCGGCCTGATCGTCGCCTTCTTCTGCTTCTTCTTCCTCAAGGAACCCAAAGGGTCCTTCGATGAATTGCATGAAGGCGAATTGGCCTAATTCAGTTGCAATTCGCAGTGGTCTGAAAGCCGTTGTGCCCGGGGCTTCGGCCCCGGTTTTTTGTTCTTGTTTCATTTTTGTATGACCAACAGCCCCCGCAGCGTGCGGAGCCAATGCCCCTACTGCGGAGTGGGCTGCGGCCTCGAACTCTTACCCCCTGCCGAGAAAGGCCGAGCCGTACGCAGAGATGCAGAAGGCAATCCGATGTGGACAGCCCGTGGCGACCGACAACACCCCTCCAACCTGGGCCAGGTGTGCATCAAAGGTGCCAC
>CBFHQM010000051.1:0-2631 GCA_965657965.1 uncultured Flavobacteriales bacterium | reverse complement strand
TTTCCTGAGCGCACATACTCAACGTTAAATCCGCTGTCGTCAGGCTCCGCCCTTGCCCACCGTCCCGTGTAATTGGGTTCGGTCATGTTGAGGGAGCCATTACTTTCGTAACGTATTGTTCTTGTTCCGTCGGCATAGCCACTGATGGGCAACTTGGAAGAGGTCCATCCATGCCAATTGAAAATAAGCTGCCAAACAGCTGACCACCAGTTGCCATTCGCGCGCGCTGCGATTTCGCTGACGTAGTGATGACCATCTGTTTTTGTGTTGCCAGACCAAGTGTTGACAAACGGAGACTCACTCCGATAAAGGGTAACAGCTCTGCTCCGCCAGATGGGGCGATAGCATGTGAATATGTTCCACGGGCCACAACCATAAGAAGAATGCCCTGCGATGTAGGGGACTCTGATGGTGTACGGCCTCATAGTTTCGACCGTAGCCCTTCGCATCAAGTAGCCCTCGATGGCGCCTTGAGCGTATCCTTTCGCACTGAAAGAGGCCAAATTACCACCCATTGAAATTGCTGTATTCTGAGCATCTACCCTTGTCCGTGCTCCGTTGTCTTTAATCCAATAATAATAACTCGTGACATCTTCGAAGTCCCAGCCGTTCATGTTGCCATTGTCGTCTCCATCACCTTCCCAGTAGATCATTTCGGAATTGGACCTTCCTGGGATCATGTCATTTACTAACGAGATGTTTGACACGCCCTTGCCGTACAAACCGGAGGGGTCTTGGGCGTATCGTCCCAAGTATTGAACCCGTGTTCCTCCGCTTCCATAAGTGGTTCGTGTTTGGTTGTACCACAGTTTTCCATTCCAAGTAACAGGAACAAGCTTGAGGTCATGCTCATCAATCCCCTTCATCACTCTTCCAGCTCCTGTAATGGTTGGAATGTTTCTGTTGGTCATAAGTTGAGCGTATTGAGAATAGCGGAAATCATACAACCCGTCTTTTTCCAATCCCGAAGGGAAACCACCGCTTTGCGCCCACTCTAGCGAAAGCTCTGTGTCTCCTGAATTTCGGAGAGCGGTCCATCCGTCGGAGTTTTTTCGAATTCCGACCCAATAGCGGTCTCGTTTGGTTGGTTCTTGTCCAAGGAAAGCAGTGCCTTCGAAGTCTTCGATAAAGCCGAGTTCATTGGCATTGGGAACAAAAGAGAGCCCTCTGTAATTACGGTACCATGACCACCAAGAAATTGGGTTTTCTGAGATGACGTAGGCTGTTCCAAGGTTGCCAGACCCGGCTGATTCTGCGACCTTAAACTGAAGGGTGTTTGAATCCCAAATGTTGGAGTGCATCGACCAGTGCGTAGAACCATCAGCTTGCATGAAGGGGAACCTCATAAAGCCAGGCCCGTTCATGGGGTCTCCCGCCAGGGGCTGAGGTACAATTACGCCCAATTGAGCGGGCGTACCCAAAAGGGTTCTTGCCAACATGTTCTCTGCATTGGGATTGTTGCCCCAATGCCAATAAATTTTGGAATTGAGCCCGCCAATGGCTCCGCTTTGAAAGGAAGCGCTCAGGTTTCCGTCGAGCCATGCGGGCTCTCCAGAAAGGCTCATGATTTCCGTGGCGTTTCGGGGCTGTGCAAGTTGAGCTGAAATTCCAGAATAGGGGAGGTTGGCGCGTGTATCCGAGAGGGAAGCGGTTCGTGCTTCGAAGTGGTAGTAGTCGACGGGAGTTGACGTACTCGGTTCCGATGCGAATCCATTGGTTACACGGCTTCCTGAGCCTTTCCATGTTGCGCCTGCCAGAGTGAGAGGGACTCCATTGGTCACTTCATCCCGGGACAAAACACTCGAGACATGGAGGTCTGAGAGGTTTGTTTCAAACTCATTGTCCCTGAACTCTTGGTAGTGCGTTGGGGCCCAAGAAAGAAGAGAGTCTCCGAAGAAGGTGCCTTCGCGGGCGATTGTGCGACTTGTGATTTCGTTCGATGAAAGGGTCGCTGAACTGCCAAAAGTAGCCACGGCCAAAAGGCGTTCTGTATGATCGGTAGATTCAGTAAGATTGCTCTTTTGGTATTCGATATCAGTATACTCAGATCCGTTCCATACTTGGAACGACCCCAACATTTTTGGGGAATCGATGTTCAAGCTCGCTTGACGCATGTCAGATGAAGCCTTGCCTAGCCAAATTGTTTCTGCCGTTGGATCTACGGGGTCTGCGTTAAGTGCAACTCCTTTGACGGAATCAAGTTGAAATACAGGTTGCTTGGAATAAACTTCAACGGTTTGTTCGATTAAGCCGGGCAGCAAGTTTTCTGCTGTAGGTGTGGTGAGGAAGGTTTCAAAGTTTCCTGCATCTGCGACTTCCAAACTGAACTCTTGGCCGAATTGGATGGACGTGAAATTTTCGTAAACGACCAATTCACGCTTGTGAATGCCCGGCACCTTGAAGTCCCAAGACAGGTCTTGGTAGGGTCCTTCAATTTCGATGATGCCATCAATGCTCGTTCCGGTATAGGCCATCAACGTCAACGGAATTCGTCGGTTGGCATCAACGACATCACACACGCCGTCGTTGTCTTCGTCACCGGAGAAGACGAACCCTGAGCCGTCTTGGGCACCATTACAATATTCACAGGTACCAGAAGTTGGATAAAGTTTGCAGTCACTTAGGGCGTAT
>CBFHQM010000050.1:0-3224 GCA_965657965.1 uncultured Flavobacteriales bacterium | reverse complement strand
GTGCGATGGAAATGGCAATCAAACTGAGTTTACATCTTGGTTGGATAGCAATGGAGGCGCCACTGCCGATGAGGTTTGCAGCAGCGTAACGTGGAGTCACAATTATTTAGGTCTGAACATTGAAGGACAAATCAATGATTTCTCAAATGGCTGTGGTCTCTCGGGTTCTGTGACTGTGGTCTTTACAGCCTCAGATGACTGTGGCCAAGAAAGCGAAACGTCAGCAACATTTACGATTGCGGATACGGAAGACCCAAATGCAATCGGGCAGAACTACACGGTCCTTTTGGATGAGGACGGAGATGGCTATCTGGTGGCTTCTGAATTGGATGGCGGGTCGTCCGATGATTGCTCTACGGATTTGTCCTTCTCGGCCAGCGCGACGGAATTTGACTGCGATGATACTGGGGACAATCTGGTTGTTTTGACCGTCACAGATCAATGCGGTAATGATGCAGACGTGGATGTCACGGTCACCGTGAAGGACGAGGTGGATCCGGTGATTGACGACGAGGCAGAGGACATGACTGTAGAGTGTGACGGTACCGACTATTCTGGGGCACTCAACAGTTGGTTGGTCAGCCGCGGAGGGGCGATGGCTTCTGATGCATGTGGCCCGCTGACGTGGACGCAAAGTCCGGACCCTGCTGTGCTCATTACGACCTGTGGAGATGCGTCTGCAGTTACGGTGACTTGGACAGCGACAGATGCCAACGGCAATTCAGCGAGTACAGCTGCCACATTCACAATCGAAGACACAACGCCTCCGACCATTCAATCGGACGCAACAGATGTTACTGTGGAGTGCGACGGAAATGGCAATATAGAATCACTGGCGTCTTGGGTTGAGGCCAATGGAGGTGCCGGTATCGCAACTGATTTATGCGGCGATGTAACGTGGACGAATAACTTTCATGGATTTGCGGCAACTTGCGCGGGTACCGCAGCTGTTGAAGTCACATTCTATGCCACCGATGGATGCGGCAATTCAGCTTCTACAACCGCAATCTTCACCATTGAAGACACCACAGCGCCAGAATTGACGACGGCTGCAGCAGACACTACGGTGGAATGCGACGGAGCGGGCAACACGGCGGCACTCAGCGCTTGGTTGAGCAACAATGGAGGCGCCGTTGCAGATGAGATTTGCGGCGACGTGACTTGGAGCTTTAGTCCAGGAGATCTCGGAGGTACGTCGGAATTCGTTTACGCCATGGGCCATGAGGACTGGGGGTACAATGATGATGAGTCGGAGAACGGCTACTCTTCTTTCTATCGCTACGACTACAATGCCGATGGTTCCATCAGCAATCCGCAATTGATGTTCCGTTTGGACGAATTCGATGAGGACCTGATTAATGGTTACTTCTTCTCTGGTTATGACCGAAACCCGGTGACGGGCACTGACTACTTCGTTGTGGGAGATGGTCCGCGCGCCTTGCTGACCTATGACATCGAGACCGATGTGGTCACGGATACGGGCATCGAGTGGGATGGCGACGATGATAACGACGGGCCTGATGCATTTGCCTTCTCTAATGACGGCACCTGTTATGCGTGGATCAACTACTCGAATTCTCCGAGTAAAATTCAGACGGTTAACTTGAGCACAGGAGCCATGGAAACCTTCATCACGGTCAATCAGGGTGGGGGAGCCAAGGCGTTGACGTATGATTTCGATAACAATCGATTGCTTTTGGCAAGCCGAGGAGGCAATGGTGGGGCATCGCACAAGCTTGGCGCTGTGGATTTGGCGACAGGCGACTACACTTTGCTTCACAACATTGCAGCTGAGCCTAGCAATACTGAAGACGATGATTACACCACGATCATGGGACTGGAGTATATCGGAAACGGGATGTGCTTGGTCTCCGGCGGTTGGCGTGGTCACGACTTCGGTCAGCTTGATGTGGTCGCGGGCACCATCAACTATACGGTGGATGACACCTACTTGGTGAATCCGGATCAGCCTGCCCTGAAGCGTCTGTTTGTTCCCATCAGTGCAGGTCTTCCAGCGCTTAGCGATGCCTGTGCCGAGTCCGGTGATTTGGAGGTGACTTTCACAGCTAAAGACGGTTGCGGAAACACGGTGGTTTCGACCGCAATGTTCATTGTCACAGACACCACCTCACCTACAGCCCTTGCGCAAGACGTGACGGTATACTTGGACGCCAATGGATTGGCCTCCATCACCACAGCGGACGTTGACAATGGCTCTTCGGACGATTGTGGTGACGTGACCATGGCTTTGGACGTGACTTCTTTCGATTGTGACGATGTCGGACCCAATCCGGTTGTCTTGACTGTGTGGGATGCTTGCATGAATGCCGATTCAGCCACCATCACCGTGAACGTCACGGCTTTGGACAGTCTGGCACCCAACGTGGCCAACTTGCCCGCCGACACAACACTCACAGCCGATCCTGGCATGTGTACAGCGGTGGTGAACTTCGCCATGCCAACCATCGACGACAATTGCGATGGAGGATCCTTGACGTCATCACACAACACGGGTGACGCTTTCCCTGTCGGAACCACAACGGTCACGTTTGTTGTTGAAGACGCCAGCCAGAATACGGATTCAACGACGTTCGACATTACGGTGACGGATGATGAGTTGCCCAAATTCACGGGTGTGCCAAACAACATTTCTGTTAACAGCGACTTGGGTGTTTGCACGGCAGCGCCAACTTGGGCTGGACCTTCCGTGACAGACAATTGCGGCATCGATACGCTCATCTCCACGCATGACAGTGGAGACACGTTCCAATTGGGAACCACAACCGTAACCTATACGGCCACGGACATCCATGGCAATGTGGACAGCGTGAGCTTCACAGTGGAAGTCACCGATGTAGAGAACCCTGCGATTGTCGGGCTTCCGTCCGACATCACCCAGGGCAACGACGTGGGAGATTGTTCGGCAGCCGTAACATGGACTTTGCCCACCGCAACGGACAACTGTGAGATGGACACCCTCATCTCTTCACATGCCAGCGGTGACGTTTTCCAGCTCGGCGAGACAGTGGTCACGTACACCGCGACGGACGCGGCAGTAAACGACTCCATTGCCAGCTTTAAAGTGACCGTGACGGACACCGAAAAGCCCGGCATTGAGAACTTGCCAGCGGACATTACCCAGAGTAACGATCAAGACGACTGCAGTGCTGTCGTCACTTGGGAAGGGTTCGATGCGGCCACTGATTCCTACATCAATGTGGAAG
>CBFHQM010000049.1:0-3402 GCA_965657965.1 uncultured Flavobacteriales bacterium | reverse complement strand
AAAAAAGGGAGGAGATGCGTTATGAGAGCTATTTTTCGACAGCCAAAATTTTTGTCATGCTGCAGCCCCTCCGAACCTTTTGCTTGGTGATTATCTCCTTTGTGTCCTTTGTGGCCTTCGGATTCGTCACCCCCACCGCCGCGAGCACATTGAGCACCCCACCCGCAGATTGCTCTGCCTTTGAGGCTTTTCTCTCCACCGGCGAATTCACCTTGGATTACAGTGCGAGTTTGGGCGCTGAATGCGTGACAATTTCGACGACCCTGGATTTCGGCGCGGGGCAGACAATCACCGAAATCGGCGATGATGGCACTGTGCTCGATTCATATGCCTACGAGATCACAGAAAGCGAAGGACAATGTGCCCTGGCTTCAGCGACCGAGAATTGCGGTGCACAATTGATCGCTTTCAATGGCGACAACACCGCTTTGACCTTGACTGCCGGTGGCGGAACGACCACCCTCACCCCAGTCGCGCAAAACACGAACGATTGGGGAATCTGGCAATCTTACGTCATCCTAGATGCAGGACTAGGCAACAATTACCGGGCTGGAGGCCTGAACCCCGATGCCGTTCACCCCTCCTTCGCAGGAGCAGACTTGGGTGCATTTGCTTCTACCGGGAGTACGCTGAGCTTGAATGGTGGCGAAATCAAAACCTACAAAAACAACAGTGCCAACGTTTGCGGTGGAAACATCCAATACCGAGTCTATTCGACCGGAGACGCGCCTGGAAGTTTCAACGGAGTGGCTTTGGCCTTTGCCGAAGATCTGGGCAATGGCAACCAAAAATGGAGCAAGGATGACGCCGGAGTGAACTTGCTCAGCGGACTGACCCCTGGCGATTACACCTTGGAGATTTACTGGGACGCCGATGGAGACACCTTTGGCGGCTGTGGATCGACCAATTACGAGAGCAACAATGGCGCGAACTACACCGCCAGTTTCTCCGTGTTCACGCCCATTTACGGCTGCACTGATCCCGCATACACCGAGTACAATGCCAACGCCAACACCGACGACAGCAGTTGCGAAATTTTGACCCGCTGTTCGGCCCAAACCATAGATGGACATACATACAGTGTATTGGAAATCGGCGACCAGTGTTGGTTTGCAGAAAATCTGCGCACTGCTGCCTATGCCGACGGCACTGCGATTCCAGAGGTGACCGACAACGGGACTTGGAGCAACCTGAACTCGGGAGGTCAGAGCACTTATGACAATGACCCATCCAATCTCAATGACTATGGCCGCCTCTACAATTGGTACGCCGTAGAGGACAACCGGGGACTTTGCCCAAGCGGCTACTCCGTTCCAGACGATACCGACGTGCAAACCTTGATCGATGAAATCGGTGGCCAAGGCGCCTTGAAGCTCAAGTCCACTTCCGGTTGGACCGCGGGCCCCAACGGCACCAATGATTATGGATTTGACGGACGCCCGGCTGGATATCGTGCCACAAATGGGGGTTATGCCAACTTGACCACCTTGGCCACGTGGTGGACAAGCAGTCCAAACCTCAATGGTGGGGATGCGCACGTATACAGCCTGATTGACAACTCGGATGAAGTCTACCGCCAATATGGAATCAGCCGTCAACAAGGCCGCTCCATTCGTTGTGTTCAAAATATCTTGGAGGGCTGCACGGACCCCGATTACATCGAGTACGATGCCACGGCGACGTCCGACAACGGCGACTGCGCCACGCTCACTGTGCCCGGATGCATGGACTCCAACGCATGTAACTTCGACGATACCGCCAACCAAAATGACGGCAGCTGCACATTTGTGACTGCCGATGCGACGGACATCACAGTTGAGCTCGACGCCAACGGTGTGGCTTCAGTTGCACCTTCGGATGTGTATTCAGCCTTTAACCCTGCATCCAACCTCATTGGACATTGGACATTTGAAGCTGGGCAAGAAGCCACAGACTTGACCGGAAACTGGGGAGACCTGAACGTGAGTGCTGCTGATGTGGTGGATGGTCAACTTGACCTCGACGCAGGTGACGTGTTCAAAACCACCAGCTACACAGGAAGCGTCATCGAAGAGAAAACGCTGGTTGTTTGGATAGCAATTGAAGATTTGAGTGTCACGGCCGGATCTCCGCTGGCCATTCAAGCCACCAATGTGGACCGGTTCGATGCCATTGTTTATGCAGAAAGTCAAGCCGGCCGGTTCATGTCAGGCAGCTCCAATTTCTTTCGGACCGAAAACTTCAACCCCGGCTTTCAAGAGACAGAAACCAACCAATTGGTCTGCATGGCCATCACTTATGCCGACGAATCCGGAAGTCTCAAGGTGACCGGCTACAGAAATGGTGCCGAGATTGGCAACTACAATAAGGGTGCATTGGCCAGCTGGAACTCCTCAGATGCCCAAATCATATTTGGCCCGCGCCACACTAACCCGAACAGCGGAACACCCTATGGCATTGTGGACATGTTGGTCGAGGAAGCCCGTATATACAACCGTGCCTTGACCCCTTCAGAAGTCGAAGCGATCACGACCCAATCGTGCACCATTGCTTCCAGCGCTGTCGCTCCCAACTCATTCGGAGTGGCTGAATTGGGCGACAACAATGCCGTATTGACGGTCACCGATGACCTTGGAAACACGGATACGGATGACTTCACTGTGACCGTTCAAGACCTGATTCCACCAGTGGCCAGCGCAAACGACATTACCATCGAAATGACCAGCACCAGTCAAGCGGTGACCCTCGAAGCCAGTGATGTTTCTACCTCAACAGACAATGCTGGTATTGAAACTCAAACCCTGAACAAAACCAGCTTCATGGGTTGTGACGATGTGAAGACCCACGTTGTGACCTTGACCGTGGTGGACTATGCAGGCAATTCAGATTACGTGACATTCAACGTTACCATTACTCACCCGGATGTGGACAATGACGGGATTTGCGACGATCAAGACAACTGCACGGACCTCACGGCCAACAATTACAACGATCCAGCCAACGGCGTCTGCCAGCCCTGTGGAACAGCCCCTGTTTTCATCGGGGTGATCACCACTTCCCCAGCGGAGAATATGACAGAGGCAAACGGTGCAGTGTCACTGGACATCACCAGTGGCAGCGCCATCACGTTGCAACTGACGGGTATCAATGGCACGCCGGATTACACTGCATCCATCGCAACAGAAATGGGCATGATTCCGGCGGGCTATTACCAAGCAAGGGTCATCGATGCCGAAGGGTGCCTCGGTGTCGCCTCTGCCCCAGGCGGATCCACCTTTGCCCAGCCAAGCGTATTCTATCCTCTCATCGTACCGTATGTGCAATGCTGTAGCGGTTGTGGCATCTACGATTCGGATACCGACGGCATCTGCGACGACAGCGACAACTGCATCAACAAGTTGGCCACGAACTATGCCGACCCCA
>CBFHQM010000048.1:0-5505 GCA_965657965.1 uncultured Flavobacteriales bacterium | reverse complement strand
ATCATTTTCCTTGCTTTGCCAACTCCACCCGGCGAAGACGGAAGTGCCGATCTGAGTTATGTCCTGGGCGTAGCAGACCAACTCGGCAAAATGATGACCGAATACAAGGTCATCGTGGACAAGAGTACAGTTCCAGTGGGCACAGCAGAAAAAGTCACAGCGGCCATTGCAGCCCATGCCTCCGTTGATTTTGACGTAGTGTCCAACCCTGAATTTTTGAGAGAGGGCTATGCGGTAGACGACTTCCTCAAACCCGATCGGGTCGTGATTGGGGTGGGCAGTGACCGTGCGGAAGAAGTCATGAGGCGCCTTTACACGCCATTTGTGCGCCAAGGCAATCCCCTGATTGTGATGGATGAGCGAAGCGCGGAACTCACCAAGTATGCCGCCAATGCTTTCCTGGCGACCAAAATCACGTTCATGAACGAGATCGCGAACTTCTGCGAGAAGGTTGGTGCAGACGTAGACAAAGTGCGCCGGGGAATGGGCACCGACACCCGAATTGGACCTCGGTTCTTGTTTCCAGGCATTGGCTACGGCGGAAGTTGCTTCCCCAAAGACGTCCAAGCCCTCCACCGCAGTGGACGGGAGGCTGGGCACGAGTTCGAGATCCTCACCAGTGTCATGGAGGTGAACGAAGCGCAGAAAACAGTGCTGTTCGACCCCATTCACAAACGCTTTAACGGCGACCTTAAAGGGGTTCGCATCGGCCTCTGGGGTTTGGCTTTCAAGCCAGAAACCGACGACATTCGGGAAGCGCCAGCGCTTTACATGATTGAAAAGTTGCTCGAAGCAGGGGCCTCGGTGTGTGCATTTGACCCGGAAGGGATGAAAAATGTCCAACAGCGCCTTGGCGATCGCATTGACTTCGCCGACAACCAATACCGCGCCATTGAAGGTGCGGATGCGCTGTTGATTTGCACGGAGTGGCAAGTGTTCAGAACACCAGATTTTGAGCAGATGAAACAGGCACTGAACAACCCCATCATTTTCGATGGCCGCAATCTGTACGACGTGGAAGACATGCGGACAAGTGGCTGGGAATACACCTCCATCGGGCGAAAGTCCACCTCCAACTCATGAAGCGTGTTCTGATCACCGGTGCAGCGGGGTTTCTCGGGTCCCACCTTTGTGACCGCTTTATTGCGGAAGGCCACCATGTGATTGGCATGGACAACCTGATCACAGGAGACCTTCGGAACATCGAGCATCTGACCGGATTAGATCGTTTTGAGTTCCACCACCACGATGTAAGTCAATTCATCCACGTCAAAGGAGACATCGATTACATCCTGCACTTTGCCTCTCCTGCCAGTCCCATTGACTACCTGAAGATCCCCATACAGACCCTGAAAGTGGGATCTTTGGGCATCCACAACTGTTTGGGTTTGGCCCGGGTGAAAGGGGCCAGGGTGCTGATCGCCAGCACGAGTGAAGTGTATGGAGACCCCGAAGTCCACCCGCAACACGAAGAATACTGGGGACACGTCAACCCCGTCGGGCCGCGCGGCGTTTACGATGAGGCCAAGCGGTTTCAGGAGGCCATGACCATGGCCTACCACACCTACCACGGCCTCGAAACACGCATCGTGCGCATCTTCAATACCTACGGGGCACGCATGAGGCTCAATGATGGCAGGGTGTTGCCCGCCTTCATTGGTCAAGCGCTTCGGGGTGAGGACCTGACCGTCTTCGGAGACGGCAGTCAGACGCGCAGCTTCTGCTATGTCGACGATTTGGTAGAGGGAATTTACCGTCTCCTGCTGTCTGATGAGAGTCGCCCTGTCAATGTGGGCAACCCTGATGAAATCAGCATTGCCGACTTCGCGGAGGAAATCATCGCGCTCACAGGCACGGATCAAAAGGTGATTTACAAGGACCTGCCTCAAGACGACCCCAAACAACGTCGTCCCGACATTTCTCGGGCACAATCGCTGTTGGGATGGAGCCCCAAAGTGGGCCGCTCCGAGGGCTTGGCCATCACCTATGATTACTTCCGTGGACTCTCGGATGCCGATTTGAGAAAGACGGAACACAAAGACTTCACCTCCTTTCGCAATTGATGTCCAACGACCTCCATTATTTCGCCCACGAGACCTCCGTTGTTGACGACGGCGCCATCATCGGCAAAGGAGTCAAAATCTGGCACTTTAGCCACATCATGCCCCTGGCTGAATTGGGTGAAGGCTGCAACATTGGCCAGAATGTGGTCATCAGTCCCAAGGTCAAACTGGGCCGCAATTGCAAGGTTCAGAACAACGTGAGTCTGTACACTGGCGTCACGTGCGACGACGACGTCTTTTTGGGTCCATCCTGCGTTTTCACAAACGTAACCAACCCGAGAAGCGCAGTCATTCGCCGAGACCAATACGCACAGACCCATGTAGGCCAAGGCGCGTCCATTGGAGCCAATGCCACCATCGTATGCGGCCATGACATTGGAGCCTTCGCCTTTATCGGAGCAGGTGCCGTGGTGACCAAAGACATTCCGAACTATGCTCTGGTCATGGGCAACCCCGCCAAGCAACATGGCTGGATGAGCGCCTTTGGCCACCGCCTCCACTTCGACGACAATGGCCGTGCAGTTTGTCCAGAATCCGGCGAACAATATGAACTTCGGAACCATTGTGTCCGCCCCATCGAATCCGCAACATGAGTACCACAGATCTACACCAGCGTCTTTTGGACAAAGACGCCACACTTGCTGTCATTGGCCTCGGTTACGTCGGGCTTCCGATTGCACTGGCTTTTGCAAAGCACATCAAGGTCATCGGTTTTGACATCCATGCCGGTCGTGTGGAGCAAATGAAGCAAGGCATTGACCCCAGTGAAGAGCTCGAAAAAGAGGCCTTCGAAGGAAGCGACATCTCGTTTACTGCCAATCCAGAAGACCTCAAGGCGGCTCAGTTTTTTGTGGTGGCTGTGCCCACGCCAATCAATGCGACAAATCAACCGGACTTGACTCCGCTTTTGTCGGCCTCAAAAACGGTGGGAGATGCACTGTCCCCAGGGGACTATGTGGTTTATGAATCCACCGTGTACCCCGGTTGTACAGAAGAAGACTGCATTCCCGTACTCGAAGCCCAGAGCGGACTCAAATTCGGACCTGACTTTAAAGTGGGATACAGCCCTGAACGCATCAATCCAGGCGACAAGGTGAACACGATCGAGACCATCGTAAAAGTGGTGAGTGGAAGCGATGAAGAGAGCCTCGACGTGATTGCGAGAACGTATGATTTGGTGGTCAAAGCCGGCACGCATCGGGCGTCCAGCATCAAGGTAGCGGAGGCATCCAAAATCATTGAGAACACACAGCGGGACGTAAACATCGCCCTCATCAATGAGCTCAGCATCATCTTCAACCGTGTCGGAATCAACACTTTTGAGGTGCTCGAAGCTGCTGGCACAAAGTGGAACTTCTTGAAATTCACACCTGGACTCGTCGGTGGCCATTGCATCGGGGTTGACCCCTACTATTTGACTTGGAGAGCGGAAAAACTCGGCTACCATGCCAAGGTGATCAATTCCGGTCGATATGTGAATGACAGCATGGGCTATTACGCTGGCAAGCAGGTGGTCAAACGCCTGCTGGAAAAAGGAGTCAACCCGCTTGAGGCCAAGGTCCTCGTGATGGGTGTCACCTTTAAAGAAAACGTGGCTGACATTCGGAATTCCAAGGTGTTCAACGTCATTCAAGAACTGCGCTCCTTCAATGTTCAAACGGATGTCGTGGATCCATTCGCCTCTCCAAGTCAAGTGGACAATGAGTACGGGGTACAATTGACAGACGCAGCCAAAAACGGGACCTATGACGCCGTGATTGTGGCTGTCAACCACGCACAATACGTGGACCTGAATGTCCAAGATTTCCGCGCGCTGTTCAAGCACAAAGACAACGGATTGCTGGTGGACATCAAAGGCATGTACCGTCATCTTTCTGAACAACTGAACTACTGGAGTTTCTGACCATGTCCCAACGCACACATACCCCCAAAGTCCTCCTGGTGACGGGAGGTGCGGGCTTTATCGGCTCACATGTTGTGCGCTTGTGGGTCACAAGTCATCCAGAGGTCCGCGTGATCAACCTAGACGCCTTGACTTATGCGGGAAATCTCGCCAACCTCAAAGATCTTGAGGGGCGCACCAACCACCGGTTTGTGAAGATGGACATCCGCGACACGGAAGGCGTCACGGCATTGATGCGTGAAGAAAACGTCGACACCGTGATGCACCTCGCTGCAGAAAGCCACGTCGACCGCAGCATCACTGGCCCCATGGCCTTTTTGGAAACCAACATCATGGGCACGGCCTCTCTGCTGTCTGCTGCGCGGGCCGTCTGGAGCGACTCCGAAACGGGATACGAAGGCAAGCGCTTTCATCATGTCTCCACAGACGAAGTCTATGGATCGCTCGGAGACACCGGCTTCTTCACAGAGGAAACGGCCTATGACCCCAGAAGCCCATACAGTTCATCAAAAGCCGCGAGCGACCACATTGTGCGCGCTTGGCACCACACCTACGGCATGCCCGTTGTGTTGTCCAACTGCTCCAACAACTACGGTTCTTACCAATTCCCGGAGAAACTCATCCCTTTGTTCATTCAAAATGCCGTCCAAAACAAGCCTCTTCCGGTATACGGTCGAGGTGTGAACGTTCGAGATTGGTTGTGGGTGGAAGACCACGCTGCGGCCCTGAAGGTCATTGTGACCCAAGGCAACAATGGGGAGACCTACAACATTGGAGGTGAAAATGAGTGGCGCAACATCGACCTGATCCTTTTGATGTGCCGTCAAATCGACGCCAAACTTGGACGCACCGAAGGCGAAACAGAAAAACTCATTTCCTATGTCCAAGACCGTGCTGGTCACGACATGCGTTATGCCATTGACCCGAGCAAACTGCGCGAAGAACTCGGATGGCGCCCTTCCATCACCTTTGAGGAGGGCTTGGCCAAAACCATTGATTGGTACCTGGACAATGAAGGTTGGCTGGACCAAGTCACCAGCGGGGCCTACCGAGACTACTATGCCCACCAATACGGCAACCGCTGATGGGATTTTGGTCGCGGTTATTGGGTAAACGTGACGATCAGGGCCAGGCGTCCGACCGCGAACCCGTTGACCTCTCCATCTTCCAATACGACTTTCATAGCCACCTTGTACCCGGGGTAGACGATGGTGCTCCCGATCTTCACGCATCATTGGAAATGATTGACGCGCTGGTCTCCTTAGGCTATAAAGGAGCGGTCACGACACCCCACGTGATGGCGGACATGTACCCGAATACGCCCGACACCCTGCGTTTGCCCTTTGCGACACTAAAGCAGGCTGTTGCAGAGCGCCACCCCCAGTTCACATTGGCCTTGGGGGCCGAGTACTTCCTAGACGCAGGACTACTCGACACCATTCAACGAGGTGATCCGCTATTGACCCCCGGCGGACGGCTGTTGTTTGAATTGGCTTTTTCGGCCCCGCCTGATCCAGGTTTACTCCAAGGATTCATCTT
>CBFHQM010000047.1:0-6348 GCA_965657965.1 uncultured Flavobacteriales bacterium | reverse complement strand
TCCGGGTTGGACAAAGCCGATTTGCATTGGCCGTCATGCTTTTGGTGACCAGTACAAGGCCACCGACACGGTCATCAAAGGAAAAGGCAAGCTCACCATGACGTTCATTCCTGAAGGGGGAGGAGAGTCTACAGAGTGGGAGGTCTACAACTTTGAAGGCGACGGTGGTGTGGCCATGAGCATGTACAATACCGACGAGAGCATCTACGGTTTCGCGCACAGCTGCATGAACCAAGCACTCGCCAAGGGATGGCCTTTGTACCTCTCCACCAAGAATACCATCCTCAAAGCGTACGATGGCCGATTCAAGGACATCTTCCAAGAGGTGTTTGATGCAGAGTTTAAGGCCAAGTTCGACGAGGCTGGCATTACCTATGAGCACCGTTTGATCGACGACATGGTCGCTGCGGCCATGAAGTGGAACGGGGGATTCGTGTGGGCGTGCAAAAACTACGACGGCGATGTACAGTCTGACACAGTGGCCCAGGGCTTTGGTTCACTCGGCCTGATGACGTCTACACTGGTGACGCCCGATGGCAAGACCATGGAGGCTGAAGCGGCGCACGGAACAGTAACCCGTCACTATCGCCAGCATCAGCAAGGCAAGAAGACATCGACCAACCCCATTGCGAGCATCTTCGCATGGACCCGTGGTCTGGACTTCCGCGGCAAGCTCGATGGCAACGACGCGCTTCGCTCGTTTGCCCAAACCCTCGAGCAGGTGTGCATCGATGTGGTCGAAAGTGGCCGCATGACCAAGGACCTCGCCCTGCTGATTCACGGCAAGGACATGACCGAAGCGCACTGGCTGACCACCGAGGAGTTCCTCGACGCCATTGACGGTGACCTTCAGTCACGCATGGGTTGATTTAACCGGTGTAAATGAAAAGAAAAAAGAGGCCCACTTGGGCCTCTTTTTTATGGTTGGATTTTTTCGAGCTGGCGCATGAGGCCATCAAACTCCAATTCGAGTGTTGGCCATTTGGCATTGAACTGGTCTTGGGTTAATTCTCGCAACGACAGTTCCAAACTCAGCGCTCCCCACTGCTGGAGAGAGGGGCCGATGGCATGGCGTGCATCCGAAAAGGCCTTCATGTTTTGATGGAGCACGGCTTCATTCAATTTTACGCGTCCCTCCGCGAATGTGCGAATCGAGACTTTGACAAACTCCATCCATTCCTCTGTCGATTCACCAAATAGATTTTGGAAGTATCGCGCGTCAAACTCCGCCTCAGTCGTGCTCATGAATGTGTTTTTTAAGCGTGGATTCAAGTTCCTGTGGTGTCATTGGTTTGGTCAAAACACTTTCGAAGCCCAGCGTTTGGTACTTCTTCTGATCCGCGGTGCTGGTGTGGGCTGTAAAGGCGTGGACAGGGGGGCATTTCTTGTCGAAGGCCTTCATGTGTCGGAAGGTTTCGATGCCGTCCATGATGGGCATTTGAATGTCCATAAAGATCAAGTCGAAATCTTGTGTTTTGGCAATGTCAATCGCTTCGCGTCCGGAGTTGACGATGGTAAGGTCAAGGGCCCAAGGTTTGCACATGGCGCGCATGACCATTTGATTGGGGATCATGTCTTCTACATACAAAAGGCGCAGGCCTTTGAGGCTTGGCCCGTCAACAGGGTCGGTAAGGCTCGTGGGCCGTTGGGTGTTTGTGAGAAGAGGAAGGCGCAGTGTAAAATAGAAGCAAGACCCAGATCCAGGTTCGCTCTCAATGTGGAGTTGGGAGCCCATGAGATCCAAAATGCGAACGACAATACCCAACCCCAGTCCGGTCCCTCCAAATCTTCTGGCGATGCCTGTGTGGGCCTGTTGGAAGGCTTCTAGGATTTGCCCTTGTTGTGCCTTTGGAATGCCGATTCCTGTATCCGTGACCTTACAGAGAAGCTCGATGTGATCGTCGTTTTCTATGGCTTCGAGCTTCAGTTCAACGGTGCCGGATTCGGTGAATTTGAATGCGTTCGAAAGAAGGTTGGACACCACTTGGTTAAGGCGAGTTTGGTCTGCGAGTACGGAAAGGTTGTCCAGGCCTTTGCTCGTTTTGATGAATTCAACAGCGTCCTTTCTGTGCTTTTGGTCCATGCGGATGATGGAGTTCAGAAAAGCCGTCAACTCGAGAGGATCGGGTGCAAGAGACAGTTTCCCAGCATCCGCTTTGGCAAAGTCGAGGAGGTCGTTGACCAAGTCTAAGAGATGTCGAGACGAGGAACGAATGTTGGATGAAAATTCGGGGTGGTCCTCGACGCGGCTGGCATTGTTGAGCAATTCGGCCAAGACGATGATGCTGTGCAGCGGTGTTCGGATTTCATGGCTGATGGTGGCCAAGAACTCATCTTTTGCCTGAAGCGCCTCTTCCAGCTCGGATTGAATGGATTTGAGTTGCGAGATGTTGAATCCGTAGGTGAGGAGATAGGGCGTGTTGTTTGGGTCGCCGAGGGTGAATTTGTACCGTCCAATTAGGAACTTCTCTGGCTTGTCGTTCACAGGGAAAGTGCGCTCGACGTTGGGGACATGTCGGCCTTCGTATCCCGCCCGGTCTAAGGCGATTGAATCTTCGACCCAGTCGGTGTCGAAAACCTCTTTCTCTTGTTTCCCGATGAGGACCCCGCGTTCCTTCCCAAGGACAGTGCAGGCGTAATCATTGATGAAGGTAAACCGAAGGTTTTCGTCTTTGAGGCTGACCATCATGGGCAAACCATTGAGCAGTCCTGTATTGAGGTTGCGTTCACGTTCGAGGTCACTGGAGAGTTGCTTCGGGGCAGTGATGTCGCGAATAAAGCTGGAGAACACCACTTGGTTGTCGATTTTGACTTGGGTGATGTAGAGTTCGATGTCGAAGACTTCGCCACTCTTACGAAGGCCTTGAATTTCAAAGGCTTTGTCCATGACCGGTCCATGGCCAGTAGCATGATAATGGGACATGCCTGTGTCGTGGGCATGCCGATGCTTGTGGGGAATAATGAGATCAGAAAGGCGTTGGCCAATCGCCTCTTGACGGGTCCATCCAAAGATGATTTCGGCCTTTCGGTTCCATTCCAAGATTTTGGAGTCGCCATCGGCGAGGATCATGGCGTCCAGTGCGGATTCGATCACCGATTTGAACAGGTTTTGGCTGTCCCTCAGGTTGTCCAGTGTTTTGGTGAGGTCTTGGGTGCGGGACTGGATTTCCTGCTCCATGCCTTGGGTCAGGCTGTGGTTGGTCTGGCGTTGTTCTAGGAGCCCGGTGCGCAGCCGTTCTAGAGCCAAATTCAAAGACCGAATTTCAAACACGTTGGTGTCGGACGAAATGGTGTTTTCAAGGTTCCCTTTGCGAATGATGTCCGCGGTTCTCCGAATCTGTTTCAGTGGCAAGGACACTTGAAACTGCAAAAAGAGGAAGAGGACAATGACCGCGATGATCAACACGATCAAACCTGCGTACAACGGTGTATTCAGTTTGTTGAGTTCAGCCTGGACAAAGGCGTCTGACCCTTTGATTAGAATCTGTCCGCGAAAAGGTCCAGCTTGGAACGGGGTACGGACAAAAAGAGGGTGGTTGTCGAGTGCAGAGATGTAGGAGTAGGAGATTCCTGGAGGGTTGCTAATGACCGTGGTGTCTCCTTCGTATTGAAGGGCGCTGAATTCAATGTTTTCTCGCTTTTGGAGCAAGGCGAAGTAGCGTTGAGCAGAAATCAAGTCATTGTTGGCGCTGGCAATTTCAATGGACTGAGCAATGGCATCCGAAATGAGCTGAAGCTCCTCACCTTGGAAGGCATGCAAACTCTGTTTCTGTTGGTCTGGAGTGTGATATCCGACCAGCCAAATCAGCAAGCCGGTCATGACAAGGAAGGGACCCCAAACACGGGTCACCATCGAATTCAGCAGTTTCATAGAAGTGGCAACTGCAATTCGATGGGGCCGGATATGCTGTGCAAGAGGCCAATGCACCCGGGATGGTCTTGCACGTATTCGATGATTTCCCGCTCATTCTTCACAAAGACAGGGGCGTTGGACCTCCCTTGGAATACAAGAGATAGCCAGAGCTTTTGGTACTCGAATCCGTCGGACTCTAAGGCCCATTGTGCGGTTTGCTCAAATGAGTCGGTTTGGCTTCGTGGCAAGACCACACACAAGGGGTCCCCGTTGGGCCAGAACGACTGCTCACCAATGAAGATGGACTTGATGTCGTCTGATGTCACGGCATCTTGCAGTTCTTGATTGACGATCACTTCTGGATTTTGTGCGTCACAAAACAGCGAGAGTCCCAAGAAGAGGAGGAGGAAATGCGCTCTCATCAGAACAGGCAATATGCGATGCGCACCCGAAATGCCCACTTTTCCGGCGCGACAACCTCGAGATTTTGATCGCCCGTGTAGCGTTCAAGTTGAACTTGAGACTTTAGAAAGGGGCTGAATTCATGCTGCCAGCCCAAGCCAAACTTGCTGAGTTGATTGGACTTGATGTGAAGGTCTCTGTCCTCGTAATCGGTCAGGTCGAGTAGCGTGTAAATCTGATTGCGATTGCCCAGCTTTCTGCCTGTGTAGAGGTAAGCCGTGGTGTTGCTGGACTTGCCCAATTCTTCGAGGCCGACGGTGAGGGCCGGGTCGTTGTCCTTGTGAAGTGCCGTCCGGTTTAACGTCGTTTCGAGCAGGATTTCCCAATTGCCTTTTTTCCGGTAGAAACTGAAGCAGTACAATTCAAAGCTCAAGTTCACCGGGCTCCATCCCAATTCTCCCATGTTGTAATGAAAGGGGCCGGAGTGTCCTGCATGGGTGCCGACCATGTTGTCGTTGATTCGGTCATAGTAGGCACTCAGACTGATTCGGGTTTGTTTTTCGGGCTTGATGTGAATGGCTGCAGTCACGGATTTTTGCAAGGATCGGTCTTCCACGTCATTGGAGCTCATTCCATTGCTTACAACCAAGTCGTAGCCAAAGTTGAGCTTTCCAATGTTCTGTCCTTGTAGGCGCATGCCCAGGGAGTGAATCGGAATGCTGGTGCCAAAGGACTGAGGCCGATCGATGGTGGGGAAAAAGAGCCGTCCATGATGGTACACGTCATTCCAGTAGTTGACTGGGGAGTGCATTTTCCCGACAATAAAGCTGAGCCACTCGCGGTATTCGTACTTGAGGCGCGCGCGTTCAATGCTCACTTTATAGTCGGCGCTGCCATGTCCCATGCTGTTCACGGGACCGACCACAGTTTCACTTAAAAACGAAAAACGCGAGGTCAGTTTGCTTTGAACAAAAAAGTCGTGTTCGCCCAGGGTGAATTCGCTCAAGTACTCATCGTCTTCGAGTTCCACGCTGGAGGTCATGTGACCAAACATATGGAGCTGGGTAACCGGTTGGTCTTGGGACCGAGCCGAGAGGGCCAGAAGCCAAATGCTGCTGGTCAAAACAACGCATTTCTGTAGCCAAAGTCGCATTCTTAAAGATACTTCTTTGGGGGCGTGGGAATGTTCTGAACTCTCGGGGTGTTTCACATTTGGCGGTTCACATTGACCAAAGTCATGGTCAGGCAATGATTTTGGTCATTTTTGATGGGAACGACGCTCAATAATTTGCAACAACGATGGAGGAAATCAATCGGAGTTGGTGGGTGTCCAATGTGATGGGTGCTTTTTATGGAACTGCTCTTTTTTATGCAGTGATGGCTGTTTTATTGGCCACAGAAACAGACGGTTTAACCGGTCTTCCGACAGCAGTTGAAACTGCTGGGATTTACGTGTTTTTCTTTTCTGTCTTGTGGGTCTCCAAGAGGCCCATGGGCGGCAAGTCGCAATGAGCGCCTCTGTGTTTTCCGCTCAGTTTTTGGCGGCAGATGGAGGAACACTTCGGTTGAAGGGCAGCCCCATCTGGTAGCGCACGTTGTCGCTCTCTAAGGGGTCGGTGATGTCGAGTCCGTAGACCACATCCGCGGTATCGCCATAGACGAACGTCCCAAACAGCCGATCCCAAATGCTCAATACGTTGCCGTAGTTGCGGTCCGTCCAAGGCACCTCGTGGTGGTGATGGAACTTGTGCAGGTTGGGCGTCACCACAACCCAGCTGAGCGCCTTGTCCAAGCCCAAAGGCAACGCCACGTTGCTGTGGTTCCAGTAGGTGAAGAAGACGGTCACGATGCGGTAGAATCCATAGAAGGCCACCGGTGCCCCCGTCACGAGCACGCCAATGAGTGCAAAGGTCTCGCGGCAGATGAAGTCGATGGGGTGGTGGCGCGTCCCGGTCGTCACGTCCACATGGGTGTCGCTGTGGTGTACCATGTGCAGCCGCCACATCCACTTCCAGTTGTGCAGCAGATAGTGGACGGTGTACTGGGCAATGAGGTCCAGCGTCATCACTGTCACCAGCAGCTGCAGCCACAGC
>CBFHQM010000046.1:0-7373 GCA_965657965.1 uncultured Flavobacteriales bacterium | reverse complement strand
CTCGGTATCGATTTCAACGACCTCTTCGCCTATTACGATGTCGTGCCAGCCACCACAGCCAACTTCTCCGAGATCGGATTCCATCCGGCCCCCACCGTGACCAGTTCCGAATTCGAGATCGCCCTGCGTCGTGATGCCGTGCCCGACGGCGTGCACCCTCTGTTTCCGCAGGACACCATCCGCCTGCTCTTCCGCGAAACCATCGGGGCCGAGTTCATGCCTGACGCCGGCGAGGACTTCGTGTATGTGTTCGACGACAACGTGGGCCCGCCCGTTGATGCAATCGGCCTAGCGCGGCCCGGACTTCCTGTGGTGAGGACCTGCGCCTACAATGTCCTCGGCAATGGATTGACCAATGCCAACCGACAACCCCGCTTTGAGCGCATTGTCCAGGCCATTGACGCCGACGTTTACCTCTTTAGCGAATGCGGCAACACCTCCGCCACTCAAGTCAAAGACCTGCTGGACAGTTGGCTGCCCACCGGCACTGCTGAGGGCTGGCATGCCCACAAGAATGGAGACCTCATCACAGCCGCCATCTGGCCCGTGTTGCAAACGTGGAATGGCATTACCCGCCAAACGCCTGTGCTGGTCGATGTCCCCACTGAGTTTGGCGGCCCCATGCTCTTCATCAACAGCCACCTTTCCTGCTGCGCCAACGACGATGGAAGACAAGATCAGGTCGACGAGATGATGGCCTGGGTTCGCGACGAAACAGCGCCCGGGGGCGAAGTGCCCACCCAAACGCCGATCGTGTATGCCGGCGACCTCAACCTGGTGGGGTATGCCCAACAACTCCAAACACTGATCGAAGGCGACATCGTCCAGACCAATACTTATGGAAATCCCGCGGCCCCGGATTGGGACGACACCCCATGGGCCGACGCGATCCCACTTCACACGCACGCACCATTCACCTATACTTGGCGCGACGATGGCAACGGCAACTACCCGCCAGGTCGCCTCGACTTCCTGCTCTATTCCGATGCGATCCTTTCCTTGGAACACGCCTACGTTATGCGCACCGAAGGCATGCCCATCGAAATTTTGAACGATGCAGGGTTGCTCAGCGGCGACACCGGTGGCGCCTCCGACCACTTCCCTGTGGTGGCCGACCTGATGGTGTTGGGCTTGGCATCTATGGACAGCGATGAAGACGGCCTCACCGACATCGAGGAAATCGCACTGGGAACAGACCCCAATGCTGCCGACACCGACGGCGATGGACTCACCGACGGGCTCGAAGCCTCCATTGGCACCACCAATCCGCTGCTGGCCGACACCAACAACAATGGCTGCCCAGACGGCGAAGAAGCCCTCGGCGCTTGCGGAAATTGCGTGGGCGACCTCAATGCAGACGGACTCGTCACTGTGGCCGACGTCCTGCTCTTGCTCGGCAACTTCGGCAACGCTTGTCTCTAACCTGAAGGCCCGACAAAACGGCGAAAAGCCTCAAGAAGGATCGGGCACTTCCGCACCGGGAAGCAAGTGCACGACCAGCACCAAGGCCATGATCGCCACAAACCAATACCCCACGTTGACCAAGATTCCTGACCAACTGCGGCGTTCAAACAAAAGGTTCATGACCAGCACAGGCATGCCCAGATAACCGAAAGTCATGAACCCATGATAGGCTGCGTGCCCCAGGGCACTGCTCTCCTCTCCGTGGGCATGGTACCGCATCGCGAAGTAATAAGCCAACGTCAAGGACATCAGAAACGAGACGCCCAACGTGATGGCCATGTTGCCTCTCTTTAAGTCCGCTTCGGTAAAGCCCAAGCTCTCCATCCACGCCTTTCCAAAAGCCTTGGGGTGATACCAGATTGCACCAATCAACGTGGGCGTTAAGGCCGCCAGCACAATGCCAATCCAGTTGAGTTCGTATCCGTAGTATCCGATCATGGTGTTTGTATTTGCCCTCAAAAAGTAGACCAAAGGAACTGGGAGTCAACAGTGTAAGACCTCGAGTTATCCATGAAGTCCTTGGCTTCGAGGCCACCTATCAAACGCCCTGACAGCGAATGTCAAGGCAGTGCATGACGATCGTCAACAGGAGAGTCCCTGTGCTGAGTGATTCTTGTGGTCCACCGCAACACCGCCAAGAACCATGAGTCAGCCCCTTCAACACGTCGTCCCCGCCCATCCCAAATGCACACAGCACGGATTCCTGCACACCCGCTATGCCGGGCGCATGATTCCCGCCTTCATCGACCCCGAGGCGATTGACCTGTTGCGCAGCACATGGGACACCCAAGCCGATGACATCATCATCTGCACGCATCAAAAGGTGGGCACCCACCTCACAAAAAAGTATGTGGTTGAGATCCTCCGTAAGGCAGGCGTCCTCGGAGACATGCACCCCGCTGCCGACGGCGACATCGGCAAGGCCGCCGTGCCATGGCCCGAAGTCATGGTGTCGCAAAAAGGCCTGGCCGCCTTTGCCGCCTTCCTCGAGGAGACAGCCGGTCAACCTCGGATTTTCTATACCCACGGCAACATCGATGAACTGCCCGTCCGGCACTTGCACCCCAAGACCAAAATCGTGATGGCCTATCGCGACCCCAAAGGCGCAGCGGTCTCTCAGTTTCACTTTTACAAGGGTCACCCTACCCTTGGCGTCTCCCAAGACCTAACAATAACAGAGTTTGTGCGCCACTTTGTGCAAGGGGACATGTACTTCGGAGACTACCACGATCACGTTTCTGGCTACTTCCGCGCCGCTCAGTTTGGGCTCGATCCCAAGCAATTGTGCATTGTCCGCTTCGAAGACCTGGTGGAAGACAAACTGAACGCCGTCCAAACGCTGTCGACGTTTCTCCTCGGCACCGCTTTGAACGAGGCAGACACCCTGGCAGTGGCGCTGAGCACAGAGTTCAACACCATGAAAGAGGCCATCCGCAAAAAGCCCGGCAGCTTTCATTTTAACCCAGACCGTTTCTTCCGCTCGGGCAAGACCGAGGATTGGAAAGCGCAACTGCCCTTGGAAGCGATCGCCATGATCCATGCCAAGACCGCAGAGAAGTGGGGTGCTGCCGAGGCCATTGCGCCTCAAGCCACCCACTCGGACAACAGCGATTTGTCGAAATTGGCCGCATGAAGCAGCCCAAATCCCCCCAGGAGGTGCAGCACATCCGGCACATTCTTACCCGAGACTTGGACGCCCTTGCCCGAGAAGTCGAAGCCACTTCGGACGACTTCTTGTGGAAGGGCGTTCCCGGCTTTCCAAACTCCGTGGGCACCCTCGCCTTTCACCTTTGCGGAAACCTGCGACACTTCATCGGACACGAAATTGGTGGGGAGCGCTATAAGCGGGACCGCAATGCTGAATTCGCGGGTCACCCAATCCCCAAAACGACACTCTTGGCTGAGATCAAAACGGCCCAAACGGTGATCGGTAATGTCCTGACCGCTCTGCCTCCAGCGCAGTTGGATGCCCCCATGCCAAATCCCCCTCCTCATCACCAGGGGCGCACCATCCGCTTCTTTCTGATGCAACTGAGCTGTCACCTCTCCCGGCACACCGGACAAGCCAACGCCCTCCGCCGCATCCTCACGGCCGCATAAATCCTCCGCTTTCCATCGAGATCAAGGCAAAAAGAAACGACGTTACTGGCCTCCCGCCTTCAGTTCAATTTTGAACGCAACGCAGCGAGTAACCACTGCCTGGGGTACTCAACATGCGGCCAATGCCCGTGTCCCCCACCTGATTCCTGCGCGTAATGAAGATGTTGTCTTGCACATCAGACGTCCACCACACCCCCAAATAATCGGGCTCAGTGAACCCCGTTGGATCGCCTCGGTACCCCCCAGGCAAGGCTGAAAAGCCCACTGAATCTGTCGTATTCAGGTCGTTTTGCCAATGCGCAAATCCACGGAGATGGCCCGCCACATTGGCTTCCACGCCTCGGTTTCCCACCTCTAAAAGTTCACTTTCAGGCATCCCCATGTGCACCTCAAGCTCACCCCAATCGGCATCCGTGGGCACGTGCCACCCCAATGGACAAACCCCACGCTCGTCGATGACCGCATGCCCATTGTACAGGTAACCAAAGGATTCGAAGTAGGCATCTTGATCGTGCAAAACACAGTACCCCCCTACCTCTGTGCTGGACCAGTCTTCCGAAGCTTGGAGATTGGCGATGTCGTCCCCATTGCTGTAATGGGCGGACCGCAGATTCTCGGAAAACCAACATTGGCCCCCAATCTGCACCACACCATAGTCGTGGGCATCCCAAAGCACAGATTCGGTCCCATCCTGGCATCCATTGTATGCGCAAGAGCCATCGTCCTCGTTGGCCTCCGCATCGAAATTCAACGCCCCTGAATCTGTACAACCCGGCACAACCTCGATGACTTCGTATTCACAACTTCCGTCATCTTCGTTGGCATCGGGGTCATAATTGAGCGCCGCATAATCGGTGCAACCTGTATACACACCACTGTCGGTGGTATCGCAACCTGTGATCAAAAGAAGAAGGCCCAAAGCGGCCACGGGAAGTGCAATTGAATCCATCATTATATAACCAACTCTACTAGTAATGAAGTAGTTGCATCTGTAACCCCCGACCCCATTATCACCGAAGCCTCGCATCCCCGCATCCATTTCCCCACCTGTGACGGCCACAAAATGAGAACAGCACCCATCATCGAAACCGGTAAATTGCAAGGAATCAAACCTATGTAATGAGGAATCTACTTGCCCTCCTTCTTCTGGTGGCCTCTGTTACGAGTAATGCCCAAACACCTGACCCTATTAGCGATGTCCTCTGCACTGTCAGTCTCGTCATGCACGACAGTGAGGTGGAGGTCAGCCTCACCGGAGAGCTGCTGTTAGATAACTCTGCCTTCCTTGGTTTCTACAGCGGTTGCATCGGATACACAGGACACCCAGTTCAAATTGCACCAGGAGATTTTGAGGTGAGCCTTGTGTATGACTACTGGCAATCACCCTTGTGGCTAACACCGGATTTGTGGGAGAACTATGGTGACCCGACGGGATATCCCTGTTATGAGGAACTGGGCCTTTCTCTCTGTTCTGATAGCACCAATTGGTGGACGATTGACCAAGACAGTGAGGAACTTTGGCATGGTTTAATTGCAGAATCCTTTGTCCCACTCCAACAATCGTTCAATCTCGACGGGAGCAACGGATACCAATGGCCAATCAACGTCGTGCCAGGAAATGGCAGCCTGTGTGGAGAAGGCACAGCGTGGGACAGCACCCTGCAGCAATGTACTAGCATCGGGTCACCCTGTGCGTCATCCTGTGGTGAAGGCACGGTGTGGGATCCTGTCAACGAGGAGTGCATCGTCGCCATTCCTGCCGACATCAATTTCGACGGATGCGTAACGGTAAACGACCTGCTTGAACTGCTGGCAGTTCACGGCACCTGCCCCCCCTATCCAGAGTGGCCTGACGAGCCTGACGATACTGCCTGGGCCTGCGGCAATCCCCTCACTTACTGGGACTATGACTATGCCACCGTGCTCATCGGCGACCAGTGCTGGTTTGCAGATAATTTAAGAAGCACCCAGTATCAGACGGGAGACAGCATTGTATTGTGGGATTATGAAGGAGAGGTCGACACATATGGCCTAGGTCATTACACATATAAAGACCTCAATACTGCCAATGCAGACACGTTTGGCTTGCTGTACACTTGGCACGCGGCGACCCACGAATTGCAATTATGTCCTACGGGATGGCACACCCCCTCACAGCAAGAATTCCAGGATCTCATGATCGCGACGGACGTCATTTCAGGAGACCTAAGTTCAACTGCTCAGGTCACCGCATTACAGTCTTCCTCCATCTGGACACTTGGCACAGGCAGCAACGCGACCGGATTTTCTGCGCTGCCCGGCAGTCAAAGAACACCGTGGGGCGGCTTGGGCTACGGCGACCAATACGAGGAAGCATTCTGGTGGACGTCAGACCAAGATGGGTTTGATTTTGTCAACCTGTCTCTAGCCGAGCCACTTAACGGAGAAGAGAAACAAATCGGATTCGGCACTTGCGACAACCCCAACGACGGCATGTCCGTCCGCTGCATCCAAGACTGAATCATGAAACAACTACTCGCTCTCTTGCTCTTCGTGCCTAGCCTGTGCCTCGCGCAGTCGGTCACGTTGCCCTACAACCCCGATGCCAATGCCGACAATGCCATTGGAGCGCCGGACCTCCTTGAGATGCTGCCCTTGTTCGGCGGCTATTTCACCCCGGAGCCCATTCTGGTGGACGGCCAGACCCTTGAGCAATACATCGAAAACCTAGAATCTGCCTTGGCAGAATCGGAGTCAGACACGGTGGCACTCCCCATGCTTCCCGGCACCGAACCAGGGCAGATGCTTTACTGGGATGGAAGTCAATGGACCCTTGTGCCAGCAGGGACAAATGGTGAATTCCTCGGCTTCACCAATCAAGCACCGACCTGGCTGTCTCTTGCTATAGAGGGGGGAGGACTCAGACTTGGTTGCCTTGATGAGTTGGCTTGCAACTTTGATGAACTCGCCACCATCGATTACCCATCAACCTGTTTGTATGAGGACATCTGTGGTGTTTGTGATGGCCCAGGCCCCATTTACGGCTGTGGGTGTAGTGCTTTGCCTGCAGAGGACTGCGATTGTGACGGCTACCAACTCGATGCGCTCAACGTCTGCGGCGGCACCTGCTTGGCCGATGTGGACGGCGATGGAATCTGTGATGATGGGGATGATTGCATAGGCGAGGCTGACGAGTGCGGGGTCTGCAATGGTTCTGGGGCGGTTTATGTCTGTGGATGCGTTGGAATCGCTCCGGACGACTGCGATTGTGGAGGCAATCAACTTGACGCTTTGGGTGTATGTGGCGGAGGATGTGTTGCCGACTCAGATGGCGATGGCCTTTGCGATGATGTTGATCCCTGTGTGGACATACCTGACAGCGATGGTGACGGGATTTGCGATGACATAGATGACTGCTACGGAACATATGATTTGTGTGGAATCTGCAATGGTCCTGGCCCCGTGTTCGACTGCGGATGCCAAGACATGCCCGAGGGCGACTGTGATTGCGCGGGCAATTCATTGGATGCCGAGGGCAACTGTCCGGATTTTGCGGCAGACACCGATGGTGATGACATTCTCGACTCCCTCATCTCGCCGTGCGCAGGAGATACAGCCCTCGTCATCGGGGGCGTGACCTACGAGCTTCTTGAATTGAGTGACCGTTGCTGGTTTCGATCCAATCTGCGGCATACCGTCTATCTCAATGGAGACACGATCCCCTTGATTCAAAACGATGCCGCTTGGCAAAGCACTTCTGTGGGGAGCGCCTGTGAGTACGGCGAACCTGAGTAGTACGGCCTTCTCTACAACTCGAATGTGGGCATTGA
>CBFHQM010000045.1:0-8110 GCA_965657965.1 uncultured Flavobacteriales bacterium | reverse complement strand
GTTCATGTAATTGTAGTAGTGAACGGGCGTGGTGGGTTCTCCGTTGATTGGGTCACCGGAGTTGTTGTAGTAAACGAAGCGGCGCATGCCGAAACGTTCGTTGTCTGCAATTCCGTCGCTGTATCCAATGCCGATGCCGCGGTAAGGAATGCCGAGGCTGTCTTGGGCGTCGGAGAAGTCCAGAGTGAGCGGGTTGTCAATGCTGTCTGCGTCTTGGTAAGGGCCTTCGAAGAAGTCTACACCGACGGCGGGGGGGTTCTCCCCATAGCCATTGGCGCCGCAGTTTTCGTCGTTGGCGTCACCATTGTAGCAGTAACCCAATCCACGTTGTACGTCGCATCCGACGTAGTCGTCGTTATAGCAACCGAGGTCAGCATCGACCCACGATCCGAAGTAGGTGTTCGTCAACGTCTGCGTGCCTTGGTTAATGAGCACGTAGTTGTAGAACGTCATGTTGTTGATCTCGTCGTTCGTAGAGAACGCGAAGGCCTGGGCCCGAATTTCCATGCCGATGGGCTCCCCTTGAGATTCGGAGTGGACGTTGCCTTTGTCGTTGAAGATCCAGAAAAAGTTCCGGTCACCGAACAACGGCACTGGGTCTTCGCGTCGGCGATTCTTGCAGTCGATTTCTTGCAAGAAGTCATACCAGGGGTAGTCACCGAGAGAAGGGTCATAAAAACCGTCTCCGTCGTAATCATAGAAAGGCGCGAGGTAGAAATCTTGGCCAATGGCCGTGTTGCCCATCGCGGGGTAGTCAAAGAAATTGGAAGGGATCGCGTAGCCTTCTGGGAACTCTTCATCGGCCGTTCCGGCAGCCACCGCTTCAAAATATTGACGGTGACGTTCGCTGTCTGCACGGTTGGTGACAAAGAAGCGGTCGTATTCGTTGCAGGTTGACTCGTCCACTTCGGCAGAACCGTCGTTGGTGAGTGGCCCTGGCCAATAGTCGTTTCCGGAAGCGCGGAACTTGATGGCCGCCAACTTGAGCTGCTGGTCAGGGGAAATTCCGCCCATCCAAAGCGATCCGGCATAGATCGAGTGTACGTTTCCGTCCTTCGGAATCTCATAGGCGGCGTTGCCCTGCGCCCGGTTTTGCCAAAGGGAACCGCCGGTCTCCACAAGGGCACGGACGTTGTTCCATTCAAGGTTTTTGAGCGCTGCAGCGGGTGCACAGGCAGCGGCTACAGAACGTGCCTGTACGGCGCCAAGTACACCATTGGTTTCGCCAGTGGCGTTGGGTCCTGCGGCGCCGGGGCCATTGGCTCCGACATATTTGTAAGCCAACACATCACCAGAAGTGAGGAGGGCTGCGCCGAGGGCGATGGAGAGGATGCGGTTTCGGGTCATCTGATGAATCAAACTCGAGGTTCTCGTTTCGGGTTGCCCTTAGAAGTCAAGTTTGACACCAAGGCGGATGGTACGTGGGACACCCAAATTGAAGGGGTTGTTCACGTACATGCTGTAATAGTTGCGGTACGCATCGGGATCATTTTTGGTCTCGATTTGTGGTTGGTACTGCGCTGCGGCGAGGTAACCATCGTCATCCGGAGTTCCGGTGAAGCGGTAAACGCCAGTGATGTTTTGTGTGTTGAGCACGTTGGAAATCCACAGGTAGACATTGAGGAACGCCTTTTTGCTGTCTTCGCCTTCTCCAAAGGTGAGTTCGAAGCTCTTGTCGATGTTGGCATTCATGGTCACCTGCCACGGGAGTCGGCTTCCGTTCAGGCTGCCTTCGGTAGAGGGGCTGATCTCTCCGGTAATGGGTGTCGGGAATACCTGTGAGGTGTAAGGCGTTCCTGAACCTAGGTTGGTGATCAAATTGAAGCCGGTGTTGGCGAAGATTTGAGACTTTCCAATGACGGGCCCGTTGTACTCGGTCCCTGAACCATAGCGGTAGTCTACGTTGAATACGATGCGGTGACGCTGGTCGTAGTTGAGTGGGTTGATGCTTCGGAGGTTGGGCAAACCTGCATTGATCAAGGCCAAGGCAGTGGATGTGGTAGAACCTGTTCCGTCGGCAAATTGCAAAGTGTAGTTGGCGTTCATCCGGACATTGCCCGTGCGGCGGAGATCATAGCTCACCGTGAGTCCTTTTACAGTTCCAAAGTCGAGGTTTCCAAAGGCGCGGTAGGGACGAGGGAAGGCGCCGGTGAAGTTCCGGACCTGAATCATGTCGCGCAACTCCTTATAGAAGGCTTCCAACTTGAGGCTGGACGTTTTGGAGAGTACCTGTTGGAACCCGATAGAGTAGTCCACGGTCTTCTCAGGGCGCAAGTTTGGATTGGCAATCAGCTCGTCACGGTTGCGGATAAAGAGATAGTCAATGGGGCTAAAGCGAACGTTGGAGGTCGGACGCTGAGTCAAGATGTCGTAGTGGGCGAAGAAGACCGCCTCGTCCGAAATGTTGAACGAGAAGGACACCCTTGGCATCAGATTGACCTGCGGCTCGTAGTCGCGGAAGGCGCTTGAAGTAAGCGGCGCATCTTGGTCGCCTTGGAGCCATGGGGCAGGGTAGACCTCGTTAACGGCCAATACGTCGGGGTCTTGCACCTCCGTACCAGCAGCGTTGAACCAAGTGTCACCGTCGCGGAAACCGACTACGGTTGTGGGGTTGTCGTAGGCATCCACGTAGACGGCGTAATCGTTTCCAATGTTCTCGGGCACCACGTAGTTGGGGTCGAGATCACCGAGCAAAGACGTGGTCACGTCTTCCACGCGGTAAGCGTCTCCAATGATGTACGGATCTTTGGGCACAGGCTGGTTGGCATCGAAGCGGTCCACACGCAAACCGACATTAAAAATGATGTCGTCGAACGTGAACTTGTCCATGACAAACCCTGCGATGTAGATGGGCTCGTAGGCGCCAATCGGGCGAGTACGGAAGCCCGCGTCATTGGTCTCGTTAAAGAAGTCTTCAATGGAAGGGCGACCGGTGAGGGTATTGCCGTGGTGATCAAATCCGCCATAAGTGACGTAGTTCGAGCCCTGGTTGAGGAGGTCGTCTGCGCCAAACATGTCGATTGTCACCTGGTTGGGGTCGAGATTGTCGACGTTGATGTAGTCGTTGCCATCGGGGTTCAATCCCAAGCTCTCGCGGAGGTTGCGGTCAAACTCAAATTGGTTGTCACCGATCAAACGGTCGTAGGTCACGTAATAGTTGGTGCCCACGTTGGTGATGGTGGAGTCCGAGGTGTCGATTTCCTTGATGTGACTGTTGGTGGTGAGTCGCGCCAAGGTCCAGAGGCCAACAGGGGCGACACTATAGAAAGCGTCTCGTCGTTGCTCGTACTCAAACCCAAGTTGCAGTGCGTGGTCGCCGATGTCGGCAGAACCGGAGGCAGAAACACGGAATTGACGTTGGTCAAACTTGCTGAATCCATTGCTCTGGCTTCCGTAGTAGTTCCACAGTCCATAGGTGTCAGGTGCGCCTTGGCCGTTGAGGAGGGCGTTGTTCTGAACGGTCAGGAGGTTGTCGTACGGCCCATCAAAGAAAGAAGTGTACTCGGTTCGAGGGAACAGGTTGAAGTACTGTTGGGTGACAGCGGCCAGCTCTGGATTGAACAGGGAAGGATTGAAATAAACGGCGGTGTCTTCCCAGCCGACGTGGCGGAAAACGTCTGCTCCGGCGTCGTACTGGTAGCTGTTTTGCTGATACACATTGAAGCGGCCAAGGTGACCGTACTTCATCAAGTCGTCGCCATGGGTGTCGTCTTCGGTGCGTCCCGTGTTTTGGGTGAAGTCGACCATGACCTGGTAGTACACGTTGCGCAGACCGCCTTGATCTTCGCCTTCTTCGGCTTGGAAGCGTTGTGAGAACTTGGCGTATGCCCTCCAGTTCAAGTTGGTGGACAGGGAGTTGTTTTCCCAGTTCATCAAGCTGTTGGCGTAGCTGAAGTTGTGGCCGCGGTTGAAGAGGCCAGTTCCACCAAATGTGAGGCTCACGGTTTCGGAGGTGTTGACGTCAATCTTGGCTACGAGTTGAGCGCTGGTGTTGGCGGCATTCAAGCGCGTGGGAACGGATTCAAAATCGTCTGTGGTCAAGAAATCGGCGTTGTACAACGCGCCATTGAAGTCGCCAGTTGAGAAATCGATGTTTCGACGGAGGGGGTCGGCAATGAGTTGTTCGCGTGTACTCTCCTTCATCCGGTTCAACCCTCCGAAGGTGGGACGTCCGTCGTAGTTCGAAGTGAAGTTGCCGGTGAGGAAGAGACCGAGCAGGGGTCGCCCACGGCTTCCGTCGTCGTTTTTGGCGAAAGCAATCGGACCTGAGATGGTCGCCTCGGCCAAGTTGTACCCGTATTTGTCGAGCCCAACACTTTGTTCGTCTCCAATGGGAAGGCCTGAGCTGATGACCTCCGCACCTCCAAACCACTTGGAACTGGAGTTTCTCAAGGAAATGCTGATGACACCACCGGTGACGTCACCAATGTTGGCGGGGATTCCACCGGTGATCACGCTGACTTCTTCAATCGCACTCTTTGGCAGGGCGCTGGATCCACGGACCTTGACGCCGTCGATGTAGTACCATGTGGAACTGGTACGCGCACCACGAATGGAGACGCCGCCACCTGTACCGGAAGTTCCTACACCGGCAACCGTGGTCGCCACGGCCAGTGCATCACGTCCAGGAAGCTTCTCAATGTCTTCACGTGTTACCGTACCTCCGGATGCGCCGCCATCTCGGTCGATCAAGGGAACAGTGTACTCAATGACTTCGGCTTCGTCCATCATGACCCCCGCCCCAAGCGTGGCATTCACGAACTGAATCTTGTTGGCGGTCACCTTTACGCCGGTCACCTTCTTGGGCGTGTATCCCACAAAGCTGAAGAGCGCGTCGTACGTACCTGGATTAATGGGCTTGATGGTATAGTCTCCATCAAAGTCGGTGTTGCCACCGGTGACTTGGTTTCCGTTCCGGAAAAGGACCACGTTCACGAAGGGCAAAGGCTCTCCGGATTCAACGTCGGTGACTTTTCCTTTCAACGTTCCCGAGCCCGCCTGAGCGAGCAAGTCAGTCGAAGAAAACAACACGGCAAGCAGCAGTGCGGCCATTCCGAGGGTACGGGAGATGGCGCCGGCCGCAGTTTTGCGGCCGGAAAGGGGGGCGGATGCAGCGTTTGCTGCGATGGTCTGTGGCGTCATGAATCGCGAAATCTCACAGGTTTCTTGGTCGGCAATATAGCACACCTTCTTCACGCATTTTGTGAAATGGGCAGGGGTGTTCGTCTGCTCAATTGACCTCCAGTTGATTAACGTGCAGAGAGCGGATAAAACGCCATTTTATAGACCCCGTTGGCTGGGTTGAAATGCCTTGCGTCAAAGTGGTCTGAATTTTTGCTTTTGTGGCGCAAAAGCCATGGGTTCAGTGTTGTCTAGGCGTGTTCGCCTCGGGCACTTGAACGTATCGGTGGATGAACCTGTAGAACCAAGTGAAGAGAAACAAATGACAGAGGGTTCCCCAGAAAACTTGTCCGCTTACAGTGACCATGTCCTGCTGGAATGTTCCCCATGGAGACAAAACAACCCAGAGGATGCCGGCCGCGATGACGGGGTTGATTGTGCTTGACCTTTTGAGGGTTAGGATTACAAGCCCGGCACCAATGAGTCCGTAGACGAACAGGTGAATCATCATGCCGATGGGGCCCCAGTCGATGTACGCTTCGCAATAGTGACCCAGACTAAAGGAGGAGAAACTATTCGCCCCAAAGTAATGGTCGGTGTAGCGCTCCACTTTGGCTCTGTCATTCTTGAACCCCTTGTCTGGATTGAGAATTCGGGGAACAAGGGAGTAGGAAAGGCTTTCTGCAAGCAAGCTTCCATTCTCGTGGGGAATCTCGCTGGGTACTTTCTTGACGGCAGCACTAAAATATTCGAGGTATCCGGCCCTGCGGTAAGTCTGGGCCACAACATCCTCGTCCAGAAGCTCAGATTTGGTGAGGGCTTGAATGGACAGTTCTTGAAACTTGTTGAGCGCTGTTGTGCGGTCCACGAGGACGGCTTGCGTGCGCTGGCCCTGCGACAAGAATTCTCGGTATTCGCCTTTGATGGTTTGCCAGAGCAGGACCAGGGCAAGCATCGGGATGAGAATCGGAGCGATTCTGAGCAGAGATCTCCCGTTGACACGGCTGACGCTGCTCATGGCGGTGACAATGAACAAAGTGAAGGGCAGTCTCCAACCTGAGAAATAGCTGTAGAAGCTGGTGATAAGGACAGCGAGGAAGAGCGCGAGAATGAGAAGGGGGCGCTTTTTCGTGATCCAATAATGAATGCCCAGACTCACGAGCAGGGCAGTGCTGATTCCCTGAGCGTACGTTTCCAATTGGTGAAGTCCACTGCCCCAAGGAATGAGCCGGTCGAGGAGGATGGTCAAGAAGACCGATCCGCCATAGACAACCAGAAGTTTGAGTTGGGAGATTTTGTGGGTAGCCTCTCTTAAATTTTCGTGGGTGGGGAGTTTGACCCGTTGGATGCCTGCTTTGAAAGCGAGGGAAACGAAGAGCAGCCCAATGGAGGAGTACCAAAACGTAGCCTTTCCAGTTTCTTCAAACAGGGCATTGAGACTGAGCCCGTATTTGTTGGCCTCGAAAACGGTAGTGTGGATTTCGACAAAAGGGAAGGCCAGCATGTACAGGACAATGCCCGGCTGATTTTTCCACCAAAACCAGCGTGTGAGGAGGGAAAACATTAAGGCAGTCCATGCCGTCTCAACAGGGTTGGGCGTGCCAAGGCCATAGATGCCAATGGCCAATGCCATTGCCGGGATCAAGGGCGACCTCGTTGGCTCAAGCATTCCGTAGGAGTCTATCGAGAATGTGGTCTGCAAATGACCCAATTGAATGTCGTTCTAGAAATTCATTGCGCCAAGTTTCATCGCGCGTCGCAATTTGGAGTTGCTTTTCAAGTTCGCGTGTCCAACTCGATGTGTCCGAAGGACAGCACGCGGTTACCCACGGTGAATTGGCCAAGTCGACAGCGCAGCCAGCACGGTCACTCACAACGCAAGGCGTTCCAGATGCGAGGGCTTCGTTGATCGCGAGACCCCACGTCTCGCGGGGTCCTTTCGAAGGCATACAGAAGACGTCGGCAAAGCGGTACGCCAGTGGCATTTGCGATTGATTCAGAAAGCCAGCAAAATGAACGTTTGGTGTGGTTTTCGCTTCTTCCCGAAGAACACCCTCTAATTCACCACTGCCAACAAACAACAGGTGCGTTTCTTGCTGGATTTTTTTCCAGGCGTTGAGAAGGTGAAGTGGTCCTTTTTTGGGGGTGAGCTTGCCTGCAAAAAGGACAATGGGTCGCTCGTCTTCAATTCCAAGGTTTGATTTCCATAGCGCACGTTCGACAGGAGTGGACTTTTGATTGAATCGTATGTTCTCGATGGCGTGGGGTGCCATTGTCATTTGCTCTTCCTCAAGTCCGGCCCAGCGATAGTAATTAGCATTGGCGCTGCCTACGGAAAAGACATGGTCGACGTGCCGATAAACGTATGTGAGCCAAGCCTTGCGCACCCATCGTTTCCATTGGGGCAGAGGGTCGAGAAGGTGGCTGTCGCCTCTGAACCAAATTGGCACTGCCCCATAAAAATGGCGCATCACGGAAAAGTGTCCGGCGAAATTCCAACCGTACACCAAAAGCGCGTCGGGTTGCCACGACTCAATCGACTGAATCAATGCGGATTTCCCTTTTTGGTTGGTTGCGTCGATTGTTTGATGCGCGTATCCCTCTGTTAAAGGAATGTCCCACACCACCGCTTGCCCAAACTCCTTGTCGTGTTCAACAGCGCCTCTGTTTCGGGTGTAAAACACCAACAATTCCACCTCAGGATTGAGTGCGACCAATCGAAACAACGGAGCGTTGTACTGAATCGGGTGGGTTGTGACGATGGCCAAGCGTTTCATGCGGTTAGGCAATGATGCATGGCCGCAGATAAAGTTGCCGCCGCATTGTTCGCGGAATGAGGCTGTAATGCATCCGTGATCGGATTCCATTCAGTACAGTTCCAGAATCCCTTCAAGGCATCTTCTAATTGACTTTGGATATCGAGGTTTTCAGCGAAACCAACGCTGAATGACCCACATTGGCAGTCTCTTAAAATGTTCAGTGCCTCGCT
>CBFHQM010000044.1:0-8183 GCA_965657965.1 uncultured Flavobacteriales bacterium | reverse complement strand
GTGCTTCCTCAGCAGCAGGCGCTTCCTCAGCGGCAGGCGCTTCCTCAGCAGCAGGCGCTTCCTCAGCAGCAGGTGCTGCTTCTGCAGCGGCCTCAGCAGCTTCTGCTTCCGCCGCAGCCTTCGCTGCAGCAGCTTCAGCGTCCACAGCAGCTTGCGCAGCAGCAGCTTCGGCGGCAAGCTCTGCTTGCTTCGAAGAGAGCTCCTGGGCGCGGGCTTCGTTCACTGCTTTCTCAGCAGCCAATACCTTTGCTTTGGCGGCATTGACATCTGCAGCCACCTTACTGGCGCTCTGGCTAATCTTGCCTTCCTTCTCTTGTAGCCAAGCTTCAAACTTCTTGGCGGCTTGCTCTTCGGTCAGGGCCCCTTTCTTGACACCATTCAAGAGGTGATTATGATAAACCACACCCTTGTACTTCATGATGGCGCGCGCTGTGTGCGACATCTCTGCACCCACTTGCAACCAATACAAAGCGCGATCATGCACGATGTCGATGGTGGCGGGGTTCGTGTTGGGATTGTAGGTTCCTACTTTCTCGATGAAGCGGCCGTCTCGCTTTGAGCGGGCATCGGCGGCGACAATGTGGTAGAAGGGCTGTCCTTTCTTACCGTGACGTTGGAGGCGAAGTCGTGTTGCCATGTGAAAAACGTTTTAGAAGGGTCCGAAACCCCGTTGTTGATACTTGAAATGGGCGGCGAAGATAGTGCGGGTTGCTGTGAACACCAACCTTAATTCACGTCTTCAAGGACGAATGTGGTCAAGAAACTCGCGACGAACGGATTCTTTCTTGAAGGCACCATGATAATCAGCGGTAATGGTGGCACTCCCCTCGTCCTCAATGCCACGACTTGAGACGCACAAATGCTTGGCGTCCATGACCACAGCAACATCCTCTGTACCCAAGATGGACTTCAGTGCTTCGGCAACCTGACGCGTTAGACGCTCTTGTACTTGGGGTCGCTTGGCGTAGTGGTCCACCAATCGGTTGATCTTACTCAACCCTATCACCCTTCCCGAAGAGATGTACGCCACATGAGCTTTGCCGCAAATGGGCAGAAAGTGGTGCTCGCATGTGGAATTCAGGTTAATGTCTTTCTCCACCAGCATCTCTCCATACTCGTAGCTGTTTTCGAAGGTTCGGCACACGGGATGATTCGCGGGGTTGAGCCCTTTGAAAATCTCTTGGACGTACATCTTGGCCACCCTTCTTGGGGTTCCTGCGAGACTGTCGTCTTGTAAGTCGAGCCCAATCACGTTCATGATTTCGCGAAACAGAGGCTCAATGCGTTCGATCTTCTCCGCATCGCTGAGTTGGAAAGCGTCAGCGCGAAGTGGAGTGTCCACGGACGTGCCTACGTGATCGTCTCCGATCTGCAAGTCGCGTTCGAAATCTCCATGGTGGGGGTGGGGGGTCGTAGTCGTCATTTTTGTGTGTGGGTATAAGTAGCAATTGAGCGGGATGAATGTTCAATCAACGGGGTGTCCACAATGCTGTGATGAGGGAGTGAAATGGGCGAACTTGCTGCTCGATGATTCTCGTCTACGATACAGAGACCACCGGATTGCCAAGGGATTGGAATGCCCCACTGACCGACGGAGACAATTGGCCTCGATTGGTTCAATTGGCGTGGCAATTGCACGAGCCCAACGGTAAATTGGTGTCGAGAGGAAACCACACGGTGCGTCCAGATGGCTTCACCATCCCCTACAATGCCGCAAAGGTTCACGGCATCACCACAGAGCGGGCGATGGAAGTGGGTGTGCCCCTGGCCGATGTCATGGCTGCGTTTGGTCAGGACTTGGATCGGGCAGAGTATGTGATGGGCCACAACGTGGGTTTCGATGTCAACATTGTCGGGGCAGAGTGGATCCGCATGGGCGAATCGGCCGATCGCGTGACCACAAAGTCTCTGATTGACTCAAAGGACGAAGGCACTCAATTCTGCGCCATTCCCGGAGGCAAGGGCGGCCGATTCAAATGGCCCACCCTCACAGAACTTCACGAAAAGTTGTTTGGCGTGGGCTTTGGGGACGCACACGATGCAGCCTACGACGTCGATGCGACGGCCAAGTGTTTGTTTGCCATGGTCCAACGCGGTGTGATTTCACGCGAGGGGTTTCCATCAGGTGATGCGGTTCAATACGAGGCTCCCAAACTCGAGGCCGCCAATTTTGACCAGGCCAAGCCCTTGGCCAAAACCTCGACAGCAGCCCCAGGGCAACCCACCACAAAAATGGACGCGGCCGCCCTTGAGGCCTTGCCCTTTAGCCACCTTCACGTGCACAGCCAGTTTAGCGTGTTGCAGGCCACGTCCAGTGTCGAGGTTTTGGCAGCCAAAGCTGCCGAGTTGGGCATGCCAGCACTGGCTGTGACCGACCACGGCAACATGATGGGGGCGTTTCAATTCGTTCGCGCCGCACACAAGGCGGGCATCAAACCGATCGTGGGTGCCGAACTCAACGTTTGCCGCGACCATTCAGACCGCTCACAAAAAGACGACGGTTACCCCATTGTCTTGATTGCCCGCACAAAAGACGGATACCAAAGGCTGGCCAAATTGTGTTCTTTGGCGTACACCGACGGGTTTTACTACGTGCCCCGCATCGATCGGAATCAACTCCTTGAGTACAAAGAGGACTTGATCGTCCTCACGGGAGGCCTATTCAGCGAAGTGCCCAGCTTGCTGCTCAATGTGGGAGACCGGCAAGCGGAAGAAGCCTTTTTGTGGTGGAAGGAGAATTTTGGCGTGAATTTTTATGCCGAATTGAATCGCCACGGACTCGAAGAGGAGCAAGTCGTAAACGATTTCCTCTTGGGGCTCTGCAGAAAGCACAGCGTGAAATTCGTCCCTGCCAACAACACCTACTACACCACGAAGGACGAGGCCGATGCGCACGACATCTTGCTTTGCGTAAAAGACGCCGCCAACGTGAGTCAACCCAAGCGTTATTTGGGCAGACGAGGCAGGGAATTCCGTTTTGGTTTACCCAACGACGAATTCTACCTGAAAACGCAACAGGAAATGAAGCGTCTGTTCGCCGATGTTCCAGAGGCTTTCGAGACCGTTCGGGACATTGTAGACGCTTGCGAATCATTTGAACTGGAGCGCGATGTTCTCCTTCCAGCATTTGACATCCCGCAAGAGTTCGTTCACGCCGAGGACGCAACAGATGGCGGCAAACGTGGGGAGAACGCCTATTTGCGCCACCTGACCTACGAAGGGGCCAAGCGGCGGTACGGCGACATTACGGTGGACGTCCGAGAACGACTGGACTTCGAGCTAGGCACCATCGAACGCACAGGCTATCCGGGTTATTTCTTGATTGTCCAGGACTTTACCACGGCTGCCCGAGACATGGGCGTGAGCGTGGGGCCAGGCAGGGGGTCGGCTGCGGGCAGCGCCGTGGCCTATTGCACCGGCATTACCAACGTAGACCCCATTGCCTACGACCTGCTGTTCGAGCGATTCTTGAACCCCGACCGTGTGTCCCTCCCCGACATCGACATTGACTTCGACGACGAGGGCAGGGGGAAGGTCATCGACTATGTGATCGAGAAGTACGGCGCCAACCAGGTGGCCCAGATCATCACCTATGGCACCATGGCGGCCAAAAGCTCCATTCGTGATACCGCGCGGGTGCTGGAGCTGCCTTTGGGCGATGCCGATCGGCTCTCTAAACAGATGCCCGACATCTCCCTGTCCAAGCTGTTCAAGCTCGACGACAAGTCACTCAAAGAAAAGCTGCGTGGTCAAGAGGGTCTGGATCAAGTGAATGCCATCAAGGCCATTCACGACGGACAAGGCTTGGAGTCCGAGGTGCTTCAAAAGGCGCGGATCATTGAAGGGTCAGTAAGGAACACCGGCATCCATGCTTGCGGGGTCATCATTACCCCGGACGACATCACCAAGTTCGTGCCTGTGGCCACGGCCAAGGACAGCGACATGGTGTGCACCCAGTTCGACAACTCGGTTGCCGAGGACGCAGGCTTGCTCAAAATGGATTTCTTGGGGCTCAAAACCCTGACCATCATCAAGGATGCGGTGCGGAATGTCAAGCGGCGCAGCGGCATGGAGCTCGATCCTGAAGCTTTCCCCTTGGACGATACGGTGACCTACGAGCTCTTCCAGCGCGGAGACACAGTGGGCATTTTCCAATACGAATCCGTGGGCATGCAACGGTACCTCAAAGACCTAAAGCCAACGGATTTTGCAGATTTGATTGCCATGAACGCGCTCTATCGTCCAGGGCCTTTGGAATACATCCCCGCTTTTGTTCGCCGAAAGCATGGACAAGAGCCCGTTACGTTTGACCTCGACGCCTGCGAGGAGTACCTGGCAGAGACCTATGGAATTACGGTGTACCAAGAGCAGGTCATGCTGCTCAGCCAAAAGCTGGCGGGGTTCACCAAGGGAGAGGCCGACACGTTGCGTAAAGCGATGGGTAAAAAGAAGGCCGACTTGATTGCCAAAATGAAACCCAAGTTTCTCGAAGGTGGCACGGAGCGCGGCCACGACGAGAAAATTCTGGAGAAAATCTGGACGGACTGGGCGGCATTTGCCAGTTATGCCTTTAACAAGTCGCACTCTACCTGTTATGCTTGGGTGGCCTATCAAACGGCATACCTCAAGGCCAATTACCCGGCAGAATACATGGCTGCGGTGTTGTCAAACAACATGTCCGACATCAAAAAGGTCACCTTCTTTATGGAGGAATGTCGACGCATGGGTGTTCCCGTTTTGGGCCCCGATGTCAACGAGTCCGAATTCAAGTTTGCGGTCAATGCCGAAGGGGCCATTCGTTTTGGACTGGGCGCCATGAGCGGAGTGGGTGAGGGGGCTGTGGCTTCCATTATTGAGTGCCGAACAGACGCGGCATATGAAGGCATATTCGACTTCTCGACCAAAGTGAACCTCAAGGATTGCAACAAACGCGTCTTTGAAGCCTTGGCTCAGGGCGGTGCATTTGATGACTTACCCAAAGCCATTTTCCGTGCCCAGTGCTTCGCATTGGACATGAAGGGCCGCACCACCATTGAACTGGCCATCCGCTACGGACAGGCTACCCAAGAAAGCGCCAATTCCTCCCAAGCATCCTTGTTTGGTGGCGACAGTGGCGCCATGGAAATTCCAGAGCCTCCTGTCCCAGTGTGCGAGGAGTGGCCGCCATTCGACAAGCTCGCCCGCGAAAAAGACGTGGTGGGCGTGTACTTGTCTGGACACCCCTTGGACACGTTCAAGGTGCAGCTCCAACAGTTTTGCACGCCCAGAGGCATTGGAAACCTCGAGGACTTGTCCGCTGCACGTGGCCGCACCATTGCTTTTGGTGGCATGGTCACAGAGGCAGAACATCGGATGAGCAAGGCTGGGAAGCCGTTTGGCAGCATGACCATAGAGGACTACCACGGTTCGCACAAGATCATGTTCTGGCGAGACGACTACCTCAAGTTCAAAGATTACATGGTCAACGGCTGGTTCTTGTTCGTCAAAGGCAAAGTCCAGCTCAAGCAGTTCAGAGGGGCCGACGAAATGGAGTTCAAGGTCCAAAGGATTGAACTGCTTTCGGACATCCTGGAAAAGCTCGCTGGCCGATTGCGGATTCAGTTGGCGGTAGATCGGCTCACAGAAGAAAAGGCCGCTGCCCTTTGCGACCTCCTTGAAACCCACAGTGGTGGGGTGGGGGTTACGGTTGAACTTCACCACGAGGAGAACGTGTTGGACATGATTTCCAGAAAGCAAAAGGTGGAACTGTCGCCAACCCTGCTCGACACCTTGGATGCATTGGATGGCGTGGCTTACAAAGTCATCGGTGGATAAGTTGACACGTGTTGGCGGGTTCCTGCGAACAGGAGGCGACCGTGGCGGTTACTTTTGGCACACACACAACGTTATTGAAATGGCCATAGAAATCAACGAAGCGAACTTCGAAGAAGTCGTGATGAACACGGACAAGCCCGTGATGGTCGACTTTTGGGCAGAGTGGTGCGGTCCTTGCCGCATGGTCGGTCCAGTTGTCGAAAAAATCGCAGGTGACTACGAAGGCAAAGCCGTTGTCGGCAAAGTCGACGTAGACTCCAACTCAGAAATCAGCGCGAAGTTTGGTGTGCGGTCCATCCCCACCATTGTCTTCCTCAAAAACGGTGAAGTGGTCGACAAGTCTGTCGGTGCAGTTCCCGAAAATGTCCTCACAGAGAAGCTCGAGAAGCTCATGGCGTGAGGCCAACTCCACATTCTTTGTAAACGCCCCGCACACCGTGCGGGGCGTTTTCGTTCAAGCTATCTTTGTTTTTACCGTGCCCATCAACTTACAACCCCACGACTTCCGCCAACTCGGCTCTTTGGAATTCCTCGCCAAGCAAGCGGTAGAAGGCTTCATCACTGGCTTGCACCGGAGTCCGTATCACGGCTTTAGTGTGGAATTTGCAGAGCATCGCTTGTACAATCCAGGCGAAAGCATGCGTCACGTAGACTGGAAACTGTTTGCCCGTTCCGACCGCATGTACGTGAAGCGGTATGAGGAGGAGACGAACCTCAGGTGTCAGGTTGTGATCGACACCTCAGGTTCCATGTATTACCCTGCAGACGTGAGTCCAGAGCAGGGGATGAACAAAATCAAGTTTGCCACGCACGCTGCGGCATCCTTAATCGAGCTCTTCAAGCGTCAACGCGACGCAGTGGGCCTCAGCTTGTTTGACAGCGACCTCCATGCGCACCACAAAGCCCGCTCCACCGTGGCGCACCAAAGGCTCTTGTATTCAGAACTGGAGCGCGTCCTGTCGGGCGTGGGCGAAGGAGGAGGGGAAACTGCGGCCATCGAAGCGCTGCACACCATTGCCGAAGCCACGCCCAAGCGATCCTTGGTGGTGCTCTTTAGCGACATGTTGGACCGAACCCAAGACCTCGATGCCGTTTTTGCGGCGCTGGCCCACTTGCGCCACGCCAAGCACGAGGTGGTGGTGTTTCATGTCCTCGATGAGCAAACGGAGCAAGACTTTGATTTCGCCGACCGCCCGACCACGTTCATCGACTTGGAGTCTGGGGAAGAGGTAAGGGCGAATCCCGCCGAGCTGCGCGATCATTATGTAGCACGCATGGCCAAACTGCGCAAAGACCTTGATGTCCGCTGCGGATCAGCGGGCATTGACTGGGTAGAAGTCGACATCGCCAAGGGCGTCAACGCGGTGTTGACCGCCTACATGATCAAGAGGAAGAAGATGAAGTGATTGTGAATTTCTTTGCACTGGTAATCAGTGTTTAAGAGGGGTTATCAACATTTCAACACCGAGGTTTTTTGGTCAATTGTGAATAGCGTGCTTTCTTGCCCGTCTTCACAACTGCCTCCGGGCTTGCCATGTCAAAACACTTCCTCGTTCGCCGCGCTGCGCGGGCAGCAGCTTCTGCCGCTGTCCTGACCCCTGCCGTTGCCCACTCTTTGGATGCCGTAGCCACATTGCCATTTTCCATGCCCACCGTCAGAACGGTGCACGAGCCAATCGGGAAGCGCCATTTGCTCGAGCGCATGGTGATTGATACCTCCACCAAAAACGAACGCGTCTTGCTCTCGGTCGACATGGAGAAGGAGGATTTCGTGCTCTATCAGGTCGCCACAGTAGAGGGCAAGGTCCTTCGCAGCGGCTCATGGCTGCTGGCTCCGGGATCAAATGAACTCGTCCTAGACGCAAGCAAATGGCCATTTGGCACGCTGGAGCTCAGCGTGTTGACCCGAAAAGACCTCATGAAAATTCCCTTTGAACGATAACAACTCAGGAAAAAGTTCGGTTCCCTTTGCAACCATTGTCAAGAGGCTCCGTATATTTGCACCCCCAACGACGGGTAGCCGTCTAAGGGTGTCGAAAGACAAGGTCTGGTAGTTCAGTTGGTTAGAATACATGCCTGTCACGCATGGGGTCGCGAGTTCGAGTCTCGTCCAGACCGCCAACACAATTCGAGAGTCCCTCAGCCCCAACGGCTTGGGGACTTTTGCTTTCTACCCTGTGCTTACATCGATGGCTTTGTGAATCCGGACTGGCCATTCCCCTCTATAGGAGATTAAGTATGACTTAATTTCGTCGGGCAGTCTGAACATGATCCATCTTTCCCCCTTCACCCTCACGATCGCTTTGGTCATGCCATTCTCGGCATGGGCCCAAGGTGAAATCCAATTCAACCGAAGCCAATCCACCGTC
>CBFHQM010000043.1:0-8465 GCA_965657965.1 uncultured Flavobacteriales bacterium | reverse complement strand
TCCATAAATCCAGCCTGTGAATATCCGGATGAGGTAGTGAATTGTGATGGCGTTTGTTACAATGATGCCGACGAGGATGGCGTTTGCGACGAGCAAGAAATAGCCGGTTGCCAAGATGAGTTGGCCTGCAACTACAACCCTTTGGCTACAGACGATGATGGATCTTGCCAAGTTGCCGATGTCTGCCAAGTTTGCGATGGACCCGGCGCCATCTACGAATGTGGATGTGCGAACATCCCCGAAGGAGACTGCGATTGCAACGGGAATCAATTAGACGCCCTCGGAGAGTGTGGCGGAACTTGCTCGGTAGACGACGACAACGACGGAATTTGTGACGATGTCGACGAGTGCATAGGGACCTTGGACGCCTGTGGCATTTGCAACGGCCCCGGTGAAATCTACGCATGTGGATGTGCGGACATCCCGGAAGGAGACTGCGATTGCAACGGGAATCAACAAGACGCCTTGGGTGTTTGTGGGGGAGATTGCGCTGTCGATGTTGACGGAGACGGGGTTTGCGACAACGAGGACGATTGCGTGGAGGTTTTCTCTTGGTCGATGAGCACTTCTGGACTGACGGGTGGAGGTATTGATGACTTTACGTTTGATGTGGATTCCAGCTTGACATTGGCAGAATTGAGCATCAGCGTAAGTGCAACCGGCGGGGACACAGTCAATTGGGCCTCCGACCTTTTAATTGCGGTGGAAGACCCTTCTGGCAATGCCGTCGAGTGGGGAGGGTATGACGCGACTTTTGGCGCGGCTTACCAGCAGATTGGTGCGTGGCCGTCAGATTGGAATGCAGCGGCCGAAAATGGTTCGCCTTTCTCAGGAATAGTGGATTTGAGCGCGGCCAACCTTTCAGGTTCTGGTACATGGACAGTCTTGTTGGCCAATGGCTGGTTGAACTCAACTGAGTCGGTGACCTACGTTGTGGAGATTGCTCAGTGTGCAAGTGTAGGGTGCATGGACCCGGAGGCGTGCAATTACGATGAGGCGGCTGTTTGGGATGATGGCAGTTGCATTGACCCCGACTCGGAATTGGGTTGCTGCAGCACGGAAGCAGTGCTGGATGCAGTGCTGAATGGGGGGGAAGTCAGTGATACGCTCAGCTTCGAAGCGGAGGGGGCGCCGTTTGCGGTGGGCGTTACCTTGAACTGGGCTGACTTGCTTCCTGCTACCGATGATCCAGACGCCAGCGACTTATTGGTCACCATCACCGACCCCAACGGCCATTGCGTCAGCTTTGGTGGGTTCAATGTAACGGCAGACGGATGCGACAGTGCCGGCGACAACGCCCTTTGGCCGGAAGATTGGAATACCGCAGAGACCAACTACAATCAGTATACCGCCATGCTTGACCTGGGGGGATTGGGTTTGCAAGGTGCGGGCACCTGGTCGGTGACCATGGCCAACGGTTACGCGGAATCCGGGCCTGTGAGTTTTGGGCTCTCCTTGTCCCTCGAGGGCTTGTGCTTTTTGTCCAGTGACGCCGAAGGGTGTACCGATGAGGCCGCTTGCAATTACGATTCATTTGCGGCGGAAGACGATGGGTCTTGTGTGATGCCAGATCCCGTTTCGGGATGTGCCTGTGAGATTACGGGGAGTCAGCTCTTGAGTGTTTTGCCCACCGATACGGTGGGGACACCCATTGGCTTCTTGGGCTCGAGCTTTCCCGGGCCTTCACTCTTGGAGATTGAGGTCGACTTTACCAACGAGACGTCCAATCCAAACAGTGTGCCTTCAGATATGGTTGTGCGCTTGTTGTCTCCAGATTCTACTTGCCTATGGTTTGGGGGGTGGGATGCCAATACGCCGCCCCAAGGCTGTTCAGAATCCGACGAGCTGAACGTCTATTGGCCGGCTTCTTGGAACACCGCCAATTCGGGAATCTATAGCGCATCAGTTGACTTAACCGGAGCCTTTGCGCTACAGGGCACAGGGCAATGGTCTTTGGCCATGTTCAATGGTTGGTCAGGAGCCACGACTGGCGGCATGACCTCCAATCTCGTGACTTACGATTTGGACTGGACATTGACGGGGGTGTGCGACATCGCGGGGTGCACCGATGAAGCGGCCGTCAATTATCTCGCGGCAGCGACGATAGACGATGGCAGTTGCCTTTATGCGGGCTGCATGGATGGCGACGATTTCGACACGGCCAATGGAGATTTTAGTCCTGTTGCGGACAATTATGACCCCACTGCCGATGTCGATGACGGGTCATGTGAATACAGTGGCTGCGACGACGGTGCGGCGTGTAATTACCAGGCTTGGGCCAATGTGGACGATGGCAGTTGTGATTACAGCTGTCTTGGGTGTACGAATTCTCTCGCGTGCAACTATGATGATGAGGCGACCATCGACGACGGCAGTTGCGACCTGACCACGTGCTATGGGTGCACCAACCCTTGCGCGTTGAATTACGATGCGTCGGCGACATTCGACAATGGTGCTTGCATGCCTCCAGGAGGGTGCATGGACCCCGCGGCTTGCAACTATGATGCGTGCGCCGAGATCAACTTCGGCTGTGTATTTGCTCTCGATGCCTGTGAATCATGCTCTGGCGAGACCGATGGAACTGGATCGGTGGTGATTGTCGATACCGACGGAGACGGGGTGTGCGACAGTGAGGAGGTGGAGGGGTGCACAGATGCAGCCACCCCTGCGTGTAATTACGATCTATTGGCCACCGATGACGACGGCAGTTGTGAGTATTGCTCTTGTGCGGGAATTGCACTGCCGGGGGCGTCGTCTTTGAGTGTGGCCGTCTTGCCGGCGAATACAGGCGGATATGCATTGGCCGGGGATTTGAATGGGGCATTTCCCGATTTGAACGACCCGTGTGGTCTGCTTCAATTCAGTTTGGAGACGGACGGCTGTGGAGCTTTGGCTGGCGTTGCGGTGCTCGAGCCCGGGGTCTATTCCATGACGCTGAACGTCACCAATGGAGTCGACACCCTGTCTGTGCCCACCGAGTTGACGGTTGAAGCTGGGGTGGATTCGGATGTGTGCCAGGACAAAGCCGCATGCAATTACAACCAAGATCCGCCTTGCAACTATCCCGGACAGCAGGGCAACTGCAGTGATCCTAGCGATGGTTTTGCCTTTTTCAATGTAGTGAATTCAGAAGGTGGGGGATGCAGTTGCGACTCCATGGCGGGCACTGAATTGTGGTACGAGAGTTTTGGATTGGATGGGGCAGCTGCGGCCAATTCGGGCGTGTCTGTGACCGATGGGTTGCTCGAAGCTGGATATGGTTACTCCGGGTCGACGGAGGTGGATGCTGTTGGCGACAATGGCGAATGGAGTTTGGACTTGCCGCCTGCGTTTACCGATGGCGTGGATGGACCGGAGTTAGAGTCCAATTATTGGGGGGTTGGGGTGGAATCAGGGGATGCCTTTTTTACCGGAACAGGTTTGAATGGTTACGAGCTGGGTTGGGTGAGCAGAGACATTGCGTCACAGGATCAGGTGGGGGTGTTCGGCAGGCTTGCGGTTCAGCTTTCGGCTCAAGGTGTTGGAACCGATGCGGGTGATCACCTGCAGGTTTCCCTTGTGTCTGCAGAAGGCGACTCGATTGGAGGGCGTCGCTTGGAAGGAGACGAAGGGCTCGGCGAGCCGCAAGAAGTGTTGTCCGCACTTGTGGTGGCTCCGGCGTCGGTAAGGTTGGAGGTGAGGGCTCAAAATGATGCCGAGGAGGAATGGCGCTTTGACGATGTCCGACTTCTGGGTTGGTATAAGGGCTGCACCGATGTCCGAGCATCCAATTACAATGCCATGGCGTGTTTCGACGACGGATCGTGTGCGTTTGTTTGGGACACCTTGTGTGCGGTTACTTCTGGGTTGAATCGCGACCGCATTTGGTTAGATGCTGATGGTTTGGCTGGAGCTGCCTCCGAAATCGATGCGGTTCAATTGACCTTGGATGAGACCAAGGTGGTGCGTGTGGAGCCCAATGTTGACTTGATTTTAGATCCGACAACGGTTGCCGAAGGGGTGCTTTGCATCAAAGGATTGGACATCCGAGAGGGTGCGTCTTTGTTTATTCCAGACTCCATGACCTTGGAATTGCTCGACCCTTTTGACGCTTCATTGGGGAACTGCATCAAAGGGCCTGGCCGCTTAAAAATGTCAGGAGGAGTGGATTGGTCGTCCATGGATGCGTCATCAACCGTGACCACCTTGGGGTGTGTAGAGTTGAATGCAGCGCATCCGATTCAAGTGCCTGAGGGCAAGGTGATGGCCTTGACCGGGGACTTGGACTTCCCTGCAGATGTCGCCATGACTTTGGGTGGAAGTGTGAGCTTGATTGGGGCAGGAGACCGCGTGATTCGGGGCCATGCATCGAAAGTCGAGCGCCTGACCATTGAGTTGTGTGAGGAGGCCGATCGCGTGACGGTTGAGGTGGACACTTTGGTTGTTGCTGAGCGTTTGAGCGTGGTCCGGGGAGACTTAAATATGAGCGATAAGACCTTGTGTTTCGCTTCGGATTCCAACGGAACAGGAAAGCTTGATGCCATTTCAATGGAGGCTGAATTGAGCGGAATAGGAGGCGTAGCGGCGGATGTCGCCCAATTCATTGCGCCGGATGCCGATGGGATCACCTTTAGCGGCTACACTTTGTTTGCGACGCCAATTGAGGGCATGACGGTTGCCGATCTCGATGGCATTGATGGGTTTTACCTCGCGGGATTCCCGGGGACACAGTGGCCCAATTCTTTCAGTACCGTGTTGTTTTGGGATGAGGTCAACAGCGAGTTTGTGGAGCCAACCAGTACCGCGGAGTCGTTGGATGGAAAGGGGGGGATTTGGATTGCGCTTTCGGGCAGTCAAACACCGACCATGCGCACCCAGGGAACGCTGCGGAGCCACGATGTGGCCACCGATTTCAATCGGGTGGTCACCCGGTCTCAAACGGCGACGCCGGTATACCGAGGGTGGAACTTCGTTCAGAATCCCTACCAGGGGCAGTTGGATTGGCAGGAGATCATCGATTTGAACCCGGGTGTAGAAGATCAATTTGCGATTTACGACACCCAACAAAAGGCGTTCCAGCGCTTCGGATTGGAGAGTTTAGACTCCCTCCAAGTCAGCGGTTCTCGCTACATACAGCCGGGCAACAGTTTCTGGGTCCGGGTACACCCGGATTCTACGGAAACAACCCTTCGTTTGCCTCCCTCGGTGATTGACAATGCTGGCGAAGGTGCGGCGTTCGTTCGCGGATTGGAGGAAGGGGAGACCGAGGTGTTGTTGGCCTTGGAAAACAGCTTTGGTACGGGGTACATGTGGGTGCGCTTTTCAGAGTATGGAAGCTTGGAGTATGTGCACCGAAAGGATGCCAGTTTCCTGCCCTCAGACAAGGTTCGCAGCGGACAATTGGCCATAGAGACAGCAGGCGACGCGTACATGTCGAAGTTGTTGCCTGAAGAGGTGGCAGCAGCGTTAAAGGTGGTGTCTCGCGCCAATGTGGAGACCACAATGCGGGTGGTCCGGGCCTCCGAAGGCCTTTGCGCACAAGTGGTCGATCAAGCCACGGGCACGGCATTGCCCCTGATTGAAGGCCAGGAGATGGTCTTCACTTTACCCGAGCACGCAGCCGACAGTGGGCGTTTTGTTTTGGATGTTCGCCGTTGGGCCCATGCCCAGAGTGGCATGCCAAGTTGTCCCGGTGCTGCGGATGGCCGAGTGCAGGTGAACATCGCAGAAGGTGCGCTGGCCAATGTGACCCTTCTCGATCCAGCGGGTGCGATTCTCGACCAAGTCTTGGGGGCCGGAGAGGTGGAGTTTGGTCCTTTGTTGCCCGGAGACTATACGGTGATTACCACCCCCGTGAGTGGCACCTTCTGTCCCAAAGTACACCGAGAGGTCACCGTGATGCCTGGCGAGCAGCCGGAAGTATTGGGCTTGGAATGGTCCGAATCGCCGTGCAACAGCGAGCCAGTAAACTTGGCTTTTGAACTTTACGGGGGTGGCACATTTGGCTGGACCGTGAGCACCAGTGAGGGCACGGTGCAGCAAGGCGCGGGTTCAGGCGAAATAGAGGTATCGGAGCTTCCGCCAGCGCTGTACACCTTGGACGTGGTCCATGCCTGTTTGGAAGAGGAAATTGAACTCTCTCTTTTGGACCCCAATGCGCCCACGGCATGGGCGAATTGGAACAATGTCGTGGTGGCCAATGACCAGGGCGTTGCTCAATTGCAGGCCGAGTTCACCGGGCAAGCCGAGAGCCACCATTGGTTGTATTTGGGTGAAGCGGTGTCTGTAAATGGGCCGTTGAGCGTGGAGGTCAGCGGAGGGGGAGTGCATGAGGTGGTTTTGGTCACCGAATCTAACGGCTGTGTGGCCTCTCGAGTTTTGGAATTCGAGGTGGTGTCCGACATGCAGGATCAGGTCCGATCAGATTGGAGCGTGCAGCTGAATGCCGATCATTGGCAGGTCATGTCGGACCCAGGATGGAGCCAATTGCGCTGGGTTCTTTACGATACTTCGGGACGCAGAATCAGTCAAGGGGATGCGGGAGAGGGGTACGCTTTCTCCGTGGATTGTCCCATGAGTTTGGGCGCTTATCGATTGGTAATTCAGCAAAAAGGGGCAAGGAATAGTGTTCTGTCCCTGGTGTATTCAATTCATTGATTGTGTGTGACTGGTGGTGTTTTAATGGCGGTTTCAAGGCAGTTTTTAATTTCTCTTTTCCCAGGCACTCAGGTCTTTACATGCGTTGGGCACACCTCGAGCAGGTTAAAGTCTAGTCCACGTGTTTTGTGCCCGACGCTCCCAAACTTCGACCAGTGTTTGTAGGATAATCCTCAGGTAATGTCGTAATTGAACCTACCCAAGACTATGATGTATCACTGCTGTTTCCTTAAACAGGGCCTGCGCGGCCTTGTATTGCCATTTGTGTCCATTGTGCTTTTTTTGTCCGCCACAACTGTGCGTTCTCAAACCACCATCTACACGCAAGACTTTGAGGCCTACGCGGATGGTACAGAGACCAACAGTGCTTGGTCCATCAATGCCCCGGGAAACGCGGATTATTTCGCGGTCTATAACAACGGAGGGGACAAAGAATGGTGGGGCGACGACACCGACGGGGCTGCAACATGGCTGTCGGAATCCATTAACGTCTCGGGATACACCAACCTGTCTTTGGCCATTTTTCTTGGAGAAAGTGGCAATCAAGAAGGCTCCGATTACATCAAGGTCTCGTACGTCTTGGATGGAGCTACCGTTCAGCTGGTCGAATTTACCAATGACTTCGGAAATTCATCCCAGTCGGGTTTGACCATTCCGGGTGGGTCATCGCTTCAAATTCAGGTTGTCATGGACAATGACGATAACAATGAATCTCACTATTTCGATGACATTGTCGTCACGGGGGTGTGCCCAGGAAGCGACGCCGACAATGACGGCATTTGCGATGATGGTGGCAACGACAATTGTACGGATACCAATGCCGCGAACTATGATGATGCCGCCAATGAAAATTGCCAGTACCAAGTTTTCTATGAGCCCTTCACGGACGACAGCCAATTTTCAGTGAGCCCTTCGTTTGCAGCGAAAAGCGACGGCAAGAAGTACTTCGGCATTTGGGACGCTGATGGAAATACAGATGACTTTGGCGGGGATACACCGCCAAGTAGCGAAGTACCGTCGTTTGGTGGCATCGATGGCAACATCTTGATCGGTGAAAAAACCAAAGACAATTACATCGGTGCCAACCCTGGTGTATTGACCTGGTCAGGCATTGACATTTCTGGCTTTGAGGCGGACCTCACCTTTGAGATTGACATTGCGGAGTCTGGTGCGGACAGCGACGAATATGTAGAGCTTTATGCAAAGCTCTCTACCAGCAGCAGTTACACCTTGCTGATTGACCCGGGAAGTGATATCGGAAGTATTGGTTCTACCCTTACTAAGCAAACGGCATCAGGTTCATTTGATGGTTCCTCTCTGGACATTCAGTTGCGCTTCAAGTCAGATGATGAGGACGATGAAATTGCGGTGGATGACTTGCGAGTCTTGGGTACAAACAGTTGCACTGCGGTTGCAGTGTCAGCAGACGCTCCCTCCGTCTCTTTGAGTAGCGGCGGGACGGTGTCGGTCTCAGCAGGAGAGAGTGGGGCAGATGTGACCGTGTCATCTACGGGAGATTGTTTCACCTTGACCGGCTATGAGATTTCCAAAACGAGTGCTTCGGCAGGCTTTGGATCCTCTGTGTCGTTTGATTGCAACGCAACGGGTTCGCAAAACATATGGGTACGGGCCACAGATGGAACAAATGTGAGCGCCGCCACGGCCACGACGGTTACGGTGCAGGACGTGACGCCGCCAACCATTGGCGCATTAAGTGGCACCTATTACCTCGGTGAGGGAGGTGGCTCAACGGCAAGCACTCGTCGCATTTGGTGGGCAACAGCAACAGATGGGAACGGAGACAATTGTGGACTGGCCACCAAGAAGGT
>CBFHQM010000042.1:6838-9842 GCA_965657965.1 uncultured Flavobacteriales bacterium | reverse complement strand
GCTTCCGTGGACAAGAATGGAAAGACTGTAGGACAAGGTGGAAATGCCGCACAAGCCACACTCAATGGGCAACAGCCCTTTGGCATGAGCTGGTTCCCCGGGTACGCCATCGACGTCGGTACAGGAGAACGCCTCAACATGGCCTTCGGTGAAGACTCTTGGGCCTCCGCAGACAACGGTGATGACATGATCTTCAACCCCTCCTCCCGTGTGCAGGGTGGGCTCGGAAATGTCTACGCCGCTGGACAGCACTGGATCTATGTCTTCCGCAACCAGCAATACGCCGACGACAACACCACACGTGTCCCCGCTTACGACTCCGGACAATACCTCTACGGTAAGTTCGGTCCCGATGCCGGGTCCAACGATGACCGAAAGGCCATGAGAGGATGCACTTGGGTCGGGTCCTCCCGTGCCAACTCCGAGGACGCCATGCTCTCCATCGAAGATGGACTCATCCCAACAGAGACCCGAATCAAGCTCCGTGTGGCCAAAGACTACCGTCGATACGCTCACGACCGCTCTGATGTCGACGAGACCGAAGGGACGCCCAACAACAACAACCCGTTGTACCGCTTCTCTACAGCCGATGTGGCCACTGTGACCGGGGATGTCCCCGCACTCACCAATGCCCTCGACGATGTACGCGTGGTGCCGAACCCCTACTACGCATACTCCCAGTACGAGACCTCCAAACTCGACAACCGAGTCAAGATCACAGGTCTCCCCGAAGTCTGTACCGTCCGCATCTACTCCATCGCAGGGACGCTCGTCAGAACCTTCGATAAAGCCGACCCCCTCACCTACATCGAGTGGGACCTCAAAAATGACCGCAACGTCCCCATCGCTGGTGGCGTGCACATCGTTCACGTCAATGCCCCAGGTGTGGGCGAGAAAATCGTCAAGTGGTTCGCCGTGATGCGGCCCGTTGACCTCGACAATTTTTAACGAATCCGCCCCCTGAAATCTCGGTTTCGGGGGGCAATTCCATGAATTTTGTATCTTATACTCATGAGAGTCCTTTGGGCCTCTCTTTTTTTGGTCCCTGCCCCTCGGCAATGGGCATTTGCCCAACCGAGACTCAGCAGGCCCACTCAAATCAAACACAACCCCTCAATCCACCAGTCATGGCGGACGTTTCATACTACACCCCGGAAGGGTACCAAGCACTGAAGGAGGAGCTGAACCACATGAAAACGGTGCAGCGCCCTGCCATTTCACAACAAATCGCCGAGGCCCGCGACAAGGGGGACCTGAGCGAGAATGCTGAATACGATGCCGCCAAGGAAGCCCAAGGCATGCTCGAGGCGAAGATTTCCAAAACCGAGGCCATTTTCGCCAGCGCCCGCATCATCGACGAGACCCAAATCGACACATCCAAAGCCTTTATCCTGAGCCGCGTCACCATTAAACACATGGGCAACGGCAAGGAAATGGTGTACACCTTGGTGGCCGAAAACGAAGCCAACTTGGCACAGAAGAAAATCTCCGTTGAGTCCCCCATTGGCAAAGGACTGCTCGGCAAGGCCCTCGGAGAGATTGCAGACATCGAGACCCCACGCGGCGTGATCAAGTTCGAGGTGGTCAAGATTGAACGCGCCTGAATTCCCGTTCATGCCCACCCTTTTTTCACGCATCGTAGCCGGTGAAATCCCGTGCCACAAAATCGCGGAGGACGATCGCTTTCTGGCCTTCTTGGACATTATGCCCCTGGCCCAAGGCCACACCTTGGTGATTCCCAAGCTCGAAGTCGACCGCTTCTTTGACTTGCCCGACGACTTGCTGTCCGGCATCAATGTGTTTGCCCGCGATGTGGCCTTGAAGCTCGAGCGGGCCATTCCCTGTGAGCGCGTGGGCGTGGCCGTGATTGGACTCGAAGTCCCCCACGCACACGTTCACCTGATTCCTCTGAACGGGGTCGCCGACATCAACTTTGAGCGCCCCAAAATGCAGGTTTCCCAAGCCGACCTCGCCGCCATTGCCGCGCAAATTCTGCGCAACTGAATCAAGCTTGAAACGGCGGCCTCTCCGCGAGGGCATCTCCAATCAACAAGCTGATCAACGCTGTGGGCGAAATGCCAACAACCTGGGCCTGTTGGGGAATGATGCTGACCTCGGAGAAACCAGGAACGGTGTTGACCTCCACCACGTGAGGCACCTCTTGGTGGAGGATAAAGTCCACACGCGCCATGCCACTGCACTCGAGGTCTTGGTATACGGCCAACGCCCGTTGCTGGATGTCCAAGGTTAGCTCGGCATCAATGTCTGCCGGGGTTTGCTCCTGGCTTTTGCCCGCGTATTTGGCTTCGTAATCAAAGAAGGCGTTCTCGGAGATGATCTCGGTAACGGGAAGAAAACGCGGAGGCCCGCCCGGTGCCGATGGGATTACGCCACAGGTAAATTCTCGTCCATCGAGGAAGGACTCAATCATCACAGACTTGCTCGCTTCAAAGGCCACTTCAAAAGCGGAACGAAACTGCTCTGCTTTGTCAACGCGGGTGACCCCGATGCTCGATCCACTCTCGCACGCCTTCACAAAACAAGGAAGTCCGTATTGCGTCGCCAGCGCATCGGCTTGGCCGTCGATGGATTCCAAAATGTCCACGTGAAAAATCCCCGCCTGCGCCACAGGATGGCCAAGTCTGGCCAACAAGGCCGTGGTCCACGCCTTGTGATGACCAATGGCGAGCGTACGCGGTTGAGAGGCCGTGTACGGCATGCCAATGAGTTCGAAGTAAGCGCTCAACCGACCGTCTTCACCTGGCGTTCCATGGACCATTTCAAAGACCACGTCGAACCCATGTCGCACACCAGCCCCGTCGGTCCAAGTAAAATTGCCTCGGTCCACCGGATGACGCTTCCCATCCTGTGCCTCGGCAAACCACCCGTCATTGCCAATGTGGACCAAAGTGGGTGCAAACTGGGTGCGGTCCATGTGCTTGACCACCATGGCCGCACTCTTTCGGCTAATGTCTGCCTCGCCAGAAAAGCCACCACAGGTGAC
>CBFHQM010000042.1:0-6739 GCA_965657965.1 uncultured Flavobacteriales bacterium | reverse complement strand
GCGGTCCATGTGCTTGACCACCATGGCCGCACTCTTTCGGCTAATGTCTGCCTCGCCAGAAAAGCCACCACAGGTGACCGCCACGTGCTTCACATTGGAACTCATGGAACGAAGTTAACGGCGCGAGTTAACGCTCTTCGATGAGCGCCGTCCAAATGCCCTGAACGCCTTGTTCATTGCGCGTCCAGATGGGGCGAACGTGCCCATCGTACGCACTGATGTTGTTGTAGTCTCCGAAAAAGCCAAGCTCCGATGGGACGAATGGCGATTCACTCACACGGCGATTGGCGAAATGTGCCCCACCGTTGGTCGAAGTGGCCACGTAAACGTGCGTCGCGGTGCGCTCACTCATTCGGCGGTCGTAAAACACCACGTGAACGAAACCCGTAACGGGGTCAACGGCCATCCACGTGAAAAACTGGTGCTTGCCCGGAGGGTCATTGTTGACCCGCTCCGGGTCTGACCAGGTGGTGCCTTGGTCGTCGGACCAAATCACCCAGACGTCGGTATCCGTAGGGCCATTGCGCTGGTCGGTCCAGTTCACGTAAACGCGGCCTGCGTATGCCCCCTTGCGCGCCACTGCCGTAACCGGCATGCCGTTCGCACGGCCAATTCCCGGAATGATTTGATCCCAGCCTCCAATGATGTCGGCGATGTACTGCTCATATGGACGAAAGGTGACGCCACCGTCCTTGCTCACATTCCACCGAAGGTGTTCTCCATGGGCCCATGCTACGCCCAAGGTCATTTCATCCACCCACACCGGCACAGCGCCCTCTACCGTGCTGTCTCCATCCAAACAATTGCCTTGCATGGCGCTAACCTTGACCGGCTCGGTCCATTTCTTGCCCTCTCGGCCCGCAGTGCTGCACAGAATCCGCGTGCTGTCTCCTGCCACCTCACTGCCATAATGGTCGAATTCGGTCCAGCACATGGCCAGTTTGTCTCCGCTGGGACTCACAGCGAGCCACTCCTTGTCTTGGTCCTTGGCCCCATTTTGGCCAACGCCAACGCCTTTGCTCCACTTCTTGCCCTTCTTTTTGGGCTTGCTGTGCTGGACCACAATTCGATCCAGAAGCGCCTCCGTCTCCCAACCTTCACCGTCCGGATTGCTCAAGTGCGCATAGTAAAAGTCTCCCTGAGGCCCAGCCACCAGACACGGATCTCCAAATACTCCAGCCTTGGCTTTCATTCGGTCACGAGACCATGTCTTTCCCGCATCCTCACTCACATAGACATAATCGAGAACCGCGCCCGCCACCATGTGATCAGGATTGGTTGGATTGATGGCAATGGAGGGCTCACACGGAGCGTAGCCCAGCGGCTCTTGGCCGGCCACGTGAATCTGAACATTGGTTGGCACCTTCTGCTGGGCGATGGCCACAGAAACCGTAAAAGAGAGCAACAACAGTAAAATCCGCATGGTCATGTCTTTTTTCGGGCGTAGATGTGGAGCGCGTGGTGCAGGATCTCGATGCCGAAATGTTCTTCGAGGGTGGCTTTGATCTGTTGAATGCGCGGATCACAGAATTCAAGTACCTCCCCATTGTCGAGGATGATGTGATCGTGCTGGCGAGAAGGGTAGCCCGGCTCGTATTGACTTTGCTCTCCAAAACGGTGCTTGCGGACAAGGCCCGCCTCGAGCAACAATTCAATCGTGTTGTACAGGGTGGCTCGGCTCACTTTTGCCCCCCGTTTCTTCATGCGGTCCAGCAACGCATCCACATCGAAGTGACCCCCAGAAGAATAAATTTCCTCGAGTACCGAAAACCGCTCCGGTGTTTTGCGGTGTCCCCCTTCGGAAAGGAAGTCCTCCAAGCGCTCGCGCACTTCAATGAGCAGGGCTGGTGTTGCCGGTTCAGCCATGGTGTTTTTTGTACCAAGCCGCGTATTCCGGCGCGAAATAGGTGAGAATAATGTCGGCTCCAGCACGGCGAATCGCCCCCAACACCTCAAGCATACCGGCTTCGGCATCGAGGAACCCGGCCGCGGCGCCCGCTTTCACCAAAGCGTATTCACCGCTTACGTTATAGGCCGCCACAGGCAGGGCGGTCTGCTCTTTGACTGCGCGAATCACATCCAAATAGGCCAAGGCTGGCTTTACCATCACAATGTCCGCACCTTCCATTTCGTCGAGATCCAGCTCGCGCAACGCCTCGGTCACGTTGGCCGGATCCATTTGGTAGGTCTTCTTGTCGCCCGACTTGGGGGCGCTGTCCAATGCGTCGCGAAACGGTCCGTAGAACGCACTGGCATACTTGGCCGTGTAGGCGAGAATGCCCGTATCGCAGTATCCATGTTCATCCAGCGCCTCTCGGATAACGCCAATGCGGCCATCCATCATGTCGCTCGGGCCAATCCAATCAAATCCGGCCTGAGCCTGCGCCACCGCCATGCGCGCCAAAATGGGCAGCGTGGCTTCGTTGTCGATCCGGCCGTCCTCGGTCACTACCCCGTCGTGGCCGTCTGAACTGTATGGATCCATGGCCACATCGCTCATCAAGCTGCATTCAGGGAAACGCACCTTCACACTGCGGGCAATGCGCAAGTAAAAGTTGTCTTCCGACCAGCTGTAGCTGGCTGTTTTGTCTTTCAAGTGATCCTCCACCATCGGGAAAAGACAGAAGTTGCGAATCCCAAGATTCCACGCGCGGCCAATCTCGTCGAGCAACTTGTCTTCGCTCAGCCGAGACATGCCCGGCAGTGTTCCAATCGGGTCTTCGATGCCCGTTCCATCCACGCAAAAGAGCGGGTAGATCAGCTGCTCGGGGTGCAGTCGAGTCTCCCGCACCAGTCCGCGAATTGCCGCATTTCGGCGGTTTCGACGGGGGCGAGAAGGTTGAAAAGGCAATCCTGTGGTTTCCATTAATTCACCACACGTTCAAAGTCCAACTTGAGGCTGTCCAGCACCGTTTTCAACGCCGCTTGGATGTCAAGGATGTCTTCGTCGCTCAAGCCTTCTGGAAGTGCAGCACCATGGTCGTGGCTGTGGTCATGGCCCTCGTGGTCTGCATGGTCATGGCCGTCGTGATCGTGGCTGTGTCCATGGTCATGCTCGCTGTGGTCATGGTCATGGGTGCATGCCTGACCGGGGATTTCGACCACTGTCTCCGACCAATCGTGAAACCGCACGTCAATGCGGTCCAGCTTGCCTTCCAGTTTGGCCAACTCTGCAGCAAGCAAGGTATCTCCCTCCATCATGGCAGAATCGATTTGACCTTCAAGCGGGGCCATGGCCTCCATCAAAGACTCATGGAGATCTTCTCCAATGCGCGTAAGCTGTGCATGCACGGCTTTCGCCTCTTTCAGCGCCTCACTCTCCTGTGGCGTGCCGCATCCAATCGCAAGGAGGGCAACCGCTCCTGCGGCCAATCCATTGATGTACTTCATGTCGCAAAATTAACCCGCATCTCGCTGTGGGCCACTTGCTTCACCCTTCTTGGCCCGCATCGGAACCGGATCATGGCCAGATGTCCCCCATGGGTGACATTTCAAGATGCGCCGCAGGCCCATCCAAGTGCCCCGAAAAGGCCCCCATTCACCGATGGATTCAATCATATACGCCGAGCAAGTTGGCTGATGACGGCAGTTGCTGCCTAGCCATGGCGAGAGCAAAGCCTGATACGCGCGAACAAAGAAAACAAGGACAGCCGAGAGCGCCTTTCCCATTATGCTGATGGCGCCTCTACAGAAATTCGGTCGTAACGGCACACCTCAAAAGCGGCCTCGTTCCGTTCATCGGCAACGTGTTGGAAGAGCGATTGCGCTTTCCAGGCATCCGCATCAAACTCCGGAAACCATGTATCTCCTTCGTATTCACGGTCAACGTGGGTCAGATACATCGTGTCGACCACCCCCGATTCCAAAGCCAAACGGTAAATCTGAGCCCCTCCAATAATGAAAGCCTCCTCCTCTCCTGCCTTGCGGGCTGCATCCAAAGCCGCATTCAACACGTCAAACGTGACTGCTCCTTCGGCCACATAGCTCTCATCGCGAGACAGCACCATGTTTGGACGACCAGGCAAAGGCCGAAACCGATGCGGAATGCTCTCCCAATTCCGCCGGCCCATGATCACATGGCGCCCCTTGGTGGTGTTCTTGAAAAAAGCCATGTCATCACGCAACGTCCAAATCAAGTCGTTGTCCTTGCCGATGACGCCATTGGAAGCCACCGCTGCAATCAGAGATACACGCATCATTCAATCAAAGACAAAATCAGACGCTCACGGCCGCCTTAATGTGTGGGTGGGGATCGTAGTTGACAAGCTCAAAGTCCTCACCACGGAAGGCGAACAGGTCTTTGACGTCGGGATTTATGCGCATCGTAGGCAGAGTCCGCGTTTCACGCGTGAGCTGCTCACGCGCTTGATCCACATGATTCAGATAGAGGTGCACATCTCCAAAAGTGTGGACGAAATCACCGGGCTCGAGGTCGCATACTTGGGCCACCATCATGGTGAGCAAGGCATAAGAACTAATGTTGAATGGAACACCCAAAAAGGTGTCCGCTGAGCGCTGATAAAGCTGACAATTCAACCGTCCATCCTGTACATGAAACTGAAACAGGCAATGGCAAGGTGGCAAGGCCATCTCTTCAATAAAGGAAGGATTCCAAGCGCTCACCACATGGCGACGGCTGTACGGATTGGTTTTGAGCCGCTCGACGAGCTGCGCAATCTGGTCTGTGCTGCCCCCTTTCGGATTTGGCCAAGACCGCCATTGGTAACCATATACCGGACCAAGGTCGCCGTTTTCATCGGCCCATTCGTCCCAGATTCGCACCCCGTTTTCCTTTAAGTAAGCGATGTTGGTGTCGCCTTGGAGGAACCACAAAAGCTCGTGGATGATGCTGCGCAGGTGAAGCTTCTTGGTGGTCAATACCGGAAAACCCTCCGACAAGTCGAAGCGCATTTGGTGACCAAACAGGCCCAATGTTCCGGTGCCCGTCCGATCCGGACGTTCCTGACCCTCATCGAGGAGCTTTTGCAACAGGTCTAGATACTGACGCATTTTCCGAAGGTAGCCCGGAGGACCGCCGATTCAGCTCAATGTGCGTGGACTGTGGAAATGTGGTCGCGCAAAGCGAGGACGCGTTGCTCGGCCGCATCGGCGGAGTCGGCCAAGACCGTAACATGGCCCATTTTCCGCCCTTCGCGTACAGCCGACTTGCCATAGATATGAGGGTGCAGCCCGGGTTCGGCGAGGGCGCTGCCCAGCGCAGTGTAAAGCGGCGTTCCACTCGCTCCCGGTGCGCCAATCAGATTGAGCATGGCAGCAGCAGAACGTTGAGCGGTGTCGCCGAGGGGCAAGCCCAGAATGGCACGGAGGTGTTGCTCAAACTGCGAAGTGCCACAGGCCTCGATAGTATGGTGACCCGAGTTGTGGGCGCGGGGCGCGACCTCATTCACGAGAATGCGGCCAGACTTGTCGAGAAAGAGTTCGATGGCCAGAAGACCCACGAAACCCATCGCCTGCACCACGGAAAGGGCCACACGACACGCCTCAACCTCAATGGCCTCCGATATGCGCGCCGGCGCCACGAGGTAATCGACCAAATTGAGTTCATTGAACACTGACTCCACCACGGGATACGCTTTGATCTCTCCCGATGTGGAACGGGCCACGATCACACTCAGTTCCTTTTCGATGTCCACGGCATCCTCCAGCAACGAGGGCGCATCAAAGGCATAACGCGCCTGGTCTTCTGTGCGAATCACCTGCACGCCACGGCCATCATATCCACCGGTCCTCAGCTTCTGCACCACAGGCAATCCCCGCGCTAAGATTTCTGCTCTGCCTGATTCAACGAGTGTATACTCGGAAGTGGGAATGTTGTGTTCCGTGTAAAACTGCTTTTGAAGCCCCTTGTCCCGGATCATGGCGAGGTGAGCAGGGTCAGGCAACACTTGAACCCCCATGGCCTTGAGCGCTGTGAGGCCTTCCGTGCTCACGTTTTCGATCTCGACTGTTACCACGTCCAGACTGCGGCCCCAATTGATGACCGCCTCGGCATCGTTCAGGTCACCTTGCGTATACCGATGGGCAATGCGTGCACAAGGACATTGTGGATCGGGGTCCAGCACTTCGATTCGAAAATCCAAATCCAGGGCGGCTTGAATTGTCATTCGACCGAGCTGACCCCCTCCCAAAAAGCCGATGCGCAGGTCAGAACCATTGCGCAGGGATGCCGTTTCTCCTTGCATGATGCAAAGATACCTGTGTAGATTCGGTGCATGACGCGTCCGATCATTTTCACGCTTTCGTTTTTTGCATGTCTCCCCTTAGTGCAGGCACAAAGTGACTGGTGGTTTGATTCCGAAGAACGCGAACGTGAAATCACGGGAGTCGACAATCGGACACTAGAGGAGAAAAGCTTTGGGGAACGATTGACATTGGGTGGTGGAGCGGCACTTCAGTTGGGCAGCGCGACTTTGATTGGAGCTAGCCCACAAGTGGGATACCGGATCAACAAAAACCTGATCGCGGGAATCGGCGCTTCCTACTACTTCCAACGGTTCAAGCAAACGTTTGGGAACTCAGATCAGTACATTTTTGGAGGCAGCGCATTTGCGCGAAGACGCCTACTGCCTAAAATTTTTGCCCACGTGGAGTTGGAGTCCGTGAATCAGCCCGCCCCCTTCTTGATTTATCCAATCCAACGCGATTGGACCACTTTATACTGGGTGGGAGCCGGTTATTACACAGGCCTCACTGACAGGCTCGGAGGTGGCTTCACCGT
>CBFHQM010000041.1:278-10918 GCA_965657965.1 uncultured Flavobacteriales bacterium | reverse complement strand
CACCATGCCCGAAACGTGGGCAAGATGTTCCGCGACCCGGAAAATGCACTGCTTCCCAATTGGAAGCACCTGCCCGTGGGCTATCATGGCCGTTCCTCCAGCATCATCGCAAGCGGGGAACCGGTATTCCGCCCTTCAGGTCAACGCAAAGAAGCGGACGGCAACATCACGTTTGGCCCCAGCCGCAAACTTGACTTCGAACTGGAAGTCGGGGTTGTGATTGGACGCAACTCTGAGCGCGGCAAGCCCATTGCCATGGCCGAAGCCGACAGTTTCATTGAAGGTTTGGTTCTGGTCAACGACTGGTCTGCCCGCGACATCCAAGCCTGGGAATACGTGCCACTCGGGCCCTTCCTAGGCAAGAACTTCGCCACCACAGTGGGAGACACTGTTGTGCCTTTGTCTACATTGGAACCGTACCGCATCGAAGGGCCAGTGCAAGACCCCGAGCCGCTGCCTCATTTGCAACGCGTTGGGCCTGCTCACTTCGACATCACCCTCGAAGCCTGGCTGGAGACAGCCGAAGGCCATCGCACCCTCCTTACCCGCACCAACCACAAGCACCTCTATTGGGACATCCGACAGCAGCTCGTTCACCACACCTCCAATGGCTGTCCTGTGCGTGCAGGCGACATCTTGGCCAGCGGCACCATCAGCGGCCCAGACCGCTCGAGCTGGGGCTGCATGCTCGAGCTCTCCTGGAATGGCACTGAGCCCATTCAGCTGGCCGACGGGACGCAGCGAACCTTCCAAGAAGACGGAGACAGCATCCGAATCAAAGGATGGGCTGGCCACGGCGACGAACAGGTATCCTTAGGAGAAATCGTCAATCCTGTTGTGCCCGCGCCAACGGCATAACTGCACTTCGGCCGTAACTTTATCCCATGGCATTTGCATCAGACAAAGAGGCGCTGGACGCGCTGCGGGGAAAGCACGCTGAATTGACAGCGGAAATCCGCAAAGTCATCGTGGGACAGGAAGAGGTGGTTGAGCAAGTGCTTACCTCCGTTTTTAGTGGAGGCCACTGCCTTTTGGTGGGCGTTCCTGGCCTGGCCAAAACACTCTTGGTGAACACCATCGCAGAGGCATTGGGATTGAGCTTTAACCGGATTCAATTCACGCCAGACTTGATGCCCAGCGACATCATTGGATCCGAAATCCTAGACGATCAGCGCCGCTTTCAATTCAACAAGGGCCCGCTGTTCGCCAACATCGTGCTCGCCGACGAAATCAACCGTACACCCCCCAAGACACAAGCCGCCTTGCTCGAAGCCATGCAAGAGCGCTCCGTCACCGCTGCGGGACAGCGCCACGAACTGCCACATCCCTTCTTCGTGCTCGCAACCCAAAACCCGATTGAACAAGAAGGAACCTACCCGCTTCCTGAGGCCCAACTCGACCGTTTCATGTTCAACATCTGGGTCGATTATCCAGAGTATGCCGATGAACTTGAGGTCGTCAAGCGTACAACAGGTGGAGCTCAAGCCACAGTGAACGCCGTGCTCTCTGCCAATGAAATTGCGGCATTCCAACAGCACATCCGCAAGATGCCTGTGGCCGACAACGTGGTCGAATACGCAGTTAAACTGGCTGCCAAAACACGTCCCGGTCGTGAGCACGCTCCAGAGCAAGTCAACCAATACCTGAGCTGGGGTGCTGGACCACGTGCCTCGCAATACTTGGTGTTGGCCGCCAAATGCCACGCCGCCTTTGCCGGCAAATACAGCCCCGACATCGAAAATGTGCGCGCTGTGGCCCTCCCCATTCTGCGTCACCGCATCGTCCGCAATTACAAAGCAGAAGCCGAGGGCATTACCGTCGAAAAGCTGGTTGCAGGATTGGTCTGACCATAGGTCCTACCCCCTTCGAATCACACAGTTTTCCATGACAAGGATGTCCATCGCTGTGCGGGCATAACACGCGTAAGCCTCTTGAGGAGAATTCACAATGGGCTCGTTCTCGTTGAAGCTCGTATTCAGTAGAATCGGGACCCCAGATTTGACGTGAAATGCGCTGATGAGCGCATGATAGCGAGGGGTGACGTCTTTGTAAACCGACTGGAGTCGTCCTGATCCGTCTACGTGCGTGACCGCAGGGATTTGGGCCTGGCGTTCCTTTTTGATAGGGAAGACCTTTTCCATGAAGGGCACAGGCTCATCGAGTTCGAACCAATCAGAGACATGTTCACTCAAAATTGATGGGGCAAATGGGCGAAAGCTCTCGCGACGCTTGATTTTAGAGTTCAGCAAATCCTTGGCATCTGGGCGGCTGGGATCTGCAATGATGCTGCGCCCGCCCAAAGCGCGCGGACCGAATTCGGCCCGGCCATTGAACCAACCAATCACCTTGCCATCTACCAGCGCATCTGACACCACATCGTACAACTCGTCGTCAGTGGCATACCGGGTGTAGGCTACGTTCTCTGATTGCAAGAAGGACTCCACTTCCTCGTTGGTAAAACGACACCCTGTATGGGCACGGCGCAACGTCTCGACCCGGGTCCGACCCAAATTGGCGTGGAGGTGATACTGAGCCGATCCCATCGAGATGCCCGCATCGTGACCAGCGGATGGAATGTAGACCTCTTTGAACGGGGTATTGCGCGTGATCTTGCCATTGGCCACACTGTTTTGGGCCACACCGCCTGCAATGCATACCCGATCCAACCCTGTCAATGTATGGAGGCGACGGAGGACGTGAAAGATGACCTGCTCACAATGGCACTGCACTGAAGCAGCCAAGTCCATGTGGTATTGCTTGAGCTCTTCGCCTTTCTGTCGTTGTGGACCAAAGACCTGCTCAAACCTCGATCCAAAAAGCGGGGCAACAGTAGGGAGATGGTTGGGGTAGCTCACCACACCTCCGTCCAAGCGATAGTCCTTGATTGGAAAATGGTACGTGCCTTTTTCGTTAATGGGAAGAAAAGTGGACACTTGTTCCACATACTTCGGGTCACCATAGGGCGCCAGGCCCATGACCTTGTACTCATCCCCGTAATGCGGAAAACCCAAGTACTGGGTAAAAGCCGTGTAGAAGAGCCCAACACTGTTTGGGAAGTCCTCGCTCTCCAATACCTCGATATCGGCGCCCCTTCCTCGGGCCAACATGGTCGTGGTAAAGTCCCCAGAGCCATCGATGCTGAGTACCGCCGACTCTTCAAAAGGCGAGCTAAAAAACGCAGATGCCAGATGTGCCCGATGATGCTCAATGAATTGAATCTTGGAGCGCACCATCTCGGTGTCGACGCCCGGCTCCACCTCTTCGAAACGCTCATGCAGCTTTTCGATGTCGTCTTTGTTGGCACTGCGCTGAGACCACATGGACCAGGCAGCCCGAGGCTGTTTGAGTACGAACCTCGCTTTGCGGTCACGCTTGGCCGATGGGTCGCGACCAATCGCAATGGCTTCGACTTGGTCCAGAGTACACCCGGCCTCCTCCAAGCAAAACTGAATGGCCTTGGTGGGAAAGCCCGCCCAATGCTTCACGCGGCGAAATCGCTCTTCTTCGGTGGCCACCAGAAGCTCTCCATTCACAAAAATGGCTGCTGAGCTGTCGGCGTGGTATGCATTTAGCCCCAGAACTATCATGTATCCAAGTCAAGAATTTCATCGCACCTGGCCGCCAATTCGCGATCGTGTGTAATGATGATGATCAACGCGCCTTGGTCCGCTCTTTCACGAAGAATGGCAAAGACGCGATCACGGCTGTCCACATCCAGTGCACTGGTCGCCTCGTCCAAGAGCAACACCTTCGTTTCCATTTGCAGAGACCTCAACAAAGCCAAACGCTGCTGTTGCCCCCCACTCAGATTGCTTCCCGCTTCATTCAACTGGAAGTGCAGTGGGTCATTGCCCAAACAGGAGCTTAACCCAAGACGCTTGATCAAATCGTGAACAAGAGTCACGTCAACAGTCCGACCGGGCGCCCTGAACGTCAAATTGTCGGTTACGGATCCAGAAAAGAAAAAAGGTTGTTGACTCAAGTATCCCAACTCAGCCAACCAAGACGCTCGAGAACATGTCTTTCCGAGGCTCCATTCCTTGGTCTCGTCGGTAACCAATACCTCTCCGCCAAGCAAGGGGTGGATACCCAGCATGGCATTCACCAAGGTGCTCTTGCCTGTACCCGAAGCTCCCACAATCCCATGGATTCGACCTGGGCGGAACTCGTGCGTCAAATTGGTCAAGACCGGAGTTTCCAGCGCCTCATAACCCACCGTGAGGTTGCGCAACACGATGGATGGGTTTCCCTGCAATTGAAGTACAGATCCACCCTTGGTTTTGAGTGCTTGGCCGTGTCCCTCTACACCCTTTTCAATCGCTCCAAGCAGAAACATGCCACGTTTCATTTCCATGCGCACCCCATTGATTCGACTCATCGTAGGCATGATGCGGTACGCCCCGATGGCCATCAGAGTCAACATTTCAAAAAACGTATCCTCTGCTGTTCCCCTGAGTAGGCTAATCACAATCGCACCACTTACACCCAAGACGGCAAGCACCTCATAAGTTTTGGCCGGAAGAGAATTGAGAACAGAGGCGTTACTCGAGACTCGGTAAAGCAGCTTTGCCGTCCCCAAATAGGCCTTGCGCACTGGCTCCTCGGCTCTAAAGGTAATGACCTCCAAAAACCCGCGAATGGCATTGGTGACCATCGCATTTGTTTGCGGGCCATGGTCCTGCTGGATTTGGCTGTATGTCTTGAGCCTCTGGTCGGTCAACTTCCGAACAAACCATGTCCCCAAGCCCATCAGAATGGCCACGGAGACCAGCACAACCGGCTCATAAACCAGCAACCCGATGCAAATGACCCCAATGACGAAAACCTCGGTAATCAAACGAAGAGAGCCCACCATGAATGCGTTTGCAAAGGCGGCGGGCCAGACGTTGATTTCCGCGAGAATCCGACCGGAACTGCTTCCTCTTAAATTTTCGAGGTTCTGAGAAAAATGATAGGACCACATGATCCCAGACAACCGATGGGCCACAGAAAAGGAAAAACGGGTCTGAAACAGGGTCAAGGCAAGACCGACCGCAGCCTTAAATCCAAAAACGACAACCAGCAAAATGGAAAGCAGAATGAGAAATTCAGATTCTGTCTCCAAACCCATGCGCTGGGTCCACCCATAAAATGACTTCAGTAATTCATAGCGGTGGATGGCTTCTGGCTGAATCGCCAAGCCAATGACCGGCACAACCGCGGCCAGCCCCAAAATCTCCACCACACTGTTGAGCACCACCGTCCCCAACATCAACACCGAAGTCTTGCGCTCTTTTGAGGTGAGCAACGCAAAGACACGAGAGACCACCCGAAGCAAACCATCCTGCTCCGAATTTCCCGTGGCGTTCATGACGTCATCTCATGCGTTTGGGCGCGGTCTGGGCCCATGCTGACGATGCTGATTCGGGTTTTGGTCAGCGACTCGATTTCTTGGACATAATTCATCAAAGAAGCCGGCAATTCTGTTCCTGAGCCCGATTGTCCTGCCCCTGGCCAGCCTTCTCGCGGCTCAAAAATGGGGTTCACCAGAGACTCTTCGAGGAGATAAGGAAGGTGGTCTGACCGCTCTCCGTCTACTTCATAGTGGGTGCAAACTTGCACCTCTTCAAAGCTGTCCAGCACATCGGCCTTCATCATGCACAACTGGGTGGCGCCGTTGAGCATACACGCGTGCTTTAAGGCGGGAAGGTCCAACCAGCCGCAGCGCCGTGGACGTCCTGTGGTGGCGCCAAATTCGTGGCCTGCCTTGCGCAGGGCCTCGCCAGTTTCACCATGCAGTTCCGTTGGGAATGGCCCAGAGCCCACGCGGGTGCAATACGCCTTAAAAATGCCGATCACTTCTCCGATCCGGGTGGGCGCAACCCCGAGACCTGTGCACGCTCCGGCTGCGGTCGTGGTGGAACTGGTTACAAATGGATAGGTGCCAAAGTCAATGTCGAGTAAGGTGCCTTGTGCACCTTCAGCCAGTACGCGTTTTCCAGCATCGAGCTGGTCGTTGATCCATTGCTCGGAATCGACCACTGGAATTTGACGCAACCGTTCAATCGAAGCGAACCAAGCGGGTTCGTGTTCTGAGAGGTCGTAGCTGAATTCACTGAAGTTGCTGAGCAGTCGTGCGTGCTTTTGAACCAGACGGTTATAACGCTCTTTGAAGTCGGGCAAGAAGATGTCGCCTACACGAAGGCCGTTTCTCCCCGTTTTGTCCATGTAAGTGGGACCAATGCCCCGAAGGGTAGAGCCAATCTTGTCTTTGCCCTTGTCCTGCTCGTTGGCCGCATCGAGGAGGCGATGCGTTGGCAAAATCAGGTGCGCTTTGCGCGAGATCAACATTCGATCGTCCACACGCACGCCGTGCTCCTCGACTTCCCCAATTTCACGTTGTAACGTCACGGGGTCGATGACCACGCCATTGCCAATGAGGTTCTGTTTTCCCTCTCTGAAAATGCCACTGGGAATGGTGTGCAAGACGTGCTTACGCCCATCAAACTCCAAGGTGTGACCCGCATTTGGGCCACCTTGAAAACGGGCAATGATGTCGTACTGAGGGGTCAGTACATCCACAATCTTCCCCTTTCCTTCATCGCCCCATTGGAGCCCGAGCAAAACGTCAACTTTCATTGGTCCTGAATCAAGGGGTGAAAATACACCGCAACACAAGTCTAACCCCCTTTAAGACAAAGGTTCTACTCCACAATTCGTGGGCAGTTAATCCTCTAAGCGGTCTACCGAGGCCATGCCGGGAACTTGACGCAAGCGTTCAATCAATTCGCCGAGGTGTCCTGTATCGTTTACCAACACTTCGATGCGACCCTCAAACGATCCCCCATTGGTCTCAAAACTCACCTTTTTCATGTCCACGGACATGTCGGCAGAGATGATGCCTGTGATGTGGTTCACAAGGCCAATGTCGTCGACTCCTGCAAAGGCAATGGTGGCTGTTGCTTTCACAGCCTCTGCACCCTCCCGGTCCTCGTCTCCGGCCCAACGGGCTTTGAGCACGCGATACCCATATTTCGACAAAAGCTGTGTCGAATTGGGGCAGGCCGAGCGGTGAATTTTGATTCCGCCCGAAACGGTCACAAAACCAAAAACGTCGTCGCCTGGAATGGGTCGGCAGCATGCCGCCATGCTGTAGTCGAGCGACTGCTTGTCCATACCGAGAACCAGAGCGCCCTCTGGCTTTTTGGCTTTCACCGGTGTTGGCTCTACAGATTCGGTTTCCGTGGCGGTTACCGGTCGGCGAACAAAATGCAGGCGTCCACCCCGAACCTCGTGTGCGGGGAATTCATCCAGCATCACCCTGCCGTCAGCCAAGCGCACAAACAACTCCGCAGTGCTGTTGACCCGCATCCGATGGGCCAACTCCTCCAAGTTCCCTTGGATAAAATCGATGCTGAGTTTTTTGAACTGCTTCCTGAGTTTTTCCTTGCCTTCGGCCGCCAGTTTTTGTCGGTCCGCCCTCAGTGAAGCCCGAATTTTCGAACGTGCAGAGGCAGTGGCCACCATGTTGACCCAGTCTTCCTTGGGCTTTTGCTTGCGCGAAGTCAAGATTTCAACTTGGTCACCGCTCTGGAGCACATGGCCAATGGGCACCAGCTTTTTGTTGACCTTGGCACCAATGCACTTTTGGCCAACGTGCGTGTGGACCCGAAAAGCAAAGTCCAATGCTGTCGCTCCCTTTCCAATGACAATCAAATCGCCATTGGGCGTAAACACATACACCTCTTCGTTGAACAAGTCCAACTTGAGCTCGTCCACGAACTCCAATGCGCTGTCTTCTCCTCCTTCGATGACTTCGCGAATCTGTCCAATCCACTCGTCCAAGCGGCTGTCGCCACGCTGCCCTTTGTAGCGCCAATGGGCGGCGTACCCCTTTTCCGCGATCTCATCCATTCGGTCCGAACGGATTTGAACCTCCACCCACTTGCCCGTTGGAGACATAACGGTTGTATGCAAGGACTCATAGCCGTTGGCCTTTGGAATGGAAATCCAATCACGCAGTCGATCGGGGTTGGGCGGGTAGAAATCTGTGACCACACTGTAAGTGCGCCACGCATCGCTTTTCTCCTGCTCAGGCTTGGTGTCGAGCACAATGCGGATGGCGAAAATGTCGTAGATGTCCTCAAAGGAGACCTTTTGCTTTTGCATCTTGTTCCAGATGCTGGCAATGGATTTGGGCCGGCCTTTGATGGCAAATTTGAGACCTTCCTTGGTGAGTGCTTCTTTGATGGGCGCAGCAAAGGAGTTGATGAAGCGCGTGCGCACAGCCTTGGTTTTGCGCAGCTTTTGCTCAATCACAGCGTATTCCTCCGGCTGACGGTAGCGCAGACTTAGGTCCTCGAGCTCGCTCTTGATGGTGTAAAGCCCCAAGCGGTGCGCCAGTGGCGCGTACATGAAGTCCGTCTCGCCCGCGATTTTGAGCTGCTTCTCCCGCTTCATGCTGCCCAACGTGCGCATGTTGTGCAACCGGTCTGCGATCTTGATGAGGATAACACGGATGTCGTCACTCAACGTCAGCAGCATCTTCCTGAAGTTCTCCGCCTGGGCGCTTTGGGAAGGGTCGAAAATTCCCGAAATCTTGGTGAGTCCATCGATGATGGCCCGCTCCCGCTTCCCGAACATGCGCTCGATGTCGTCGAGCGTGACCCAAGTGTCTTCAACTGTGTCGTGCAACAGCGCGCAAACAATGCTCGTGGTGTCTAATCCTATCTCCTCTGCACAAATGCGCGCAACCGCAATGGGGTGGAAAATGTAGGCTTCACCCGACCGGCGGCGCATGTCCTTGTGCGCCTCAACCGCCAACTCCCACGCCTTTCGAATCCGCTTGCGATCCTCCTTCCCCTTGCTCTGATCTGCAGCACGCAAAAGCCGCCGGTACTCCCGGGCCAAGTCGCGCTTTTCTATTTCAGGATCGGGAATCGTCACAATGCCATTCGAATTTACTTCAAGTTCGTTTCAAAGAAGTATCTCAGACATCGAAACGGTCATTGAAGGCGCTATCAAGCGGCCACAAACAATTGTCCGGCTTTAAGCGTGATGCACATTCAATTGTGGTGAATAATGGATTCAACATTTCTCTCAAGAATAATCTCGGCTCTAGCCTGATCTTGAAGTCATTCGTACCTTCAATTAATGGACAGCATCCCGCGCGTATCCGTCATTATGCCCGCTTACAACGCTTCCACTTTTGTCCGAGCAGCCATAGACTCCATTCTCGCGCAGACATTCTCGGACTTCGAGCTTATCGTTCTCAACGATGGGTCCACAGACAATACCCAAGCCATCGTTCAGAGCTACGATGATGAGAGAATCCGACTCATCAACAAATCGAATTCAGGTGTCGCATCGACCTTAAACTTGGGATTGAGTCAGGCGACTGGTGAATTTATTTGGCGTCATGATGCAGACGACATCAGCCTACCCAACAAACTAGAAAGGCAGATAAACTTCATGGATACCCATCCTGAATTTGTTTTGTGTGCGACGCAAATCGCCTTTATGTCGGAGCGAGGTAAAATCGCCTGGAATAAGAGACAACCCAAAACCGATTGGCTCGGTGATGCGGATTTCCGAGAAGTGCGTTTTGAAGACTTCGCACCGTTTTCGCCAATTACGCACGCAACAGTTCTTTTTCGCTCTTCCATTATGCCGCTCATTTCGGGATATAGAGAAGCTTTTATAACCTCTGAAGACGTTGATCTTTGGCTGCGAATGTCACATCATGGTCGGCTTGCTGTTCTGAATAAATGCGACTACTGTGTTCGTCTATCCCCTGCATCCGCTACTGCGGTGCGCGGTTGGAAAAATGAATTTTACCGAGAGCTCGCGAAAGAGTTTTGGAGGCAACGGATAGAGAACGGAAGTGACGAGCTGGAGCTCAATGGGTCAATCACAGAGCCTAAGCCTTCGGCTGAAAACAAATCCAACAACCCAAAACCGGGGCGCATATACAGAAGCGACCTGCTCAACTTCCCTTTATCCGTTCATATCAATGCGCGCGATTGGCTGGGAGTAAGTCGGATCATTCGTCATGCCATCCGACAGGGTTGGCAATTGCCTCAAGTATACCGCATCATTCTCATTCAATTGCTCCCAGGCGTTTTTGTCAAGTCAATTGTGAAACTCAAGTCCTGGCTTCGCCACCAATCATCAGCCGCATGAAGCCCAAGGTCCTTACGGTAGTGGCCACGTACAACGCAGGGCCATTCATTACAGACTGTCTCAGCAGCCTTCAAACAAGTTCGGTCAAAACCGATGTCCTTATCATCGACAATGGCTCGACAGACGGTACCATCCAGACGATACAATCCAAATTCCCGGAATTCGAATTCATTGTTTCAGAATCAAATCTCGGGTTCGGCAAGGCAAACAACATTGGCCTGCACAAGGCCATCAAAGACAACTATGAATTCGCCTTTCTGCTCAACCAAGACGCATGGATTCAATCTGAAACTTTGAATCATCTCATCGCATTCTACAATTCAAACCCTCATTATGGCATACTCAGCCCCCTCCACCTGAATGGGTCGGGAGATGCCATAGACCCCAAGTTCTCCCACAACCTCCACGTTCGAAATGCTGCCTACTTCAACGATTTGCTAACCGGAACGACTCAGGAGGTTTACGACATCAATTTCGTC
>CBFHQM010000041.1:0-268 GCA_965657965.1 uncultured Flavobacteriales bacterium | reverse complement strand
TATTCCATTGAAGACCCTGCAGACCGCAGGAGGATTCAATGAGTACTATTTCATGTACGGCGAAGACGGGGACCTCTGTGAGCGTGTTCTTTATCACGGCATGAAAATCGGTGTCGTTCCGAAAGCTTGCGGGCACCACGCTCGCTACAACGCTTACTATGCCAAAAGAAAAGCGCTAACTAACGTCATTTTCACCGCTCGAAATTGGCAGAGATGGTCATACGAGAAGGTGACCCGTTTGTCAAACTCTTCGAGACAAGGATTTCTG
>CBFHQM010000040.1:0-11526 GCA_965657965.1 uncultured Flavobacteriales bacterium | reverse complement strand
GACATGCGTTCGGGCTGACCTTGCGGCAAAAGTGCCAGCTGACTGACTTTGGCGGAAGCAAACAACATGGCCGATGCATTCTTACACGTCGCCACACACGCACCACAACCAATGCAGGTTGCAGCATTAAATGCGTCATCCGCATCGTGCTTCGGAATCGGAATGGCATTGCCATCCAATGGGTTTCCCGTGCTGTTCACACTTACGTATCCCCCTGCTTGAATGATGCGGTCAAAGGCACTGCGGTCCACCGCGAGGTCCTTTACAACTGGGAATGCAGAAGCGCGCCAGGGCTCAATGTAAATCGTTTCTCCATCCTTGAAGCTGCGCATGTGCAACTGACAGGTGGTCGTCTTGCGATTGGGTCCATGAGCTTCGCCATTGATGAACATGCTGCACATGCCACAGATTCCTTCTCGGCAATCGTGGTCAAAAGCAACTGGGTCTTTGCCGTCCCGAATCAGTTGGTCGTTGAGTACGTCCATCATCTCCAGGAAACTCATTTCATCGGAGATGCCCGTTACGGGATATGTCTCCATGTTTCCTTTATCCTGTGGCCCCTCTTGGCGCCAAATCTTCAACGTGAAATCCATGCTTTCGAATCGTCTCGGGTTCGGATTATTTGTAACTGCGGGTCTTCAATTCGACGTTCTCGAATTTCAGTTCCTCTTTGTGGTGCACCGCTTCTGACGGCACACCTGTATATGCCCAAGCGCTAACGTGCGCGTGGCCTTTGTCGTCTCTCAAAGCTTCACCTTCCTCGGTACGGAACTCCTCGCGGAAGTGTCCTCCGCAACTTTCGTTTCTCTCAAGTGCGTCTTTGCACATGAGCTCCCCCAACTCCAACAAGTCCGCAACGCGTCCAGCCTTGTCCAATTCAGGGTTGTAACGGTCCGCTCGTCCCGGCACGCACACATCGCGCTCAAACTCTACGCGCAACGCTTGAATCTCGGCAATCGCCTGTTTCAAGCCTTCTGCGTTGCGCGACATGCCACACTGGTTCCACATGATGCGGCCCAACCTGCGGTGAAAATCATCCACAGGCGTCTTCCCCTTGCTGTTCAAGAGCTGGGAAATCCGATCCTGCACCTCTTTTTCTGCTGCGTCAAACTCAGCGGTATCCGTCGAAATTTCGCCAGTCCGAATGTCATCAGCGAGGTAGTCTCCAATGGTGTAGGGCAAAACAAAGTATCCGTCGGCCAAGCCCTGCATCAAAGCAGAAGCCCCCAAACGGTTCGCACCGTGGTCAGAGAAGTTTGCTTCTCCACAGGCATACAAACCGGGCACTGTTGTCTGCAAATTGTAATCGACCCAAAGCCCCCCCATGGTGTAGTGCACCGCAGGGTAAATCCGCATGGGTGTTTTGTAAGGGTTGTCCGCTGTGATTTGCTCGTACATCTGGAACAGGTTGCCATACTTGGCGCGAACCGCGGCCTCTCCCAACTCACGCACCTTTTCCATAGAAGGTGCGGGGATGCCCTGCACTTTGGCTTCCGTTCTTCCGTAACGATCAATGGCACTGGAGTAGTCCAAATACACAGCCTCGCCCGCTTGGTTTACACCAAAACCAGCATCGCAACGCTCTTTGGCAGCACGACTGGCCACGTCTCGTGGGACAAGGTTTCCAAAAGCAGGGTAACGGCGCTCGAGGTAGTAGTCTCGTCGGTCTTCTGCAATGTCTGTTGGCTTTAAGGTTCCGTTGCGCAAAGCCTCCACATCGGACTCGTGCTTCGGGACCCAAATTCGGCCATCGTTTCTCAACGACTCGGACATCAACGTGAGCTTGCTCTGGTACTCTCCGCTCACCGGAATGCACGTCGGGTGGATTTGCGTGTAACTCGGATTGGCCATGTACGCACCTCGGCGGTGGGCCTTCCAGGCCGCAGACACGTTGGAGCCCATTGCATTCGTGCTCAAGAAAAATACGTTTCCGTACCCCCCACTGCACAGCACCACAGCATGTGCTCCGTGACGCTCCACCTCGCCCGTCACCAAGTTGCGTGCAATGATGCCACGGGCTTTGCCATCGATGGTCACTACATCCATCAACTCATGACGGTTGTACATGGTCACCTTTCCCTTGGAAATCTGACGGCTCAGGGCGCTGTATGCCCCCAAAAGCAATTGCTGACCCGTTTGGCCCTTCGCGTAGAACGTCCGGCTGACTTGAACTCCACCAAAAGAGCGGTTGTCCAACATGCCGCCATAGTCACGTGCAAACGGAACCCCTTGCGCAACACATTGATCAATGATGTTGGTGCTGACCTCAGCTAAGCGGTGAACGTTGGCCTCTCGGCTTCTGTAGTCACCTCCTTTGATGGTGTCATAGAACAGACGATAAACTGAGTCTCCGTCGTTCTGGTAATTTTTCGCTGCATTGATGCCGCCTTGCGCAGCAATGGAGTGGGCGCGTCTTGGGCTGTCTTGAAAACAGAAGGCTTTGACGTTGTAGCCCATCTCGGCCAAAGACGCCGCGGCAGAACTGCCCGCCAGTCCAGTTCCCACCACAATTACGTCAATGAGACGCTTGTTGGCTGGGTTCACCAGACGAATGTTGTTTTTGTGGTGGGTCCACTTGTCCGCCAATGGCCCTTCTGGAATCTTGGCGTCGAGTGCTACACTGTGCTCAGGCATTTCAGTCATCACTGTAAGGATTGCGCCGAATCAGGCTTGGGTGAGATAAAGGAACACGACGATGGCAGAAAACAAGACGGGAACCACCACGCTAAACGCCTTGCCAAGGCCTCCGACCAAGGCGGAGAACCGCGGGTGCCGAAGTCCCATCGATTGAAAGCCACTTGAAAAGCCATGCCAGAGGTGAAAACCCAAAGCAAACTGACCCAACAAGTACAGGCCGATGGCCGGGATTGCGAATCCATTTTCCGGGTGGAAAAAAGCCGCAACAACAGAATACAAATCTTTGATCTCGGTTCCATCCTCGAGCACTTGCATGGGCACAGACCCAAAGTGCATCTGCCACCAGAAGTTTTGCATGTGCGTGACCAAGAAGACCAACACAATCGTGCCGAGGATCATCATGTTCCGGCTGCTCCAGCCCGCATTGGTGGATGCGCGTTCCATGGCATAGCGCACAGGACGCGCCTTCCGGTTTTGAATGGACAGGACAATGCCGTCTACCAAGTGAAACAAGACAGCGAAATAGGTTAAGTACGACAACACCTTTACCGCAGGAAAGGTGGTCATAAACTTGGCGTACTCATTGAATTGACGGCCGCCATCCGAAGCTGCTGTGAAGAGCTGAAGGTTGCCTGCGAGGTGTCCTGCCAAGAAGAGACAGAGGAAGAGTCCCGTGGCCGCCATGGCATACTTCTTGGCGAGGGAGGACTTAAGGATTCCGTTTTGGGCCATGCGTGGTCACATTCTCAACAGTACAAATTAACTGTTGGCTTTTGCGAATTTACGGCCCGAGAGGCGGGGGCACAACGCGTTTCCCCGCCTCATATGGACCGAAATGGTTAAGTCAGGTGTCTTGAGGCACCCGATCGAGCATCAACATCTCTTGCGTCACGATTTCAGCAGCGACCCGATTTTGGCCTTGTTTGTCCTCATATTGACGATAAACCAACCGACCCTCAATGGCCACTTCACTCCCTTTCGAGAGGTACTGAGTCATGATTTCGGCGAGTTGCCCCCAAGCAATAACATTGTGCCATTGGGTGGTTTCTGTCTTCTCGCCTTGGGCGTTTCGGTATATTTCGTTGGTCGCCAGTCTCAAATTGGCCTTGACCTTGTCTCCGTCAAACTCAATCCGTTCTGGATCTTGACCGAGACGTCCGATCAACAAGACGCGGTTGCGCAGTGCATTCATGTGGTGTAAAAATTGAAAGGTTGAGCCGGCAAAGTGCCCCCTTCATTTCACACCACCCGCACTCACACACCGCTGCTTCGTGATCGAGTGGGGTTGGTTCATAGGCGTTAGATTCCCACATGATTTCTTTCGACTTTGACTGCAAAACGCCCTGGCTTTTGTTTCTCCTGCTGTCAGGAAGCCTGCTCAGTTCTGCTCAACAGCATGCTGTTTGGCTTGACGCCATTCCTGTCACGCGTCGGTTGTTTGGTTCCGAGCCTGAGCCCGACCTGCGGTTGTCCGTCGGGTGGAGTTCTAGTCTCAACAGCAATGGATGGCGCACTTTGATTGGCGGAGCCGCCGCCAGCACCACCGATGACAACTTTGGCACCGTGGTCAAAACCCAAAACAGAGACCTTGCTTTGCGCGCAGGCTACCGCTGGTTTTCCAAGTCCGAAGAGGACACCCCGCCGCGCTGCCGTCCCGTTTGGGGCGCCGATCTTTTGTTTGACAAAAATCAAATTGGGACGGAGTCAACCAGCCTCAGCCTGGACTTTGCCTCTTCGTTTACCACCGTCAACAGTGCATGGGGACTGTCCGGGGTGCTGGGCGCCGACCTCCAGCTGGCCGCGAAAATCCACCTCATCATAGAAACCAGACTTGACGCGGTCTACCAAAAAGAAACCACCCGTCAAGAAGACAGCTTCGGCGGCCAATTTGAACAGTCCAACCGCGGTTGGGAAGGTCGATTGAACCCTCCATTGTCTCTCTTTGTGGTGTTGGGCTTATGAGGAGGCAACCCTTTGTCTTAAAGGTGGTTATCTTAATGCCATGACCAAGTACACTTTTGCATCTTGTTGTGCCACAGTGGCTCTGCTGGTCACCATTTGTTTGACTGGCTGCAACGCCATCATTGAACAAGGGCCGCTGCAGCCTATCCTCCCTGAAACCGCGCCCGAATACCGGAGTCAAACCGCCCCCGTTTTCGGCATTCAATTTCCCACAGCCCTCGAGTCACCCCGCTACAACGAGGTCGCCCAATTGGGCCGCGTATTGTTCCACGACCGTATGCTGAGCCAAAACGGCGCTGTGAGTTGCAATTCGTGTCACTTGCAATCCCATGGTTTTGCGGAGCCCAGGGCCCTTAGTCAAGGCCTGCGCAAGGAATTAACAGAACGCAATGCGAGTCACCTGGCCAATCCAGGGAGTCAATTTGCCTACTTCTGGGATGGCCGCGCAACCGACCTGACGACACAGGTGACCATGCCGGTCGAAAACCATGTCGAAATGGGCTTTCACAATTTGGACGATTTGGCCCATCGCCTCGATCAACTCGACTATTACGCTCCCCTTTTCGAAGCCGCCTTCGGAGACCCAACGACAAGTGTGTCGCGCATCCAAGACGCACTGTCCACGTTTCTCCAGTGCATGGTGTCCTGTTCGTCTGCTGCGGACCAAGCGTTTGCAACAGCCATGCCTGAATTCTGGGATCCTTGGGGCGTCATGGACGGCACCATCACCTTGGAGGGCCTGAGCTCATTGGAACGACAAGGATTCCAGCTTTTCCATGGCAAAGCCCAGTGTGCCAACTGTCATGGCGGGGTTCACTTCAATGGTTGGGGCATGGATTTTGCCGACATCGGGTTGGATCCGGTCACCTCCAACAGTGCCGGCCAAGACCCCGTCAATACCGGTGGCGTTTTTGGCGGTTGGGGGCCCACCGCCATGAAGGTTCCTTCTTTAAGAAACGTTGCCCTAACTGCACCCTACATGCACGATGGTCGCTTCGCCACACTCGATGACGTTCTCGATCACTACAGCGACGGCATTCAAGATGTACCCTCCTTGGACATGCGCCTAAGGACATGGAACAACAACAGCGGATTTGGAGGTGAAGACGTGTTCATTGACCCCTTTTTCCCTGTGGTTGATTTAGAAGACGCACCGCCCATACGCCTGAACTTTAGCGAGGACGAGCGTATCGCCCTGAAGGCCTTTTTACACAGTCTCACAGATTACGCATTTGTCCAAGACGAACGATTTTCTAATCCTTTTCACCCAACACCATGAAACACATCTACACTGCTTTGCTCGCCATGGGCATCGCCATGGGCGCCAGTGCTCAAACTCAATTGACCGAAGCGGTTGACTTTACCGTGACCGACCTAGACGGAAACGAACACACCCTAAGCGACTATCTAGACGCTGGCAAGTATGTCTGCATCGACTTCTTTGCCTATTGGTGTGGCCCCTGTGCCGCGCACGCCCCGTTTTTTACTGAGGTCTACAACAACTATGGCTGCAATGGCGGCGACGTGATCTTCATGAGTATGGAATACGAAGGAAGCTGGGACCAAACCCATGACTTCGAGGTGGCCAATGCCGGTGACAATCCCGCCCCAGCCATTTCTGGTGCTGAGGGTGGCGGCATCGCTGTGCACGGCGATTACGGCATTGCTGCATATCCCACTTTCATCTTAATCGACCCCCAGTGGAACGTTGTGGAGCAGGACATCTGGCCCATGAGCGTCGACATCCTCGATGAGGTGTTACAATCTTACGGATTGGAGCAAATGACCTGTGTCTCTTCGGTAGAGCAGGAAGCCCCTGTTTCCCTTTTGGCCTGGCCCAATCCCGCCAACGATGCCCTTCAAGTGGAAGCTGTCCCTGGGACTCAGCTCGCCTTGATTGATCTGCTCGGACGCGAAGTCATTTCCGTACGCGCCACACACAACCGCACCACCTTGGACCTGAGTCAGACGCCCGAAGGAAGCTACTTGCTTCGCGCCAATTCTACCTCGGCTACAGAGACCCGCAAGGTCATCGTCCGCCACTGAGCCTACAGGCCCACTATCTTTGCGCCGCCGTTCCTGCTCTGGGAATGGCGGCGTTTCATTTACAGCGGTTTCCATCATGTCTCAGCCCGCATCCGACCGACCCATTCGCGTTCGATTCGCACCCAGCCCCACGGGCCCGCTCCACATGGGCGGTGTGCGCACAGCTTTCTACAATTGGCTCTTCGCACGTCGCCATGGCGGCACTTTCATCCTTCGCATAGAAGACACCGACAGAACCCGATTCGTAGAGGGGGCAGAAGCCTACATCGAAGAGGCGTTGGCCTGGTGTGGCATTTCTCCCGATGAAGGGCCCTCTAACCCCGGTTCCTATGGGCCCTACCGCCAGAGTGAGAGAGGTTCGCTCTACGCGCCAATGGTACAGCTCCTGCTCAACTCAGGTCATGCGTACCGCGCTTGGGACACCCCCGAGGAGATTCAGGCCAAGCGCGATGCCGCCGAATCGTCCGGAACCCCATTTCAGTATGACGCAAGCAGCCGCAGCACCATGCGGAATTCGATGTCGCTCAGCACCGATGAAATCGCCATCCTTGATGCTGAAGGCGCACCCTTTGTGGTGCGGTTTAAAATGCCCGCCAGCGAACCTGTGACCTTCACCGACGCCATCCGCGGCGCGGTCACCATCGACACCGGCGTGCTCGACGACAAGGTGCTCATGAAGACCGATGGGCTGCCCACCTATCACCTGGCGAATGTGGTGGACGACCATGAAATGGACATCAGCCACGTGATCCGCGGCGAGGAGTGGTTGCCCAGTGCTCCCCTGCACCAACTGCTTTACCGCGCCTTTGATTGGACCCCACCCACCTTTGCCCATTTGCCCCTCATCCTAAAGCCGACCGGCAACGGCAAGCTGTCCAAACGAGATGGCGACAAAGGTGGCTTCCCGGTCTTTCCGCTCCGCTGGACCGACCCGGCCACAGAGAGCGAAATCAGAGGTTACCGCGAATCCGGTTACCTGCCAGAGGCCTTCATGAACATGCTGTTGCTGCTCGGCTGGAACCCTGGAACAGAGCAAGAACTGTTCTCCTTGGACGAAGCGGCCAAGGTGTTCGACCTCGACCGCGTCATCAAAAGCGGGGCCCGGTTCAACCCTGACAAAGCCAAGTGGTTCAACGAGCAACACCTTCGCTCCACCCCGGTGGCCGACCTCGTACCCGCCGCGCAGGCTCTCTTTGCCGCCGAGGGCGTCAACTTCACCGCCGACCAGACTGCAGCCGTGCTCGAGATGATGCTGGAACGCATCGTTTTCCTCGGCGACCTCAAGGCCGCCACCTGGCTGCACACCGCCCCCACCGCCTTTCCAGAAAAGATGCTCAAGAAGCGCTGGAAGGACGACACCGATGGCATCCTGAACGAGCTCGCCGACGAACTGCGCGCCGTGACCCCCTTCGAGGCTGAACCCATTGAAACGGCCTTCAAGGCCTTCCTCGAGCGCAACGAACTCGGCTTTGGCCAGGTCCTGCTGCCCTTCCGCATCGCCCTGACCGGCGAGGGCGGCGGCCCGTCCATGTTTGCCTTTGCCGCCTTCCTCGGCAAGGAGGCCACCCTCGACCGCCTCAGCACCGGCATGAACCTCATCGCCCAACAACGCGCCGAAGCATGACCGGACACCGCATCGACGTCCTCGGGCAACGGTTCTTCGCGCACCACGGCTGCCTGCCGGAAGAGGCCATCATCGGCCAGGAGTACCTCGTGGACGTGCGCATCTGGGTGGACTTAACCCCCAGCGCCGAATCCGACGACCTCGCCCAAACGGTGGACTACGTGGACGTCCACCACGTCTGTGCCCGGGAAATGGCCATCCGCTCCAAACTGGTCGAGCACGTCGCCGGCCGCATCCTCAAGGCCCTCCGCGCCGAGCTCCCCCTCACCGATACCATCGACCGCATCGAGGTAGAGATCACCAAGTTCGCGCCACCCATCGGAGGAGACTGCGACCGCATCACGGTTGTCCTTCAGGGATAACCTCTGTCCCATTCTAAATCGATTCCGATGACAAAAGTCATCACCCGGACTTTTCTGAGTTCAGGCAACTTTCATGACTGATCATCGTCTCATTTCTGCCTTCAATTTTTTTTAACTTAGATGGCTCTGTCCATTCTCGCCAACCCACACCCCGCGCACGCTGTCAAATTCATCATGTCCATTCTCGCCAACCCACACCGAGCGCACGCTGTCAAATTCATCATGTCCATCGTACTGGTCATGGCCTCAGTCAGCGACATGACTGGCCAAGACGACTGTCCCTATGACCTGAATGGCGATGCAGTAACTACGGCCAATGAACTGCTGTTCTTCTTGAGTGACTACGGAGTTGTCGGCAACACAGACTACGACTTCAACGACAACGGATTTCGGGATTTCGAAGATGCACTGATGCTCTCTCGCTATCTCGGTACCAACTGTCCGCAAGCCGAGGTCCAAGCAACGACTGGAATCATCTCCGGCCTCCTCATCGAACCTGTGGACACCCTTCAGCAGGAACTCTTCGACACCAACGACACCATCCCCGCCGGCGCCATCACCTACCGGCTCTACGCCGTGGTCAGCAACCCAGAGGTCACCGTTGTCGGCGTGTGGGGCAACGCGGAATTCCCCTTGACGCTCAACGCCCCCGACGGATTGTTCCTCTCGTCACTTCAAACTTCCGACAACAACTATTTCGCATCGAACATCTCACCCATCTTTTTTCCCATTTTCCCTACCTATGACCGCGCGTCTTGGTGGACCTTGAACGATGCACCCGGGGATGATTTTCAATACTCCCAGCCCCTTGGCAGCAGTGCCGATTTCATGGACGACATGAATGATGGTTCCATCCAATTCGATGCCGACATGGGGGACGGTTGGCTCGTCTTTGACTACATCAACACCGTAGAGTTGCCGACAGCATCCAACCTGAAATTGCTCGGTCAGTTCACCACGCTGGGCCAATCGGGCATCTGCGGGCAACTGAACCTGGAGATCCGCACCCACTTTGATGACGAGCCCGTTCAATTCGAACAAGCTTACGGACTGACCTTCTCCACACCTGCTGCAGACAGCCCCTGTGAACCTCAGTCCCCCTGTCCCGAAGGAACCGACCTGGACAACGATGGCCTCATCGGAACTTCGGAAGTCCTGCTGATGTTGGCTGCGTTTGGCGATGTCACCACCGGACCTGAAGACCTCAATGACGATGGCGTGGTCAACGTCAATGACATCCTGATCTTGCTCGGGTCGTTCGGGATGGTCTGCGACTAATCAGAGCTGCATTTCCGGCACTTCTGCCGGGACAATCAGCGTTCCCGCCGTCGCCGCCTGGATCTCCTTTACGGTAACGCCTGGCGCCCGTTCTACAAGGTGGAAGGCCCTGTCGCGAATGTCGAGGACGGCCAAGTTGGTCACCACCCGCTTCACGCACGCCACGCCGGTCAGCGGCAGGCTGCACGCCGGCAGCAGCTTTGAGTCGCCGCGCTTGTTGGTGTGCATCATGGCGACCACGATGTTTTCGGCCGAAGCCACCAGGTCCATGGCGCCGCCCATCCCTTTGACCATGCGGCCCGGGATTTTCCAGTTGGCGATGTCGCCCCCCTGGCTCACCTCCATGGCGCCGAGCACCGTGAGCTGGACGTGCTGACCGCGGATCATCGCAAACGAGGTCGCGCTGTCGAAGTAGACCGCGCCGGGCAACGCAGTAATGGTCTGCTTGCCTGCATTGATCAAGTCCGCATCGACCTCCGCCTCCTTCGGGAAAGGCCCCATGCCGAGGATGCCGTTCTCGCTCTGGAATTCCACGGAGATGCCCTGCGGAATGTGGTTGGCCACCAACGTCGGGATGCCAATGCCGAGGTTGACATACCAACCGTCTTTGAGTTCCTGCGCGATGCGCCGCGCGATGCCGTTCTTATCCAACATGGTTCAATCCAAATGTAGCGCCCGCTCCACGAGCCGGCTGTAAAGGGCCTCTGCATCAGCCTTTCGCTGCGCATCCACCGGTTCGTCCACGGATCGCTTCCGCTGATGTGGTTGCATTTTCGGCATCTGCCCTTCCAACTCTGCCTCTGCCATGACCGCCTGCAAGACCTCAACAGGACGCCCGCTCCACATCTCATGGGACACCCACAACATGCGGTGCTGGTCCACTTCTAAGGCATGGGTGTAAAAATCCACCCAACGGTCGAGCCAATAATCCAAGGTATCAGGGTCGCCCAAAGCCTCGGCGCCTGACTCAAAGCGAAACGGCTTGTGGCCCAACCCAAATTCGTGGTGGGCCAACCAATCCATGTAGGTCTTGACGAAGGGATCCTTCTCCTGCATGGCCGTGTAGCGCCTTTGCATCGCCAGCAGCGACGCCGCATGCACCATCGGCTCCCGGAACATCATGACCACCACAAATTCCCGGTTCAACTTGCGCAGCCCCGGATAGCGCAACAAAGCGTTGTTGTTTTTGGCGAGGTACGTCTTGCCCTCCTCGCGAACGAGGCCCTGGTAATCCAAGTACGCACGGTGTCCGTCCGCCCCCATTTCCAATGGAATCAGTGCAGACTCTGAGATGTAACCATCGCCTGTGGCCAATCTGAAAAACGGCTCCTCCAGCGCCTCTGCCGAGGTGGCTCCAACCAGTATCCCGTCACCGTGGCTGCGCTCTTTCAATTCGGTCGACTTGGGGGCGTGAAAGCGGGCCCAAGTGCCGGGCGCAAGTACAAACGGCATGTTGCCATAATGGAGGCTGCTGAACGCTTCCGTTTCGAGCAGCCGCTGCATGAAGCTCGTCGTTCCCGCCCTGGCCAATCCCGTGACCAGGACGAACTTCTCCCGAGGCTGACCGCCCTGCTTGCGCCACCGTTTGACTTCCCTGTCGTGCAGCCTGCGGTGCAG
>CBFHQM010000039.1:0-12675 GCA_965657965.1 uncultured Flavobacteriales bacterium | reverse complement strand
ATCGGCAAATCCGCCGTTGGTGATCCACATCTTCTGGCCGTTGATGACGTAATGTTGGCCGTCTTCGGTCAGCTTGGCCGTGGTCTTTCCGCTGTTGGCGTCCGATCCGCTGCTGGGCTCAGTCAAGCAGTAGCAGCCCTTGAGCTGGCCTGTGGCCATTCCTGGGACGTACTTCTTTTTCTGCGCCTCGTTGCCGTAGTACAGGATGGGCAAGGTGCCAATGCCGGTGTGGGCCGAAAAGCTCACGCTAAAGGCATGCCCGTCGCCAATGGCTTCGGTAATCAGCATCGTGGTCTTGAAGTCCATGCCCATGCCGCCGAGTTCTTCGGAGACGGAGCTGCCGAGGAGGCCGAGTTCGCCCGCTTCTTCCATCAGCTTCTCGATCAAGCCGGGCTCCTGCTGGTCGATGGCTTCGATGTTGGGGTGCACGCGCTGGGAGATGAAGTCGTGCGTCATCTTCTTGATCATCTGCTGCTCCTCGTTCCATTCTTCGGGAATGAAGATGTCGCTTGCAGCGGTTTTCCGGATCAGGAATTCGCCTCCAGTGATGGCCTTTCCGGCCTGTTCGGGATTCTGTGACATGAGGATGGGATTAGAGCATTTCGATAACGCCGGCGGCCCCTTGGCCTGTACCGACACACATGGTGACCACGCCGTGCTTTCCACCGCGGGCCTTGAGTTCGTTGAGCATTTGAACGGTGAGCTTGGCTCCAGTGCACCCCAGCGGGTGTCCGAGGGCGATGGCGCCGCCGTTCACGTTGACCTTGTCTTGGTCGAGTCCGAGTTCGTTGCACACGGCCACGCCTTGACTGGCAAAAGCTTCGTTGAGCTCCCACAGGTCGATGTCGTCTTTTTTGAGTCCGGCCTTCTCTAGGGCGGGGGGCACGGCGTGCACCGGCCCCATGCCCATGATGCGGGGCGCGAGGGCTGCCACGTGGTAGGACTTTAGTCGGGCGATGGGCTCCACGCCCAATTCCTTGACCATGCGCTCGGAGGCCACCATCACAAAGGCCGCGCCGTCGGAGGTCTGCGAGCTGTTGCCCGCGGTCACGCTTCCACCGGCTGCAAAGACCGGTCGAAGCTTGGCCAGGCCCTCCATGCTGGTGCCGCGTCGAACGCCCTCGTCGGTGTCAAACTTGACGTGGGTTTCGCGCCGTTTTCCATCGCCGTCCAGGTCCACGCGGGTAAATTCGATGGGGGCCACACCGGCTTGCAGGCGGCCGTTGTCGATGGCGGCGGCGGCACGCTCGTGGGAGCGCACAGCAAAGGCGTCTTGGGCCTCGCGGCTCACGTTGAACTCCTTGGCTACTGCTTCGGCGGTCAGTCCCATGCCCCAATACCAGTCGGGGTTTTCTTGGGCCACGCGGGCGTTCGGTACAATGCGCCAGCCACCCATCGGCATGCACGACATGCTCTCGGTGCCACCGGCAATCACGAGCTCTTGCATGCCGGTGCGGATTTTGGCCGTCGCAATGGCGATGGTTTCCAGTCCGCTCGAACAATACCGGTTCACGGTCATGCCCGGCACCTTTTCGGTGTCCAGTCCCATGAGCGAGATCAGGCGGCCCACGTTCAGGCCTTGCTCGGCTTCGGGAGAAGCGTTGCCCACGATCACGTCGTGGATCAGGTTGGGGTCAAATTCGGGAAGGGAGGCCACAAGGTGGCGCACCACATGGGCGGCGAGGTCGTCGGGACGGACGTCGCGGAGGGTTCCCTTGATGGCTTTGCCGACCGCACTGCGGGATCCGGCGATGATGTAAGCGTCTTGCATAATCAAAAGGGTCAGGGGTCAGTTGCGAAGGATCTTGCCAGATTGAATCAGGCTCTGCATGCGCTCCAGCGATTTGCGCTCACGGCAGAGTTCACAGAAGGCGCGTCGCTCCATGTCCAGCAGGTAGCGCTCGCTCACTTCGGTGGGGGCACTCAGGTCGCCGCCACAGAGGACGGTACCGAGCTTCACGGAGATGAGTTGGTCGTGGTCGGAGATGTATCCGGCCGATTTCATGCTGTGTGCACCGACGTGCACAATGCCGAGGCCTTCTTGGCCCAGCACTTTAATGTCTGTGCGTTCGCGTGGCGGAACGTATCCGCTGTCGGCCATCGCCAATGCCGCGACTTTGGCCCGAGCAGTCAGGCGGGAGCGGTCGAGCTCCACCTCGTCGATGCCGGGTCGCAGGTAGCCGAGGTCAAAAGCCTCGTGCGCGCTGGTGGCCACTTTGGCCTGACCCACGGTCAGAAACCGTTCACGCAGCACTTCGAGCCGAATGCCGCCCTCGGTGTATTCATCCGAAGCCCGCACAGCGAACTCTTTTGTTCCAGCGCCACCGGGAATCAGGCCAACGCCAAACTCCACCAAGCCCATGTAGGTCTCGGCGTGGGCGATCACTTTGTCGGCGTGCATGGACAATTCACAGGCGCCGCCAAGGGTCATCTGGTGGGTGGCCACCACCACGGGGATGCTAGAGTAGCGCGCCCGCATGACCGTGTTTTGGAACATCCGAACAGCGTAGTCCAACTCGTCATATTCTTGCTCCACGGCCAACATAAAGACCATGCCCACGTTGGCACCGGCGGAGAAATTGCCGCCTTCGTTGGAGATGACCACCCCTCGCCAGGGTGTGGCCGCGTCTTCGGCCATGTCAAACGCGTGGTTCAATCCCTGCAGGATTTCTGCGCCAATGGTGTTCATCTTGGTGTGGAAGCCCACGTTCAAGATGCCGTCGCCCAGGTCGTGAAGGGTCACACCGGCGTTCTTCCAGACCACTTTCTCTTCGCCGAGGTAGGCGAGCTTGATGCGGCCTTCTTGTCCAGGCACCACCTCATAGGCTTTCGTTCCAGGATTGTAACAGGAACGCACGCCATCGGACACGGTATAGAAGGTCTCATTTCCAGCAGCCAAAAAGTCATGTACCCACTGGGCCACCTTTTGTCCGTGCGCCTCGCACTGTTCCACCGCCTTGGTTACGCCCACGGCGTCCATGGTTTCGAAGGCGCCCATTTCCCATCCAAAGCCGGCGCGCAAGGCGTCGTCAATGCGATAGGGCTCGTCGGCGATCTCGGGGATGCGGTGCGTCACATAGGCAAATACATCGCTGAAGACGCGGCGGTAGAAGGTGCCGGCTTCGTCTTGTCCGTCATAAAGGATGCGCGTCCGCTCGGCCAGATCGTCGGCCTTCTTGGCCGCATCCAAGGTGGCGTATTTCACCTTTGGCTTGGGCCGGTACTCCAGTGTCTCGAGGTCGAGGCCCAGGATGGCCTTCTTGCCGTCGACCTTGGTTTTCTTGTAAAAGCCCTGACCTGATTTGCTGCCGAGGTGGCCGTTGTCTACTAGGTGCTGCACAAACTTTGGGGTCTCAAAGACCGCCTTGCGCTCGTCGTCCGGGCAGTTGTCTTTGACGCCGTTGGCCACGTGGACCAGCGTGTCGAGTCCCACCACATCGCAGGTGCGGAAGGTGGCGCTCTTCGGGCGGCCCATGGCCGGTCCGGTCAGCTTGTCTACCGCCTCAATGCTCAGGCCCATGTCCTGAACGGTGTGGAACAACGCCTGGATGGCAAACACGCCCACGCGATTGGCGATAAAGGCCGGAGTGTCTTTACAGAGCACGGTGGTCTTGCCCAAACGGTCGCGGCCGTAGGCCATAAAGAAGTCGATCAACGCAGGATCGCTGCCCCCGTGCGGGATGATTTCCAGCAGCGCCAAATAGCGCGGCGGGTTAAAGAAGTGCGTGCCGCAGAAGCACGCCTGAAAGTCTTCGCTCCGTCCCTCGGCGAGGTCGCCAATGGGAATGCCACTGGTATTCGAAGTAATGGGCGTGCCGGGCTTCCGGTGCTCCTCCACTTGTGCAAATACGATTTGCTTGATGTCGAGCCGCTCTACAATGACCTCGATGATCCAATCGCACCCGGCGATTTGAGGCATGTCGTCTTCAAAGTTGCCCGTTTTGATGCGCTTGGCAAAAGCCTTGCGGTACAGCGGGCTGGGCTTGGATTTGATGCAGGCCTTGAGGTGGCCATCGGCGACAGCGTTGCGCGGTCCTTCCTTGGCGGGGAGGTCGAGCAAGAGCACGTCGTGACCGGTTTGGGCGAGGTGGCAGGCAATGGCGCTGCCCATCACGCCGGAGCCGAGAACGGCCACGCGGTCAAAGGAGTGGGGGAGGGTAGGTGAAGCCATGATTAGGCGGCGTTGGAATCGGGGTTGTTGTCCTGTTCGAGTTCGGGAAGTGCATCCCGGGTTGGGTACTGGACAATGAGGTCGTTGAGTTTCTGGAGGTCGCCGAGGAGGCGTTCGGTGCGCTCGGCACCGAGCTGCTCGGCAATCCACGCGTTGAATGTGCGCACGGCGGTGCGGGCGCGATCGCGCTCCTTTTTGCCAGCGGCTGTCAAGTGAATGCGGACGATGCGTCGATCGGCCTCATCGGCCTTGCGCTCGATCATCCCGTGGCCTTCGAGGTTGTTGAGCAACCGGCTCAACGACGTCTTTTCCATCCCCATGCGCGGTCCGAGTTGGGTGGACGGCGTGCCGTTCTTCTCGATGTTGAGCAGGGTCTGCCCCATGGCCATTGTGGTTCCGCGCGCTGCGGCCAATTGGCCATACTGACGGGCAATGCCCGCCCAAGCGAAGCGTACGTGGAAATCGATGGTGTCTTCAGGTCTCACGTCTACAATATACGTTATGCACGCATACATTCTGCGTGCATAACATATTATGGCAACCTTTCTTCCTTTTCTCTGACAGGAAGAGCTTCTTGCGTGTCGGTGGAATCAGGATTGGATCCGTCCGTCGCGAAGGCGGATTTGGCGGTCTGCGCGCTCGGCCAGGCCTTCGTTGTGCGTGACCAATGCGATGGTCAGACCGTGCCGGTCGCGCAAATCGAAGAACAAGTCGTGCAGGGCATCGGCGTTGGCGGTATCGAGGTTGCCAGAGGGCTCGTCGGCAAAAAGCAGGGGAGGATCGTTGACCAAGGCGCGGGCCACGGCCACGCGCTGTTGCTCGCCCCCGCTCAGTTGGCTGGGTAGATGTTTTGCACGGGCCTCGAGGCCAAGTTCTTGAAGCCGGGCCATGGCAGCGGCCTCCGCTTCTCCTTCTGAACGCCCGCCAACCAAAGCGGGAAGCATGGCATTTTCGAGGGCATTGAACTCAGGAAGAAGCTGGTGGAATTGAAAGACAAATCCAATTTTCGCGTTGCGAAATCGGGCCAAGGATTTGTCCCTGAGGCCTGCCAATTCTACGCCATCGACCACCACGGAGCCGCTGTCAGGACGGTCCAAAGTCGAGAGAACATTGAGCAAAGTGGTCTTGCCCGCACCCGAGGGTCCCACAATGGAGACCACCTCTCCGGCGCTTAGAGAAACGTCCACTCCACGCAAGACTTGAAGGTCATCGTGGCTTTTGTGAATTCCGGTGGCCATAAGCATGTGCGAAAGCTACGTCCGAAGGCTAACTTCGCGTCGCCGTAAACGGCCTAACACGAACTGACCCCGCCATGAACCTCCACGAATTCCAAGGCAAGTCCATTCTCAAGCAATTTGGCGTCGCCATCCAAGAAGGCCTCGTCGCATCGACTCCAGAAGAAGCCCACGCGGCGGCTGTCCGTCTCAAAGAAGAGACAGGGACAGGCTGGTTTGTCGTCAAAGCGCAAATTCACGCGGGCGGCCGCGGAAAGGGAACCGTTACCGAAACGGGCAGCCACGGTGTGGTCTTGGCCAAAGGTTTGGACCACGTAAAGGACACCGCATCCGGCATTCTGGGTGGACACCTTGTGACCGCTCAAACCAACGCAAAAGGCAAGCAGGTGAATCGGGTTCTTGTTGCACAGGATGTTTACGAGCCGGGCGACAGTGAGCCGCTTGAATTCTACATGAGTGTGTTGCTCGACCGGTCGCAAGGGCGCAACATTATTATGTACAGCCCGCAGGGAGGCATGGACATCGAGGCGGTCGCGGAAGAGACCCCCGATCAAATTTTTAAGGAAACCATCGATCCGGCCATTGGATTGCGTGATTTCCAGGCGCGACGCATTGCGTTCAATTTTGGACTGTCTGGAAAGGCGTTCAAGCACATGGTCAAGTTTGTCAAGTCCTTGTATGCGGCATACGTAGGAAGCGATGCGTCCATGTTTGAGATCAACCCTGTACTCAAGACGTCGGACGACCGCGTGATTGCGGTGGACGCCAAAGTGACATTGGACGGCAACAGTTTGTATCGCCATCCGGATTACGCGGCCATGCGCGACACCTCTGAGGAGGATGCCACGGAAGTGGAGGCTGGCGAAGCCGGTTTGAATTACGTGCAGCTCGATGGAAACGTCGGCTGCATGGTCAATGGAGCTGGACTGGCGATGGCCACCATGGACATCATCAAGCTCAGTGGTGGAGACCCTGCCAATTTCTTGGACGTTGGAGGCACAGCTGACGCGGAGCGTGTCGAAAAGGCCTTCCGCATCATCCTGAGCGACACGAAGGTGAAGGCCATTTTGGTCAACATTTTCGGCGGCATTGTTCGCTGTGATCGTGTGGCGCAAGGCGTTGTGGACGCTTACAAGAACATGGGGTCCATCGATGTGCCCATCATTGTGCGTCTTCAGGGAACCAATGCGGTAGAAGCCAAGAAGCTCATCGACGAGAGTGGCCTCGAGGTGCACAGTGCGATTTTGCTTCAGGAAGCGGCCGACAAGGTGGCGGAAGTGCTCGCTTAAGGCGTTGGTCCTTTTCGCTGCAAAACATGCGGTTTGACCGATGCCAAGGTGGCCAGTCGGTTAAAGGCTGGAGGTCCGCACCGCACTCAACCCGTCCCCGACGGGGAGAATGGTTGTAGACAGTTTAGGGTCTCGGGTCAGTCGGGCGTTCAGCTCGCGCAGGGCGTCGGCTTTGTCACCAGTGGCTGAACCGAGCGTGCCGTTCCACCAGGTGTTGTCAAACAACATCCAGCCTCCTGGGCTCATCAATGGAATCAGGGCATCGAATTGGTCCACAATCCCTTGTTTGTCTGCGTCGACATAGGCCAGATCAATGGTGCCGTTGGTTTCTGAATCCCATTGTGTCAGCACGTCCATGGCCATGGCATGGTGACGTTGAATTTTCTCGTGGCCTGGGGCTTGAATCCAGTGTTCGTCCTGAAGAGAGAAAAGCTCGTCGTTGCGCTCCACGGTGTGCAGAATGCCGTTTTTAGCCAAGCCTTTGAGCAAACAGAGTGTGCCATAGCCACTGAATGTGCCCAGTTCCAGAGCCACTTGCGGTTGGGCCAGTTCGCTGATCAAGGTTAACAGGCGTCCAGTTTGAGGGTCAGACATCAGCCGTCCATGGCGCGTTTGTCGCCAAGTGGCTTTGCGCAATTTGATCAGCAAAGGGTCCTCCGGAGAGCTGTGTGCTTGAGCAAAAGTGGGAAGGTCCATGGTTAGACCAAGGTCGGCATTCAGCAGAACTGACCGATTTGACCGAGCAGAATCACCAAATCGGCAACCCCAACAATGCCGTCTTCATCCAGATCTCCAACGGAACAGTCGATCATGCACCCGAAGAAACTGAGGAACGTCACCAAATCGGCGGCGCCGACCAAGCCGTCTTGGGTAAAGTCTCCCACACATTGGACTTCTGCAATTTCACTCACCTCCATGAGTCCGTTGCAATTGCTGTCAAGGCCTTCGTTGGTTCCGGGGGCGCCAGGATATTGGGTCGGGTTGTTGTCGTCGCAATCGCAAATGTTGTTGTGTGTGTCGTTGTCTGCGTCCACGATTCCAGCGCAGGTTTCAAAATCGACTTGGCAATTGTCGTAAACACAAGCGTCGCAAGCCGCGGCACTTCCGAAGGCGCAAATGGTGGCGCAATTGTCCAAGACGCAATTGGCTTGACTTGCGAAGCAGTTGATGCAGCCGATGGACATGGTGGGCAGCAAAGGGGTCGCTTCCTGAATGAAGCAGGCCGGAGGATTGGGGTTGAAGGCGCAGTCCAAACCTGCCGAAGAGGTGGCAAGATCCACCATGTCTGCGCTGTCGCAAAGCAACATTAGGTCGTAGTCGTTGCATTGTGATTGCGCAGCAAAAGAGACAACAGACAACAGGACGACCGAAAGAATGCGGTGAAAAGACATGAACATAGTGACGCAGGTTAAGCGTTGAACCTAAATATACTAAGTCCGGTACGGACTTATCTTTGAGCCCATGGGAAAGGAAGGGGATGGAATGCGCAAATTGAGTGGCCTCGCGGCTCTGGCTGATTTGCATCAGGCCATGGGGGGCGAGCGCGCGGATTTGTCCGATTCCGAACAGAACACATCGGCAGGTGCAGACGCTGCGCGGCCATCGTTGCTTTATGTTTCCCGAGACAAAAAGGCCCGCAAAGGCAAAGAAGTCACCTTGGTCGAGGGGTTTGAGGAAGCGTTGCATGGGGACTTGGCCAGAGACGTGGCCAAATCGTTGAAAGTCCATTGTGGAGTGGGTGGCGGATGGAAGGATGGTGTGGTTCTTTTGCAGGGCGATCACCGAAAGCGGACTGCAGATTGGCTGGAGTCTAAAGGGTACCGTGTTAAACACAAAGGAGGATGAGCGAGAAGCAAGAACAACCTGTGCCTTCTGAGCCAGCGGCGCAGCAAGTTGGGTATGTGTGCCGAACCCTAATGGGTCTTGAGCCACTGGTTGCTGCGGAATTGGAAGCCTTGGGTGCAGTGGATGTTGAATTGGGACGTCGAAGTGTCACGTTTTCATGTGAGGAGGAGGTCTTGTATCGGTTTTTGCAGACCTCTCGATTTGCCGTTCGCGTGTTGCGTCCAGTTTTTCGGTTCCAGTCCAATGGCCCGGACGACATGTATGCCAAAGCGGTTCAATTGGACTGGGGCATGTGGGTCGATCCTCGCCGGTCTTTGGCGCTGGATGTGACGGTGAACAGCCCAGATTTCCCTCACGATCAGTTCGCGATGTTCCGATTGAAGGATGCGATGAGCGATCACTATCAGTCGAGGTCCAATGGCAACGGTGGTGTGCATTTGGACATCAACCGAATGGCACCTGAGCAATTGGTGCATTTGCACATTGCGGGAGACAACGTGACCATATCGCTCGATTTGATTGGAAAGGATGCGCTGTTCAAGCGGGGCTACAGAGCGCCCCGTGCCCGCGCTCCGCTCAACGAGGTTTTAACGGCAGGCTTGCTGGGTTTGGCGGGGTGGAAGCCCGGGCAGACTTTGGTCGACCCCATGTGCGGGTCGGGCACGTTTAGCATCGAGGCGGGATTGTGGACGGCGGGCGTGCCCATCCACGCGGGTCGAACAGCATGGACGTTGTTTGGAATGCCTCAGTTCAACGCAGACTTGTGGAGAGAGGTGTCTGAATCTGCGCGGGAGGAGCGCATTTCCCGCGCGCCCATTTTGGCTTCAGATTGGAACAAACACCCTGTTGGAGATGCCAGAGAAAGTGTCCGAACCGCTGGTTTGGAGCATTTGGTCCGCGTAGAGGTGGCGGATTTCCTGGACCTCAAGCCGCCCCGTGGCGTGGAGCCCGGCCTCATTGTTCTGAACCCCCCATACGGTCAGCGTGTCCATGCCGACGATTTGGAGAATCTGTATGGCGGCATTGGCGGTGCGCTCAAGCACCGTTGGACAGGGTGGCGTGCGGGATTGCTCTTCCCAAAAGAGTTGGAGGCCCAGCATCGCATTGGTCTAAAGCCCTCTGTCAAGCATACCGTGATGAATGGTCCCTTGTCCTGTACTTGGGCCTTGTACGATTTGTACAAAGGCAAGCGGGTGGACCATTTGTATGGGGATTCGAAAAACGAAGCCGAGGCTTCGGCCGAAGCAGTGGTGGAGCCAGAAGCAAAAACGGTTCGCTTCAGACGCCCACGCGTTCAGGGTGATTCTCAGGATTGAGCGTCGGGGGCGAACTTCGTCCCATGAAGCCATTCCGATTGAATTCGATTTCTTTTCCAGTTTTCCTCCTACTGCTGGCGCTGACCTTGGGTTGGGCGGGATGCAACTTTCGAGGAACCCAAGTGGACCTGGTGTTGCACAATGGAACCATTCTGACCCTCGATGAGATGGGGGCAGAGGTCCAGGCGGTCGCGGTTCACCGTGGACGGGTTGTCGAAGTGGGGGCTGAGCGGGCCATTCTCAATAAGTATGCAGGAGACCGGGAAGTTGATTTAAGGGGAGCCGTGTTGCTTCCTGGGCTCATGGATGCCCATGCTCACTTCGTGGGCTTTGCAAAGTCACTCGCCACAGCCGACCTCAATGGGACAGCATCTTTGGGTGAGGTGTTGTCTCGAACGCAGTTGCAGGCCCAAAGGCAACCCACGGGATGGGTGCTTGGACGGGGCTGGGATCAAAACGATTGGGCTTCTTCTGAATTTCCAGACCGACTCAAGGGTCTGGATGCAATGTTCCCCGACCGTCCTGTGCTCTTGGAGAGGGTCGATGGACATGCTGTTTGGGCCAATGCCGTCGCCTTAGACCTCGCGGGCTTCGATCGAGACACCCGAATTTTTGGCGGGGAACTCCTCGTGGGAGAAGGTGGAGCGCTCACGGGCGTCTTGGTGGATGGTGCTGCCGACAGCCTTCAGTCTTATGTGCCGGACTTGGACAGCCTTCAATTGGCGTCGCTTTTGATCGAGGCAGGAAGGCAAGTTGTCGCGGTTGGGCTCACCCACATTACCGATGCGGGTCTTGGTCCGGAGGAAGTGGAGGCGCTGTTGGCGGTCCAAGCGTCCGGGGAGTTGCCCCTTCGGTTTTCGGTGATGGTCAGTGATTCTCCAGAAGCGTTGGATTTCTTTTTACCCAAAGGGCCACGGATTGACACCGCTGGCATGCTCGATGTCCGGTCGGTGAAGTTCTACATGGATGGCGCGTTGGGTTCTCGTGGTGCTGCGTTGTTGTCGCCCTACAATGACAGGTCCGAATCTCAGGGAACCTTTCTTCAAGACGAGGCGGATTTCCGAGCCAAGGTCGAAAGAGTCAAAGCATCGGGCTTTCAAGTGGCCACGCATTGCATAGGGGATGCCGCAGTGCGTCGGGTGTTGGGTCATTATGGAGAGGTGTTGGGTGGGATCAACGATTTGCGATGGAGAGTGGAACATGCGCAAGTCGTGCACCGCGATGACGTGGATGCCTTCTCCAAGTACACGGTGATTCCCTCGATTCAGCCAACGCATGCGACCAGCGACATGTATTGGGCAGGGCAGAGATTGGGGCGAAACCGGGTAAGAAGGGCATACATATATAGTACGTTGCAAAATCAACTGGGGTGGTTGCCCTTGGGAACCGACTTCCCGGTGGAGGGAATTGCGCCGTTGCGCACGTTCTATGCAGCGGTGGTTCGAAAGGATGTGGAGGGGTGGCCGGAAGGTGGATTCCAGGTCGAAGAGGCGTTGTCTCGGGAGTCGGCATTGCGGGGGATGACCAATTGGGCCGCCTTGGCTTGTTTTCGTGAAAAGGACTTGGGTCAAATCAGCCCTGGGTTTCGAGCGGACTTCACAGTGGTGGACCGAAACCCATTAAAGGTGGCAGAGGATGACTTGTTGGAGACTCGGATACTGCAGACTTGGATCAATGGTCAACGCGTCCATGAACTTGCGGGAGGCAAAAACGTTCCTACACCATGAGTAGCTCACTTCGTTCTCGCGGTCGCGGCGCCTTGATCGCCTACGCGACGATCGCCGCTTTGGCCATTGCCATTGGTTCAGTCTTGTTGCAGCCGGAGAAGAGCTTGCCCATCTATCAGCCTTCAGACCTGAACCCTGCTTTGGTTGACCCCTCGGTCATGGGCCATGAAGATCACAGGATCTTGCCTTTTCACTGTGTCAATCAGAACGGGGACACCATTACACTAAAGGAGGTAGAAGGTCAGGTGCTGGTGGTGGACTTCTTCTTTACGAGGTGTGCCACGATTTGTCCGGTGCTAACGGCCAACATGAAGCGGGTGCAGGATCGGTTTATTGAAGACGATCGGGTGCGCTTGCTCAGCCACTCTGTGACGCCTGTGGCCGACAGTGTCTCTGTTTTGAGTCGGTATGGTGAGAAGATGGGAGTGGATGCGAGCCGGTGGTGGCTCATGACAGGGGAGAAGCCAGAGATCTATAAGCTGGCCCGAAAGAGCTATTTCGCTGCCTTGGATGAGGGCGATGGGGGGTTTCAGGACTTCGTGCACACGGAAAACATGGTGCTGGTTGATCGCCTGGGTAGGCTCAGGGGGTTCTATGACGGCACTGATTTAGACGAGGTAAACCGATTAGTTCGGGACCTTGAATTCCTTATTTCACTGGCCCCCAGCACTGTGTCACATTATCGATGAGAAAGTCAAAAAAAAAGGGCGTGGGGTGCTTGCGGATGTAAAAATCAGACATACATTTGCCCCCGCTTTGAACGCAAGGCGCCGCTGCAAGCAGAGAGGAGAGGAAAAAAAAGAAGAGTGAAGCTTGCAGGGATTAAAAAATGAAGTATCTTTGTCGCCCCTTACGGGGAGACGGTTAGCACCAGAGGGTGCGAAACCAGATAGAAGTTCTTTGAAATGATGTGATAGCCCAACCAACGTTAATTTACTTTGAGAGTCAAATTTTCAAACTTTTACAATGGAGAGTTTGATCCTGGCTCAGGATGAACGCTAGCGGCAGGCCTAACACATGCAAGTCGAGGGGTAACAGGGAAAGCTTGCTTTCCGCTGACGACCGGCGAACGGGTGCGTAACACGTATGCAA
>CBFHQM010000038.1:0-13271 GCA_965657965.1 uncultured Flavobacteriales bacterium | reverse complement strand
CGGGCATTGCCGTTCCAGAAAGCACCGGCTGGCTCACCTTGGAGATGCGCAATGCCCAAGGGCAAGTTGCCAGATGGAGGGGCTTCCAGACGCGTTGATTCTAGGGGGGATTCAATCTGTATTCCGAGTGCATCGAATGATGCGGGGGTCAAACGATGTACTGCAACGTCTGGATGCGGGTTAAATATCGGCAGTTTAGGCGCTTTCGAACCGATGGTGTCAGTGGGATTGACCGAGCATTGATGAGCGATGAATCGAGCGGTGGAAACGGGCCTCTCTCCAGCAGGTCTTGAGGAGGGACGAGTGTTGGCTCAGCTCGAAGCGTTCATCACAGGGCCGAAGAGAAAAGGTTATTCGATCTTAAATCGTTCCGCTTCGCCGCAAGTTTCGTCTGGCACGCAAGCATACCCGTTGGGTAAGTTCATCGGGCAGCCTTCCAGGCAGTTTAGGATTGCCCCATTCAGATAGGTGTCGAAAAAGTCTGCTCCCGCGACGGAAGCGCCAGAGAGGTCCGCCTCTCCGAGGAAGGCAAAGGACAAATTGGCACCGGTCAGGTCGGCAGACATGAGGCTCGCTTGGAACAAGTCGGTGTTGGTCAAGTTGGCTTCACTGAGGTTGCTTAGGTCTAAGCTGGCCAGGTAGAAATAGGAATCCGTGAGGTTAGCCCCGCTCAAATCGGCTCCAGTAAAGTCAGCGTAGGAGAGGTTGGCGTCTATAAAAGTGGCTCCGCTCAAATCGGCATTGACAAATGATTTGCCCCAAGTCAAGGCAATAATGGAGTCCTTGGACACCACCTCGGACTCTAAATCCGCAACTTGAGTTTGCAACGCATTGACTTGTTGGATGAGGGTGGTCAGAATGGACTCGAGGGGTTCGTCCTCCAACGTAATCGGCGCAGGTTGAAAAGGCCCTCCAAAAGTGGCCAGCATGTCAATCAGGTCGCTTATGCCAATCAAGCTGTCGCCATTGCTGTCGGGATTGTAAGGGTAGTCCACTTGAGAGGTGGCGTGTCCCCAGCACATCAAGAAAAAAAAGAGTGCTCCCGCGCGCATTCTTAAAAATAAGGCCGCAAATCAATCCTTAAAAGCGGGATTTGTAAGTGTAGTTGTGCGAATAAACCCCGGGTTTTTGTAGTCAAACGCTCTTTATATGCACTTGAAGTGATCGAATGGCTCTTCGCAGTCGGCGCATTGATAGTGGGACTTGCAGGCAGTGGACCCAAAAAGGCTCACAAGTCGGGTGTTGTGACTCTTACATTTTGGGCACCGAACTTCGGGTGCCTCTCCTTGAAGCGCCCTCTTGTCTGACGTTTTCCCTGGTGGGGCAATCCCATAATTTTCGAGCTTGGCCAAGGCGGTGTCCGACAGCCAGTCGGTGGTCCATGCCGGTGCGTAAACCAAGTCGACCACAAGGGCTTTGTCTTCTTGATTGGCCATGGGGTTGAGTTTTTCCCGGATGTCATCCGCGATGGCGTCCATGGCCGGACACCCCATGTAGGTGGGGGTTATGTTGATTTTGACTTGGTCATCGCTGCACTCAACCCCGCGAACGATGCCCATTTCGACGATGTTCAGTACCGGGATTTCGGGGTCGGGAACGAGTTGAAGGAGCGCCAACCACTGGTCTGCGTCCCGCATCACCACTTGGCGTCGGGATAGGTCCTGGGAAGGACCTGCATTTCGGCCAGCAAAAAAGAGAGCTGTTCTGTGTGCTCACCTCGACGTCCCCCAATTTGTTCGGGTACGGGGTTTGGCCTGCGAAGTCGGGCTTGGGTCAAGGTCTCGATCAGCGTGTTCTCCCAGGAACTTCTTAGCGTTGACGTGTCGACACCCCAACCTGCATTTTGGGCTTCTCGCGATATGTCGTCCGAATAAAAGAGGTCTCCAACGTAGGGAAGAAGAGCGTCTAGACTCTCTTGTACTTTGGACTGGCTCTCTGCCGTGCCATCTCCCAAACGGATCATCCATGCGCTGCTGTGACGCAAGTGATAGGCGCTCTCTTTTGCGCTCTTTTTTGCGATGGCAGCGATGTCCGCATCCACAGAGCGAGAGAGGGCTGCATGCAGCGGGACGGCATAGGCGTCAAAAAGAAACTGCCGAACAATGGTGTCTCCAAAATGGCCGTTGGGCCGTTCGCAAAGCAGGGCGTTGCGAAAGTCAGGGGCTTCGCGGTGGAAGGCCAGAGCGTCTTCATCTCGGCCTTCACCTTCTGCTCTGCCGGCCAAGGTGAACCAAGCGCGTGCTTGACCAATTTGATCCAAACCAATGTTGGTGAGGGCAATGTCTTCTTCCAGCACAGGGCCATGTCCTGTCCAGAGGCCGAGTTGTTGGCCGAGCAATAGGGCGTCGTCTCCGAGGCGGAGAAGGTATTCAAAGCGCGCACTCATGCTCACATGTTTTTGACCTCGTCTGGGAGGTCATAAAACGTAGGGTGCCGATAAACCTTGTCGTCGGCCGGATCAAACAGGACGTCTTTTTCGTCGGGAGAGGACGCCGTGATTTCGGAAGCCGGCACGGCCCAGATGCTCACGCCTTCTTGACGACGGGTGTAAACATCCCGAGCATTTTCAATCGCCATTTCCGCATCGGCGGCGTGGAGACTGCCCACGTGGCGATGGGAGAGTCCTTGACGGCTTCGGATGAAGATTTCCCAGAGGGGCCAATGGTTCTTTTCCACTTGAAATAAATTAGGCGGCGACGGTTGTTTCGGAGGCTTTTCTGGCTGCACGCTTGTCGGCATGCGCTGCGGCAGCTTCCCGTACCCAAGCGCCATCGTCCCAGGCTTTGCGCCGGGCGGCAATGCGCTCTTTGTTGCAAGGGCCGTGTCCTGCGATGACGCGACTGAACTCTGACCAATCAATGGGGCCGTGCTCGTAATGTCCAGTGGATTCGTTCCATTTCAGGTCGGGATCGGGAATGGTCAGGCCAATCAATTCTGCTTGCGGCACAGTCAGATCAATGAATTTCTGACGCAAATCATCATTGGAGAAGCGCTTGATGTTCCACGCCATGGATTGAGCGCTGTTGGGGCTGTTGTCGTCCGGCGGGCCAAACATCATGATCGAAGGCCACCACCACCGATTGAGGGCGTCTTGGGCCATCGCTTTTTGCGCTTCGGTCCCTTGTGCCAGCGTGAGCATGATTTGAAACCCTTGGCGCTGATGGAAGCTTTCTTCCTTACACACGCGCACCATGGCTCTGGCATACGGGCCATAGCTGCATTTGCACAGGGGAACTTGATTCATGATGGCTGCGCCATCTACGAGCCAGCCCACTGCACCGATGTCGGCCCAACTGAGCGTGGGGTAGTTGAAAATGCTGCTGTATTTGGCTTTTCCGCTGTGTAAGTCGGCGATGGTGTCGTCCCGCTGGACTCCGAGCGTTTCACAGGCGCTGTAGAGATACAGGCCGTGACCCGCCTCGTCCTGCACCTTGGCCATTAAAATGGCTTTTCGCTTCAAACTGGGTGCGCGACTGATCCAGTTTCCTTCCGGCAACATGCCGACAATCTCTGAATGTGCGTGCTGGCTGATTTGGCGAATCAGCGTTTTGCGGTAGGCGTCAGGCATCCAGTCCTTCGGCTCAATCTTTTTTTCGCTCGCCACGTAGGCTTCGAATCTTTGCAACAGGTCCATTTCCATGCTTCACAAAAATACAATGGTGATGATGGAGAGAACCAGTTGGGGGCACTAAGGGTTCTCTAACCAACATTTTCATGCCGAAATTCGCATCCAATGTCTGACCGTTTTCACAACCTCACGGTGTCCGAAGTGCGCCGAGAAACTGCCGATTGTGTGTCCATCGTTCTCGATGTGCCAAGCGATTTGTCTCAAGAATTCACTTTCACTCAGGGCCAGTATCTAACCTTTGATCAGGAGATTAAAGGGGAGAGTGTTAGGCGTAGTTACAGTATCTGCTCCGGGGTAGGAGAAGAGTTACGGGTGGCGGTGAAGCAGGTCCCTGAAGGTCGGTTTAGCACTTGGGCCAATTCAGCCCTTCAGAAAGGGGATGTGTTGCGGACCATGCCCCCAAATGGGCGGTTTTTTACAGATTTGAAGGCCGATCAGAAAAAAAAATATGCCGGTTTTGCGGCGGGATCTGGCATTACGCCCATCCTGTCTCACGTCAAAACGATCCTGGCAACAGAGCCTGAGAGTGAGTTCTCTTTGTTCTACACGAACAAAGAACAGTCCAGTGTGATTTTCAAGCAAGAGCTCGATGACCTCAAGGACAGGTACATGAACCGTCTTCGGGTGTTTCACTTCTTCACGCGAGAGCCTGTGGACATCCCATTGTATGGAGGCAGGATGGACGAGTCCAAAGTCGACGACGTGGTGGCTTCGTTGTTGAATGTGTCAGATTTGGACGAAGTGTTCTCCTGCGGTCCAGAGGCCATGATCATGGCGGTCAAAAACCGGCTGCTGGCGGCAGGACTCGCGGAATCCAAGATCCATTTTGAATTGTTCGGTACGCCATCGGCAAAGCCGGTGTCAACAGCGGCGGAGGTCGCGGCGCCTGTTGCCGAAGGAGGAGGGCAAGAGGTGTTTGTGATCATCGACGGGTCCACCCACAAGCTGGATTACGATGGCACAAAAACCATTTTGGATGCCGGATTGGATGCGGGCATTGACCTGCCGTACAGTTGTTGCGGTGGCGTCTGTTGCACTTGTCGTGCGCTGGTTACTGAAGGGGCCGGCGAAATGGAAGTGAACTACGCGTTGGAGTCCGGAGAGGTCGAGCAAGGTTTTGTGCTCACTTGTCAGACCAAGCCCAAAAACAAAGAAGGTCGCTTTATTGTCGACTTTGACCAGCAATAAGCGCCATGCGCAAGGGGAGACCGAATGGAGTGTGGTTTAGGCGCGCTCGTCCAAGTCAATCCAGCGCTCTGTCTTGGCTTCAATGTCTGAAGTGACGGTGCCGAGTTTCGTGGCGAGTTGCCCCATTTCTTCATGCCCCAAGCCGGGAGCAGACATCTGCTCTTCGAGTGCGCTCTTTTCGGACTCGAGGCCGGCAATCACATCTTCTAGCCCCTCGTATTCCCGTTTCTCATTGTAGCTGAGGCGATTAGAGTAGTCTCCTTTGGGTGCTGCAGGCCCTTCTGCAGCTTTTTGTGCAGCCTCGGCTTTCGCCTGGGCGTTTTTGATGGCGGCATCGGCTCTTTCTTCTTCGTCTGCCGCGCTGCGATACTGGGTGTAGTTCCCTGGGAAGTCGCGAACGCCGCCTTCTCCATTGAGGACGAAAACATGATCTACGAGTTTGTCCATGAAGTAGCGGTCATGGCTGACCAGCAAAAGACATCCGGGAAAATCGAGGAGGAATTCTTCGAGAATGCCGAGGGTGAAGACATCCAAATCGTTGGTCGGCTCATCGAAAACCAAAAAGTTGGGGTTGGCCATCAATACCCTCAAAAGGTGGAGGCGCTTGCGTTCGCCGCCGCTGAGCTTATGGATATAGTCGTGCTGCCGGTTTCTTGGGAACAAGAACCGTTCGAGCAATTGGGCGGCCGAGAGCTTTTGCCCTTTTTTAAGCGGCATGTACTCGGCGATTTCATACAAGGCCTCAATGACCTTCATGCCTTCGTCGAATTGGGGAGGTTCTTGGCTAAAGTGACCAAAGACCACAGTGTCTCCCACGACAATTTTACCGCCATCAGGGTCATCTTCGGCGGTCATCAATCGAATCAGCGTGCTTTTTCCTGCACCATTGTCGCCGACAAGTCCAACGCGTTCCCCCGGTTTGAAATGGTAGGTCCAGCCATCGAGGATGACCCTTTCCCCGTAGGACTTTCGGACTTTGTGAATCTCTAGAATTTTCCCACCAAGACGCGATGGGTCGAGCTCGAGGCGCACTTCGTCTTCTTCTAAACGGACACCGGCTCGGGTCTTGAGGTTCTGGAAGGCATCGAGGCGGGATTTGCTCTTGCCGGTTCTGGCCTGTGGTGTTGCACGGACCCATTCAAGTTCGCGCCGCATGATCGAGCGGGCGCGGTCCCTTTGGGCGTGCTCGTTGGAAGAACGCTCTGATTTTTTTTCGAGAAAGGCGCTCCAGTTGCCAGGGTATTTGTGAAGGCCGAAGCTGTCTAGTTCGAATATGGTGTCGCAAACCACCTCCAAAAAGAAGCGGTCGTGGGTCACCATGAGTAGGGTCGTTTTGGCCCGGGCAAGGAAGCCTTCGAGCCATTCAATCATGCCCAAGTCAAGGTGGTTGGTTGGCTCGTCGAGAAGCAGAAGGTCGGGTTGCTCAATCAGGCATTTGGCCAATGCAACGCGTCGTTTTTCGCCTCCGCTCAAGTCGTCGACAAAGCGCTCGGTTTGGTGCAATCCCAGCTTGCCGAGAATCTCCTTGGCTTGGGCTTCGTAGCTCCAAGCCTCGGCCCGGTCCATGTCGTCATAGGCCGCTTGTAGGTCTTCGGCATTGTCGCCTTGGGTAGCAGCCTCATAGCGGCGAATGGCCCGCATGGCAGCATTGTCGGCTTGGAAAAGATTGTCGAGAATGGTGCGGTCAACATCCAGGCCGTGCTCTTGAGAGAGGTGGGCGATTTTGGCTTGTCCGCTAAAAGTGACCGTTCCGGCATCGGCGCCTTCGATGCCCAGAAGCACCTTCATTAGGGTGCTTTTGCCTGTACCGTTCCTCGCAACCAAAGCCGCTTTTTGACCTTGATCCAATCCGAAATGGAGGTCTTCAAAAATCAGACGTTCTCCAAACCGTTTGGTCAATCCCTCTACCGAGAGCACGTTGCCTCCTGCCATGATGCAAAAGTAGCGGGGCGACGGCGCTATTTTGCGTCCATGGGAACTGAAGCGTTCAAAGATGTCGTTTGGCAGTGCAAGGCTTGGTCTGAGCTTGATCGGGAGACCACTTATGCATTGCTTCGTTTGAGGGCTGAAGTGTTCGTGGTTGAGCAGGATTGCCCGTACCAAGACTTGGACAATAAGGACTGCGAGGGCGTTCACCTTTGGGCGGAACGAGCCGCTTTACCGGCGGGTGAAGGGGGGGCAGTTTTGGCCCTGACCCGTCTTCTTCCTGCGGGGACATCTTATCCAGAGGAAGTGAGCATTGGTCGGGTGGTCACGTCCTCGGATGTTCGAGGGACGGGTATGGGTAGGGAATTGATGCGTCAAAGCTTGCTGGCCTTGGATCGAATTTGGCCGGGAGAGCCCATTCGATTGTCTGCTCAATCTTACCTCGAGCAGTTTTATTCAGACTTTGGATTTAAGGCGCAAGGGGAGCAGTACTTGGAAGATGGGATACCGCATGTGGCCATGACCCGTCCTGCAGGTCGACCTTGAGTGCCATTATCTTCGCTGTCGATGTTCGACACCCCTTGTGCTTCTGTGGTCATTCCTTGCCTGAATGAGGTGAACCATATCGGTCCTTGTTTGGCGTCCTTGAGGGCCCAAGAGGGCCTCATTGGTCGGTGGGAGGTCTTGGTTGTGGATGGGGGCAGTACCGATGGGACTTTAGATGTGGTTCAGTCGGTCATGAGGGAGTGGGGTGATGTCCGCTTGTTACATAATAAAGAGAAGTTTACGCCCATATCGATGAATCTTGGGTTGAAGCATTCCGAGTCGGATGTAGTCGTGATTCTAGGGGGGCATGCGGAGGCGGATAAGGACTTTTTAAGGCGAAATTTGGACGCCCTTGAAGCGCACCCAGAATGTGGTTGCGTCGGGGGAGTTGTGGAGCAAGTTCACGGGGACGAAAGAACCCGAACCATCGGGATGGCCATGTCTTCACCTTTTGGTGTTGGAGATGCGAGATTCAGAACGGGTGGCGTCGAGGGGCATGTGGATACGGTGGCCTTTGGGGCGTATCGCAAACAGGTGCTCATGGACATCGGTGGGCTGGATGAGGACTTGGTCAGGAACCAAGACGATGAACTTAATTTTAGATTAACGGAGACCGGTTGGCGTATTTGGTTTGACCCGAGCATTCGCTCTTCATACCATGCGCGTTCGAGTTACGGACGTCTTTTTCAGCAGTACCGGCAATACGGCTATTGGAAGGTGTTTGTGAACCGAAAGCACCGAACGGTAACCACTTGGCGACAATTGGTCCCTGCAGCCTTTGTTTTGGGTGTCGTTTTAACGGGGACTGCTGCAGCGATTGGACAATGGCAGTGGCCTGGGGCCCTCGCGACCCAGGCGGTGACTATAAGCTGGATGGGAATTCTCTCCCTGTGGGGTTTGGGGGCGATGATCGCGGCGAGAATGGCCAAAGCCGGTCCGAGTAGGGCGTGGGGAATGCTTCGGGCGTTTGCCGTGTTGCACTGGGCGTATGGATGGGGATACTGGCAGGGGATTTGGCATTTCTTGTTGCTGCGAAAGGGCCCATCTTCTCGTGCAAAGACGCTCACCCGATGAACGTGACCTGGAACAAAGTGGAAAAATGGGGCTGGCGGATGCTCATGCCTGCGCTTTTGTTTGGCGGTGTGGCTGCAGGATATGTGCTCTTGTTGGTTTTGGTGCTGCGCTTTGTGGGGTGGAGGAAACACCGAAGCGGTCAGCCTTGGGCGTGGCCTGAAGGCGGAGCTTGGTGGATTGGATATTATGGTTTTCAGTTGTTGGGGGGGCTTTGGAGTCACAACATGGAGTCTTGGGGATTGAGCCTTGAAGTCAAAGCCGCGTTGATTTTTTTGCCCTTGATTTCTGCGCTGCCAGGAAGGCCCTTGCTGCGGGATTTTTGGTGGTCGGTTGGCTGGTCTGTGACCGCCTACCTGACTTTAAGATTCGCGAATGCCAGTTGGCAGAGCTTGGTTTTGGGTGATCTCTCTTGGTGGCGGTATGCGCGCTTTGCCGGCGATGTACACCCGACATATTTGAGTTTGCATGTGGCCGTAGCGTGGTTGGGATTGGGCCGTCATTGGGCAGGGGGTCTCCCGTCTTGGCAAAGGGCCCTACTGGTGGTTTTGTTGGCCGTCTCATTGGGCATGATGGGGTCCAAGGCAGGCATTTTGGCGGCTGTTGTGGTGGCTTTGCTGGACTTGGCGTTGCGTAAGCGTTGGCTTTCGGGTAGAATGACTCAGCCTCAACCTGTCTGGGCCATTCTCTTGTTCCTTGGTTTGTTGGGAACATCGGGTTATGCCCTATCCAAAGCGAGGTTCATGGAAATGAAGACCGTCGCTGCAGTGGCAGAACAAGGGGGTGCGGCAGCGTCAAGCAGTACGGCAGGTCGCGTTGCAGTGTGGGTCACGGCCGTTGAATTGATTGTCGAAAAGCCCTTTGGCGTGGGCACAGGCGATGTGACCGACGAACTGATGACCCGCTACACGCGCGATGGGGTCACCTACGCATCAGAACGGCGTTTAAATCCACACAATCAATGGTTGCAAGCCGGAGTGGCTTTTGGCTGGCCAGGCATTGTGCTGATCACGCTGGCCTTGGGGTCTTGGGTATGGACAGGTTGGCGTCGCCGCGATGCAGCGCTGTTCTTGACCGGTGTTCTTTTGGTCTTGCACGCTTCTGTTGAATCCGTCTTGGAGGTGCAACGCGGCGTTGTCTTTGTGATGTGGCTGTTTGTCGCCCTTAAGTCGAGCGGGGACCACAATTGAATTGATTCTTGGCAATGCGCCTTACCTTCTAAGGGCACATGGCGTTGATTAACTTAGAATATCCCATCGAAAAGGACGTCAAAGCAGACGTTGTATTCAATGCGGATAACCCTCTGCTTATGAGGCAGTTGAGCATGTGTGTCGGGGCGGGGTCACTGCAGGAAAAAATGGGACGGTGGTACCGTTTTGTTCGAGACGCCATTCGCTATGAGTCTAGCATGTCGGACGTGTCGGCATTGGCCAATTCGGCCTCGCGGACGTTGGAAAACCAGAAAGGTCACGGCATTCAGAAGAGCATCTTGTTTGCAACGGGACTAAGGGCACTGGGTGTGCCTTCTCGGTTGGGATTGGCGCGGGTCCAGAATCACCTGAGCATGCAGGGCAATCAGGACACCGGATCGGCAAATTTTACGCCGCATGGATATGCGGCATACTGGGATGGAAAGCGTTGGATTAAGTGCACACCGGTCTTTGGACAGCGGTTGTGCCGGCGAATGGGGGCAATGCCGTTGCAGTGGACACCCGAGTCGCACAGTTTAGAACAGCCTCTCGATGAGAAAGGCCACCTGCGCTTGCAGATTGTTCAGGATTTTGGCCTGTTTTCGGAGTGGCCAACGGCGTTGATTCTCGCAGAGCTAGACAGAGCGAAGTCTTCCGGTTGCCGGAAAGACAAACACGAGGCCAATGGCCAAAAAGGGGAGGGGACGGCGGAGACTTAGGCTCGTCGACTACTCCTGGGTCTTGGTCACCGCAGAGGAGTCCACGTTTTGCTTGCCCAATTTGGTGTCCAGAACCGCTTGAATGAACGCCTGAAACAAGGGGTGGGGGTCAATGACCGTGCTCTTGTACTCGGGGTGGAACTGAGCACCGACAAACCACGGATGATCAGGGATTTCCACGATTTCGACCAAGTTGGATTCAGGGTGGATTCCACTGGCAATCATGCCGTTTTCAATGAACCGTTCCCGATAGGCGTCATTGAATTCATAGCGGTGACGGTGACGCTCTTCTGTGGCTTCTGTGCCGTAGGCTTTAGCCGCGTTGGTGCCCGGTTGTAGTTGGCAAGGATAAGCGCCCAGGCGCATGGTGCCCCCCATGTCTGCAAGGCCTTTTTGGGCCTCCATCAGATCAATGACGGGATCGGGAGTGTAGTCCTTGATTTCGGTACTGTGGGCTTCTGGTAGGCCCAAAACATTGCGCGCAAACTCGATGACGGCGCATTGCATTCCCAGACAAATCCCGAAAAAGGGCACGAGGTTTTCTCTCGCAAAACGAATGGCTTCGATTTTCCCATCAATGCCGCGAGACCCAAACCCGGGTGCAACCAAGATGCCATCGACACTGGAAAACAGCGACTGCACATTGTCGGCAAGGATTTGCTCTGAATGAATCCAGCGAAGCTCGACTTCGACACTGCAAGCTGCACCTGCATGAATGAAGGCCTCTGCGATGCTCTTGTAGCTGTCTTTCAGCTCTACATACTTGCCAATCAAGGCAATGGTCACCTTTTGCTTGGGGTTTTTGTGCTGTTGAAGGAAAGTCATCCAGCGACTCAAATCCAATGGCGTGTTGGCGTCGATGCCCAATTTGTCGAGAACCACTTGGTCAAGACGCTCTTCTTGCATCAGCAAAGGCACTTCGTAAATGGTGTCAGCGTCGATGGACTGAATCACGGCCTTGACGTCGACGTTGCAGAAGCGGGCAAGTTTGTGTCGTATCGACGTTGAAAGCTCGTGCTCTGTTCTGCAGACCAACACATCGGGTTGAACGCCAAACTCGAGCAGTTGCTTTACGCTGTGTTGAGTGGGTTTGGTTTTGAGCTCACCTGCGGCCGCCAAATAGGGAATCAAAGTCAAATGAATGACCAATGTGTCTTTGGGCTGCTCCCAACGCATCTGACGCACAGCCTCGATGTAGGGCAGCGATTCGATATCGCCCACAGTGCCACCAATTTCGGTGATCACAAAATCGTAACGGTCCCCTTCACCAAGAATTTGGACACATCGTTTGATTTCGTCGGTAATGTGAGGAATGACCTGAACGGTTCTTCCTAGAAATTCGCCTTTGCGCTCTTTGTCGATGACGCTTTGGTAGATCCGACCGGTTGTGATGTTGTTGGCTTGAGACGTTGGCACATTCAAGAACCGCTCGTAGTGCCCAAGGTCAAGGTCAGTTTCGGCACCATCATCCGTCACAAAACATTCCCCGTGCTCGTATGGATTGAGCGTTCCGGGGTCAATGTTAATGTAAGGGTCGAGTTTTTGGATGGTCACTTTCATCCCTCTTGCCTGCAAGAGCTTGGCCAGAGAAGCGCTGATGATTCCCTTGCCAAGACTGGAGGAAACCCCACCTGTGACGAAAATATATTTGGTGGCTGAGGCCTTTCCCGTAGTCGCGTGCATACGGGGTAGAAAGTTACAACGCTTGGTTGGGTTTGGGCGAAGGAATTTCCTCACATTCTTCCCAAACCATTAGAGTTGGTCTGTGAGCGACTGTATGACTTTGAAATCGCCAAAGAACTCCTTGGCCAAAACGCGAATCAGAGAATAGGCTGGAATCGCGAGCATCATGCCGGTGATGCCCGCCAAGCTACCGGCGATTGAAATCAAAACAAAAATCTCGAGGGGATGGGCCTTCACGCTTCCTGCAAAGATGACCGGTTGAGTGAAGAGGTTGTCTACGATTTGAGCCGACAAAAAGACCAACCCGGCTTTTCCAATCAGGCTGCCGAGCTCCGGCGCTTGCAAGTGGGTCGTGAGGATGATGCCAAGGCCCAATCCCGCTCCAATCAGGGGGCCGACATAGGGAATCAGGTTGAGCAGTCCGGCGAGGAATCCGATGAGAAAAGCATTGGGAACGTTGAGGAGGAGAAGTCCGCCTGTAATCACAGTGGTGATGATGGCCACTTGAGCGGCCAAGCCCACGAAGTAGCGAGTGAGCAGTCGCGTGGAATTTTGGAGAACGCGCTCTACCCGTTCCAATTGGTCGTCGGGGGTAAACGCTTTCAGGATGCTGGGAAAGAGTTGGCGGTCTTTGAGAAAAAAGAAGGTCATAAACGAAACACTGAAGACCGCCACCACAAGGTTTCCCGCAGCAGAGAACGCTTGGCTCAAAGCTCCGCCTAGGCCTTTAGGACCCAGTAATGTGGTAAGACCGGAGCCCAACGTGGAGGTGTCGATCCAAGCCAGTGGAGATTCTCCGTCAGAAAGGAGGAAAGGCGCGAGATCTGAGCCGAAAGTGCGCAATTCCTGAGCGATGCTGTTGAAGTCCAAGTTGGACAACACGCTGGCCTCTGCTGCGACCAAAGGAGCAAACAGGCTCAACAGGAGCGAAAATGCAGCAAACATGAGGGCCAGTGTCAAGGCTGCCCCCACGGTCGAACCAATGGGTTTGCCGAAGAGATGGATTCGATCGGCCAGTCTGACAAGAGGGCGACCCACAAAGCTGAGCCCAATAGAGACAATGAGGTAGGCGGTTAAGTCCGAAAAGTGCACCAAGGCTGCGGCCAGAAGAATCAGCCCAAATGCACCGGCAATGCGCCGAATGGTCCAGAATTCTGCTTCAAAGGGGCGCATGCCCATCAAATCGTCGGGCCTTTTCTTCGGTGTTGCCATGTGGCCAAATTAGGGCCGCGGGCTCAGATGGTGACCGGCGAGGTGGCCCGTGTCCGGGGCGATGTCCAGCCACTGGTCTATTGAAAGGTGCACCTCGGCAATGTTGGC
>CBFHQM010000037.1:3044-16229 GCA_965657965.1 uncultured Flavobacteriales bacterium | reverse complement strand
GAGGCAGGCCCAAGTTGCAGCGGCAGACGGTGGTGGTGTCTAGTTTCCAAGACGACCGGTAAGTGGTGGTGTCAAAGGAGCTGGCTTTGAATCGAGCGCTCATCACCGTGTCCAAAATGAACTTCACGTTGAAGGCGCCGCCAGATCCATCGGCGATGGGCTCCACCTCGATGCGCGTGGCATCGTGTCCACAGGGTTGGCCGTCGATGGGGACGAATTGTACGCCGGCGTATTTTCTCAGGCCGGGTTGCTTTCCCGTCATGTCGCCAATGTCAAAGGCGTAGCGATTCAGCGGGGCAGGATCGACGCGCGGAGGCAAGGCGGCTTCCGTTTGGGCCAACTCTGCATCCAAATCGCGTGGAAGGAGTCCGATGTCTCCCGTGGTTTGGGTCCAAGCGCCGGAGGCGGTGTCGAGCGTCCAAGTCAGGTATTCGGGGTTGTCATCCACGCTGTACCAGTCGAGTTGCAGGGACTTTCCCTCGCCAAGCTCCACCGGTTCATGGCCTACGCTGGCGCGGATTTCCATCATGCCTGCGCTGCGCAGGACGTTGTCTTCCCCTATGTTCATGGGCACGCCGCCCAACCAGGTTTCGATGGGGTTCAAATACTCCTGAATGGTCAAGGTCACAGGCCTGGGTACAACTTGTCCATTGGAGTCGATGAATGCGTCTGCAGGAATGGTGATTTCCGTTCCTGAATTTAGTGTCACAATACCGCCTTCAGGCAGTGCAGTCACGGTTTCGATGGGAGTTTTCCCTGGTCCAAGTGGAGGCTGGAATACGGGCTGATGGGGTTCGGGAAGTCTCGCAGAGACTGATTCAGTGCCGCCATCTTGGATGAGCAAGCAGCCAAGCGGCAGAATGAACAGAAGCAGAACATAGCGGGCCGGGTGCCGGCGGAAAAAAAGGTTCTTCATGAGCAGGAGTCACTATAAGCACGCAGATGGAGCCTGATTTCGTATTTCCAACATGCATTTTGTAGGATGTTGGTTTTGATTTGCCAAGAAATTTGGGGTGTGAAGTCGCTTTTGTTTGTGATGACGAGTGCGAAGAAGATTACTTTGCGCCATGCGCTCGATAGGATTTACCCTTTTGTTGTTCTTTTTTGCTTCTGTTGCTTCCTCTGCTCAAACACCCCTGTTGCGTGACCCTGATTTGCTTGAATTGGAATCTATTTTGGGTGAATACATGGACATCACAACAAAACGAGTAGAGGTGGACTCGGACGGTGGTGTTAACGTGCTTTTAGAAGTGTCCTATGCGGAATTAGCGCAAACAAAAATTTACGCTTTCGCAAGCGAGGGTGATGTTTTCTTGTGGGGTTATTTCACTTCAGATTTTTTGAGCCCATCCTCTTTTCTTCGTGCGTTGAATGCCAATGATGAAAACCTTTGGGACTTCGAGTTGGACAAGGACGGGGATCTCTCATACTCTGCCTCCTTTACACCAGAATCGAGGGAGGACATGGAGGCATTGGTCACGACTTATGTTGTTCTTCTGCAGTCGATGGTGGAGCCGTATTTATCGGTTGATGAAGCCGTAAGCCTGATTGAAAACCCATTGTTTGATGTGGAACTTTGCGCTCAGAGCATTGAGCGGGAATGGGCCGGATTGCCGGAGGAGTTGTTGAGCGAAGCAAACGCATTGGACTATTGTGATTGCTTAAAGGATAGAGTTGAATACAATCCAGATTTGTTGACGGCGATGCTAAACCCGGGTTCTGAAGAAGGTCGCGCGCTGATAGAGTCGTGTTGGACACGATTGGTCCCGAATTGGGAAGCGCTCGGGTGGACTCCGGAGATGATGTTTAGAGATTTGGATGAGGAAAAAATGCAGGCCACAGCAAAAAAGGGGTTTGTGCGCACCTGTGTTCAAGCGATGATGGAAGACTCGGACAGTCCAAACAAGGACCTGACCTATGGAGGTTCCGAGTCCTATTGTGAATGTTGTTTTGATGCCTTAGCGGGTAGAGAGGACATCTCTTTGGAAGACATGGTGGACCCGAATAGTGATGCCATGATTGAAGTCGGAGCGTCGTGCGTCCATCTTCTTGGAATGAATATGCCAGCGGGTTGGAACGAGGGAAAGAGCGCGGAGGATTGCATTGGAGAACAGCGCATTCCATTGCTGTGGGATGGTTCTGCGTATCGAATGAGGCTCAACTTAGGGGGCGTAACCAAATACATTACGCTCGACACCGGAGCGTCAGAGGTCATTATCAGCACTGATTGGTTGAATGACCTTCGCAGGGAGAATGTGGAATTGCAATACTTGGGTTCGGAATTTTTCGAACTGGCCGACGGCCGTCCAATCAGCGTAAAACGCTATTCAGTGGGGTATTTGGCCATCGGCGAATGCACCATTTCAAATTTCACCGTTGGTGTCATGGACGAGGGGGGCATGCTCTGTGGAATGGGCCTGCTTGGTCTCTTTGGTACTTGGGCTGTGGACACCAAAAAAGCTGAATTGCTGTTAAACCCTTGACTGTCACGACTTAATTCGGCGAAGGACGCGGACGGCGCGAAGGGCGATGCGGTTTTCCAAGACGGGGCAATGCGCTGTGCACATGTCGCGCAAGGTGGCGGGCTTAATGGGTTCAGGGCCGAACAAAGCGTCGGGAATGGCCACGCCAACCAGTTCTTGCTCTACGTCCACATTGATGAGGCCCAATGTGGACACCACAACTTCTTCTGTGCCATCGCCAAGATCACGGACCTCAAGCACCCGGGAGAGGGCGCCCAAACGGTCTTCGGGCATGACAGTGCCGGCGTGGAAGGAGTGGATGAGTCGCTCTTCGATGACCTGACGGAACTCAGGCGAAGCGAGGCCTTGAACCAAGGCTTGGACGAAGCCACCACAGACCACAATGCCTTTCCGGCCATATCGCTGGGCGTCGAAATGGATGGGGTGAGTGTTGCGCACCAACGTGGTGAGCTCCAGGTTCTCAGACCATCCAATGGGCCGCACGGCAGGGTGGAGAATGACTTCTCCAGCGGTCACAGGAGTGCTGGGCGGGAGGTACGCGCCATTGTCGACCCGCGCACCGGATCCGGAGTGGGCTTGGGCGATTAATGCGGCGTCAAATGCGACGTGTTCCGCGCCTGTGCGGTCCAATTCGGCGCGGCCCTCCAAACCGGGAATGGCGGCGTAGTAGCTGTCCTTGGTGAGGGCGAAAACGACTTCACCGTGTTGGTTCTCAAGGATGTGCGTTGTCACAATCACAGCGGCATCGCCGGCGGAAGTGTTGCGCAGGGCTTCCACACGAATCCGGGCTCGAACGGTGTCGCCCATGCGGACGGGTGCGATTTGGCGCGCGTCGCGCAGTCCTAGATGGAAACGGCAGGTTTGCGAAAACGGCTCAACCGAAAGACAGAGGCAGAGATTCAAGAGCAGCGAGAACGGGAGAGGACGTTCGTCGAAACCAAGGGCTTGCGCGGCGGGCTCCGAGGTGAGGACGGCATCGCTCGTGGGAAAGTGGGCGAACCACTTGGCTCTCCATCCCTCGTCCAGGGTGTAGGCATGCGGACTTTCGAGGATGGACCCGACTTGGGTTGTGCTGGTGTCGACGCCATAGCGAGGAAAGCGGCCGGTGCGGCTGGGGACATCGGCTGTGGTGCTTCGCTTGCCTCCGGAAGCGGGGTGGTCAATGGTGGTGGCACCGCCGGGCATGCTGTCAAGGTCGGCGCTGCTTGAGGGGCGGTCGACTTCGTTCAGCAGGGCTTGGGCCCGGCGGCGCATGGGGGGGCCTACAAGGCGCCCATTCATCCGGACCAGTTGTGATTCTGAGGTCCCATGGATGATGGATTTGGCGGACTGGAGATCCAGAGCAGAAGGGGCATAGATCTCGTCGGCGGTGGGACGTTGTGCTGGGTGCACCGTGAAGGTGCCAGAGTAGCCCAAATCCCGAGTGCGCTGGCAGTAGCGGGCAAAACCCTTGGGGTCGTTGACAGCGCAAAATGGAGAGGCGATGGCGGGGACGCCGACAGCGGCAGCAACCAGAGGGATTTGGGCTTCTGCCAATCGCGCAGCCTGATCTCCACCCTTAGGGAAACGAGTCATAAAGTCTTCGCGGCCAAACATGATGGAAGCCACCCGAGAGGAAGCCCGTGCCAAATCGGCCAGGTCGAGGTAGGCTTCGGGAATTTCGATGAGCAGGTGAATGGCAAAGTGCCCGTTTGTCAGCCCCAGTGCACTTTCTTTTTCGGTGAGAAGATCGTGGAAGGCTTCCACCTCGTCCACCCGGCTCACCATGGGCAGGATAAAGCCACTGACCGCGGGATGCGCAATCGCCTCCAGGTCCAGTAGCATGCCCCCTGCATCGTCCATGCCGTGGCACCGAACCAATACATTGACGCCGAGGGGGAGGGGTTGGTTGAGCACACTTCGAATGGCATTTCGCCGTGGCGCCTTTTCGAAGGTGCTCACACCGTCTTCCAGGTCGAGAATCACCGTTCCAGGCCGCGCGGGCAGAGCCGGTTGGCCATGATTGAGCTTAAAGAAGTAGATGTTCCGAAAATCCACTGATTTCGGGGCAGAAACGTGGACATTGGGTTGTGCAGAGGAAGGAAGAGGCTGGATCATGACAACGCGTTTTTGGTGGGGCAAATCGGTGACCGCAATCAACACGCTTCCTTCTTCTGTAGCATTGACAAAAGTCATTTTGGGCCATGATTTGTGTGTTTTGTGTCTGTTTTTCGTCGAAAAAGGACGTTTTAGAACCTGTGGCCGTCAAAATTGTCTTTTGGGTTATGGTACCCGAACTCTCTCCGGAAGACATCGACCGCGTTATTGGAATGGCGTGGGAAGACCGGACCCCCTTTGAGGCCATCGAAGTGCAGTTTGGTCTGAAAGAGAACGACGTGCGTCAGATCATGCGCCGTGAGCTCAAACGGGGATCATTCGAGCGTTGGCGGGAGCGGGTCAAAGGCCGAGCGACCAAACACCGGGCCCGTCGTGGATTCGATACGGGGCGCTTTCGTTGCTCTGAACAACGCAACAATTAAGAGAGATCCACCAGAAGGGGGCCGCAGGATGGAGGGCCGGGTCATCGGCGCGAGCGAGAGAGGAAAAGTTGAGGTAAAAGGGCTTGCACAGAACAGGTTGTACGTCCTACTTTGACCTCCCCTTTTACATTTTACTTCAAGCGGCGCCGACCTGCCATTGACTTAATCTCGTGCGGTGTTTCGCCGCGCTCGTGTGGATGAGAATCCACCCGCGATTCGAGAATCGCGAGGCAGTTTTTTGGTTGAGACCCCGGTCGCATTCCAAAACCCTGTGTGAACCCCTGTCGCTCCGGCGCAGCGGTTCTGAAAGTGCAGGTCGGCCCCTTTTTGCCCATGTTAAATCCTTTCATTGACTCTCTCGCTTCTGGTGCAAGCCCGCTGGCTTTGGCCAAGTTCGTCAACCATTTGTCGGGGCGTCGGGCCACGCCTTTGGGCATGAAACCTTGGGCGTTTTCTCCGCAGGAATTGATGGGGATGATGGCGTCGCCGCATCTGCATTACCGGCCATTTTCGTTGCCGAAGAAGTCGGGGGGTGTGCGACACATTCATGCGCCGGAGCCTGCGCTAAAGATGGTTCAATGGGCGTTGGCTCCGTTTTTCAGGACCATGTTCACGCCGGCGGTGTGTTCTTTTGGATTTGAACGCGGCCGGGGCATTGTGGAAAATGCAGAGGTTCATTTGGGGCAGGACTGGGTTCTCAATGCGGACATCCAGAATTTCTTTCCTTCCATTTCCGCACGGCGGTTAAGGGGCTTGTTCCTTTCGGAATGGGGGCCGCAGTTGTCTCCCTACATGGCCGATTGCTTGGTGCAATTGGTGACCCACCAAGGGCGATTGCCTCAAGGGGCACCCTCGAGTCCCGTGCTCACCAATTTGGTGGCCGCGGACTTGGACATTCGACTCGAAGGGTTGGCGCGGCATTTCGGTTGCCGTTACAGTCGGTACGTGGACGACCTCACTTTTTCTTCATCTGGTCGGCGTGCGCTCGAAGAAGTCATGCCGCGTTTGCAACGCATCGTGGAATCGGAGGGCTTTGGGTTGAACCCTCAAAAGACGAGGGTGCAGCCGGCTTCCATGCGCCAAGGCGTAACAGGTTTGGTGTTGACTTCCCGTAAAAGTGGAGTGAATCCGGCCGTGTCGGCGCCGCGGGAGTTTCGGCGTCAAACACGCTCAATGTTGCACGCTTGGCGTGTCAAGGGTTTAGCCCCGGCTGCGGAGTGCATGAACCAAAGTCCAGATGACTTCGCGCGAAGCTTGGAAGGGCGCATCGCCCACATTTGTCATGTGCGCCGCTCTCCCGAGGCGATTCGCATGAAGGACGAGTTCGGCCGACTCATGGCACAGGCCTGAGCTTGATTGGGTTCCGTTATTCCGCTGATTCGTCCAGAGGCGCATTTTGTTTGGTGCGCTCTCGACTCAAACTCCGAAGGAGTGTGCCGCCGATAATCAGCAGCAGCAAGGCGAAAGGAAATCCAGTGGAGATGGAAGCCGATTGAAGGGCGGCCAAGCCCCCTCCGATCACCAAGGCGATGGCCACAGCGCCTTCCATGCAGGCCCAAAAGACCTTGAGCCCCACGGGACTGTCGAGTTTTCCGCCAGAGGTCATAAAGTCCACAACCATAGAGCCGCTGTCACTGGAGGTGACAAAAAAGACCCCCACCAACAGCACGGCCACGGCCGATGTGATGCCAGCCGCGGGCAATTGTTCCAGAACGGCAAAAAGACCCAAGGCACTGTCCGATGCGACGGTGGCGGCGATGTCGGCTTGACCACTGAATTGCAAGGCAAATGCTGTTCCGCCAAACACCGACATCCAGAGAAACGACAAGAGTGAGGGCAGGAGCATGCCGTAAAGGGCAATTTCCCGGACCGTACGGCCTTTGCTAATGCGGGCGATGAAGGTCCCAACAAAAGGCGACCAGGAAATCCACCAAGTCCAGTAAAACAGAGACCAACCACTGAACCAAGTGGCGTCGGGATTGCCGGCTCCTCTGTACGTACTCATCCAGGCAAAACCGCCCAAATACTGTCCGAGGTCAGAAGCAAAATCGGAGAGCCGGTCTCCTGTGGCCCCGAGGCAGAGCACCGTTAAAAACAAAAGCGCCGCCACCACCATGTTGAATTGGCTGAGCATGCGAACACCTTTGCTCAATCCAGACAGGACGGAGACGGTGGCAATGCCGGTAATCCCCACAATGCATGCGACTTGAACGGCGGTGCTGTTGTCGAAGTTCCCGAGGCGGGCAAGACCGGCGCTGAATTGGCCGGAACCAAACCCCAGAGAAGTGGCCAGGCCAAACAGGGTCGCCAGCACCGCGAGTACATCCACGGCATGGCCGGGCCAGCGGTTCACGTGCCTTCCCAAGAGAGGCTCGAGTGTGCTGCGCAGGGAGAGGGGTTGTTTGCGGTTGAAGCAGGCGTGGGCCAGGGCGATGCCGACCAAGGCATAGATTGCCCACACGTGAAATCCGTAATGGAAGTAGGTGAATTGCATGGCCCGAGCAGCTTTCGCCGCATCCGGAGCACCGGTGTCGATGGGGTTCAAAAAGTGCAGCATGGGCTCGGCCACGCTGAAGTACACCAGTCCAATGCCCATTCCCGCGGCAAACAACATGGCCACCCAAGAAGGGGTGCTAAAGTCGGTTTGAGCCTGACTGCCCCCAATTCGGACTTTGCCCAAGGGGGAAAAGGCCAAAAACAACACCAACAGCAAAATCAAGTTGATGGTGCCATTGATGAGCCAACCGAAGTTGGCATTCATGAACCCCTGAAAGGACCGAAACAGGGCCCCGACTTCCTCGCTAAACGCCAAGCAGGCGACCACAAACGCCAGAATCAAGAAGGCGCTGGGCAGGAAAACGGGGCGGTATACGTCCAGTTTGGGCGCCTTCATGTTAGTCGCGGCTGCTGCGGTTGACCACGCGGAATCGAAGTTCCGTGGCGGAAGTCCGGACCAAATGAAGAACCCCGAAGTTGAAATGGGTACCCGCGAGGGTGGGGCCATCGGCCGGGATCAACAGGTCGGAGTATAGGCGGTTGGCAATGCCATGACGGAGGTTGCGCTCGTAAAGTTCGCCGACGCTCTCTTGGTTAAAGAACCCTGCGGCCAACACCGTGGTGTGGCAATGGAAGTCGTCGAAGGACTCGGGGGCGTTGTCAAATTCAAAGCCAAACCAGTTTTTGAGCACCTCGCAGGGATGCACGAATTCGGGTTGGTCTCCATTTTCGCCAAAGGGATCGGTCTCCACCAAATGACGCAGTAAGTTGGGCCAAACACAAAGCACGTGTCCGCCAACCGGCACATTGTTGCGTGCAATGGTGTCGTAAAACTGATAGACCAAATCTTGGGTGGGGTCTTTCACGTTGTCGCTGGTAAAGTACACGCCTTGGGTGGCGGGTTTGTCGAACTCTACGTCGTGAAAGGGGTAGAGTATGGGCGGGTTAAAGCTCACAATGCTGTATTCCGCATCCTTCACCTTGGCGATGTCCCCCAGGGAATGAGGATAGAGGTTAATGGCCTGTTCTCGGTCTTCGGAGGCCTCAAGAAACGCGGCGGGTGCAGGGTGCCGAGAGGAGGGGATGTTGGGCAAAAATCGCTTGAGCCGGTCCTGTGCATACTCGATGGCCTGCGGGTGGATGTCCACGGAACATACCCTCGGGTGCCCCAAGGAGAGAAGCATGGCAGAGTGGTAGCCTGTTCCTGTGCCAATGTCGAGCGCTGGAGCATTGGGCAGAGGGCCTTCGGTGGCTGCGCTAATGCAGTTTGCCACGCTCTTGGTCATGCGAGACACCACGAATTCACCGCGAGGGACACCCCGTTCTGCGATGTCGGCTTCGAGTTGGGGGCGCAAGGCTTGCCAAGTCGAAGTGTTGGGGGAAAGATTCAAGGTCATGGGGAAAGGACAATCAGGTCAGGTCCAAAGGTCAACTGCACGTCCTTCCACCAAACCACAAACAGCGAAAGTTCTGACGAACAACTTTCTGCTGTGGTTTCCCCGGTATTCAGGGGCTTGGCCTCATTGGCAAGGCTGTCCAAATTGAGCCAAGATGTCCAGAATGTCATTGACCCCCACCACGCCATCTCCGTCGAGGTCAGCCGAGCAAGAAACCAGACATCCAAACTCTCCGAGGGCCACCAATACATCGCTGACTTCAATCACGCCATTGCTGTTGAAGTCACCGCTGCAGGCGACCTCGCAGCTCCCATCGTCTAGGTTGGCATTGGGGTTGTAGTTGGTGGCGTTGGGGTCCGTGCAACCTGGAATGATCAAAGGGTTGGGGTCAAGGCAGAATTCGCCCGTTGTGGAGAAGGAAAATTGTCCGCCCGAAACCACGGAGTTGCCACCTGTGGTCACGTCAAAGCTGCCATCTCCATAGCCGCAGCAAATGCCGTCTCCATAGCTGTCGTTGATGGTGAAGGTGTAGCAGCCCGAACAGAGAATGCCCTGCGCAACATATTGAGTCCCGGCATCGGCATAGGGGCCCCCGTTGAGCATGAGGTTGCCATCTGCGTCGGTTAGGGTCCAAGTGGTCTCGGCGGGGTAGTTGTCGGTCAGGATGGTGACCGTCACCGATTGGGGGCTTTCCAAAATGCATGTCCCATCGTTGATGGTGGCCTGCTCGTCGTAATTGCAGGCTTCGCTGTTGGTGCACCCAGAGCAACTGCTGTCGTCGCCTCCGCAGACGCCGCAGAAGTCAAATTGGGTGCAGCTTCCATTGTCGACAATGGCTGTAGGGTTGTAGTTGCAGGCTTCGGAATCGGTGCAACCTTCTTCGGGACCGATGTCGGCTTTCCAAAGTCCACGGCCATAGGTGCCGGCGTAGAGTGTGTTCTGGGTCTCTTGAATTTCGAGGTCAAAGACCTCTACGTTTGGCAGTCCAATGTTGAAGTCGTCCCAGCCGATTCCATTCCAAGCGTAGACGCCGATGTCGGTGCCGGCGTAGATCTCGTCGGTGGTGCCATTGTTGTAGGCCAAGCAGTGCACGGGTACGTTGGGCAGGCCGTTGCTCATGGCGGTCCAGCTGGCGCCGGCATTGCCCGAAACAAAGACCTTGTCGCCCAAATAGGAGGACACCGAAATGAATACCCTTTCGGCTGTGGCGGGGTCGATTTGAATGTCGGTGATGTACGCATTGGGCAGGCCCGAGACGCTGCTCCAATTGCCGCCACCGTCGGCGGTGGTCCACAGGCTGCCATCTTTGGAGATGTACATGCGGTCGGGGTTGTTCCACGCCACGGCAATGTTGTTCAGGTTACCGGCCCCTGGACCGCCAAGCGAAGACCAGGAGTTGCCAAAGTCGGTGGATTTGAACACCCCGTCTTTGCCCAAATACAGCACCGCATCGTTGTTCGGGTCCTTGATGAAGGGCGTTTCCCAGTTGCCCTCGGCATTGGCTCCTTCGCCACCTCCGCCGGCGATGTCGGAGAAGTTGTTGTTGGAGTCAATTCGGTAAAAGGAACCGAGTTGATAGGACCCGTAGAAGAGCCTTCCCCCATCGTAATCGGAGTTTTCGCTCACATAGACTTCGAACCCATCGGCACCGCGCATGTCTTCCCAGTCGCCATTGTCGAGCAAGATGGTGCCGTTGTCTTGCAGACCCGCACCAACTTGGCCGGCTTGGTCTTGGCCAACGCCAATCTGGTACATCTGGCCAATGCTCATGCCATTGGTGATGTCGTTGTAGCTGGTCCCCACATCGGATGAGGTGTAAACGCCGCCATCACAGGCCACGATAAAGGTGTTGTCTTCGAAGGTCAGTCCGTGAACGTCGGCATGGACTTCGGCCAATCCGTCTGCGCCGACCCAATGCGAACTGCAGGCCCAATTCTGGCCGCCGTCGGTGGACTTCCACACATTGACGCCCGCAATCATCACCACATCGGGCTGGGTGGGGTGCGCGGCAATGCAGAGGTCGTACCAACCCTGTCCGCTGTTGTCGTCTCCAGTGGTGGAGTACCCGAGCATATTGGGGGTGTTTTCATTGGACACGGTGGTCCAGGTGGCCCCGGCGTCTTGGCTCACAAAGAACCCGAGGAAGTTGCTCCCTGCGGAATTGCTGGCCAACATGTACACCCGATTTGGAGCGCCGGGCGTGACCGCAATGCAGTTTCGGTTCATGCCCGTGGCTTCCGAAGGCAGGCTCACTTCAATCCAGGATTGTCCTCCGTTGGTGGACTTAAAAAAACCGTTGGTGGATGAGCCGTAGACGATGTTGTCGTTGGTGGGGTGGAACTCCACATCTCGAAAGCGAATGCCATTGGTTCCCACGCCGTAGTTCCAATTGGCCCCGGCGTCGGTAGAGACAAGCATGCCGTAACGGGACGCGGCCACAATGTGGTTGTTGTTGTCGGGAGAAATCAAGAGGCGGCCAACGGTGTAGTTGCCTTGTCCCCCAGGGTCGTAGGAAATGGACCAGTTGTCTCCGCCGTCGGTGGTTTTGAGGATGCCCAAACCATAAGTGTCTCCTCCATCGTCATCTCCTGCCGCGGCGTACATCACGTTGGGGTTGGTGTGGTCAATGGCAATGTCGGTAAAGCCGAGGATGGGAACCTCGTCGGTTTCGTCCGGGAAAAGCAAGTCCCAGTTGGACCCAGCGTTGGTGGACTTCCAGATGCCGCCCCCGGGTGCACAGGCGAAGTACGTGCTGGCGTTGCTGGGATCGACTCGGACTTTGTTGATTCGGCCGACACCCCCGGCATAGGCATGGGGGCCGGCAGCGGGTCGAGACACGGGCCCAAGGGACTCCCAAACGTCTTCAACTTGATTGGCAGCTGGTTGAGTGTAGAGTCGAGCCACGTTCCAAGGCTCTGTGGAAGCGGGCAATTCTCCCGAGGGGTAAACCCGCGGTTCCATCTGATGCATCCAGCGACGAAACGGCTTGTATCCAGCCCCCTTTTGGATCTCTCTGCCCTCCCAATACGTTTCAAAGGCGGCTTTGATTTCGTAGAAATTCTCGCCTTTCTCCTTCATTGTCAAGTACGAAGCTTGGCTGTTCAGGCTCTGGGAGAGCGCAGCGGAGGGTACGCTCAACAAAAGCAGGCCAAACAGTGCGCCAGTCCAACTCAGTCTTGGAGCGTGGTTGGTCAAATTCACTGCGGAGATCAACGAAAACAAGGAAGGTGTGAATCGGGCCATGTCGCGAAGCTTGAGTAAGGAAGTTAACCTGATTTTGGTTTTTCGGCGTGTTGAATGTGTCCGGGGTGGCGTTGTCGAAGACACAGGTGGGGTGAGTTAAGTTTGAACGTCATGAAAAAGGGAACATCACGGATTTTGATGGCCATGCTCTTGTGCGGCCCACTGTGGGGAACGGCTCAAGACACCTTCTTAGAGAAGCACCTCTATTCCCAATGGGAGAGCGGGGAGGAGGTGCTGAGCTTTTTGCAGGCAACGGCCAACAACAACATCTATGGCGGGGCCGAGCATCCCGAGGCGTTTCAACTTCAAGGCATCACATACGCGCCGCCCGTGGACAACGCACAATGGGAAGCGACCCGGCGGCTGGAATGCTGCATGTGTGGCTACACGGCTTTGATCAAGAACACCCCAGACACGATGCGACTCGAGCGCGGCGCACGTGGCGATTTTGGTCCCGTGAGCGTGATCACCCATACCTTTTTTTTGGAGGGGAATGACTTGGTTCAAGTCACATCGGAGTGGGTAGAGGACGAAGGCGAAGCCAAGACGCGTCGCCTCTGGAAGCAGAGCCCGTCGCGGAGGGTGCCCCGGGCTGCTTCAAAAACTGGCCAGGTCCACTCCAATTGTTGGGTCCCATTGAATGTCCGTTCCGCGCCGCGTGTGGGAAGCGAAGTGGTGGGTAAACTCCAATGGGGAGATGCGGTTACGGTGATTCAAGAGGGAACCGAAGCGCTCACCGTGGACTTGAACTTTGCGTCGACCTTCAGCGCCAAGAACAGGACATTGGAAGTGCCCACATATGCGCTTCGTGCGCCCTTTGTACAGGTCGCCTTTGATGGCGGCGAGGGCTATGTGTTTGCTGGGCTTTTGAGCGAGCGCCCGCCTTTTGATTTCGCGTCTTTTTATGTGGCGCCAGCCCCGCCGACTGAAGCTGCGCCAGAAGGCCGTTTTGCGCGGCCGGATGCTGATTTACTGTGGGAGGAAGTGCTGGAGATCGAGCAGCGCGAAGAGGGCATGGCCACCAAGACGTTTCGTGGCTATTCTGAT
>CBFHQM010000037.1:1517-2945 GCA_965657965.1 uncultured Flavobacteriales bacterium | reverse complement strand
GGGGTGGTGGTCAAGCATTGGTACGATGGCAAATACCAATTCGGGGTCACCGTAGACATCCCCCTTGACACGCCCGATGATTTTTATGTGGTGTCCAACAACCTCTTGCGTTTCCTGAGCTCCCTCGGATTCGACAGTTTAAGGATCTCCCCGGAGGGGTTTTACGTGGACTTCTCTCCAATGAGCGAAAGCTTCATCACCGAACGCTCCCCAGACGGCACCCGGATGTACATCCACTACAACGGCGGTGGCTGCTGATTTGATTTCCTTGGCTTGAGGAAGGCGCGCGTCTTCTTGATTCCATTTTCAACACATGCGGCACTGAGGTTTGTCAAGGTTGACGGAAGTCGCCCTTCGATTGGGGGTGGGGGGACCTTTGCTTTATGAAGAATTCCTCCCTGCTTTTTTCGAGAAAACGCACTTCAAATCGTGCCCGACGCAACGCCATCTTCACGCTCACGTTTTATCGCCACCAAGGTCAATGGGTGTTCGACGATGAGCGCCGAGATATTTTTGTAGAGCCCTTGGTTTCTGGCGCCGACGACGTTTTCGACGTCATCAGCGGGCGTTGCGATGATGAGAGCATCAACCGTTGTACGGTCAACTTCTCCTCGTCACCCATTCCGGGCTTTGCGCTGCACGCCACCTACCTCGGCCCGGAATTCGACGGTAGCCGTTACAGCACCGCCGACATGACGCCCGACACTCCCTTCGAATTCTGGCTCTGCCCAGCCCTCTTCGCTTACTTCGACCGCGCCCCAAAAAACCTCTACGTCCAATACGTCAGCAGCGAAGCGACGTGAACGTATGAGCTCAGTTGGTTTTGGCGATTTCGGTGCGGATCCATTGGGTGAGCACGATGTCGTCTTCCAGGCGGTAGCGCATGCGTTCGGAGTACATCTGGTGCAAATTTCCCATGGCACCGATGCGCTCCATGTACGCGGTCCCCAACGCGGTTCCATTCCACCTTTTGAGTGGGATGTAGCCTTGGAAGTATGGCATGTCTGGCGTGGTCTCCATGCTTCCGAAATACACATCGATGTTTTCGTTGGCATTGTGGTTGACGCCCGTTTCGAATTTCCGCAAGAACTCGTGTTGGACGTATTTGGCTTGCAAAGCCCGCGCGAGGGTGTCGTTTTCGATCAGTTCCATGAGCCCCGAGTTCTGGAGCGTCCGGTACTCCTCCTGATTGTCCACAAAGATGGTTTGCCCCATGATGCACATGGAGCAGTGCTTGCCCACCGAGTCGGGGTGCTCTGCCGCCAAATTGTTTCTGTGGTCCATCATCCAAGCGCAAGACTGCGCGGCGGGAAGGTGCACGCCCATGTTGAACTCAAAGTCGAGGCTGTCGGTGCGGATGTTGGTGAGGATGCGCGCCAAGCTCTGGTTCTTCACTTGCTCCTTGTATTCCTTGGCATTGTTCTTTTC
>CBFHQM010000037.1:0-1507 GCA_965657965.1 uncultured Flavobacteriales bacterium | reverse complement strand
GTGCGGATGTTGGTGAGGATGCGCGCCAAGCTCTGGTTCTTCACTTGCTCCTTGTATTCCTTGGCATTGTTCTTTTCAATGAACACCGATACGGAGATGCCCAACAGGATCACCGCAAACTCCACCACGTAATGCGCCATACTCCGCATCCCCCCTTTTTGTTGCTTCGACATGGGCTCAAAATAGCACGGCTCTTCTTTCAATGGCGCCGTTTGAGTCGTATATTATATAGAACCTAATTCTTGTCTATGTCCTTTTGCCAGAGCAGCTTCCTTGGGTCAGTCTCAAACTGTCGCCTTGCCAACCTCCGTGTGTTGTGCCTTTTTTCCTTCTTCTGGCTGCCTTTGGCCTCGACCTTGGCCCAAGAGTCGATCATCTACTCTCAGTCGTTTTCGGATTGCAGCGGGCTCACCTTTGGCAATGCCGCTGAAGAAGGCTTCAGCCAATATTCTGCCGATGTCAACTTTGAATGCACCACACAAGGGCCGAGTGGACTCTACAACTGGTGGGTAGGTGGTGATGGTGATGGCAGTGCAGCGCCTGCGCCTTTGTTTGAGACTGCCGATGACGGTTTTGTGATGGTCGATTCGGATTTGTTGGGCTCGGAAGGACCGATTGAGAATTGCTGGTTTGAATTAAACGAACCCGTGGATTGTTCCGGCTTTTCAGAGGTGAGCATTGCCTTCGATACCTTTTACCGCAGGTGGCAAAACAATTTCAGTGGAGAAGGCGAACAGTGCTTGTTGGAGATGTCTTTGGTTCAGGGGGTCTGGCCCGATCCAACTACTGTGGGAGAGAATGAAGGGGTTGGCACCTACGGGGGGATTCCGGTGACCAAGCGCATCAACATCTTCCCGGACATGGTCACAAACGACCAAACCACCAATCCCCAAACGATGCGGTTCAACATCGGAGAATTTGTCTCTCAGTACTCCGATTTTCTTCCGTCCGAAATTTATTTCCGTTGGCGCTGGGTGGGGTCTTGGGGATATGCGTGGATGGTGGATGACTTTGTGGTGTTTGAGACGCCACAGTATGATTTGGCGGTCGAGGAGGCGACCCTCATGAATTATGCGTCTACGGGGCTGTTTGAATCGCGAGTCTGGCCCCTTTCTCAATTGCCTCCCGGAGGTTTCCCTCTGGCAGTTGAAGTGAAAAATGTGGGTTGGGACAACCTAGAGGACCTGGCGCTAGAAGGGACGATCAATGGCGTCGATCCAAACCCCATGTTCACCACGTTTGGTGGAGGTAGTTTGTCGGTGCCGGTATCGCTTTTGCCCGGGTCCGAAACGACACTGACCACGAATGGTTTGGATGTTTTGGAGAGCTATGGAGTGGGAGAGCGGGAGTTGAATATTTCTGTGTCATCATCAGACCCTCTAATCTCGAACACTGCAAATGAGCCCTTGTCCGTAGAGATCACCAACCACATCTATGGTCGGGATGATGGGATGGTCTTGTCCAATGTGGGGAGCTCGTTTTACGCCGATATGGAAACACAACCCTA
>CBFHQM010000036.1:0-17425 GCA_965657965.1 uncultured Flavobacteriales bacterium | reverse complement strand
GCGAAGGAGGTGCAGATCCAGGAGCTGGAATATCCTCGTAGGCTTTACACCCAGCTAAATCCCCACAGAGCGTGCAAGAACAAGTAAAACAGCAGTCAGGCACTGGTTGGGCCCTGAGTTCGCGGCTTGGACTCAACAAAAGAACAAATAGGGTCGAACAAACAACCAATTCTTTCCACATAAGTCAAAACTAAAGCAAAAAACAGAAGTCATAAGGCCGAAAAAATCAGGAGTATTTTTACTTCATGACAGCAGTCAAAAAAGGCGAAACGAGCAATGGCCTGAAGCAGTTCAGGCTTGCACTCAAGGTGGCGGCCAAGAACTGGTTGTTGTTGCTGCTGTTGCCGGCTTTAGGGTACGGGTACGCACGCTACGTGACGCACCAACAGCTTGATCAATATGGCGCCCGCGCGGAGGTATTGCTCGAGCAAAAGGACGAATACGACAAGGCCCGTGAGTTGATGGAAGGCATGGTCAGCCGGCGCTTTCAGCGACAAGGCCCCGACATCGCTAACCAGGTACGCATTCTGAAAAGTCGAGACCTCGTGGCCAAGGCCGTCGCAGATTTCGACCACAGCATCACGCACTTTATTGTAGGCCGGGTCCGTTCGCTGCCTGTGGGCGGATTGAGCGGTGTGGAGATAGACGCCTCACCCGAACAGTTCAGCAGCAGTGCTTTGGGCGTTGACTTCGACCTCAATGTCTTGAGTGAGACACGCTATGCCTTGACCGCTACGTTGGGAGATGGCCGAGTTTACAGCGGAGAACACACGTTTGGGGAGCCCATTCAAAACGGAGACTTTACACTGACCATTCGCCGGTCAAAAGAAGGAAGAGGGACCATCGAACAAGCCATTGAGCAGGGACAACGGTTCCAAATCCAGAACACGAACCAAATCATCAACAGCTACCGAAGTCGGCTCAGCGTGAGTGGCGTGGGTCAGACCAGCATCCTCAAAATGCAGGTCAACGACATCTTGCCCGACCGCGCCATTGAATTCCTCAATGCCCTGTCCGACCGCTATCTCGAATATTCGACGTCGGCCAGAGAACAAATCAACCAAAAGACAGACGAATTCATCGAGGTCCAACTGCTGCAAATCGAATCCAACATCGACAGCTTGCAGGACATCATTGACCAACAGCGACAAAGTGCAGAGGTCTATGACTTGACACGCGGTGAACAGGCCTTCTTTACGGAGCTCATTCAGCTCGAGACCACCAGAGAAGAATTGCGTTTGAACCTGCGCAGCCTCGAAGCCCTTGAGTCCTATTTGTCCAGAGGGGTAGAAAACACCAGCATCCCTCCAAGCACCTTTCTGACCAGCGATGCCGTGGCCGCTGAACAAGTTGGACAGCTCTACGATCTGCAATTGCAACGCACGCAAATGCTGCTCGACGTGACCCCAAGTAGCTTTCAAATCAAGCGTCTGGATTCCCTCATTTCCACCACGCGCTTGAGTCTGTTTGATTACATCGGATCGGCACGCCTCGCGCTGGACGAAGAGGACAACAAATTGAGCAGCCGAATCAAGTCCATCGAAGGCAAGCTCTACAGGCTCCCAAAAAGCGAGCGTGAGGTGTTGGCCATCGAACGCCGTTTGGCCATCAGCGACAAGTTCTACGGCTATCTGCTCGAACAGCGCGCCACCAACCTCATCGCCCGTGCTGCCATCACCTCAAATGCGAGCATCATTGAAGCCGCGCGCAGCATTGGCATCATCGGACCAGACAAACCCAAAACCATCCGGAACTACACTCTTTTTGGGCTGGCCCTGGCTGTGGCCATTGCCGCCTTGCGGTTGCTTCTTTTTGAGCGGCTCGAAAGCGTCAATGAGCTCCGAGAGGCGACCTCCCTTCCTGTGAGCGGTGGCGTCCCTCGCTTCGAGGAAATCTCGGACAAGGAGTATGTGATTGTGGCGAGCAAAAACCCACGTCACCCCACAACAGAGGCCTTCAGGGGGTTGCGCACCAACCTGCAATACCTCTTAAATAAGGACGGACAAAACACCATTTTGGTGAGCAGCATGCATCCCGGCGAAGGGAAAACCTTTACCGCGACAAACTTGGCGGCCCTGCTGGCTCAGGCCGGAAAGCGCACCCTCCTCATCGATTTTGACCTTCACAAACCACGGGTTCACAAGGCCTTTAATTTGGAGCGTGGTGTCGGTCTGAGTGGTTACCTCATCGGAAAAACGCCATGGATGATGGCCACCCAAGAAACCAACATCCCCAATCTCGATGTCTTGACTTCCGGCCCCATCCCACCCAATGCCTCTGAGCTGGTGCTCAGCGACCGCACGGATGAAATGATGACGGAGGCGAGAAAGGCCTATGACTACGTGATCATCGACACGCCACCCATCATGCTCATTACCGACGCTTTGGTGCTCATGAAGCACGTCGACCGTGCCATGTTGGTGACCAACGTCAAGCGCGCAAACGTACGTGGCATCAGGCACCTCGAAGACCTTTTGGCACAAAACAACCTGGGCCATGTGAGCCTGGTGCTCAACGGAATTTTGCCCACCCGCTGGCGTTATTACGCCTCGAAGTATGCCTATCGCTACCTCTATTCTTACGGCTATGGATACGGCGGGTATGGGAGCTACACCGGTTATGGCGGCTATGGTTATAAAGACCAGCCATACGGGGACGAAAACAACGCTTGACCCCTTGTATGTGTGGCATCACCGGCGCCCACGGAAGGGCAAATGGGTTGGCCTTGGCCCAGACCCAAAACATGACCGCCGCCCTAGCGCACCGAGGGCCAGACGCTGAAGGCCATTGGTCAGACAACGAGAATGTGGCCCTCGGCCACCGCAGGTTGAGCGTACTCGACACTTCCGAAGGCGCGAACCAACCCATGGTCAGTTGGTGTGGGCGATACGTGCTGGCGTTCAACGGGGAAATCTACAATTACCAGGAGCTCAAGGTCAAACTCGACTACCCTTGGCAAACCACTGGAGACAGCGAGGTGGTGCTTGCCGCCCTCAAAATGTGGGGGACCGCAGCACTGACGCAGTTCAATGGCATGTTTGCCTTGGCCCTTTGGGACACACAAGAAGAGAAACTGCTCCTTGCCCGAGACCGCATGGGCATCAAGCCCTTGTACTTGTACCACGATGAAAGCGGGCTTTTGTGGGCAAGTGAAATCCGGGCTTTGCTGGCTTCCGGGCGGGTGGACAGAACACTCAACAAGGAGGGTCTGGTTGACTTTCTTCGCTATCAAACCGTTCACGGCCCCAACACCCTCATCCAAGGTGTGGACATGCTGCCCGCGGGACACCTTTTGTGGGCCGATGACAACGAAGTCAAAACCGAACAATGGTGGGACGCTGCCAGCGCAGGTCAGCGCCTAAGCGAGGAGGGTGCACCCTGGACTTACCGCAAGGGACCCGCCACAGCGCGCATCCGGGAACAATTGCGCGACAGCGTCGCCTTGCGAATGCGCTCCGACGTTCCCTTTGGCGCTTTCCTTTCCGGCGGCATTGACTCAAGCGCCATCGTGGCACTGATGTCTGAAGTGGGACCACAACGCGTCTCCACATTCAACGTGGCCTTCCACGAGGACGCCTTCGACGAGAGTCAGTACGCCCGTCTTGTTGCCAAGCAGTACAACACTGACCATCACGAAATCCGCCTCTCTGCAGACGATTTTTTACATGCCGTCCCGGATGCCCTCTCCGCAACCGATCACCCCAGCGGAGATGGGCCCAACACCTTTGTGGTGTCTCAAGCCACAAAAAAAGCCGGGATAACCGTGGCCTTGAGCGGACTGGGCGGAGACGAACTCTTTGCCGGATACCCGGTCTTTGCGCGCACCCTCGATTTGCTTGGCAAGCAGTGGGCCATGTCGTGGCCGCGCGGCTTAAGACGTGCGGCCGGTGCCGCCTTCAAAGCGGCCCAACCAGGTGTGGCTGCGAACAAGTTGGCTACACTGCTGACTGGAAGCGCCCTCGATCCCGCGTCCACCTATCCCATCAGCCGCCGCGTCTTGCTTGAACCCGACGTGAAGGCGCTGGCCAACCTGCCCAGCACCACAGACAGCGTATCCAAGTGGTGTCACCAAAATCTGGACACCTCTCCAGGCCTCAGCTTGCCCGTTTTGAGTCGCGTAAGCTTGGCCGAGATGCACACTTACATGCAACATGTGCTGTTGCGGGACACCGATCAAATGTCCATGGCGCATGCCCTCGAGGTTCGGGTCCCCTTTCTTGACCATCGGCTTGTGGAGACCGCTTTGGCCATTCAAGACGACATCAAATACCCTCACTCACCAAAAGCATTGCTGACCGAAGCGCTTGGCGAACGCTTGCCACAAGCCATCATAGACCGCCCGAAAATGGGCTTTACCCTGCCCTGGGACATCTGGATGCGCGGCCCGTTACAAGACCTCTGCCAAGCCGGGCTCAACGTCCTCGTCGAGCGCGAGATTTTACACGGTGCAGCCGTGAAGGAGCTCTGGTACAATTTTGAAAAAGGAACCACCACATGGTCTCGCATTTGGACCTTGGTTTCACTTGGACAATGGATACAGCGCCATGACCTCAAGTAAGGCCCATACCAACCCGCGCCCCGTGATCTTGGTGGCCATCGATTGGTATTTGCCCGCTTATCGGGCAGGCGGGCCCATCCGAAGCTTGACCAACCTTGTCTCTGCCCTTGGAGATAGCGTCGACTTTCGCATTGTATGCGGGGACAAAGACCTCGGCGATTCTCATCCCGTCCAAGCACCCATTGGACAATGGGAGCCAGTCGGTCTGGCACAAGTGCTCAGGCTGCCCCCATCTGAATGGACCCAAGCCCGATGGCAAGCGTTGATTCAAGAGATTCAACCCGACAAACTCTACTTAAACAGCCTTTATAGCGGCCCTTTTAGTCGGCTCCCTTGGCGTGTCGCCAAATCGGTGAGCTTGGCCACTACCCTGGCTCCGCGCGGCATGCTCGGTGCTGGCGCATTGTCCATCAAACCCCTGCGCAAAAAAGCCTGGCTTTGGGTTCAGCGAATGACCGGCCGGTACGCCAACTTGACTTGGCACGCCAGTACCAAACAAGAGGCCCAAGAAATTCGACACTGGTTCCCCAACGCCACGGTTCAAGTGGCCTTGAATCTGCCCCTGCCATTTGACCCTGTCCCAGCTCATCCCCATCAAGGTCACGTCCACTTGCTGAGTGTTGGACGCGTTCACCCCATCAAAAACCATCGGTTCGGATTGGCCCTTGCCAAAAGGATGGTTCAACAAGGAAAATCGGTCACCTACCGCATTGTGGGCCCCTTGGAAGACAAGGCCGAAGTAGAACGCCTCCTCGCCAATGCTGGAGATGTTGCGCTCGAACTCATTGGGCCCACACCGCCCGAAGACATGAGTCAACACTACGCATGGTCCCATTTGGTCCTCGTCCCCAGCTTGAACGAAAATTTTGGCCATGCCGTCGCAGAGGCCATTTCCACAGCAAGACCCGTAGTGGTTTCGGACCAAACGGCTTGGCCCAACTTAGATTCCGGCCCCAGTGTCCACTGCCTTCCGCTGGATGCAGAGGCCTGGTTGAGCTCCGCAGACACCTTGCTTGCCATGCCGCATTCAGACTGCGTGGCGCATTCAGAGGCCGCGCATGCGCGGTGCCTGCTCGATGAGCGCCATCTTGCCAATCAACGCGCACTTTTTGCACCATGACCGTTTCTGTGATTACTGTGACGTACAACGCTGAGACTACCGTGGCCGAAGCGGCAAGAAGTGTGGTGGAACAAGCCGGCGCATTTGACCTTGACTACCACATCGTGGATGGGGGTTCTCGGGACGGCACCCTTGCACAACTTGCGCCATTCGAGCACCGAATTAGCCAACTGTCCAGCGCGCCCGACAATGGCCTTTATGATGCCATGAACCAAGGCATCGCCCGCGCAAAGGGAGACATCGTAGGCATCCTCAACGCAGACGACCGATACGCCGACAACGCGGTGATCCAAGACGTACTGGACACCTTTGAGCACACTGATGCCGATGGCGTATACGCCGATCTGGATTACGTCGATGCCGAAGATGGAGAGACGGTAACCCGGCACTGGAAGTCAGGACATCCCCGCTCTTTTTCTCGGGGATGGATGCCGCCCCACCCGACCTTGTTTATGAAGCGCGAATTGTATGCACAGCACGGGGGGTTTAACCTGCAACTTCGAAGTGCAGCGGACTATGAACTCATGCTCCGTTTCTTTCATTTCCGGGGCGCAGAACTGGCCTATTTGCCACGGACAACCGTCAAAATGCGGGCGGGCGGTCAATCCAATGCTTCTTTGGGCAATCGCATCCGCGCCAACTCGGAGGACGCCAAAGCCTGGAGACTCAACGGGTCTGCTCCGCCCCCGCTGTTGCGGTTACGAAAACCGCTGCGCAAGCTCAATCAATTCGGAAGGAGCTAATTCCCGTGGAACCCGAAATTTGGGGACCCTGAGCGCCGGGTCGCCGTGCATTCAAGACCGCACAACTGGAGGCGCAGGATCAACGCAAGCTGTAGTTCGGCGCCTCACGGGAAATCATGACGTCGTGCGGGTGGCTTTCTTTGACCCCAGCAGAAGTGATGCGCACGAACTGAGATTGCTGAAGCGCAGGAATGTCGATCGCACCGCAGTAGCCCATTCCAGCCCTCAGGCCACCCACCACTTGGTACATGACTTCCTGAACGGAACCCTTGTAGGGAACCCGGCCCGAAATCCCCTCGGGAACGAGCTTCCTTAGGTCATCTTCCGCGTCTTGGAAATAGCGATCCTTCGACCCCTTTTGCATCGCCTCGATGCTGCCCATTCCGCGGTAGCTCTTGAATCGTCGGCCTTCGTAAATGATGGTCTCGCCCGGGCTTTCTTCTGTACCCGCCAGCATGCTGCCCACCATGACGGAGTGACCGCCACCGGCCAGTGCCTTGGAAATGTCACCTGTGTACCGAATGCCGCCGTCGGCAATCATGGGCACATCCGTTCCCGCCAAAGCTTCTGCCACCGCCATGACTGCACTCAGCTGAGGCACGCCTACACCCGCAATCACACGTGTGGTACAAATGGACCCCGGTCCAATGCCCACCTTGACCCCATCTGCTCCCGCTTCGACCAATGCCGTCGCCGCTGCACCTGTTGCAATGTTGCCACAAACAACATCGGTGTTGGGATAGGCCTTTTTGACCTTCGCCAACATCTCGATCACGCCACGGCTGTGACCGTGTGCAGTGTCAATGCTCAACGCATCCACACCGGCCTTAACCAACGCTTCGACTCGCTCCATGGTATCGGCTGTTACCCCCACCGCCGCTGCGCAACGCAAACGGCCGTATTGGTCCTTGCACGCATTGGGAAACTCTTGCAACTTGATGATGTCCCGATAGGTGATCAAGCCAACCAACTTGCCGTCGGCATCCACCACCGGCAACTTCTCAATCTTGTTGTCGCGAAGAATCTCACCCGCACGCTTCAAGTCGGTTCCATTGGGCGTCGTCACCAACGCCTCGGAGGTCATGACTTCCAGAATTGGACGCTCAGGCTCTCCTTCAAAACGCAAATCGCGGTTGGTCACAATTCCTTTCAGGAAGCCCGCGTCGTCCACAACGGGAATGCCCCCAATCCTGTGCTCGGCCATGATCTTGTGCGCATCGCCCACTACCGCATCGACAGGAAGCGTAATGGGGTCTTGAATCATGCCGCTTTCGCTCCGCTTGACCTTGCGTACCTGAGCAGCTTGAGCCGCAATGCTCATGCTCTTGTGGATCACCGCAATGCCGCCTTGACGCGCCATGGCAATGGCCATTTCCGCTTCGCTCACCGTATCCATGGCCGCAGCCACAACCGGCACATTCAATACAATGTTGCGTGAAAACCGGCTGCGAAGCGTGGTTTCCCTCGGAAGCACCTCGCTGTAAGCAGGCACCAAGAGGACATCATCATACGTTAGGCCTTCTCCGATGAACTTGGGATTGAGGTGGGGAGATTCGTGTGACATGGCGGACAGAATAACTTAGAACAGAATATTCCGGCGAAAATAGCCCACAACTCGCTGAGTTCAAGGGCCTTTCATGGCCACGTTTTTTAAGGCCTAAGGACCACCATCACATGGCCCATGCGTGTTACCAATCGGCCCGCCCCATCTTGGATACGCAGCGTATACGGGTAAAACGCCTCGGGCAGCTTTACGCCGTCTTTTGTACCATCCCACGCTTCTTCGGGGTTGGTCGTCGTCCAAATCGAGTCTCCCCAGCGAGAAAACACGTCGACCCGATACTCCTCTACGTCGGCGAAGGCCAAAAAGGGCTTCCATGTATTGTTGATGCCATTGTGTACCAACGCATTTGGAATCCAAATGACGGGAGGCAAGGTCAAGCATACTTCGTTAGAAATGGACGCCCAACTGCTGTCTTCTTGCTCGGTGCGCACACGATAACAGAACTCTCCAGGCGATTCAATCAACGCCTCCAATTCGTCGGTGTAAGAAAAGCGCGAAGGCCCAAAGTCTTCCAGTTCTTCCAAAACCCCTCCGTACTGAATGCCCCGAAGGACCACATGCCGCGTGCGCGGTGCATCCCACCCTTCAAAACCCGTCCAAGCCAAAGCATTGGAAACTTGTGATTCGAGCGCAGTTCCGGTCAAAAACACCGTTTCGGCAACGGGCGTTCCCAACACCGAGTCGCCACAGGCATTGACCACTTTCAAGTAGTAACGGTATTGGCCCAAGCCACCTTCAATGGTGCTGTCCCGCATTTGCAATGCCCCCCCCAAAGACCATGCGCTGGTCACAAATTCAAAATCATCATCGAAGGGTTCATTCCTCCATAGCTCATAGGTATGAGGCTCATTGCTCGACGCGTCGACTTCCGCCCTCAAAACCGCGATAGAATCTGTAACAATGCTCACCTCCGTCCAGCGCATCCATTCCGGACCTCCGGGATAGGTAAAGAGGTTCTCGGCCACATTGGAACTTTGGGTCCAATCGATGCCCACAGCATGGGCCACCACACGATAACGATACAAACTCCCCACATTGGCTCCCACGTGTTCATAGTAGGTCAATGTGCCTGGGACTTCCGCAAGCAAAACCGGGGCATTTTCCACCCCATCCATGTCCAACTCCGAAGCCCAAACTTCGTAACGGTCCACGCCACCGGGCCAATGGTAAACCGGTGACCACTGCAAGTCAGCCCGATCCGTGCATTGGGTCCAAGACACCTCCAAATAAGTAGACGGCGCGCAAGCCGGACTCGCAGCCCCTGGGTCGGGCATTCCGGCGATGTAACAACTGTCAAATGCCGCAACATTGTAGTACTCAATCGTTCCCCCTGCACCACTCATGGGGTAAGTGTAACTGAGCTGATTGGGGTCCTCAATGGTCGTTAAGATGTTCTCGATGGAACCTGTACAGATGTAGACGATGTAGCCCGCCACATCCGACTCCGGACTGGGCTCCCAGGAGACAGAAGCCAACCCTGTGAGCGAATCCACATCGACCGCCACAATTTGAGGGGGCGTTGGATCGACGACATCCGCCACAGCAATGGAAGCCATGTTCGACTGGTGTGTGCACCCGCCATCTTCGGTCAAGGTGACCCGATAGGTGGCGGTCCCATCGCATTGTGTGATGGGCAATGTGGTATTGGAATTGCCCATCAACCATGGCGCAGAGACAACATCCAACCACGACGCGTCTGGCAGGAGTTGCTGAATGGTGTAGGTTCCACTGAAACCTACAGGCGGGTTGAAGTGGAAAGGACTGTTCCAGGCAAAGTCAACCGACCCCGGCAACAAGCCCAATTCCAATTCGAGAAAAATCGTGCACAGGGTATCGGAAGGGCCTGCGAGATTGCTTCCGGCGCCGTCCAATGCAGTCAGGGTGTAGCAGAACCCTTGAGTCGTGGTCAGCAATGGCGTCATGTTCCCCACAACATTGGACAAGGGGTTGCCCAGATCCATGGACACATCAAAAGCCGGCAACGGCGTAAAGTCAGGTGCCGGCAACATGGGCGTGACACTGTACGCATCCGCCCCCGTTTGATCCGGAGACCAATTGAGCTGGGCTGTGCCGTCGTCGTTCACCTGAATGCAAGACCATTCTTGTGCCGAAGTCGGAACACCCGCACCCACCATCATGCACACCATCAAGGCATTGAAAGAAAACAACCTGAGCTTCATCGTCGTTGCAAGTTGTACGCAACCGAGGACCAAACGGTTGCCTTTTCAGATTGTTTTCCGAAAGTCAATCGGGAATTCACAAAAGTGCGTCCCAACTGAACCCAGGGGCCATTTTGACCGTCCCAAGCGCACGAAAGTCGTCCACCAAGTTTTCCATGAGCGCGGCTGTTGCTGGCCAGTCCTTGAGCAACGCACTGACTTGTCCGATTTCGAGTTCACCTTCCAACAAGTCCCCGTCTCGCATGCCCAACTTCGCCCTTCCACGGCCAAGCAATGCCCGCAAGGCATCCGGCCCTTTCCCAGCCAATTCAGCAGCGGCAACTTGATCGTAAAAACTGCCCTCCGGGCCCTGCAACAATCGAACAGGCGTTACGTCTTTGAGCATGAGCCTTGTTTCGCCGGCCTTGGCTTCGGCAATGTGCTGCTTAAACGCTTGGTGTGCCGGGTTCTCTTGCGTCATCACAAAGCGACTGCCCATTTGCACACCTGAAGCACCCAAAGCAAAAGCCGCCAGCATGGTGCGCGCATCATGAAGACCACCGGCCGCAATCACCGGAATGCTTACCGCATCTGCAACCTCCGGGACCAAGCACATGGTGGTCGTCTCCTCCCTGCCATTGTGCCCCCCAGCTTCGAACCCTTCTGCAACCACTGCATCCACACCTGCATCTTCTGCCTTTTTCGCAAAAACCGCACTGGACACCACATGAACCACAGTGGCTCCTGCCGATTTCAAAAAACCCGTCCACTTCCGGGGCGACCCTGCACTGGTAAACACCACAGGCACCTTGTGCTTTTTGATGGTTTCCATGTGCGCCTCTACAGCGGGATACAAAAGGGGAACATTCACAGCAAAAGACCCGGACCATTGGGCTTTGACCTTCTGGATTTCCTCGTCCAATTCTTCCGGATACATCGATCCCGCACCGAGTGTGCCTAGCCCCCCAGCACGCCCTACTTCCACGACCAAATCAGCACCAGTGCACCACACCATTCCCGCTTGAACAATCGGGTGGCGCACACCAAGAAGCGCACACAAGGCTTGAGGGTTTCTGCTGCTTTTGGTCATGTTACAAACATGGGAATCGAGAGCGTAACCCTGAACACGCAGGACACGTAAACCATTGAGAAGTCGACTTTGACTTTTCCACACGTAGGATGTGACTGATGATGGCGTACACCACATATTATACCCGAGCCACAAACGATTTTCGCTTCATGCGCATGTCGTTCCTTCGAACCACCACTCTCGCAGTGGCCTTGCTTGCTTTTTCCACTTCGTTTGGGCAAGGCAATTGGGATGTGGGATTCACCGCGGGTGTCGCCAATTACATGGGCGATATCGGTGATGGCCCAGGCCAACGACGTGACTTCATTTGGGACCTGCAAGAGATCAGATCTCGTCCTGCATTGGGCGTTTTTGCCCGTCGAAAATTGGACCTCGACGGCATTTGGCACATCCGAGGTGATTTTAGCTCCCTTCAAATTTCGGGTCACGACAAGCACACAGTCAATCCGGCGCGACGCGGTCGAAACTTGCACTTTCGCAACATCATGCAAGAGGCGTCCATTCGCCTTGAACGCGACCTGTTCCAAAAGCCCCTCGTATGGGCGAGGCAACGCCGAGCAATGCTGACCATTCGAGGTTTTGTCGGCATCGCCCGACTTCATCACAACCCGGAGGCCCGTGTAGACGTGAACAATCCCGCATATGCTGATTTGGTCGAAGCGAACATCACATCGCCCGGAGAATGGCACAGCTTATCGGAACTCCAGACCGAAGGTGTCGACTACTCCGACGAACTGAGTCTGACCACGATCCCCTTTGGTTTGAGTGCCATCGTGACCGGACAAAAGAAAGGCGGAGCCACCGACTTCTTTCTGAGTCTGGAAATCGGATTTCGTTTGACCGATACGGACTACCTCGACGACATCTCGAGCTTTTACGCTGACCCCGGAGAGATGAGCCAATTGGGTGCTGCGTTGTCAAGCCAAAGCAACCAAGGGGTTTTGGACGAAGCCGGGCCAGGAGCCGGGAGTCTGACTGCACACAGTTACATCAACGAAGAGATCCCTGTGATCAGAGGAAACAAGACCAACAACGACGCTTACGGCAACCTGGTGGTCTCCTTTGGAAAGGTCTTAAATGGCCGGAGTCGAAACTTCAGCAGCAAAAGGAGAAGGTACGGCAACAGGCGACGTGGCGGGCTGTTCAAGAGGCGCCTTAAGATGCGGTTCTAACCCAGTAGTCGGGGATATAACTGTATTCGTCGTATATTAAAGGTGGACGATGCAGTGCTCCATTGATTTCAGATGGCTTCCTGTTTTTCTCTGGCTCTCCTTGTGGCCCGGGCAAACTGCGCATGCCCAAATCCAACTGCCCAAGGGGTGGCAACTGGAAGCTGGCGTCACTTTCCATGCCTCAGGATACAGCGGCGACATTGGCCACAAAGGACAATATGGTGTTTTCAGCGACACCCAGTGGCACCTCATCCGCGCCGGCGCAGGGGCTACTTTAAGGGGGCAGCAACGCGGCAAGCGCGTAGGCTGGAATCTGGACTTGCGAAGCATCCGAATTCAGGGAGCAGACAGTGCTTCCAACAATGCTGTCGCCTTTGTCCGCAACCTTCACTTTCGAAATGAAATGGTGGAGATTGCCGCCACCGCGGACTATCCATTGATTCGGTTCTCCGGCCATCTGGGATCCTCAACATTGTCGCATCACGTTCGTGCAGAAGCCGGCGTGGCCCTTCTTCATCATGCCCCCAAAGCCCAAGTCGACGTTCACAACCTCTCCTATGAGATCCTCAGTGAACTCGGCCTCAACTCTCCCGGATTGTGGCATGATCTCCGCAGCTTAGAAACAGAAGGCACGGGCTACGCAAAATGGATTTTGACTGTTCCGGTTGGGCTTTCTTACACCTTGTCTGTGGACGCAGGCAAAGGCAAACCTTGGCACCTTACCCTGACTGGACTTTGGCGCTTCACGCAAACCGATCGACTCGACGACATCGCCACCCAGTATGCCGACCCGTGGAAAATGTCGCCCCTTGGCTTGGCCTTGAGCAGCCAAGCCAATCCCAATGACTTGCCTCCTTGTGCAGAAAACTTGAACATCTCCACCTTTCAGTATCAGCAAAACCTACCGTCCGAGCGTCAAGCCATTCGCGGAAACCCAAACACACGGGATGCCTATTGGACAATGGGTCTCACGCTGGCCAAATCGTTGACTGCTGGCAGCCCCAGCGTCTTCCACAAGAAGCGCTTTAGAGGACAAAAGGTGGTAAATAAAAGATAAAGGACACCCCTCAGCGGCATTCCCTCTTCGTTAGGCCATCAGGACGCGCTAAATTCGGCCGTCAATTCGCAACGATGAGCCATCACCGCACCCCCTTTGCCTTCCCTTCGCTCGCCTTGGGCCTTCTGCTCTGCATGAGCCCAATTCTCTGCGGGCTCCAAGCCCAAACCGTCGTCACGGTTGGAGGAGAATCCGTGTCCGCGGATGATTTCGCGCACATTTTCAAGAAGAACAACCGCGACAGCCTTGTGACTCCCTCCGCCTTGGATGAGTACATGGAGCTGTTCATTGACTTTAAGCTCAAGGTTCTTGCTGCCGAAGACCTCGGTATGGACACCGCCAGCGCCTTCATCAACGAATTGGCCGGTTACCGTAAACAATTGGCGCGTCCCTATCTCGTGGACAACGACCTGCTCGATGCCATGGTCAAACAAGCCTACGACCGAACATTGGAAGAGGTTCGTGCCTCGCACCTCTTGGTAAAAATTGGTGGAGAAGGCACACCCAACGACACCCTATCGGCTTGGAACAAGTCCCTTGCCCTCAAGGAGCGCATCGCCAGCGGGGAAGACTTCGCCGGCATCGCCCGCTCCCGCGGAGGCAGTGACGACCCCAGCGTGAAAGACAATGGCGGAGACCTCGGGTGGTTCAGTGCCTTCATGATGTTGTACTCTTTCGAAGAAGCTTGTTACTCGGGAGCAGTCGGCGATTTGGTTGGGCCCATCCGCACACGATATGGCTACCACATCATCAAGTTGACCGGCCGCAGGCCTGCGCGCGGAGAGATGCGCGTCGCCCACATCATGATCCGCCCCGACAAAAACAAAGGAGACGCCAACGAAGCCCAGGCCAAAATCGAAGCGCTCGCCACAGAATTGGCCGCCGGAGCCTCCTTCGCTGAGCTCGCCCGACAGCACAGCGACGACCAAAGTTCCCGCACCAAGGGCGGCGAATTGCCCATGTTTGGCACCGGCCGCATGGTCGAACCTTTTGAAGAAGCGGCATTTGCACTGGCCGCCGATGGCGACCTCTCCGACCCCATCGAAACCCAATACGGCTGGCACATCATCCAACGACTCGAGTACAAAGCTCCACCGACCTTTGAAGCCTCCAAGCGGGACCTCGAGAAGAAGCTCCAGCGCGACAGCCGTTCGGAACAAGTGCGGAACAGCTTTATCCAAAAGAGAAAGGCTGAGTACGGCTACACCCTCGACGAAAAGCGCTTTGGCCAAGTGGTCGAAGCCACGGTCGTCGACAGCACGCTTCAACCCATTGTCGTGAAAAAAGGCCTCGCGAAAAAAGCCATTTTAACCGTGGGCTCCGAAAAGACGACTGTTTCTGAGTTTATCGACTTCGTGGCCACCAAAAGCGGCCGCATTGACGTGACCAACCAAACCGCCGAATCTCTATTGCGCCAAGCCATGGCCCGATTCAGTGACGAAACTGTGATCGCCTACGAGGATGCCCGCCTAGAGGACAAGCACAACGACTTCCGGTTGTTGATGGAAGAGTACCACGATGGCATTCTCCTCTTTGAGCTGACCGACCAAAAGGTGTGGAGCAAGGCTGTGCGCGACAGTGCTGGCCTTCAATCCTTCTGGGAAACGAACCAAGCCAATTACGCTTGGAAAACCCGCATTGATGGCCGCATTTTCCGGTGTTCCGACCGTGCTGCCGCTGAGCGCATCCTCGCATCTGTTGATCAAGAGGATGGTGATGTGGAAACCGAACGCCGAGAGATGGTCTCAGAAAACCCCTTGAGCATCACCATCGAGGAAAGTCGAGTCGAGCTCGGGACCAACCCCGTACTCGATGCCGCATTGCGTGACCTGAGCGGACCGGGCATCACCAAATTCGAAGAAATCGATGGCCAAATTCGCTTTGTGCAAATCAACAATGTTCAAGACCCAACCGGAAAGACATTGGATGAAGCGCGGGGCAAAGTCATTGCTGACTTCCAAGACTTCCTTGAGAAAACGTGGATTGCTGAATTGCGTGCTCGGTACCCCCACGAGGTCAATACAGCCAATCTCCACGCCATCGATTGATGGCCACGCGTGTGGGTCTCCTGTCGTTGGTGGTCCTCATGGCCACAAGCTGCAAACCGGCATTGGTCTCCCATCCGGAGGACCCGGTCGTGGCCACGGCTTACAACGATGTTTTGACCCTTGGGGCACTTCAAAAAGAGTGCCCCGCCAAAATGAACCCCGAGGACAGTGCTGCGTGGTCTCAGCGTTTCATCTCGGGTTGGCAACAGCGGAGAACCCTGGTGCACCTAGCGCAAACCGAGCTCCCCGAAGAGGAGGTGGACTTTGAACGCGAGGTCAAACGGTACCGGGAAGCCCTGTATATCCACGCCTACGAAGACCGCTTTTTGCGTGACCACTTGGACACCACCATGAATGTGTCCGAATTGCGCGCTTTTCTGGACGAACAACCCGACCTGTTTCGGCTCGAGGCTCCCCTTTTTCGGGCACGTTGGTTGGTCTTTCCAAAAGGCGCATCGTTCCCCCGTGACATTCGGGACTTACAAAAACAATTGGCCTCCAACGATGCCGAAAAGCTGTCCACCTTGGCCAGCCGCTGCACCGACGCAGGCATGCCCCATGACTTAGACGCAGAGCGATGGTGGTCTTGGGCTGAACTCGGTCAGTTCGTGCCTTTGGATCCCCGACGCGCCGCTCGTCAGCAGTCCAGCAACCGCGTCACCAAAATTGACTGGAAAGCCGACACAACCGCCGGGCGTCCCTTCGATGAACGGGCTTTGTTGTTGGTCACCCAGCGTCTCAACGCCGGAGACATTAGTCCGGTAGAACGTGTGGCCAGCCGCATTGGCGAACTCCTTCTTCACCGGCGCCGTGACCGTACCTTGGTCACCATGCGCCAACAAGCCGTCGAAGCCGCATGGGCCGAGGCCGCACTCAGCACCCCTCAGGCAAACGGCCTTGACAGCGACACCCCATGAACGCACGCACACTCGCCTTCCTTTTCCTCGCCTGCTCCTCCTTGAAAATGGGAGCCCAGACAGAGCCAGAATTGCAAAAGCTAGAGCGCATCATTGCGGTGGTGGGCAATGAAATCGTTTTGCAAAGCGATGTGGACGCGCAGCTGTTTCAAATGGAAGCTTCCGGCATGCCTGTAACCGACGTCTGCCCGGTTGTGGAGCAACTGATGTTGCAAAAACTGCTCTTGCACCAAGCCCGCATTGACTCCATCGTGGTCGACGACGGAGAGGTCACAGCCCAGATTGACCGCCGCTTGGAATACTACATCCGCATGTTTGGCTCCGTCGAGGCGTTTGAAGCGGAATACGGAAAGACCGTCGCCGCCTGGAAAGCAGAATTCCGAGAGCCCATGCGCGAGCAGATCATGGCTGACCGGATGCAAGCCGAAATCGAAGGGCAAGTGCGCGCCACCCCACGGGACATTGCCGATCACTTTGCAGGCATCCCCACCGACAGCCTGCCTTTGATTCCCGAAGAGGTCCGCTACAGCCGCTTGATGATTGAGCCGGAGCTGAGCGAACAAGAGAAGTTGGCCACCCGAGGGGTGCTCGACAGCATCCGAGGAGAAGTGGTCGCGGGCAATGTAAGCCTTACCCTTGCCGCCATGCGGCACAGCGAGGACCCCGGGTCCAAGTACAAGGGAGGGTGCTACGAGGACATCCGTCGCGGCGCATTTGTTCCCGAAGTCGAAGCTCAGGTCTTCGCCACACCCGAAGGCGCCTTTAGCCCTGTTTTCGAGAGCGACTTCGGTTTTCATTTTGTGAAGACCACCAACATCCGTGGCGAAGTGTTTTCCATGTGCCACGTGCTCATGAAGCCCACGGTTCCTGAATCTGCCCTGATGGAAGCGGCAGCGCTAGCAGACAGCATCTCCGTCCTTCTCGCAGCAGACTCCCTGACGTTCGAGCAAGCCGTTGCCACCTACTCCACCGATGAAGAAACCCAGAATCAGGGGGG
>CBFHQM010000035.1:0-17617 GCA_965657965.1 uncultured Flavobacteriales bacterium | reverse complement strand
ATTGCTCTAATCCGTTTTCATCCCTGAAAAACGCCCCTTCTGCTTTGCAGTTGGGGCGTTTTCATTTCAGTGAAAAGAAGAGGGAAGCAGGATTAGAAAGTGGTTCTGCCTGAACTGCTCAAGGGCGCCAACCCACACCTGACCATCTCCACTGCAAAGATTCAGCTTCGTGAGGGCGAAGGCCTACGACGCCACGCATGGCACTGTTGCGAATGAAGGACCATCCCCGTTCTGCATCACAAAGAACCAACCAACGGTAGCGACGTTGCCACCAGGGACATCCCACTTGTTCAAGCAAATCACCTTCGTGAAGCCAACGGTCATCCACATCCTTGAGACCGCAGCAGCGGTCGCGATTTTCCCATTTGATCGGGCGGCCAGACCACCAAAGGCCCTCTCGGCTGTAAAACCGAGTTCCTGAATCCTCCTCTCTCATCCAGCCGACGATGCGATCGGCTCTCCGAAGGCGGTAACGACGAACGTCACCAACAGGTGTAAGGGCTTGTTCTTTCACACAAATACAACCACTTTCTTCCCTTCCTGTTCAGCTCAAGGCACGAAGTCACGAAAAGAGGGGGTGCAACCCTGCTTTGGAGGATAAATTTGCACCATGTCTGATCGCTTACCGAACAATGCCAAGAACGCAGAAGACCCCTCGTCTTCACAGCACTTTATCCAAAACATCATCTCGGCAGACCTCGATTCCGGAAAGCACAAGCAAATTCACACACGCTTTCCGCCTGAGCCCAATGGCCATTTGCACATCGGGCATGCCAAAGCCATTTGCCTGTCCTTTGGTCTGGCCAAAGAGCATCAGGGCCTTGTGAACTTGCGCTTCGACGACACAAACCCCGAAAAGGAGAGCCAAGAGTATGTGGATGCGATACGCAAAGACGTTTCTTGGCTGGGCTATCAATGGAACGGCGGCGAATTCTACACCAGTGATCATTTTGAACGTCTTTATGCCTTTGCCGTCCAATTGATCGAGGCGGGTAAGGCTTACGTTGACCATCAAAGTGCCGAAGACATGGCCGCCCAAAAAGGCACGCCCACTTCGCCTGGAACCAATAGCCCATATCGGGACCGCAGCGTGGAAGAGAACCTCGCATTGTTCCGGGAAATGCGTGCAGGAAAACATCCCGACGGTCACTGCGTCCTCCGGGCCAAGATCGACATGGCCCATGCCAATTTGCACATGCGGGACCCTTTGATTTACCGCATCAAAAGGGCCCATCATCAGAGAACAGGAAACGACTGGTGTATCTACCCGATGTATGATTTCGCGCATGGTCAGTGTGATTCCCTGGAAGGCATCACCCACTCCTTGTGCACATTGGAGTTTGAGGTGCACCGCCCGTTGTACGAATGGTTCATCGAAAACCTCGGCATTTTTCCTAGCCGACAAATTGAGTTTGCCCGGTTGAATCTCGACCACACCATCATGTCAAAGCGCAAGCTGTTGCGCCTTGTCGAGGATGGCCATGTGGACGGTTGGGACGACCCTCGAATGCCCACCATTAGTGGATTGAGACGAAGAGGCTTCACCCCCGAAAGCATTCGAACATTTTGCGAGCGTGTGGGCATCGCCAAGCGAGAGAATGTCATCGACTACAGTCTTCTCGAATGGGCACTTCGGGACCACTTGAACCGAACTGCGCCGCGCGCAATGGCAGTATTGGACCCGATCAAACTCGTTGTCGTGAACTATCCAGAAGGTCAAAGCGAAACCTTAACCTCTGAGAACAATCCTGAGGACCCCGAAGCAGGCGTTCGCGAAATGCCTTTTAGTCGTGAACTCTGGATGGAACGCGAGGACTTCAAGCTCGAGGCCAACAAGAAATGGTTCCGGCTTGCACCGGGCAAAACTGTTCGACTAAAGTCCGCCTTCATCGTCCGCTATGTGGGCCATGTTTTGGATCAAAACGAGAACGTGAGCGAGGTACATGTAGAGTACTTTCCAGACAGCCGGAGCGGCTCAGACACCAGCGGCATCAAAGCGAAAGGAACATTACACTGGGTCAATGCCAGCACGGCCATCGATGCCGAAGTCCGCCTCTATGACCGTTTGTTTTCAGACCCATCTCCCGATGGTCATGAGGGCAAAGACTTTACTGATTTCATCAACCCCAACAGTTTAACCATTCGGGCCAACGGCAAATTGGAGCCCTCGTTGGGCCAAGCGGACTCTGAGCGTCCATATCAATTCACCCGACTGGGATATTTCTCTCTCGATCAAGCCCGCACAGCGCAGGCCGGACATCCAGTCTGGAACCGCTCTGTGACGTTGAAAGACGGATGGAAAGGCTAAACGCTAACCTCGATTTCCGTTAACCAAGCATCGAAGGCGTCTCGCGCACCTTTCTCGTTGAACTCCCCCTTGACTATTCTGGCCTGAGTCGACTTCCATTCCTCTAGCACTTTGGGGCCATAACGCAACATGAGGGCCTTGGCCGAGTCAGGATCATTGGAGATAACGCCATCTAGAATGGCGTCTTTGATCAAATTTTTAATTGCACCAATGGGCCGACAAGGCGGGATGTCGAATGCCCTCATGATGTCCTCTCCACTGACGGGAGGTTCGAAGTTTCGAACCCGGTCTTTTTCTTCTACCTCCACAAGCTTCTTGACAACCACATCGTAATTCTTGAGGTATCGCTCAACCTTGGCTTCGTTCTTCGACGTAATGTCTGCGCGGGCCAGCATCATGAGGTCATCCACATCGTCCCCCGCTTCGAAAAGCAAGCGTCTTACCGCAGAATCCGTAACCTCCTCCTTGGTGAGTGCAATGGGCCTTAGATGAAGCAAAACCAATTTTTGGACATAGCGCATTTGCTGGTCCATGGGCAGCTTGAGCCTTTTGAAGATTTTGGGCACCATCCGGGCTCCCCGATCCTCATGACCATGAAAGGTCCATCCGTGATCGGGGTGAAAACGCTTGGTTGGAGGCTTGGCGATGTCATGCAACAATGCAGCCCAGCGCAACCACAAGTCGTCACTGGTCATCGCCACATTGTCAACCACCTCAAGCGTGTGGTAAAAATTGTCCTTGTGACCTACGCCATTTCGTCGCTCAACACCTTTGAGCGCCACCATTTCCGGAAAGAATTGATGAAGAAGGGTTGTTTTCATCATGAGCTTAAATCCCACGCTCGGCCTTTCGCTCAGCAAGATTTTATTTAACTCAACATGAATTCGCTCCGATGAGATGATGTCCAGACGCGCTGCATTGCGCTCGATTGCATCCAAGCTTTTCTTCTCGATGTGAAAGCCCAATTGCGAAGCAAACCGGACAGCCCGCATCATACGCAATGGGTCATCACTGTAAGTCACATCTGGATCCAACGGCGTCCTCAGGGTTTTCTCCTCCAAATCCGAAAGCCCACCAAAAGGGTCCACCAAATCTCCAAAACCTTCGGCGTTCAGCTTGAACGCCATGGCATTGATGGTAAAGTCCCTGCGATTCTGATCGTCTTCAATGGTCCCGTCTTCCACAATGGGCTTCCGACTTCCTCTTTGGTACGACTCCTTTCGTGCACCCACGAATTCCACCTCCATGTCGCCTGCCCGAAACATGGCTGTGCCGAAATTCTTGAACACCGCGACCTTGCCTGCATTCAGCTCCTTGGCTGTGGCCTTCGCCAATGCGATGCCGCTGCCCTCTACCACAATGTCGATGTCCTTACATGGACGTCCCAGCAACAGGTCACGCACAAATCCACCGATGGCAAATGCGGCCTGACCCTTTCGGTCGGCTTCCGCACCCACTGCACGAAAAACGGGATGTGTGAGCTGCTCCGCGAAGTTCATGGCCTCAAAATGTCGATGCGACCTGCACCATCCAGTTTGACCATACTCGACGTTTGTCCTCCGCGCCGATCTCGACCCGTGGTACAAGCGTGATCCACACCCGTTCGAATGGCTTTCGGGATTTCGTCAAAGTGGCCGGGGGTAGGATGACCTGACCGATTGGCCGATGTGCTTACCAGAGGGAGATCGATGCCACGAATAATGAACTGAAGAAAGGGGTCATGAACCACCCGCATGGCAAGACTGCCGTCTTCTGCCAACAGGGCAGGGACCACATCTCGGCCTCCAGGCAAGACCAAGGTCATTGGCCGGCTGTTTGTGCCCTCGGATTCTTTCAAGAGGTCCCAAGCGATGTCCGGCACCGGATTAGAATACTCCTCCAGCAAGCCCTCGGCATCGAGCAGCACCAAAGAAGGTTGGGCGCTGTCTCGTCCTTTGAGTTGGTAAAGTTTCTCCAACGCGGCTTCATCGTCTGCGCGGCATCCGAGACCCCAAACCGTATCCGTGGGATACAAAATAACCCCGCCCGCTTTCAAACAGCGAACGGCCGCAATGGCGTCAGGTCGCCATGGGGCGTTTTTCAATGCTCGAGGCGCCACGACTCCATGTTTTTTTGGATTCTCATCACAGTATCTAATTCCGTCGGTTTTTCAAATTTTTGTCCCGAAACACGCTCGTAAAGCGAGATGTACCGGTCGCTTACGGACTTTACAAACTCCGATGTCATCTCGGGAATGGCTTGGCCCGCTTTGCCCATAAATCCACCCTCAATTAACCACTCACGAACGAATTCTTTGCTGAGCTGAGGTTGGGCTTCCCCAGATTGTTGTCTGGCTTCAAAGCCCTCCAAGTGGAAGTAACGACTGCTGTCGGGCGTATGAACCTCATCCATGAGCATCAATTCCCCCTCGAAAAGACCAAACTCATACTTGGTGTCGACCAAAATCAAGCCGCGGGCATTGGCCATTTGCTGGCCTCTGGCAAACAAAGCGCGGGTTATGCGCTCCATTTCGCGGTAAAGCGGTTCAGGCACCAGATTTTGGGTCAAGATCTCCTGCTCGGAAATGTCTTCGTCGTGGCCTTCCTCCGCCTTGGTGGCAGGCGTGATGATGGGACTCGAAAACGCGTCGTGCTCTTTCATCCCTTCCGGCAGCGACACTCCGCACAACGTCCGTTCGCCGGAACGATAGGTTCTCCATGCATGGCCCGTTAAATGACCCCGAATGACCATTTCCAATCGAATCGGTTCACAGCATTTGCCCACGGCCACATTGGGGTCCGGGTCATCTTCAAACCAAATCGGCACGATGTCTGATACCGCTCGCAGCATGTGTGCCGCCAACTGATTCAAAACTTGCCCCTTGAATGGAATGGGCTTCGGCAACACCACATCAAAGGCAGAAATGCGGTCACTGGCCACCATCAAAAGGCGACCATCGGACAACGTGTGCACATCGCGGACTTTGCCTCGATAGAATTGAACCTCATCCTCCATAGGGATGCGCTGCTCAAAGAGGGGAGAAGGCGGTGAAACTGTGGACATCATTCAGACGGTGCAATATCGGAATCTGCTTCGCTTTGAGCCTCATTCAGGTCGTCTTCGTCTTTCCGCCATTTTTGCGCGGCAACACGCCCCATGGACGGACCCATGCCCCCCTCACTTCCTTTCGACTCCTCGTCTTCAAATGCAAGAATGACGCGCTTCACGAGTGCATGTCGAACCACATCGTCACCCGTCAGCTCAACAAAAGAAAGACCATTCACCCCCTTGAGTACACGGCGTGCAAAGCGCAAACCACTTTCTTGTTTTTTCGGCAAGTCCACCTGCGAAGCATCACCGGTGATCATGAACGTGGCCGAACGCCCCATGCGCGTCAAGAACATTTTCATCTGAGCCACCGTCGCGTTTTGAGCTTCGTCCAGAATCACAAAAGCCTTATCCAGCGTTCGTCCCCGCATGAAAGCCAAAGGCGCAATTTCGATGACCCCTTTTTCCAAATGATCCGCCACGCGATCATAGGGCAGCATGTCGGTTAGGGCATCGTACAAGGGCTGCATGTACGGATCCAATTTCTCTTTCAAATCCCCAGGCAAAAAACCCAAGTTCTCGCCCGCCTCAACCGCAGGTCGGGTCATGATGATGCGCCGAACCCGCTTTTCTTTTAAGGCTTGAACCGCCAGAGCCACAGCCGTATAGGTCTTGCCTGATCCTGCAGGACCAATGGCAAAGACCATGTCGTTTTTCCTCACTTCCTCCACCAGCTTTCGCTGATTCGGTGTGCGCGCTGTGACCCGCAACCCTCCAGGACCATAAACCAAGGTGTCATCGTCTGAAGCGGAGCGCTTCACGACCTCACCATCTTCTTTGATCAACCGTTCCAAGTCATCCTCTTCCAATTTGCCGTATCGATCAAGGTGCCAAACAATCAGCTCATACTTCGCCGCAAACGCGTCGATGTCGGCCTTGGACCCCATGGCTTTGACTTCGTTTCCACGTCCCACCAATTTCAATTTTGGAAAGTGCCCTTTGAGGGTGGTAAATTTTCTGTGACCCACACCAAAAAACTCCAAAGGAGCCACGTCTGGCAGGGGGAATCGGCGTTCAATGGCCATTTATGAAACTCAATGTTGGGAGGTTGGGGGGAATTTCTGTCAAGATGCAAAGCTACTCCGCGCAAGCTTCCGGATTTTTGACGAATGATGGCATCTTCAGAAGCCGCTTCGCGCATCATTACCCTTACCTCCGATTACGGAGCAGACAGCCTGTATGCCGGTGCTTTGCGCGGTGCCATTCTTCAGCAAGACCCGTCCATTCGCATTGTGGACATTACGCACTCCATTCGCCCATTTGACACCAATGCTGCCGCCTTTGCGCTTCGCACGGTGATTCCCCATTTCCCGAAAGGAACTGTGCACATTCTGGCATTGAACACCAACCAAGAGGAGGAGTACGTGCACCGCGTGATGGAATTGGGCGGTCAATTCTTTGTTGGACTCGACGACGGCATATTCAGCCTCATTGCAGACCGCGAGCCCGATGCCATCCACGACATCGACATGCAATCCGAAAGCGACATCCTGACCTTTCCAGAACGGCACCTCTTTATCCAAGTGGCTTGTCACTTGGTTCAAGGTGGGGTTTTGGCCGCAGTCGGCCGGCCTTCCTCCGGTTGGGTGGAAAGTGAATGGCAACGTCCACTGATTGGCCTCGATTACGTGCAAGGCTCGGTGATCCACGTCGACCGGTTTGGCAACCTCATCACCAATCTAGACGAGCGCACCTTCCGGGAAGTCGGAAAGGACCGCCCATTTCGCATCCCTTTGCGTTCAAGCAGAATGGACGTGACCCGAATTCATACCGCTTACAGCGCTGTTCCCAGCGGAGAGCGTGTGGCCCTGTTTAACCACATGGGACTTTTGGAAATCGCAATTCGCCATGGTGCACAGGGGAACGGAGGAGGGGCCAGCCAATTGTTTGGACTCAAAGAAGGCGCCACCATTCGCATTGAATTTGAAGCGGCAGCCAAGTTGGGCCGTTTGATCTAAGCCAGATGATTCTTCGCACCGTTCACATGACTTTTCGAAAAGACGCTGTCGAGGCGTTTCTCGATCTTTTTGAAACCCATCGCGAGGGCATTGCAAGCCAACCCGGGTGCCGATCTGTTCAATTGATTCAATCCCCAGAACACCCGGAGAAAATGGGCACCGTGAGCGTCTGGGACAGTCAGGCGGCATTGGACGCCTACCGACACAGCGACCTATTTGGGGTTGTTTGGCCCTCTACCAAAGCATTATTTGCGGACCAACCCTTGGCAAAAAGCCATCGGCTGCTCTGGGCTTCCTAATTTGGGACCGCATTCATGACAGCATTGTACAAAAAGGAAGTCCGCGCATTCCTTTCCTCCGTAATCGGCGCCGTTGTTCTCGCCGTTTTCCTCCTCGTCAGCGGCCTCTTCCATTGGGTATTTCCCGGGCAATGGAATTTGCTGGATGCCGGAGTGGCGGAACTGAACAGTTTCTTTTTGTTTACCCCTTGGGTTTTTCTCTTCCTGATTCCTGCGATTACCATGCGGAGCATCGCTGAAGAAAGAAAAAACGGGACGCTTGAATTGCTGTTGACGCACCCTTTAGACGCCAATCGGATTGTTCTGGCCAAGTTCCTTGCGGGTACGACACTTGTTGCAGCAGCCCTCATTCCCACCATAGCCGGTTACATGGTGTTGCATCAACTGGGCAACCCTGTCGGAAACATTGATGGAGGCTCTGTCCTTTCTGGGTACTTAGGCCTGCTGCTGTTGGGCGCTGCCTTTGTGGCCACCGGGCTGGCCACTTCGGCCCGGACAGACAGCCAGGTTGTGGCCTTTTTGTCCTCGGCACTTGTTTGCATGGTCATGTACTATGGGCCATCGGCATTGGGCTCCTATGCGCTCTTTGGCGCAGGAGACCACATTGTCCAATGGTTCGCCATGGAAACCCACTTCCGATCGATTGGATCGGGTGTGGTGGTGATTGCCGATGTCGCCTGGTTTGCTGCTTACATCACGCTGGCCCTGGCCTTTGCTCAACGACACATTCAACCTGGCCGCGTATGACGTTCTCAAACATGCTACAAGGTCCCGAGGGAAAGGGGTGGAGAACCGCAGCATTGGCGCTGGCAATTTTGGCTTTGCTCGGGCAATGGCCCCTTCGGCTGGACGTGACCGAAGACCAACGTCACAGCCTGTCTTCCGCCACGGAATCCATGCTAAGCGCCCTCGAAGAAGGGGGCGAAGAAGTTCTGGTCAAATGCTACTTGGAAGGAGACTTCCCCGCTCGCTACCGCAGACTAGAAGAAGAAGTACGCTCGAAGCTCAGAACCTTTGCCCGCAAAAGCGGAGGGAAGGTCCGTTGGCAGTTCATCGATGTGGCATCGTCGGGGGACGACAAAACCATCGGAGAAACTGAGCTTGCCCTTTACGAACAAGGCCTGCGTTTCACCCGCATCGCCCACAGAGAAGGGGGTGTTGCCTCCTTTCAAAACATTTGGCCCTGTGCCGTGGTGAGTGTGAAAGGGGTGGACTATCCCGTTCAATTTCTTCGGTCTGAAAACATGGACCCGGACGAGATCATGGTGCAAAACGCCATCACCCAAGTTGAATTCAATTTGGGACAAGCCATGCGCATGGGGCTCCGAGATCGACGCCCAGTGGTGGGCATACTCAAAGGCCATGGCTGCTTTTTACCCGTCGAAACCGCCGATTTCTCCAACGCGCTGTCCGAAACGGTGGATGTGGTCGATGTGACACTCGATGGGGCAGTGGACGCCCTTTGCGAAACCATCGATGGGCGAACCTGGCGGCAGCCCAAGTACGATGCATTGGTGATTGCAGGTCCTGATTCAACCTTCAGCGACCGAGACAAGTTGCTGCTCGATCAATACCTCATGAATGGGGGCAACATGCTGTGGCTGATTGACCCCCTTGTTACCAGCATTGACAGCATTCGAAACAACCAACAGACCCTCGCGACAACACGAGAAACTGGCATCTATGATTTGCTGTTTCACCACGGCGTGCGATTGAACCGCAACATGGTCCTGGATGCGCAGTGTGCGCCCATCATGATGGGCGCAGGACCTATGGGCGACCACCGCAACATGCAAATGTTCAATTGGTACTTCTCGCCTGTGGTTTTGTCTACACCCGATGCGCATCCCATTTGTGCCAATCTCGACCCCTTGATTTTTGAGTTCAGCAGCACTTTGGACTTGGTCAATGTCAAGTCTAACCGAAGCTCAACGGTGCTCTTAAAAAGCTCGCCACGTTCGCTCGTCTACAATGCCCCTGTGCGGGTCGCGAGTGCCGTGGTCAATCTGCCCCCGGAACATTTCGACACGGACAATCCCGACGGCTATCCTCTGGCCGTGTTGCTCGAAGGTGAATTTGACAGTTTCTATGCCCTGCGCTTGAGCCAAACACTCAAGGAGGACAAAGCCTTTGCATTCAGGCCTTCGACAAGCGAAGGCAAACTGATGGTGGTGGCCGATGCCGACTTCATTCGCAACGACACACGATCCACAGAAGAAGGCTTAATTCCATTGCCATTGGGCTTTGACCGAAACAGCCAACGCGTCATCTACGACAACAAAGAATGGCTACTCAACGCCATCAGCTACCTGCTCGATGATGCCGGACAAATCAGCTTGCGTTCCCGGAGTATTGCTTTTCGACCACTCGACGACAAGCGCATTCGCGGTGCAGAAACCTCTTGGACCCTCGCCGCTGTGGGTGTCCCCATTGCATTGGTCATCGGAATCGGGCTTCTTTTGCCCGCCTGGAGACGTCGACGTTGGACCAAGATGCTCCCTTCATGAATCGAAGTACCTACACTCTCGCCACTGTGGCCATCGCCGCTGGCATTGCACTCGTTGTGGCATTGCAACCTGAATCTGGGAGACTGGATGCAGACACCAGCACCCATTTCGCCATTCAGGACACGTCCAGTGTGACTCGGATTCGCATTGCAGACACACAAGGCAGTGTGGCTGTGCTGGACAGGAGCGAGCACCCCCTCGGGTTGTGGACGCTCAATGGACGATTGTTTGCCCGCAAAGACGCCACTGACTTGCTGCTCAAAACGTTCAAGCGGGTTTCGGTCCGACAACCCGTTCGGCCGTCGGCTCAAGAAGGTGTGCTCAAAATGATGGCCTCCTCTGGCAAACGGGTGGACATCTTCATCGAGGGCCAAGATGACCCCTACAAAACATGGTTCATTGGGACCCCAACGCAAAGCCATACAGGAACCCACATGTTGCTTGAACTCCCCGGTCAAGGGCGTTCTACTTCACCCTACATTACCCACATCGAAGGTTTCACTGGCTTCCTTTCTACCCGATTTTTTACCTCAGAAGGGGAGTGGCGATACACGGGTGTGTACGAATCCAACGCTGAACAAATCCAATCCATTTCTGCCTGGCCTTTGGATGATGTCGGCCAACACGCCCAACTCACTTGGTCGGAGGACGGAGAAACCTTGACAGCCATAGGCGAGAATGGCCCTCTGTCTTTGCCTCAACCACTTCTGAGAGAGCAATGGCTGCGCATGTGCAAAGTGCACATTGAAACTTGGGACAGTCACCTCTCGGCAAATGGCCAAGACAGCCTCAAACAATCCGATGTCGCTTGGCGCCTTGAAGTCGAATACAAGAATGGCCAGTCTGTCGCCATGGATCTTCATTGGAAAATCCCCATACTCGAAGAATTGGACCTTCAAGGCAACGTGATGACACACGATGCCAGTCGCATGTATGCCGTGGTCAACAACGAAGTTGCCTTGATTCAGACGTTTGTTTTCAATCCGATTCTCGATTTCTGGCGTGGCCTGTCCTTATCCAACTCTCCTTCCTCATGATGAACGCCTTTTTGGTTGACGGCATTCGAACGCCCATTGGAAATTTCGGTGGCACTTTGGCCCCCGTGCGCACAGATGACTTGGCTGCCCATGTCATCCGTGCCCTGATTCAACGCCACCCCAACTTTGATCCCGCTCAGATTGGCGATGTGCTTTTGGGGTGTGCCAATCAAGCCGGAGAGGACAACCGAAATGTGGCGCGAATGGCCGGATTGTTGGCCGGTTTGCCAACCTCTGTCCCCGGTGAGACCATTAACCGACTCTGCGCATCCGGAATGGCTGCCACAGTACATGCAGCACGAGCCTTGCACGTACAGGACGCCAACGTAATGCTGACCGGAGGGGTGGAGCACATGACACGCGGTCCTTGGGTAATCAGCAAAGCAAGCCGGCCTTTTGGGCGAGACGCCCAAATGCACGACAGCAGTTTTGGATGGCGGTTCATCAACCCAAAACTTGACGCTCTTTATGGAACCGATGGCATGGGCACGACAGCCGAGAATCTTGTGGAGCTCCATGGCATCAGCAGAGCGGACCAAGATCAATTTGCTGCATGGTCCCAGCAAAAAGCTACAGCAGCAAGAACTGCAGGTCACTTTGCCGAAGAAATTTCTCCGGTCCACATTCCAAGAAGGAAACAGGAAGACCTCGTCTTCGATGCCGACGAATTCATTAAGCCGACATCCACCCAAGACATTCTAGCCAAACTGCGTCCCGCTTTTAAGAAAGAAGGTGGAAGTGTGACTGCAGGCAACAGCAGCGGATTGAACGATGGAGCATGTGCCTTGCTGATGGCCAACGAGGCAGGACTCAAGCAACACAACTGGTCACCTTTGGCTCGAGTCGTGTCGAGCGCTGTGGTGGGTGTCGAGCCCCGTATCATGGGAATTGGTCCCGTCGAGGCCTCAAAACAAGCGCTCAAAAAAGCCAACCTCCGACTCGAAGACATGGATCACATCGAACTCAACGAGGCCTTTGCTGCCCAAAGTTTGGCCTGTACCCGAGCACTTGGATTAGAAGACCTCGATCCACGAATCAACCCGCAAGGCGGTGCCATTGCGCTCGGACACCCGTTGGGCATGACCGGAGCACGCATCCTGTTGACTGCGGCACGCCAATTGGCGCGGAACGGAGGGACCTATGCGCTGGTTTCGTTGTGCATTGGTGTTGGACAGGGTTATGCTACAGTGATCAAGAACGTCAGCAAGGCATGATTCAGTCCTTCAAATCCATGACCCCCGTTGTGGATGAGTCCGCCTACGTTCATCCGCAAGCCACACTGATTGGACACGTGACCATCGGCGCCAAATGCTACATCGGCCCCGGTGCAGTACTGCGCGGGGATTGGGGCAAGATCGAGCTGGCAGATGGGTGCAATGTTCAAGAAAACTGCGTCATCCATATGTTTCCCGGAACAACTGTCCGGCTCGAGGAAGGCGCCCACGTCGGACATGGCGCCATCATTCATGGTGCTCATCTCGGTGCTCAGTGCATGATTGGTATGAATGCAGTCGTTATGGATGACGTCCAAGTGGGAGAGGGGTGCATTATCGGAGCCTTGGCCTTTCTCAAAGCTCAAAGCAAATGGGAGCCCCGAAGCATCGTGGCAGGGAACCCCGCCAAAGTCATTGGCCAAGTGTCCGACGCCATGCACAAACACAAAGTCGAAGGTACCGGCCTTTACCAATCTCTTCCGGCCGATTACGAGGCTCACCTTATTGAATGTCCGCCTCTTCGTGAAGCACCCTTGAATCGCATCGAGGACTTCCCGCAATTTGAGACCTGGCAAAAGCGGCGCAGTACCGAGTGACTCATGGCGAAAGGGCCATTCCACTTCAAGACATTTTCCGTTGAGCAAGACGGTGCTGCCATGAAAGTGGGAATGGATGGCATTGTACTCGGCTCTTGGAGCGATGTGGAGGGTGTCAAATTGGCCATAGATGTTGGCGCAGGCAATGGTTATGTGGGGCTTATGCTTCTGCAAAGGATGGCCGTTGGCAGTCACGTCCTCGGCGTTGAACTGGAACCCCAAGCGGCCGCGCAATGCGAAGAAAATTTCAAAGCACACCCGTTTACCGGCCGAGATGCACGCAGTTGGACCGGCCCGGTTCAGAGCCTCACTGAGTCAAGACCTGATCTTGTAAGCGCCGCAGATCTCGTCGTATCCAATCCGCCATTCTTTCGAAACAAAACAAAGTCTTTGGATACTGCGCGGAATCTCGCCCGACACGACGACACTTTGCCCATGGGCGAACTTGCCCAATCTGCGGCAGCTCTTCTCAAACCAGGGGGCAGGCTTTGCACCATTTGGCCAATCGACCGACTCGAAGAGTGGCAAGGCTGGTGCGCGAGTGCAGGGTTCTGCGATGAGCGAACGGTGATGATTCATACCATGCGCCATTTGCCCTGCAAAAGGTTTCTCTCCGAATGGAGGAAAGCACCCGCACAAAAGGCGGCGCACCGCACAGAGTATCTCACCCTTGAGGGCAACGCCACGCTTGATTTTACAGATCAATATCTAGCACTGATGCGCCAGTACCTGAAAGGGACCTAAGTTCTAGTAAGTAGGGGAGGGAAGCTGGATTTAATCAGCCACCAAGAACACGCTTCAAGTCGCCCAACTGCTTCTCCCAAAGCAAGGTGGCTTCTTCAATCTCATCTTCTTCGGCGTAGTCCGTAACCAAAAGCGCTGTGTCGCCCGTGAGGGGATCAATTTTAATGCGCATCTCAAAGAAAGTCTTCTCTCCTTCTTCTTCGTGCTCCATCCACCGGAATTTCACGAACTCTTCCCGCTTTTGGGTCACCAAACGTGCGGATTCCTCGGAACCATCCCAAAAGAAGGTGAACACGTCCTTTTTGATGTTCACATCGTCAGAAAACCACTCGGATAAGCCACTCGGATTATTGAGACGGCTAAAGATGGAACCCTTACTGGCCTGAATCGGCACCTCCACTTGAAATTCAACTCGTTCCATAAAACACAGATTGCTCGAAAGATACGATGTCTTGAGCCGGACTTACACATGAATGACAGGAACATTCACAAATTCTCACGTTTCCACGTGCGCTTTCATTAAATTTGCCGCCCGTTAAGGGAAAAACCAAGGCGAGGTAGCTCAGCTGGTTAGAGCGCAGGATTCATAATCCTGAGGTCGAGAGTTCAAGTCTCTCTCTCGCTACACTAAAAAAGAAGTCCGGCATGCCGGGCTTTTTTTTTGCCCGAAAGTCACAAATGACACTCGGAAAAAAAGGCGTTAACTGCAACCAAACTTGAATTTATGTCGACTATTTGCTATTTTAGATAGACCAAATGGTTACAAATGGCGCGTCTGCTTTGCCTTTTTCTGTTTCTTTCTTGTACGTTGACCACTGTCCTTGCTCAGTGCGCAGATCCCGCCGCGTGCAATTTCGACCCAAACAACATCGACTCAGGAGAACAGGGGCCGTGCCTCATTCTTGAACCCACGGCTGTCCACACCACAGGCGATCTCGCCGGACTGACGACCTATCGCCTCTACATCCACTTATCCGAACCGGACCATTTTCTTTCCGCCATCAGCACCGTCATTGACGACAGTCTGGACCCCGACGAAAATCCTGGGCAAACGACCACCATTCGCATTGCCACCACCACGTCCTTTTACCAAGACCCAATCGGAAGTGCAACGTCTTCGGGCATCTCGAGCAGTTTGTTTGACTATTTCCCAAACTTGATTTACGACAGCTACGTGACCATTGGACATGCTCCAGAAGAGGGGGCAGCACAAGCTGTGATCAACACCATTGCAAGTCCTTCGCAAAACTGGGTCGCCAATTTTGAGTCTGGCCAAGACCTCGTCATGGACGACATCATCGGGGGCCTTTGGTATATCTATAACAATGGAAATGACCAAGGCGTCCCCGACGTTGATGGAAAAGTGCTGATTGCCCAACTCACAACCGATGGAGACATCAGCGCTGAATTGTCCGGCCAATACTTCCCAGACTTTGGTTCTGGCCCCAATGGGGAAGCGGATGGCACCTCGGACATTCAGTTCGTTTCCGAATTGGGAGGAAATTGCCCAAGCGACGCGAATTCTGGCTGCACTTATGCCGGTGATGCGCTCGATTGCGATGGCAACTGCCTTATCGACGACGACAATGATGGTATTTGCGATGCCAATGACCCTTGTGTCGGAACCGTAGACGACTGCGGAGTCTGCAATGGACCTGGGGACATCTATGCGTGCGGATGCGCCGACATCCCCAGCGGAGATTGCGACTGCAACGGGAATCAACTCGACGCCCTTGGCGTGTGCGGTGGATCCTGCGAAAATGACAACGACAGCGACGGCATATGCGACAGCGAAGACGAGTGCGTGGGTGAATATGACATCTGCGGAGAATGCAATGGCCCGGGCGCAGTCTTCGACTGTGGCTGCTCGGACATTCCTCCTGAGGACTGTGATTGCAACGGCAATCAACTCGACGCCATTGGTCACTGCGGAGGTGACTGCCAGGAGGACCTCGATCAAGATGGTGTCTGCGACAGCGTCGACCCTTGTGTTGGTGCATTTGATGCGCTCGGTGATTGCAACGGCAACTGCTCTGCAGACTTCGACAACGATGGCATCTGCGACGACATTGACCCCTGTGTGGGAGCCTATGATGCGCTGGGCGACTGCAATGGCGATTGCCCCACCGACATCGACAATGACGGCGTGTGCGACAATGAAGAAGTTCCAGGGTGCACAAACGATGCAGCCTGCAACTTCAATGCCAATGCCACAGATGAGGACGGTTCATGCACAACCTTAGATGCCCTGGGCGTATGCGGAGGCGATTGCACTGTAGACAGCGACCAAGATGGGATTTGCGACGACAATGATCCTTGTGTTGGGCAATTCGATGTCTGTGGCGTGTGCAATGGTCCAGGCGAGGTCTACGACTGCGGTTGCGCCGACATTCCAATCGGTGATTGCGATTGTGAAGGAAACCAAGAGGATGTCGTCGGAGAATGTGGCGGAAGCTGCACTGAGGACGAGGACAACGATGGCATCTGCGACGACATTGACCCTTGTATTGGCGCCTACGATACCTGCGGAGTTTGCAATGGGGTAGGGGATATTTTCCAATGCGGATGCAACAACATTCCAGAAGGGGACTGCGATTGTCAAGGAAACCAACTCGACGTTCTCGGCGTGTGTGGCGGCTCGTGCGACGCAGACCTCGACCAAGATGGCATCTGCGACAGCATTGACCCCTGTGTGGGAGAATTCGATGACTGTGGCGTGTGCAACGGTCCTGGCGCCACACTGGATTGCGGCTGCACTGAAATCCCCAATGAAGACTGCGATTGCGAAGGAAACCAAGTCGACGCCCTCGGAATCTGTGGTGGCGATTGTCCGGGTGATGCGGACAACGACGGGGTGTGTGACAATGCAGAAGTCCCGGGGTGCACAAACAGTGAAGCCTGCAATTACGATGTGAACGCCACAGATGATGATGGCTCGTGTTCAGTCTATGACGCCCTTGGAGAATGTGGAGGGGATTGCGATGAGGACAGCGACCAAGATGGCATTTGCGACAACGTCGATTCGTGTATTGGTCAAATCGATGCATGCGGCGTATGCAATGGCCCGGGCGAGGTTTACGACTGCGGTTGCACCGACATTCCAACCGGCGATTGCGATTGCGAGGGGAATCAAGAAGACATCATTGGAGAATGCGGCGGAAGCTGCACCATAGACGAGGACAACGATGGTCTTTGCGACGACATTGATCCCTGTGTTGGCGTCTACGACACATGCGGTGTCTGCAATGGAGTCGGCGACATCTTCCAATGCGGATGCAACAACATCCCAGAAGGGGAGTGCGATTGCAACGGAAACCAACTCGATGTCCTCGGCATCTGCGGCGGATCGTGCACCACTGACCTAGACCAAGACGGAATCTGCGACGACATCGATCCCTGCGTGGGAGCGCTCGATGATTGTAGCGTGTGCAATGGCCCAGGCCAGGTGTTTGAGTGCGGTTGTACTGTCATCCCAGATGGCTCCTGCGATTGCGACGGAAATACCTTAGACGCTCTCGGACAATGCGGTGGCACTTGCACCGCTGACCTAGACCAAGACGGAATCTGCGACAACATCGATCCCTGCGTGGGAGCGCTCGATGATTGTGGCGTGTGCAACGGCCCGGGCCAAGCGCTAGAGTGCGGTTGTACGGAAATCCCGGTAGGATCCTGTGATTGCGCCGGTAACACCCTCGATGCCCTTGGACAATGCGGAGGCCCTTGCTCAGCGGACGAGAACAACAACGGCATCTGCGACGACCAAGAGGAGGCGGGATGCACTTACATAGAAGCCATCAATTTCTCCTTGTCTGCAACATATGACGACGGATCATGTGCATTTCCTCAACCCTGTGAGACCAACAATTG
>CBFHQM010000034.1:0-19103 GCA_965657965.1 uncultured Flavobacteriales bacterium | reverse complement strand
CCGAACCCGATGGTGCGGCCTTTCAACTCTTCGGCGGGGCCCTGGCACTCTCGGACAACGCTGGCCGAGTGGTTGTTGGCTCATGGTTCGCGAACCGCATCGAAGCCTTTGAAAGGGAGGGTTTCGTCGGCTTGGAAACCCCAACACAAACCCGCCTCAACGCCTACCCAAACCCCACCTCCGGAAGGGTGCAGTTGGACGTCAATGCCGATGAACGTTGGACCCTACGGAACCTTCAAGGTCAGCACATCCTCGACGGACGCGGAAGAGATACCGATTTGGGGAGTTGTGCTCCGGGCACTTACATCCTCCGAACCGAAAAATCGGCCGTCCGAATCGTCCTTCAGGACGCTCCGCGCTGACCTATTTGCTGGCCATTTCTTCCCGCGTTAGCGGTTGTTGCTTTCGGATTTCCGAATGAGTGAATCCACCTCGGAAGGCCACGGCCATTAGCAGTTTGCGATGCACCCGAACAAAGACAACAACTCAGGGCCGGCGCCCGATTCCGTGTTGTGATGCAGAACCAACGGGCTCGGGTTGCTGCCAGCCTTGCACTCAATCGGCGATGCAGCAACCAATGACTGCCCAGTTTGACGCGATTGTCCAAGATGTCGAGGTGGTCTTCCAATGTCTTGGTCCCGTCGTTCCTTGGCGGGGCCGAATGGAGGAGGGGAGAGAATGGGGAAGGAGGTCAGCATTCAAGTTTTCTGGCGCTTCGTTTTACAATTTCTAGAATGGGCCAAATGATAAGCGTTATGAAGGTGAGGAGAGGCCAGATTACGATGAATACAATCGCATTGACGTCATAGTAAGAGAGCCCCGACCAACGCGATAGGGTCAGAATAAAGTCAGTCAGGTATTCGTACGAGTTGTTTTCTCGAAAGGTGCCTGCACAAAGAACAAGGGCAGTGACCAGGGCCATCCAGGACAACACCGTAAGGGGTCGTGTCCACGTGTTTTTGGTTAAGCGAAGACATCGCATCACGCCAATAGAGAGGAGCAGCGGCCAAAGAAGGCCAAGGAACAAAAGGTTGGCTGCTCGGTAATTCCCAGAGCTGCGAAGGAGGGCGGTGAGTCCGAAATAAGCTGGCTTCAAGGCTTCCCGGGCAGATTTGGACAGGCCGTTGTGGTATGCCAGACAGTGATTTATTGTGGCATGATGACATTGCCAGCTGCATGCGGTGTCGCTGCGAACAACATGAATCTTACCTGACTGTGGCACATCGAGAAGGTGCCTTTCGGTCTCATTTCCGACCACCAAGAGCAAATAGGCGAGTAGAATTGGGAGGAAATAAATGGGGAAACGCAGGAACATGGAGTAAAATATACTGAGCAGCCAAGCGATGGGTAGAATGGAGATTCGCTTGCGGACTCGCAATGAGCGTGTTGGGTTGTAGTTTCGCGGCCGCATTGAAACGGCATCATCCAAAACCTCAGTCATGAAGCGGATCAAGGAATTCAAGAAAATGTTTGAGGTGGAAGGCGCCTTGGAGTTGAAACAGCTCAAGAAGCAGTACCGGAACTTGGTCAAGGAATGGCACCCCGATAAGTTTCCGAATGGCGGCGAAAAGGCGGAAGAAGCCGAGGCCATGAGCCGCAGGGTTATCGAGGGGTATCATTTCTTGGTGAGCATGGCCCCGGAGACCAAAGAGTCGCAAAAAGAGGAGTACACAGAGCTCACCACCAACTCTGGAATCCAAGACCTACAGCACAAAGGGATGCTCTTGGAGATCACTTTCCTCAATGGAGACACCTACGAGTACTTCGGAGTGAATGGTCAGCTGTTCAACAAGTTCTTGAACGCGGACAACCAATACCGTTTTGCGAAGCGCAAAGTCTTCAACGCCTTCCCTTACCGAAAAGCCAAGAGCGGAATTGCCGACGAGGAAAAGTCGTCTGACGATTCAAAGTAATCCGCCGACGCATCTTGCACAAAGGCAGAGACTGCTCGGTGCAATTTGAATCTTCATCGCGAGGTGCTGATCACATGACGAGGGCACGCGAATCGGGTACAAGCGCGGGTTGGTCCCAAGAAAGAGGTTTGAAGGGATTTCCTTTTGTCCGTTGCTCCTTTTTCGTTTGAGGTCAATCTGTGTTGAGCAGAAAACAAAAAACCCCGGCCGAAGGGGTTGCCTTCGACCGGGGTTTATTCAGGGGTTTCAGTCCTTATTTGATGACCATGCGGCGCGTGGTCGTGTTGAACGAACCGGAGCGCAATTGCACCGTGTAGATGCCTGGCGCCATGCCGTCCAGCGCGATCTGCGCAGTACCGTTGCCATTGAACTCCATCACGGTTGCACCTGCGGTGTTGACGAGGCGTCCTTCCCAACGGTCGTTGGATGAGATGCCGCCAATGACCATGAATTCGGTTGCAGGGTTTGGATAGAGGTTGATATCGGAGAATATGGACGCCTCTTCCACCGAGTTTACAACGTCGCTTTCACCGCCATCGAGTACAGTGATGGTGAACCCGCTCAAGAAGCCGTTGACCATGCCCAACGTGTCCACAGAGACGCTGGTGCAATAGGTGTCTGAGCAGCCTGCGGCGGCATCGGAGACCGTAAGACAGAGCGTGTAGGGGCCGTCTGTGCTATACGCATGGGAGGGGAAGGGGTTGTTGCTTGTGCCTTCGTCACCAAAGTCCCAAGCGTAAGTGGCATTTACGTTGAAGTCGTACAGGGTCACATTCACAGCGCCTGGAATGGGCGTGCCATCGAATTCAGTGGCTTGATCCACATCGAATTCAGCGTTGCATTGGGCATCATCTCCGGCTTCACAAGCCACAATGCCATCCACGCTTTGTGGTGCCTGAAAGTCTACGTTTTGGTTCACCAGAACTTCTCCGACCGCGCTCGTGACAACGTAGCCGCAGTTTTCTGCATACTCCTGAGGTGTCACCACGTTAAATCCGATTTCTCCGGCGTTTACACCAACGTAGGCACGGGTTTGCCAAAAGGGATACATGCTTTGAAAGTAGACGCCTGTGAAGTCGAGGTAGGCGTAGGTGCCGTCTTCCTCTGAATACACCTCCAAGGCACCGCCGACCCATCCTTCTTGAGAATCATCGGAAAGGCTGATTTCAATGAACCCACAGCTCGGTGTTGGACCGCAAGGCTTCAGCCCAAACACACTGCCTGGGTCGTTCACCGTATTACCGGCAGTGGTGAAGATGAGATTCCCGGCCTCATCGATGACTTCGTAGCCCGTGCTCGAGGCTCCACTGTATGATTTGAACAGGACATCTACCGTAGCGCCTTCGTTGACTGCAAACTCAAAGGTGGTGACGCCCACTTGATCGTAAACCCCGTCGCCGTCGTTGTCTATGGCGAGCTCATCTGAGGACTCCGAGGCGATCAGGCTGCCATCGATGTAAATGTCCACTCTGTTGTCGCCCCAACCCGCAGTGGTGCTGATGTTGTACATGTTGATGCTCCAGGTTCCGCAGGTGCCTTCTACGCTGGGAATGTCCAGGGGAAGGACAGCGCCCAAAGAATGTACCACTCCATTGTAAGCGAGGATGTCTGCCGTTTCGATGACGGCACCTGAGGCGTATGCCCCTTCTGTGGTCAATTCGATGTTCACAGGGTCTCCACTGATGGATTCCAAAACCTGTCCATTAGACAAGTCACCGCTGGCATAAACACCCAGCACCACATGACGCTCTACAAAGTCGTCTACGTTTTGAGAATTCAAAAAAGCGGCAGCGCTGGCGTATCCATTGGCGAGGGCGTAACTGGCCACGGCGTCGTCCGTAGGGGCAAAGACAGTGTAGGGACCGGGAAGCGGGTCACCATTGTTGTCGTCCTCTGCCTCCAAGGCTTGGGCACTCAAGTACTCTGCCATGTAGGCATTGAAAATGGCTGTCTCGAAAGCGGTGTGGTCTTCACTCTGCGCAATGGCGGTGACCACGGTAGCCTGGGGATATCCTGCGGGCGCGAGGCCAGCATCGATCACGTGAATCACGCCGTTTTCGGCGAGGATGTCGGTTTGAATCACCTGTGCACCATCCACCATCACATTGTTGTCGATGGACACAGAAAGACTCTGACCTTGTAGCGTAGGGAGGCTCATGCCGTCCACCAAATCTTCAGCCAGCCATGTGCCCGGTACAATGTGGTAATTCAAAGCCGTTGGGAGGTCTGAGAAACCTTGGAGGTCCCATTGGTTGAGGTTCATGAGGTCCATGAGTTCGTCGACGGCTTCATCGGTGGGTACAAAGACGGTGTATTCACTGTCGATGTCGTCAAGCTCTGCCAGGTTGAACGCCTGGAATGCGTAACCACTGTAGAAACAGCAGGGCTCTGGGACGCTGTCGGAGGCGTACATCACACCTCCCATCGCGCTGTTGAGGGTGTATTCCCACTGAGCGAAAGTGGAGCTCATGGTCAAAAGGGTAATGCAGGTTGCGAAGAGGATGCGAGTGAGTCTCATTGTCGTTTATTCTGTGGTTTCGTCAGGGTTACCGACACTGCCTCGCCATTGTGACAGCCCCTTTTTAAAGTGGCATGAATCAAGGTACAGGGGGCACAGAATAAGGGCATGAGTTGCACTTTTGTTTAACTCATCCGGAAAAAAGGTAAACAGAGATTCAGTTGCAAGGCAAACCGAATTGGGACAAGACCAAGAGGATATCGGTCACGCCCACGGTGCCATCGTCATTCAAATCCGCGGTGCACGCAGTCAAGCAGCCAAAGTCTCCCAGCGCAATGAGGATGTCGTTGACCCCCACAAAACCATTGTTGTCGAAATCGGGTGGACAGTCAGCCGCAAGTGTGCACGGGGTTGGATTGCTTGCCGGTTGACCATTGGGATAGTAGAGCTCGACAATGTCCTCGAGGGTGGCCGCTCTGACAGCTGCTTCTGTTGCATCGTAGGTCAACGACTTTTGATAATGCCAGCCGGTGCCATAATCAGGATTGGCGGTAGGGCCTTCCGACATCATGTTGGGGTAAACCGTGAGGGCATAGTCGACAAAGTCAGCGTTGTCGGTGGGAATCAAGCCGAGGTAGTCTTGCAAGCGGTCATACACGGACAAAGACGGCGAGAGGCCGGCAGCCACAATGGATTCGTCCAATGCAGCGTCATTGTCGGGCAAGATTCCGAAGACATGAAAGAGAGGGCGCAGATCTTCTTGTGCCGCCACCGACATGCGGAGCATTCTGCTGTCGTCATCGTTGTCTGGGTATTCGATGCCGACGAGGAAGTCGGCGTATTCGCTTTCCCAAAATTCTTGGAGTGGACACCAATCCATCAGGCTCACGATTTCAAAATAGTGAGCGTATCCGCGGTGTTGATAGCGCACTTCATTGGTGGTCGAATTGGTGATGTCTCGATCGGATCCAAAGCTGTTGGACACGAGCCGGTGAGTGGCCGATCGGTCGATGTTGAAGGTGTTGGGCACAAAGCTGTGCATGACCGCCTCGTTGAGCTCCTGCTCTAAGCCGAAGTTCATGGCCATGACATAAGGGAAATTGACCAGCGCTTCTGTTTCGCCAGAAAACATCGACATGTTCAGGGCATGGCCATACTCGTGGAAGGTGACTTCGTCGTTGGCGCCAGGCCCGTCGATAAAATAGACCGAGCCGGGCACTTGGGTGTAGTTCAATGGGGTGTTGGACATCGGATAGCCTATGGAGTAGGCTCCGCCTCGAATCAAGACGTCGGCGATGAGGTAAAGGTTGTGTTTGTCGGAAACGGTCTCGCGGCCCATAATGGTGTTGATGGCCTGAAGTGCCGTGTCCCAATCCAACATGGCCTGCATCAAATCGTACTGTCCCGGCACGATGGAATGCTTCGGGATGGTCCACATGACATTGTCCGTTTCAAATACCGCCCAAGGTCCCGGCTTCTCCAGCTCGGCCTCAAAGTCCATTGTGGTATAGAAGGACTTTAGGCTAAAGAAAGGCGCTTCGACCGCGTTGGCAATGGTGATGTCTACCGTGCCCGCGTCTGCGCCGAAAGGCACCAGAATGGAAATGGCTCCACCCAAAGGGTTGAAGACTTCGATGGTGGTCTGGTTGAGGGCAAACTTCTTGGTGATTCGATCCAGGCGCTTGTAGACGGGCTTGTTGGTGAGGTCCCATTCGTGAGATCCAACGCGCACATGAAAATCACTCCCGATCAGGCTGTTCGGCACCGTGATGGTCGCCACGCTGCCAGGGGCCAAGTAGGTGCCCGTGGGCCGCAGGGCGTGTTCCGTGCCGTCTCCGTTGATGTTGAAGTAGGGGTTGATGCCTTCTGGATCGGCAAAGTCCGCTCGGATGGCGACGGTGTGTGGTCCAGAGGTGCCGTTTGGTGGGGCCACTTGACCCGGAAAGTTGACACAGGAGTTGAACACGGTCCCCACCACCAACTCTGGATAGGAGGCGTAAACCGACGGTGTGAAAACATGATCGAATACCGCCTGCTGGAGGGCGATCATGGAACGCTCTCGCTCCAAGCCTGGCGCCAAATTTGGATCTTTATTCAATCCATTGGCTGTGTTGGGTGTGGTAAACAACGGTCCGACTTGGGCGTCGTAATCTGCGATAACATTGAGTGCCTTGACCATGAGCGCTTCATCATTTGGAAGCGCATCGGCGTATATGTTGATGGTGTTCTTGATTTGGGTCAGGGCCTCTTCGGACAGCGATTGGTCGCCGTTGATGTGCGCTTGGAGGTCGCACATGGCAGCCATGAGGATGTCGCCATTGAAGGGCACCGGCTTCACCCATACCCGGTGAATCGTGCTGTGTTCGTAAAGGATGAGACTGCCGTCATTATTCCTCACATCGTCCACATTCCAACGGCTACCTGAACGGATTTCCCAACTCTGTTGATTGAAGTTCCAGAAGGGACCCTGTGCAGTCACAAAGTCCGGACCTACATTCTGGGAGCTCGCACCTGCTGAAGTCGGAAGAAAAGCGGTGTGGTCGCCTCGCAAGACATTCATGTAGGTGATTTCGGGGGTAAAATCGCCGCCGTCATCCGACTGAAAACGACCCAGTACGGGGCTTTCGAAGTGGATTTTTCGGTTGTGGTGCGAGGTGGTTGCTTCCCAGCGCAACCAGAGCTCGTCATCGGGTATGCTTTCGGCGAAGACACGGCTGCCGTGCCCCCATTTGCTGTTGTCCCAACTTAGGTCACATCCAAGTGGGCACGGGTCGTACAAGGGCAGGTTTCCGCCGGGGGGGATCACATTCAATCCCGGGTTGGTGCCACCCATGTGGTGGTATTGCTGCCACAATACCCAACCCTCATTGTCGACATAGGCGTCGAAATTCCCACTGCCGAAATTGAAGGTGTGTATGCCCTCGCCCAGACCCTGAACATCCGTGAGGCTGGTCAATTGCCCCCATGCAGCGGGAAAACAGGTTGCGAGTGCGGCTGCAAGAAAAAGAAGTTTAGGCATAGGAGGCAGGGCTTTGTCGGTTCGCGTGCTCACGCGAAAGCCACACCAAGATAGTCCCCTGCCGACGGCTCAGCAGATGGACCTAACACTTTAGAACGGATACAGTCAGTGGGCCTGCGCGCAAGCAGAGGCGCAAGGCCGTCCAAATGGGCACATGGCCAAAAGTTTATCGATTGTCGAAGCGCACGCAGAGGAAAGTCCAGATGAAGAGCCAACTTCCAATGAGAGTTCTTCCATGACAAACAGCAGGGGTACAACTGAATCTGGAGTTGATTTCCCTGATTTATCTTGGACTATGGACTTCCGGATTTTAGCATGCTTGTTGGGCTTAATCGTGTTGGGATTGGGTCCCCTTCACGCGCAATTGTCGACACAAACCATCGATGTGAATGGTGCGATGAGAACGTACCTCGAGTACCTCCCAGAGGGGTTTGATAACACCCAAAATCTACCGCTGGTCATGAGCTTTCATGGCGGTGGGGGCCAAGCACAGGAGCAGCTCGGCATCGCCGACCTGCGCGACCGTGCCGATGAGGACGGGTTTGTGCTGGTGTATCCAGATGCCATCCCCGATCCCAACGATGACGGATCCACCAATTGGCAAGTGGTGGTGTCTGGAACACTGCCCTTTACCGTTCCCAATCCTCACAGTGACATCGACTTCGTGGATGCCCTGATTGATAAAATGGCCACAACCTACAACATCGATACTACGCGGGTATACGCCATGGGCTATTCGAACGGTGGCGGTTTCAGCTTTGATTTGGCTTGTCGCTTGAACCACAAAATCACGGGCATTGGCGTAGCGGCACGGACCATGTATGCGGAGAGTTTTGCCGAGTGTAATGTTGTTCACCCCACCCCTGTGGTGACCATTCTGGGGACCAACGACTTCGCCTCCCCATACGATGGCGTTGTGTACGAAGGGACCCTCTATTACCACAGCAACGACGAGTGCAACGACTTCTGGATTGAGGCCAATGGCTTGCAGAGCGCTCCTGTGGTGACCGATGTCCCCAACCTCAGCACCAACGATGGCAGTTCGGCAGAACTGTACACTTGGACCTCTTCAGACGGTTGCCACGAGCTGCTCCATTACAAGGTCAATGGCGGGGAACATGACTGGCCGGGCACCTTCGGGAACATGGACTTTGTGTCTCACGAAGTCATTTGGCAAGCGCTGAGTCAGCACAACATGGAGGGACGCATTGGATGTGTCGCAAGCGGCATCACCACTCCAGAAAGCGCGGACAAAGCGCTACAGTTGTACCCCAACCCTGTGCAGGCGGAAATAAAGGTCACAGGGGTTCAACCGGATGCCCCCATCAAAATCTGGAATACGCAAGGACAATGCGTTTTCGAGACTCATTTGACCCAAGGTGCTGCGGACATCGAACACCTCTCCACTGGGGTTTACACCCTTCAATTGTCGAACCGTTCGGCACGGCTGCGCTTCATCAAGAAGTGACCTTTTACAATCGTGTTTGGCCTTGGGCCAGGTTCAGACAATTCAACATTTGGATACCCGATGATGTCCAAGTGTTATTGAATCAGTGCGCCCCTTGACCGGGTCACTGAATGATGACGCGAATCGACCGGTTGGTTTGGTTCTCCAAGATCACATTCAGTGTGTAAATCCCCTCTGCTAGGCCGCTCAGTTCTAGTAGAGTTGAGCCCACGCCTTTGAAACGACGTTGCATCCGACCGTCCAAATCCAAAAGAGTCGCTGCCCATGGGGAATTGGCTTCTAGGCCGCCAAGCTGCACCCTTCCGTTGGATGGGTTGGGGTGTACTGTGAGGTTGGGGATTGTGGCCGATGGCCCGCTCACGGAAGTGAAATCGGCATCGCATACCAAGACATCGTATGCATTTGTGGGAAGGGTGAAACCACTGGTTTGTTCGATGAGGACGTTGTTGTTCGCATCGCGGATAATGTATCCAGTGGACAGGGGCTCTAAAAATGGGGGGGCCACCAAGAAATCCAATTCGCCTCCAACCGCAGGGATGTAGAATGTTCTGCTCGGCCAAAAAGGGTCGTATTCGAAAAATTCAATGTTGGTTACTGGTCCAGCATCGGAGTTGATGGTGACGCTGCCGCCAAACCACCCTTCTTGGGTGGGGTCTGTGAATTCCATGCTGAAGTATCCGCAGATGGGTTGTGTCCCACAAGGTTTGAGTCCAAACACGCCAGACGCATTTTGTCCGATGGAGGCGAAAATCACGTCTCCGGTTTGATCGACGACTTCATAGCCGCCGGGCATATTGCCTCGCACTTTGAGGTCGATTTCGTCTCCATTGTTCACGGCCATGGCAAACGATTCCTCCTCGTTTTCTAAGAGCGTTTCACTGGACAGCAGTGTGCCGTTCACGAAAATGTCGAGGTAGCCATTGCCCCATCCATTGGCGCTGCCAGGCACCTTGTTGATTGTCCAACTTCCGCAGGTTCCTTGTGAGGGGGGGAGGTCCAATGGCATGGCACTTTTCACGACATGGACAACGCCATTGTAGGCGAGCAAATCCGCGGTGGTCACCAAAGCTCCTGATGCTTCCACCCCGTCGGCTGTGAATTCAATGTCCACAGTTGCCCCGCTTTCTGAAATGAGGGTCTGCCCTGAAAAGAGGTCGTTGCTGGGGTGGTACCCCACCACTATGTGGCGCTCTACGAACTCATCCATGTATTGTGAATCGACGAAGTCGTTGATGTCATCGTAACCATTTTCGCTGGCGTAGGCCTGAATGGCCTCGTCTGTTGGGGCAAACACAGTGAATGGGCCCGGCACTGGATCGTCGAAAATGGGATCATCTGCAGGGGCTTCTATCGACTGAGCCTGCAGGTACTCATCGAGGTAGGCGCCAAAAATACCCGATTCGAACACGGAGTGGTCGGGGCTTTGTTGGATCACATCGAGCACCGTGGCCTGCGGGTAGCCTGCGGGCACCAGAATTTTGTCGATTACGTGAAGGACGCCATTGAAGGCCAAAATGTCGGATTGTACGATGTTGGATTGATTGACAACGAGACCCGATTCACCCGAAGACACGGTCAGGTTTTGACCCAGTATGGTGGGCAGGATTAAGCCGTCGACGAGATCTGCTGCGAGATAAGTACCGGGCACAATACAATAGGCCAGTGCATCGGGCATGTCGGAGAATCCAATCATGTCCCACTGGTTGAGGTTCATCAAGGCCAATGCCTCGTCTACGGCTTCTGCGTTGGCAACAAAAACAGTATAGTTGTCGGTTCCGGTCAGTTCTTCTGGGTAATACGTTTGGAAAACGTACCCGGCTTCAAAGCAGCATGCGCCGATGGAATTCAAAGCTTCGTTGAGGTCGAATGCATCAACCACGATGGTGCCCGTCATGCCGAGTTCGGCTTGGACCCCTACGCTCGAGCTAAACTCGTATACCCCAGGAATGCCAAATGTGACCACTCCCATGCAGGTTCCGTCCATGGTTCCTTCGGCCTCTTCTAAAAAGAACGATTCAGGGTTGTTCTCGGAGGTGCCGTCCACGTTGTGAAGCCCTTGTCCATTGATGAACGCCACGGTGGTTCCCGGGGTGATGGTCAACGTGGATGGAACAAATTCGAAGTCTGCCAGATAGATGACAGTATCCGCTTCACATTGCGCTTTCACATCGTCAGAGATGCTGAGGCCAACCAACAAGGCAAGAATCAAAAAAGGACGGGACATGGGCGTGCTGTATTTAACGTGGTTTACTGACCAACACGGGGAATTGTGACATGTTCTTGGCGCTTCTTGTCAGAAACGAGGCATCAGTGCATGTTTTCGAGGTATTGGAGGGTTTTTCGCCCTGCTGTTCGCAGGGCTATTGGTTGCAATGGGAGCACACCATTGAAGGGTAAGCGGATCACGTCTCAATCGGATGATTTGACCTGAACAAGATGGCGAAGGGCCGCAGCAAGAGGCTCAATTCCAGAGCAGTTCGCCAAAGGGGCCGCTGGAGGGGTCGTGCTGAAGGCCGTATGTCTGTTTCATCAGCACGGTCAATTCTCGGGTCGTGGGGTCGGCAAAGTATTGGGTATTGAAATAGCCACTCCAGAAGAATCGTCCGGTACCGGGCTCACTGTGCTTGACGCCAAAGGCCAAACCTTGCCGCCAAGGTCCATCCAACAACCCGGCTGCGTGGTCGGCCATGATCGTGTCGATGGTGGCTTTGCGGAGCAAGCGGCCATTTGGCCCGAGGCCGCCATCCAAATGCATTTGTAAGAACCGAGCGTAATCTTCCGCTGTGCTCGTGAGTCCAGCACCACCTGAGCAAAGTGGCCATTCGGGGTGTCGGGGGTAATCGGTCGTATAGACCGGGTGGGTGTGCGGTTTCCACCCCGATGGCGAATCTGCCGGTGTCATGACCTCCGTTAAGCGCGGGCAATCGCTCTGCGGAACTGCGAAGTGGGTATTGGTCATGCCCAACGGAAGGAACAATTCCTCTTCCACGAAGGCAGCGTAGGGCCGTCCGGATGCCACTTCGATCACCGCGACCAAAACGTCGAGTCCCAAGCTGTAGTTCCAGCGTTGCCCAGGGGCATGGATGAGCGCCAAATCCCCAAGTTTTTTTGCGTTGTCGAGGGTGCTTCTTCCATCCCGCGGAAATAAGTCGACAACGTCGGCTTGGGCATACAACTTTTCGAATCTAGGGTCACCAATTTCGCCATAGGGCAGGCCACTGGTGTGGGTCATCAGGTGGCGAATGGTCAGTGGTGTGGGGTTGGGCAAGGTGGAAAACGAGGAGTCGGCATAGACGCTGTCCAAAATTCCGGTTTCGGCAAATTCAGGGATGTATTGGGATACGGGATCATCGAGTTCAAGGGCTCCTTTCTCCCATAAAATCAAGGCTGCGGTGGCGGTAATGGCCTTGGATTGAGAGCAAATGCGAAACAACGAAGACGTGTCCATTTCTTGCCCCGTCAAGGGGTTTGCATGACCATAGGCTTTGTGGGCAACCACACGGCCATCTCGCGCTGTCAATAGCACTGCGCCCGGAAGGGTGTTCTCCAGAACAGCGCGGTTGAGTGCGCTGTCCAAGGCCTTCCATTGACCCAGGTCCGAAGAGGAGGTGGACATGTCGAGCCCAACGCGGTTCTGAGGTTCGGGCGCCTGACAGCCGATCAAAACGGGCAAGGCGATCAAAACGAAAAGGAACCAGCTTAGGCTTGGACTGCGGGAAGAAGGGAACATGATGACCGAGGTGCTTGACGTGAAGCTAATGCGAATCCCGATGGTCATCTCGATCACACTCAGCTTCTTGGTTTCGAGGTTGTTTTGACACAGCAAGATGCCCATCTGAGAAAATGGACAAGTCCAACATCCGATACCAAGCACTCGACTCCTGAGACAAGGCAATGCGCAAATTTTCCACAAATTTTTAGTCTTGCCTAAAAATAAAAATAGAGGGAGCTAACTTTGACGAATGCTCAATCGCTGCTTCTCGCTGTGTTGCTCCGTTTTTTTCCAAGGAGCAGGTTGCTTCGCCCTCACACTTTGCACCTTGGCTGTCCATGCCCAATGTGGGGTGTCCATTTGGGCAGAGGACGGGCCATTACCGGGAGCGGTGGTTTGGGTTCGTGGAGAGGCAGTGGGGATGACCAATGCGGAGGGGGAGTTGAATTGGCCGTCAAGCGTCCTCGATGAGCAAGCCACAGAAATTCAGGTTCGCGCCCTAGGCTATGCAGACAAGAACGCACGAATCACTTGCGATGGAACGTTGCAGCGCTTGGCGTTGAATCCCATGGCCATTGAACTGGGTGGTGCGACGGTCGTGGGCAGTTTGAGCCCCATGAGCATGAAAGTCAGCCCCATTCGCACCCAAGTTTTTTCAGGCGCGTCTTTGCGGGACATGAAGGTGCAGGATTTGGCCGAAGCCTTGGACTTTACCAACGGGATTAGGGAAACGGTGGCGTGCGGAGTTTGTGGCACCAATGACTTGCACATCAATGGTTTGGAAGGGGTGTACACTTTGGTTTTGCTGGATGGGGTTCCATTGTTGGGGGGCTTGGCCTCTGCATATGCACTGGATGGGATTCCGCTCAGTATGGTTCAACAGGTGGAGGTACTGCAGGGGCCGGCAAGTGCCCGTTTTGGGAGCCAAGCTGTGGGAGGAGTGGTGAATGTGGTGTTGTCGCCTTTGACCACCAATCAAGCGGCAGCTCAGTTTCGTTACGACAGCCATGGTCGGTCTCAGACTTCCGCTTCCGCGACGTTTGGAAGGCCCAATGCAGTGTGGCAAATCGGTTTAGACGGGTTGAATTTTACCCGCCGCGTCGACGACAATGGCGACGGGTTCACCGATGCGCCAACCCTTCGCCGTGGCGTCACCACCTTGCGTCACCAAAGACGGGGTGAGGCTCGAACTTTTCGCGTGACGGGCCGGGTGCTTGGCGAGGAGCGTTTTGGGGGTGAGCTCGACTTTGAAGAAAGCGACCGAGGAACGGCAACGCGGTATGGTGAGCGTATCGATTTGCTCCGTTCAGAGTGGGTATTTGGCTCTCGTCCGATTCAAGGCACAGGTTGGACCTACCAGGGCGGGGCGGCTTACCACCGGCAAGAGAGCACATATGGGCTTACGGTTTTTGATGCCGAGGAAGTCACGGCCAATGTGGATGCATATCACAGCGGGTGGAGCTGGCGTGAAGGCCACAACATTTCCGGTGGCGCCAGTTTGCTTTGGGACCGTTATCGGGATGAGACGCCCGCAGATTCAGACATGAACGTTTGGATTCCGGCTGTTTTTGCAGAGTACAGTGGTCAAGTCAAGGATGCATCAGGCGCTGTTCGCTGGTCTTGGATTCACGGTTTCCGCATCGAGAAGCCATCGGATCGATCTCCTGTGGTGGCCCCGAGGGTGAATGTCAAATGGTCCAAGGCGAAATGGGATGTTCGTCTCAATGCCGGTCGGGGCTTTCGGCGTGTGCACCTCTTTACCGAAGAGCACGCTGCCCTCGATGGATCTCGTACCATCATACAGCCGGTGGATGGCTTGGCGCCTGAGTCGAGTTGGAACGGCCACTTGAGTTCATCGCGTTCCTTTGTTCGTGGCCGATGGAACGGTTCCGCTTCCATCTATGGTTTTGCTACGCTCTTCACCGACCGGATCACTGCTGATTTTGACAGCATCCCCGGCGCCATCCTTTACCGCAACATCGAAGGGGTGGGGTTGACCCGGGGCGTGGGAAGCGACATCTGGCTCGCGGGGCTCGGTTGGAATATTAATCTGGGGGCCACCATGCTTCAAAGTGAGGTTTTTGAATCGCCTGCTTCTCGGGTCTGGGAGACCCTGCAAGTCGCTGGACAGGTACAACCTTTTGCGCCCTCTTGGACCACCAACATGGCCATCGGTAGGAACAGAAACGGGTGGGGATGGAATGTCAATGCTCAAACGGTGGGCGTCATGACGATTCCCGACCATCCTACTTTGGGCGACAAAAGCGACCCCTATGCCTTGGTTCATGTGTCGGCATTTAAGCGGTTGGGTGGAGACAACACCGCGGGCAGACACACCGTAACTGTAGGGGTAAGAAACCTGTCGAATTCAGTACAGGCATCGCCTTTGTTGGGGGTGAGTGATCCGTTTGGGGATGACTTTGATGCGGCCCGGGTTTACGGTCCGATTGAGCAAAGGCGGGTTTTCATTGAGTGGTCGTGGTCACTCTAAACCGGAGAATCCCCCTACATTGACCCATGCGATTGTGGGCAATTGCAGCCACGGGGCTGCTGTTTTTGGGTTGTGGCGGAGCCCCTCTTGTGGACCGGTTGGCCCCTTATTCTGACGCGGCAGATTCGTGTCTAGAATCGACGTCGGATAACAAGGGAACGGACATTGAATCGCAGATTTTCGCTGCGGGCATCGACGACTCAACGGCCACTTGGGCCTACGTTTTGGAAGAAGGGGAAGAGGCCGTTTTTTCGCGGGCTTGGTTGAGTGCGAAGAGCACCAAAACCTTGGACATTCAGTATTTCATTTTCTCCATGGACAATGTGGGGATCATCGCTCTTGATCACATCTTAGAGGCCGCCAATCGCGGGGTACACGTGCGCATGTTGGTCGATGACTTTATGCTGGATGTGCAGGCCGAAGATGTGGCCGCTTTGAGCGCACATCCGAACATTTCCATTCGGATTTACAATCCAACCAAAGGCAAGAACACCTTACAGAAGGTGGTGCACGCAGCCCGAGACTTTCAGGGTTTCAATCAACGCATGCACAACAAGACGTTTGTGGTCGATGGCCGCGTGGCCATTACCGGTGGTCGCAACTTGGCCGATGAGTATTTCGATTATGATCAGGATTACAACTTCCGGGACCGCGATGTCCTGCTGGTGGGGCCCGGAGCACAATCAGTTCAGGCTTCTTTCGAGATGTTTTGGGCCCACCCGCTCGCGGTGGAAATGCCCGGATTGATGGACAATCAGATGGAATTGGCCGCAGCTTTTCGTGAGTCGGTTCACGCCTATTCATGCGACCCTGAAAATTTTTGGCCGGAGATCCGTGCCCGCATCGAGGGCATTCCGTCGGCCATTCCGAGCTTGGTGGAGGCGGGACGCTTGCATCGCTTGGACAGCATGCGTTTTGTCTCGGACGTCCCCGGGAAAAACAACAGTGGCGGCTATTCAGGTGGTGGCGCAAGCACAGATGCGCTGTTGAATTTGGTGTCACAGGCGAAGACGTCCCTCACCATTCAGAGTCCGTATTTGGTGCTGACTGAATTGGGGTTGGGGTTGTTTGCCGATGCTGTAAACCGTGGGGTAGAGGTGACGATTCTGACCAATAGCTTGTGTTCAACGGACAACTTGGAAGCCTTCAATGGCTATCAGCGCATTCGGAAAGCCCTGTTGGAGTCGGGGGTCAACGTCTTTGAATACCGACACGATGCAGAGATTCGGAAACGGTTGATTACCGCAGAAAAGCAAAAGCGGAGGGGCTATGTGCCCACTTTTGGGCTCCATGCCAAATCCATGGTGGTGGACCATCAGACCGTGGTCATTGGGACATTTAATTTGGACCCACGCAGCGCCAATTTGAACACCGAATGTGTGGCCATCATGTCGTCTGCGGTCATGGCAAAAGAAGTCGAGACCCTGATGAAGCAAGAATTGCTTCCATCCAATGCCTGGTCCACAACCCTCTCATCAAATCCCGATCACCATGCAGGGTGGTCCAAGCGGTTCCAAACTTGGCTCAGGGGCATTGTACCCGCTTCCGTTTTGTAGGCAAAAGGACGTGTAGGCGTTGGGGCTCAACCTCCGCTCAAATTTGGCCGCAGTAGTTTTCGGACATGAACAAGAAAATTGTGCTGTTGGGCTCTGGGGAGTTGGGCAAAGAGGTGGCGATTTCATTGCAGCGATTGGGTCAGCACGTTGTGGCTGTAGACGCTTATCCCGGTGCGCCAGCCATGCAGGTAGCCGATGCATTCGAGGTCATCAACATGTTGGATGGGGATGCACTCGACGCGGTCGTGGCCAAACACCAGCCCGACATCATCGTACCCGAAGTGGAGTCCATTCGAACCGAGCGGTTCTATGACTACGAGGCGCAAGGCATTCAAGTTGTTCCCTCGGCCAAAGCGGCTCAATTCACCATGAACCGCAAAGCCATCCGTGATTTGGCTGCTCAAGAGCTGGGCCTCAAAACTGCTCCTTATCGATATGCCACCTCCCTCGAGACATTAAAGGAAGGCGTGCTTGCGGTAGGGATGCCCTGTGTGGTCAAGCCGTTAATGTCGAGCTCTGGCAAAGGGCAGTCCGTGATCCGAACCCAAGCCGACATTGAGCGCGCTTGGGCTTATGGTTTAGAGGGGTCCCGAGGTGATCTCGCAGAAGTCATCGTGGAGGCGTTCATCGAATTTGACTATGAAATCACGCTACTGACCCTCACGCAAAGCAATGGACAAACTCTGTTTTGCCCACCCATTGGACACCGCCAAGAGCGCGGGGATTACCAGGAGAGTTGGCAGCCTGCAGCCATGGAGGCAGACCTTTTGACCCAAGCCCAAGAGATGGCCGGCAAAGTGACGTTGGCCCTGGGGGGGAATGGGATTTGGGGAGTGGAGTTTTTTATTCAGTCCGGTGGGAACGGAAAGGCAGGTACAGTCTATTTCTCTGAATTATCTCCGCGTCCGCACGACACCGGCATGGTGACCTTGGCGGGAACTCAGAATTTCTCTGAATTCGAATTGCATGCACGGGCCATTCTGGGGTTGCCTGTAGCCGAGATCGAACACCATCGGAACGGAGCCAGTGCTGTGGTTCTTGCGCCGTCGGATGCGCCAGAGGGGACGCCAGAATACGCGGGCGTATTCGAGGCGGCATCGTTTGCACAATCAGACCTGCGCTTGTTTGGCAAGCCAAGTGTGCGGCCTTATCGCCGCATGGGGGTTGCCTTAACTTATGGCAACACCACCCATTCGGTAATGGACTTGGTTCAGCGCGCAAAAGACGCGGCCTCTCAAGTGACCGTAAAAGCCAAGAAATGAACTGGAAAAAAACACCTCAAGCCCTCTCTTTAACTGGGCTCGCCGCGATTGTGACCGGTGTGGCCTTTAAGTTGAATCATTTGGCCGGAGCCCACACCTTGACCAACATTGGGGTCTTGATCTTGGTGCTCGGTCTGCTCCTGTGGGCAGGTCAGACCCTGCGCAAATCAGGCCCGCAGAAATAGGGAGAGGGGTGGGAAGTGACGCTGAAGTCCAAGGCCAGGAGCGCAGGGAGTTGCCCAATTCCTACTGCGCGTTCGTCGCATCACTGCCCGCGGAAAACCACCATCGGGTTTACCACGATACGGAATACGGTTTTGCCGTAGAATCAGACGACGCGCTTTTTGGACGGCTTCTCTTGGAGATCAATCAGGCGGGATTGTCTTGGGACATCATCTTGAAAAAGCAGGCGCACTTCCGTCGTGCCTATCACGATTATGACATCGCCAAGGTGGCGTCTTACGGCGCCGTCGATGTGGACAGGTTGCTGTCCGATGCGGGGATTGTTCGGAACCGTCTCAAAATCAATGCGGCCATCTACAATGCGCAGCAAATTCTGCGTTTACAGAAGGACCATGGATCATTTTGCGCTTGGCTTTCGCGCCAGGGTGAATTGAGCATAGAGGACTGGGTTCTCCTGTTCAAAAAGACGTTCAAGTTTACCGGTGGTGAAATCACCCGCGAGTTTTTAATGGGCACAGCTCATTTGCCCGGCGCCCATGTCGAAGGATGCCCAATCCATGCAAAGTTGAATGGTATTGCGGCTGTTGTGGAATGATGGGAGGACGCTTCGGGGGCTCCAGATCAGTAAAGTCAAGGACGTCTTGGTCGTCTTCCGTGTCCATCGTACACGCGTAAGGTGTTGATTGAGTGAAGTTTACGAATTAACTTCCCTTCCGATACAAAAGCAGCCATGGACACAATTAAGCCCCGAAGCCTCAACGAATTAAGACAGTCCAAAGATGCGGTGTACACTGCGCCGTCCTCCCACGGCGAATGCCTTGCTGCACGTCGGCAAGCATGGGGCTATGTGGTCTTGGATGCGCAGGGTTCGCCAGTTGTTTCATGCGACAACATGTCCTGCGTCATCGACGCTCGTCCCGAATTGAGCGCAAACGATTTGGAAAATCATTTTGGACTTGACCCCTCTGCTTATGTTCTGTCCGATGGCGGGTCCATCCAACGGGTCCCCCGGAGAAAAGCTTGAATGATCTAGCCCATTTG
>CBFHQM010000033.1:0-20725 GCA_965657965.1 uncultured Flavobacteriales bacterium | reverse complement strand
CGTTGTGGTGACCTGTGCTGCCAGTTTCGGGGCGAAGCCCAAGGCTGCTGTCAAAAGGAAAAATGCGAAGGGTTTCATTTCTCGGTTCAATTTTGAATGCACTAAAATGGACCGAAAAAGGCGATTTGAGCTCACGCTTAAGGGTGAAAGTGCCCCCCAGAACACGTGAAGTTTCCGCAGAAAAAAAGGGGGGAATACTGATTGTCAGCAACGTTGTCAATCCTGCCCCGAAGAAACTTTCATCGCAGTGTGCAACAAGGCCATTTTCTTGTACTTCGTCTCCTTAATGTCGAAATAGCCGTACATCCTCCGCAACGAAGAACCGATCCCGTCAACACTGAGGTGGGCCTTTTCCGCGATGCTGCGGTTGGTCATCGTAGGATCGTCCAAAAGGATGTTGAGCACGTTCCAATCGGTGTCATTGAGGGTTCTGCCCAAGGCGTCGTCCAAAAGGGGACGACTCAATTCCAGCACAGGGGTTTCCAAGACAAGGGAACGGCCGCCGGTGCGGTGAAGCTCTTCGATTTCGGACATCAGTTCGTCGCGCCTGTCCTTGTGACGCCTCTTGATGTTCACGATGTAGGTCACCAGCAGTCCAATCACGGCAACAAACACCAAAACCAAAGCGAGCACAATCTTCAACTGCTTGACTTCCTGTCTGTTTTGTATCTGCGCACTTTCCCAATTCACCACCTCAATTTGATGCTCAACCTCCTTTTCATAGGCCGCTCGAATCACCGCCAAGCGGTGCTTCTCGGACTGCAAGCTGTCGTCGTACAACACGAAGGACTCGTGCATTTCCAATGCCTCGGCCTGATTGCCCAGCGCTTTTTGAGCCAGATACAGCACGCGGTAGAGCTTGCGTTTGACCGCGTAATCCGTTTGCCCCAGCAATTCCCGTTTGTTGTCATTGACCACCCTCAGGGCCTTTCTAGGATCAGTCGGCAAGGTCAATTCGGCGATGGCGAGCATGCAAGAGAGTTCGTCGCCCCGTGCACCCAAGTTCCGGTACATCTCCATGGCCGTAACCCGTTGTTCCAAGGCCTCATCAAGCGCCCCCAACTCCTCGGACAAGGCGGACATGTTCTCATAACAGCCCGCGACGTAGAAACCTCGATTCTCCCGTTCGAGTGTGCTCAAGGCTGAGGCGTAGAGCCCTGAGGCCCTTTCATAGTCCTCCAACTCGTAAGCGCACCATCCCATATTCAACTCCAGCAAGCCCGGGAAATAGCCCAAGTCCTCTTCCTCTGAAAGGCCGCTTTGCACCTTCTCAAACTGGGCCATGGCCAATTCATAATGGCCGATGATCAAGAAGAGGTTTCCCAAGGCCATCCGCGACTTGTTCGCCCTGTCCGAATCCCCCACAGCCTCATAGAGTTCCGTCGACCGATTGAAGTGCCGCGTAGCTTCGACGTATTCGTTGCGCTGGACGCTCACATTGCCCCGGCTTCCATAGACAGAGCCAAGGCGGGCAGAGTCGCCTAGGGCGATGGCCACCTGTTCGGCTTGATCAAATGCGGTGAGGGCTTCCTCCAAGTGCCCCTTCTTTTCCAGAAGGCTTCCGATCCGGTTGTGGGCGGAATACAACGCCAGAGGATGGTCGCCGCTTTCGGCCAAATCGCGCATCTCCTGCAAATAGAAGAGCACCGTATCCGGGTACTGTTGGTAAAATTCAATGTGCAAATCCTTCGCGGTTTGCAACCGATCACCAACCGAACGGGTGGTGTCGTAAAACGCCTCAATCCTCGACGACATTTCCACTTGAGTCCAACCCTGACACAAGCACCCAAAGCAGATTAGAAAAACGAACAACTCACGCATCTTGAATGAAATCAACAGGATGAAATTAAGGCGACCACCAATGAGAAAAGGGGCACAGTGGTGCGCAGTCTTCGTTGTCTCTCCGCTGGCATGTAGAGCTGGCAACGACCCGAATCCGTCAGTTCTGCTTCACAACACGGGTTCGGGTGCCATCCTCGAGGTGCAAAACATAGACCCCTGCGGGTTGTCCAGTCAAGGAAATCCCCCTTGCTGCAGGAAAGCACAGCATCTCGCGGCCACGTGAATCCAGAAGGCGTCCACCCACACGATCGCCCGTCCAACGAATCCAGTCTGAGGTGGGATTCGGAGCGAACTGGCGCTGGAACACCTCGCCCAATTCATCCTGACCCAAGATGATGGCGTAGTTGTTGGTTGCGGCCGGTGTTGGCGTGGCATACCACACCCAATAATCTGCGCCGTCGGGATAGCGGCCCAGCGAGGCGTCTTGCTCGGAAGTCCCGAAGGGAATGAAGTCCAAAATGAGCCAGAACTGACCGGCCTCATCCCACTCCAACAATGCCAACTCCTCACCACTGGAGGACAACGTAAAGGGCGCGTGGTTGAGGCCTTGCTCCGGGTCGTTGTCCAACCAATGGAAGGACCACTCTCCTGCGGCCAACATTTCTTCGGGCAGAGCATACTTGTTCGGCGTGCTCAAGTTGTCGGTCAAATACTTGCCCCCTAAAGTCACGGACGAATTGCCTGAATTGAACAGCTCGACCCAATCGTCAAACTCACCAAACTCATCGGAAACGTTGTTGGCGTTGGCGCTCATCAGCTCGTTGATCACGAGACCCGACTGCGACACACCCACGGTGACCAGCTCTGGCGCACACGGAATCCAGCGCTCAAGACCCGCTGCCGATGTGGCCTGAACATGATAGGTCACGGTGGTCAAATTGGTTTGAATGGGCCATTTTACCCCATAAGTTCCGTCTCCTGCCTTGCGGTCACCGTGCTCGCCGTCATCGAACATGGGCACCGCCACGGGACCTGTCCCTGCATCGATCCAGCACAGAACGTCCACGTCGTCGCCACCGCCGTCGACATTGGCCCGGACCCGAAGAAAATTCAAAGCCGGCGCGTTGTCTTCCACTTCGTGAACCACCAAAACAGGCGCATCCGTATCCAACTGACCTTGAAGAGAATACCCCCTCGTGGTCAGCCAAGGCAAAATGCCAAATTCCACATGTCCACCCGCGGCTTCCTCTAGGGAAGACTCGAAATCCTGTGGGGTATACCCGAAGGACAGGGGGTAATAAGTGTCCTCTTGAATGGCCGGCAACAGCAAGGTGTGACGGGGCTCGAGGTAAGCCGAGACACTGTCGGGATGTGCCCAGTCGTCCATCATGCGCCGCAAGTAGTGCGTATACCATCCTCGGTACTCCGGTACCGCCATCAGGCGGTCATAGAGCGGCCGGAATTCCGGAGACCACGTATAAGGGTCGCGGCTCTCCCAATCCCCATCGAGAAAATCGATGCCCCAGGTGTTGTCCAGGTCGTAAGGGATATAATCAAAGAGGCCCGTTTGAGGGTTGTGATAGAGGTGAAAGTTGTCTGCGTTTCCAGCATAACCAGCCCCATTTCCACTCATCACATCCAACGCTTGGACCTTGAGGTAGTCGGCCACGTTGAACACCCCCTCGATGGCGCATTGAAAGTCGTCATCCGGCGTGTTGTTGAGAATGTCAATGAACGCAGCGAGGTCGCTGTAGTCGTCCTCATCGCCGTTCGTCTTGAGTTCGTATACGCGCTGCCCATCGACTTCGAACTTGTAGTCGTCGGGGTTTTGGCTCAGGTACTCCAACGTGGCGGGAAAACGGCATTTGTAGAGGTTGCCATTGTCCTTGTCATAGTATTCCTCCACAAACTCCTCGTCCAAGTGCTCTGTATTGAGGTAAGCCCCCATGTAGGCACCGTTGATTTCCACCCTCACATGACTCGTTCGGGAGCCCGACAAACCCATTCTGCGAAGCACATTCCAACTCAATCCCGCCCTCAGAAGTGAAGGGTCGTTCTGATTCGCATTGAGGTTGAGTTTCTCAAGGTCGGCGTACTTCTGGCCAGCCAAGAACGCATTCATGTCCACCTTAAAGCTCTTCTTTGGCGACGTCAGTGCGGTGTTGCCCCGCAACCGAACAGCCACAAGGTTAAAAAGCGTATCGTCCACAGAAGACTGGAATTGGACCATCGCCGGGTAAGGATTTGTAGAGGCGTAATCCACGTCTCCAAAGAGCATGGACTCTACACTTTCCGACTCCATGGTAATGGCAATGGTCGCCATTTCGCCTTGCACATAAGCCGGACCGAAGGGTGGAATGTCGGTCTGTGCCCAGGAAGACTGAACCAGCAGGGTCAGCAGCAAGCAGAACCCACTGCATCGGCTCGACGAAATCAAATTGCGCATGTCGTGGAAAGGTTGTGAAGGCGAGTCAAAAGAGGCCAAAGTCAATGCCATCGCAGTCAGAGTTTGATCACTTTGAAGTTCTGAATCGACGCGTCATTAAAGCACTTGACGAGGTAAGCTCCCGTGGGATACTGTTCAAGAGAAATCACTGTGCTCGTGCGGCCTGGCGCCATGACGTGAGAAGACAAGCTCCGGCCCATGTGATCCAATACCACCACTTGAATCGAACCATTGAGGTGTCCGAATGAAGCGGCGTCCACCGTAAAGTGATCTCGGGTCGGGTTGGGATACAATTGAACCTCCCTTGCGGCGCTCGCGGCGAGGTCGTCTTCGACGCCAACCACCCCACCCACAACCAAAGGCGTATCGAATGCGTACTCGCAAATGCCGAGGTCGTCCATCACAATCACGTTGTAGTCACCCACCGGAAGGTCGAGGAAAGTACCTGACCCAACGAAATTTTGCCCCCCGTCGATGCTGTACTCATGTGCCCCTGCACCGGACGATGCTGTGATCACTATGGCTCCATCCGTTGTGACCACCGAAGTGGGATGCGTCACCGTCACCTGCACTCCCTCCAAGTCGCAAACGGAAATGGTGACCGTCTCCTCGAATGTGCACTGACCGGTCTCACTTTGCACCACCACGTTGTAGGGTCCCGGGCCGAGGTTAACAAAGGTGTTCGAGCTTACAAACGACTGTCCCCCATCGATGCTAAAGGTGAAGACGTCCTCGTTGGAAAAAGGGTTGAGGACAAGGGCGCCATCATTTGCAGAGCTAGAAGACGCATGGCTCACGCTCACCTCTGTTGCAATCTGACAAGCCCCATCGCCAACACAAAATGACTCCGACGCCTCGTAGTTGAAGTCCCCATCGTTGAACACAATGGTCTCTCCAGCTTCATTCATGACTTGGAAATCACCTTCCCCGTATGCGCAGCACATGCCGTCCCCATAACTGTCATAAACGGTCAGAACCAGACACGCACTGGCACTCACGCAGATGTCTTCCGTGTACACTTCTTCTGAACCCAGAGGGAAATCTCCACCCGAGAGAATTTGGCCCGATCCAACATCGACCATTTCCCAAGAAGTTTCCCCCGGGAAATCATCGGACAGAATGGACAACGTTACCGTCTCAAAATCCACTTCGAGGTCCGCAATCGTGAAAACCGCATTGTTGCTCAGGTCTCCGTCCGATTGACCATTGACCCCAATCAAGAGCATCTGAATGTTGTTGCCTGCGGGCAAGAGGTTGTCTTCCAAAACAAAGGTCAATATGCCCTGCTCCCCTTGCTCAATGTCCACAGATTCAGCCAGGACATCCACCACAACCCCATTGACTTCGACTTGGATTTCCACCGCTTCAATGGCCTGTTCGCCTTCATTGGTCAAAATGGCGTTCACCCCCATTTGACCACCGCAAGTGGCGTTGACTTGACCAAATGAGAGGGCTGCATCCAAAGGATGAAGCTTGGTCAAAGTATAGGCCAAGGTGTCGTTGTTGGAATACCCGTCCTCGGGATCTGAAACAATACCGGCCAGAACATACGCTCCTGTAGCCGAGAAATCTTGTGGTGCCGTGAATTGAAATTCGGCATCACTGAAAGGGGGAATGGTCTCGGTAATGTTGAGGGTTTCCACCGTGACACCGTTCACCACGAGCGACAGATCAAAGTCGCTCATGTCATTCAATCCAGTATTGGCCACCCGCAGAATGACCAACTCGTCGGCGCCCAAGTCAGACGAAGGCTCAGGCCCAATGAATTCTTCCACCGCCAAGTCGTTGTCGGCCTTGATGCCGGCCCAAAACGACACCCACGGACGGGCTTGTTTGATGGCCAATTGGTCCTGAGCGGTCACCTTGTATTCAATGTCCATGCCAAATCCTTCGATGCCTTCGACATCGTAGAGCACGGCAAATTCGTCGTGAATGACCCCGAGGTATTCCCGCATGAGGTCCAAGTACTCGCTTTCCATGACCAGCGCACCATCTTCAACCAAGTTGGACAACCGCAGGACCACATAACCGGCCCCTTGGGTCTCGTCCTCGTACAGCAGAATCTCCTCTGGAACCGAGTTTGGCTCGGGGTTGGTAATGAGCGACTCCCCCACTTGGGTATTCAAGTAAAACGTGCCTTCGGTGTCGTAGATGGGGTCAATGCTAATGCCCACCCCGTTGGACTGTTCCTCCTGAAAATTCGGATGACACAAGACCCCCATGGCCGCCATGAAGTGGTCTACGCGATAAAAGTCTCGCTCCTCAAACGCCCTGAAGTTCCACATGCTGGCGTACACCTGGCGAATGGATTTGAAGATGTGACCTTCGTCCTCGTATTGGGTTTTGGAAGCATACAGACCCGCGCCACTGAAACCGGGCAAGTCCTCGTTGTTGGTGGAGGACCGACAACGAACCGCGGTCCCTTCTGGGAAAGACTCGTGCATGTTCTGCAGGTCCACCATCATCCACAAAGGCATGGGAGCGTCCTTGATGTCGTCCCGAAGGTCCCGCAAGCGGTCTTCGCGAAAGACCATGTCGTTGATGAAAGACGGGTTGTTGATCATGACCTCGACCTCATCGTAGAAACCGTTGTAGGTCATGAACTCATCGTAGTAATAGAAGGGGATTCCGAAACCGTCCGGGATGGTGCCTTCCGGAAACCCAAACGACCGCATGGTCGCTACGTTGGCACATTTTGCGCCAAAAGCCGTCGACATCTCAAATTGAACCTCGTCCAGCGGCATGATTTCGGTGATGCTCAGGTCGCGGACTGGAATCTGCGGCTCTGTGGGACGCAACGCCTCGTACCATGCATTGACCTCATCGAGTGTGGCCTCCCGAATTTGGAAAGACTCCTGTCCCACCTGATAGTAGATGTAGCTCCCCAACAAACTGCTAATGGAATCCACCGACAATGGGTTGGCGATGTAGGCGTTTGGAACGTTGTCCTGAATGGCCCTTAGGTTCACGTGAGAAAGGGGTGTCTGAATCACAGAAGTCATGATTCCGCCCACGCGGGGGAGGGAGTTTGGCAAGGCATCGTAAAGCACAATGTCCCGGGAACCCGGAGTTTCGCCCAGCTCCATGTGGCGGAAGAAGCCGTATCCCTCCGCGAGGTGAAGGGGGATGTAGTCCACATTGGCAAAGACCTCGGACTCGAGCACCACCTCAATACCCGACCCCTCGAAGTCCTCTGCGTAATTGTTGAGATAGTTGTCTTCATCGCCCTCGCCAATGAAGTGGGTCATGTTGTTCTGCAAAAAGGGCATGTTGGCCAGCAGCAAATGGTAAGTCCGCTGGGTATCCTCAAAGTCATCGGCATCTCCAAACGAGAAATTGAACGAATACCCCCCAATGGTCCCGTTGGGGTTGATTTGGGTGGGATAGAACACGATCTCACCAGATGAATCATCCCCGACCACATCGGCGTCGATGGCACCCCAGAAACCATAGTGAACCGTGTGCGTGTTGCTGTTGATGAAATAGACCTTGGGCTCTGGCGTGTCCCTGTCCATGATGCCAAACTTGACATACAACTGGTCGTCCAAAAATGGCGCCCAGCCCACGTTGTTCACCGTGGCCAGCGCCATGAAGGTCTCCGCATCGGGCACACAGGTTGCCCCATCTTCAAAATCAATGGCCGGCGCATGATTCAACGGTGCATTCGTGGGCATGTTCTGGAACTCTGCGACATCGTCGATCAGGTCCCCATCGATGTCGCCCGGGGTGGCTACGTCGTAAGCTCGGACCGTGTATTGATCTTCGGGGTAAGCCGCACCGGGCTCCGAAATCACCATCGTGCCGTCTACTCCCATGGTCATGGAAGAAGCCCATTCAAACGTCGGGCTGTGCTGTGCTTCTAAGATGTAGTACTTGTCCGCATCACCTTGAATGGAGAGCTGAACCTGACCCAGTGCATTGACCGAATGGTTCTCGATCGGCACAATGTCTTGACCGAAACCTGCAAGGCAGAGGCCAACAAAAAGCAACAACAGGGCAGACTTCTGGAACATGGCAGCTTGGTTTCGGGTGTTACGCCGAAGAAACGAACATTTTCCTCAAAGGGTTGCTCCAAATCGGCCGACCTACAGCCCCTCTGGAAAATAAAATGGCCACAGCCAAGACTCAATGCTCTCCGCAACGGAAGGCGGTATGGAAGACATGAAGCCGCCGCTCGTTTTTGGTCATCACCACTTCGTAGATGCGGTTGTAAATCGACTCGTCGAAAGCGCCAATGTCCTCGCCCACAAGCAACCCCGCCAGCACCCCGGTGGTGTTGCTGTGGCCCACGACCAAGGCGTCCTGTTGCCCCTCAATCAGTTCCTCCATGACCACCTCCAACGACCTCGGGTCGTACCCTTGAACCTCCAACCCTTTTGAACGCGCCGTGGGCAAGGCGGTTCCCTGCGTACGGCGGTAGTCCGTGCTGTACACCGCTTCGAGCGGAACCGCATCAAAAAAGGCACGCAAGCTCACAGACCGCTCCACGCCACATGGCGTCAACTCCGGGTCGTTCGAAGCGCTTTCCTTTTCCGCATGCCGAACCAAGTAAAGGGTGAAAACCTCCTCGTCTGCCTGTGCCGAAGCCGGCCAATTCAGGCCGCAAAAGCCGAGCAGGCAAGTCCACATTGCGAGGCGGGAGAATGGAAGTCGGTCGATCATGTTGTCCAGCGTTGCGTGTTCTGACTTGAGCCAAACCAGAATGGTGCCCAAGCCGAAAACGTGCCTTCAACTTAGCCCCGCGCACCGTGATTGCAACGCGTCCGCACTCAAAACTTCACCTTTCCAACGATGAGGACCTGTTTTCTCCTCATTGTCGGCTCCCTTCTTGATCGCTTCCAATCGCCCACCCTCTTGACGTTGTACTCCATACGTTAGAGAGATACGCGCTTTCACCCACTGCAAATACCTCAATGGCCGATAGGAAGAAGAGCGAGAGGGGACGCAAGGAATGAGGTACAACTTCGGACAATGGAAACGGCGTGACCAAAATTTGCTGACACCCTGTCGAGGTTTAAAATTCAGAAGTGGGCTTGTGTTGGCTTTGAAGAGCCCTGAATTTTATCTCCAACATGAAACATTTATTTCCCATTCTCTTCTTGCTTGTCGTCTCTGCTTTGGGCACCGGGTGCTCCTCTAGCAGCCACGGCATGGCTTCTTCTAATGTGATCAACCGCAATGTTGACCTTGACCCCATCAAAGCAGACATTGTTGTTGACGCAGAGAATCGCCTGACGGGCAAATCCCAGTCAGTCTACTTTCTCTTCTTCCGATTGAAAGGCGACAACAAATACGCCGACGGCATTACCTACTCATCCAATGCCTTCACCAAAGAAGGGCTGTTCTCCTTCCTAAATCCATTCCGCCTCTTCGAGATGATTGCAACAGGCGATGCAGAAGGCAAGGTGAAAAGTGCGGCAGCGTACAATGCAGTGGAGGGTGAGAATGTCGACGTCTTGGTCCACCCCACCTATAGCGTGACCAAGAAGAACTACCTCATCCTGAACATTTATGAGGCCGAGGTTCAAGGGTATGGTGCCAACTATACCAACTTCAGAACAGAGCCCATTCTGGATCAGGAGATCAACCGCATCATTGCTGAAAAGACACAGTTTCAGGTGGAATCAAACGACTGATTTTCCCTGACACGAACAACGAAAAAGGCCCTCTTGATGAGGGCCTTTTTTATTGAATGAAATTTAAGCTTTGGGATGCTTGAACCCCAAGTAAAATGAACCAAATCGGCGTCATAAGAGGGACTGAAAATGTTGCACTTCCCGAAAACGTTAGTTGCTCCAGACTTCCTACATTGCCTGTATTCGCACCCACCTTGTGACCATGAAACTCGCTTTCCCCCTTGCCCTGGCGTCCTTTTTTCTGATCACAGGCACCACGGCACACGGACAATCCGATGATGCACGCGTTTTGATCATCGGCATCGATGGGACGCGCCCCGACTGTTTGGAAACAGCCGAAACACCCTCGTTGGACGCCTTGATTGCCGATGGCATTTACAGTCCCGACGCCCTCAACAACGACATCACATACAGTGGCCCCGGCTGGTCCGCTATGCTTTGCGGTGTATGGTCGGACGCACACGGCGTAACCAGCAACAACTTTGTCGGCAGCAACTTCGAAGGCTTCCCTTCCTTCATGCGTCGCTTAGAGTCTGAAAACCCAGACCTGAACACCCATTCTTTCTGCCATTGGTCTCCCATCAACGACTACATCCTCGGAGAGGACGTCGATGACGCATTGAATGCTCCCACCGATGCTGCTGTGCGCGACGCAGCAGTGTCAATTTTGGAAGGTGCCGATCCCCACGCCATGTTTCTTCACTTTGACGACGTGGACATCAACGGGCATGGATATGGCTTCGACGCCAATGTCCCCGAATACATCAACGCCATAGAAACCACAGACGGGTTTGTTGCAGATGTCCTGTCCGCCCTCACAAACCGGCCCAATTATGCTGCAGAGAACTGGCTGATTTTGGTGTCCACCGACCACGGGGGTATCGGGTTCAACCACGGCGGCACCTCCATCGAAGAGGAGACCATGTTCTTCATCGCCAGCGGCCCTTCAGTGGAGCCTACTGTGCTGCTCAAGGACACGCTCGACGTCCTCCCCGCTCCGGAAAACTGTGTCGCTCCAGGAGCCGCTGAATTGCGCTTTGAAGGCGGTGGAGATGCCGTTGTGATTGCCGATGACCCCGCCCTTCAATTGGGGGCCAATCAAGACTTCACCATCGAGATACGCATCCGCACGCAAGCCACGCCCGATGTGGCCATCATTGGAAACAAAGACTGGGACTCCGGCCTCAACCCGGGGTTTGTCTTTTCCTTCGAATACCCCGGTGGCCCAGCGTGGAAGGTCAACATCGGCGATGGCAATGAACGCGCCGACGCCAATGGGTCCGGCGGTGTGGCGGACGGCCAATGGCACACCCTCTCCTGCTCTTTTGACCGCGACGGCATGATGCGCCTGTACACCGATGGCGTGTTCTCTTCCGAAGAAGACATCTCGGCTGTTGGCAACATCGATGTGGGCAGCGGTTGGTTTTTCGGATCGGATATTTTGGGCGCCTACAGCTACTCAGGCGCCATCTCCGAGGTGCGCTTTTGGCACGACGTGCTGTCCGAAGAAACCATCTCCGCTTGGCATTGCAGCGCTTTGGAGAATACCCACCCGAACTGGGCGTCTCTGCAAGGGCATTGGGCCCTCACCGAAGGCACCGGCACCGAGGTCATCAACAGCTTGAGCAGCGACCTCGTTGGGACGGTTCAAGGGGCAGAATGGGACCAACCCGAGGGCGTCCTCACGTTTGACTACAGCAATACCCCGCGCATCGTCGATGTGGCGGTCACTGCGCTGGATCACATGTGCCTGACCATCGACCCCGATTGGAATTTGGACGGCATCTCATGGGTCGATGGATGCAACACCACCGATGTGGAGCGCCTAGACCGAAACACCATTAAGACCACCCTGTTTCCCAATCCAGGTACGGATGACTTCCAGATCTCAGGCCTCTCGCCCAATGCCTCCATCGAAGTGTTCGATCCCACCGGCCGGTCTATTCATTCGGCTCAACCCGGGGCGCCCACCCACACTGTGACCCACACCGCAGGAAGCGGCGTCTACCTGATCCGCATTGTCGATGGCGAGAAACGCCGCACCCTGCGTTGGGTCCGACAGTGAGCCATGCGAAACCTCAACGTCAGTCTGAAATGAGCTTCTTCTTTACAGACCCGTCGTCGTAGATGTAAAACAAGAGTTGGCCAGGGACAGGCTGAACCGCTCTTCCAAAGCCATCCATGATGCGCAGCACTTTTTTGTCTGTTGAGGGCGCATCTTCAATGGCGCTCGTGCTCTGGTAAATCCGGATTTCGTTGATTCCACTTTCACATCCAGAAATGGCCAACTCGGTCAACGCTGCCTGTGAAGGATTGTCCATGATCAGGGTTTCAGCGCCCACTTCGCTGTTCCCCTTGACGCTCACGATTCCAGCCGTGTCCATTAAAAAAGCCTGTGTACAATAGAAGCCGCAGTAGTCTACAATGTCCACCTCCACCGTTTGAATGCCCGGCAAATCGGACAAATCAACGGTCAATCGAGAAGGCCAAACCATCACGGACTCTGCGAAGCCAAGGGCCGGACCACTTGCTGCGAAAGAACAGCCATCTGGGTTACAATCGTCCGTGGTCGTGCTCACAAAACTGAGGCTGACGTTCTGCTCTGTCCAGACTTCATTGCATGCAACCGTCTCCGGGACATTGCCCAAGGTGAGTGTAACAGACTGCCCCTTTGACTGGTCAGCCAACATGAGAAGGAAAACCGCAAGGGCGAGTATTTTTTTATTCTGCATATATCCAAGACGCCCACATTTACTCAAAAGTTGCGTGGATTTGGCCAGGCGGCTGAGCGACAAAAGGAGTGGAATCGTGAAGGCGGAACGCTTCCCTCGAAAGGGTCGAGCCATTTGCCCTCGTGTGCATGCTCACAACCCTCCCTTGACTTTGGCACAAGCCTCAAACCAAGGGGTACTTTCCCTTCATCAAACAACTTGTCTTTATGAAACACTTTTACTTGCTCGCTGCGGCCCTGCTTTTGCTTTCGACCCCAGCACTTGCCCAACCCACAAACGACCTCTGTGTCGACGCCATTGACATCTCCGACTTGATGACGGGAGAAATCGGTGCTGGTGCCGAGCTCGGCACCTTTTCCAACGTCGATGCCACAGGAGAGCCCGAGCTGGCTGCGGACCTTGTGGACCTCTGGTTTGACATTGAAACTGGCGGCACAACCCCTGCGATTGACCAATCCGTTTGGTTCCGGTTCACCGGAGACGGAGGGGTTTACCAAATGATCACTGGCAACTGGTGCACAGGAGCCGCGATGTATGCCAATGACACCCAAATGGCCCTCTACAGCGGTTCGTGCGACGAACTCAGTCTGGTTCACGCCAATGACGACATGAACTACATGTGGGCGAGCGAATTTGGATGGTGGTACTCCTTCATCAACTTCAAGGCCGAAGAGGGCGTGGATTACTGGCTCATGGTGGACGGTTACAACCACTACAACGGCACCCAATTCCAAGGCGTTTCGACCGGTAGCTTTTGTCTTGGCGCTGTGAACTTGGAGCCCCTTACAGACCACACCGTTTGTGCAGATGCGCGCAACATCGATGCCTTGTTTGACAACACTTCCGCAAACTCGCCTGGCTTCGCCGGTCCATTCGACGACAGCGAAACTGGGAGCGGAATTGGCATGAACCCCGATGCCGACATGATCGGCACTGAGTGCTGGGAAGACAACACCGACGACGGATCAGTGTGGTTCTCCTTCACCGGCGATGGCAATCCATACACGGTGGTGCATTCGCAGTGCGACCCTACAGACGAAACCTTCGTCTATTACTTCGGCTGGGACAGCCAAATGGCACTCTACAAGGGAGAATGTGGCGAGCTTGTGCCCGTCGCGTGCTCCGAAGACATCGCCCCAGATGACGGCTATTTCTGGGCTCAAGTTGGATTTGACACGGAAGAAGGTGCGGAGTATTTCCTGCGCTACGATGGATTCCACTACGACAACGGCACCTATGACTGGTCAGCCGAAGGCGCATTCTGCCTGCGCGCAGACCAAGGGAATGTCAATGGCATTGCGGAGAATGCAGCCGCCTTTGTAACCGACGTGTACCCAAATCCTGCGCGAGAAGCGGTCACGATTTCATGGTCTGGCATGCACAACACCGCCGACGTGACCATTGTGGACATGACTGGAAAAACCGTGGCGTCCTTGTCCAATGTGACGCGCAATGCACAGCACGATTTGAACCTTGCCGTGGGCCACTACATCGTGAACATCATCACCGATGAGACCTCGGCCACTTCCCGCTTGCAAATTGTGAAGTAAACCAGCCCCTTCACCTTCAAGAAAACCCTCGGCGTCATGCCGGGGGTTTTTTGTTTCACCCAGACCCGCTCAGGAGACACCATGTACAACGGGGCACTGTGCTCGCGCTGAACCGGGAAAACCATCGTCTCATTTGGGTATTCACCCAAAAACAGGGTAGATTGCAATGTTGGGTGTTTACCCAGTTTATTAAATTGACCGTCAATGAGGGACTTAAAGTACCTGTTCGCCTATACGATGCCCCTGTCCGCGCTGGTCTCTTTTTCGTCGACCGGCATTTGGACCTACTCCACAGTATTCTATGCCTTTTTGGTTCTTCCCCTTCTTGATGTCATTACTGGCCAAACCACCGAGAACCTGGAGGAGGAAGACATCACGTACAAGAAGACCCAGTGGATCTTCGATGCCATGCTCTATCTCAATGTGCCCATCGTCTTTGGGCTATTGGCCTATGCACTGCACACAGTGCAAGCCGGCAACTTTGCGACCTATGAATGGGTGGGCTTGGTCCTGTCTGGCGGCATCCTCTTGGCGACCAATGGCATCAACGTGGCCCATGAACTGGGACACCGCACGTCCCTCATCGAACGCCTCATGAGCAAGGCATTGTACATGCCCTGTCTGTACATGCACTTCTTCATCGAGCACAACTACGGTCACCACCTGCACGTGGCCACACCGGAAGACGGTGCCACTGCGCGCTACAATCAGACCGTCTACGGCTTCTGGTTCACGTCCGTCACCCGCCAATATGTGAGCGCATGGAAGCTCCAAATGAACCTGCTGAAGCGCCAAAGCTTGACCTTTTTCTCGGTCAAGAATGACATGCTTTGGTACCACCTCATCCAACCCGCCTATTTGCTTGGAGTCTACGCACTGTTCTCCATTGAAGGGCTGCTCTTTGCCACTGTGGCCGGTGTGATTTCCTTCCTTTTCCTAGAGTGCATCAATTACATCGAGCATTACGGACTGCGCCGGTTCAAAACCGCATCCGGACGATACGAGGTTGTCCAGCCTCACCACTCTTGGAACTCCAACTTCAACATTGGACGCATCACCCTCTACGAACTCACGCGACACAGCGACCATCACTATCGTTCTACCAAGAAGTATCAGGTGCTTGACAGTCATGAAAAGAGCCCGACCCTTCCACTGGGTTATCCCGCCTCCATTTTGCTGAGCCTCGCTCCGCCACTTTGGTTCTGGCTCATGAACCCAAGGATTCCCCAAGACATGAAGCAGCGCCTCGCCCATGACTGACGCTTCTGCTGGCCTCCTCACGGCAGGCACACTTGACCGATTCTCGGACAAAACGCGAGACAAACTGCTCGAATCCAGCCTGATCCTGTTCAATGAGGGAGGATTTGGCTCGGTCACAACCGCCTCGATTGCACAGCATTCCGGTGTTCTCGAGGGTTCGCTCTGGTATCATTTCCGAACGAAAAAGGACATTCTTGTAGCACACCTCGATCTACTCCAACAGGTTTTCGAAAGTGCCAATACCAGCGCCGACTCCGTCCAAGAGGACGCCATCATCGCCGGCATCTTCGCATCCTACAACGTGATCTGGGACTTTCGCTACATCCTGCGCGATGACTTTGGCTCGTTGCTAGAGTCGGATGAGCCTGCGCTGCACACCGCCAAGATGGTCAATGACTTTCTAGACACTTGGACCGAGGGGCGAATCCAGCATGCCCACCAACATGGCCTTCTGGAATTGGACCCCAATGACATGGAGGACATCTCCGAAATCATATTGGTCATTGGCCGTTACTGGCTGGACTTCTCCAAGAAGAAGTACCCCGAGGCCAACAACCACGCGCTGCGCATCCAAGGACTGCGCCATGTATTTACCGTACTCGGCCCTTATCTGTCCTCTTCTGCCGCCGCCCTCATCGAGGCCCGACTGGCCCCGACTGGACACTGAACATTCAGTTGAATTTCTCGAGCAAGGTTTTCACAGCAAGTTTACCGAGCTCGTTCGATGCCAATGGGCTGGCGCCTCGCGGAGTTTGGGCCCTGCGCGTTGGGCGACCTACTCCCTGTCCACACTGAGACAAAGGCACGGGTAGCAGCTTCCAAACGGCTTACTTTCACCTCATGAAACGCATGCTACTCCTCGCCCCTGTCGTGCTCATCGCCTGCAGCCAGCCCGAACCTGTTTTTACCGATGCCAATGATGTGCGTGACGCCATCATGCAAATTGAAAATGCGCAATTTCGAGTGCATCAGACCGAGGCCCGAGAAGCCGATGATAGCAAGTGGGATCGAGACGTCGATTTGCAATGGGTTCGCACACACGCCACGAAAGATTCTACATACGACATGGCTTGGATCATGGAAGATGCGTTCATCGAAGACGGTGATACCATCAGCTACTGGAGCCATCTGTGGGCCAATGAAGTCACCTCGTTTCGAAGAGATAGCATCAAATTCGTTTACCCGATGAATCCCCGTAATGAGCGCAACGGAAATGGAATCCGCAATTATTATGCTTCCCTCGCCTTGCCAAAAGCGCTCACTGACAGCACTTGGTGGGCTGAACAAGTGAGCGATTCATCCGTTCAAGTTGTTTGGGAACATGTGCTCCCAACACGCTTGGCGCCCGAGCAGTTCATTCTCACTCGCTCGGCCATCCCTGATTCGACGTCTGATGCGTTTCACCCCTTGTCTCGGACAATCAATCGATGGGTCTTCCAAGCACCGACGGGTTTGCCTGTGCGGTTTGAACAGTCTTGGTACGAAGGTGACATCATGTACGGCAGTGAAACGACCATGGAATGGACGTGGGAGGCTGTAAATCAGCCCGCAATCGCAAATGCCGTTGCCGATTGGACGGCTCCGAGTTGGGCAAAGGAGCCTGAGCCTGTCGACCCTGCTGTTGCAGGCGGAGATGAAGATTGGCGCGAAAAAGCCATAGCCTCATTACCCGCCATTGGAGACGAGGCACCGGCATTGTCAGGATTGGATTTGGAAGGTGAACCGGTGAGCCTGGAGACGTTGAACGGACAACTCGTGTACGTTGATTTTTGGTACATCGGATGCGGGCCGTGCATGAGTGCGTTGCCTCACCTCGCAGGAATGCAAGAGGAATTCGGTCCGGAAGGGTTCACTGTGATGGGCGTCAACCACCACCAAAAAGCCGAGACAGTGAAGCGCTACCTGGACCGCAGAGAATTGAACGTGCCGCAGATGATGCTCGATTCATTGCCCACAGAATACCCCGTAGTTGCCTATCCAACTTGGTGTTTGGTGGGACGCGATGGGCGCATCATTGACCGCAACATTGGATACTCAGAAGACACCGGTGCGTTCTTGGATTCGCTTGTAAGCGCGAATTTGTAAGCGATCGCATCATCCTGCCATCATCGCCCCCGAACTTCTTGACCTGGACCAATGGAGACTCGAACACCTTCTCGGCTTCGAGGCTTTGCGGTGCGAACTCATTGGGACCAGCGTGGGTGAGGAAGTGATACCGCATCAACACCTCTGAACTGCGCAACAGCTTGCCCCACTTCTGCAGGACCATGATGGAGGCCTTTGCCGAATTGACGGAGCGATGGGCCATACGAATGGAGAAGACCGGACTTGATTCACCCCGGGGCCTGACCAATTCCGGCACCCGAATGGTGCCCCAATAGAAGCGCATCGAAGGTCTTCAAAACGGGGCAACGAGGCACATTCATGACTGTCTTTCCTTGCTTTTCAGTGCGCCTTTGGATGGTCACGTACTCCAGTATATTCCAGCACTCCAATTGCATCTGTACCCCTGATCATCGCAGCATACCTTGCTTGTCGTCCGCGTATCAAATCCACGAACCGTTGCAGCACTTCATCCATAAAATCAAGCAATCGATTTCACTGTCTCCAGAGGCGGAGAAGTACATCCATTCCATTGCCAAAGAAAGAATGGTCTCGAAAGGAGATGTTTTGATCCAAGAAGGCCAAAAGGTGAACAAGACCTTTTTTGTTTTGAGTGGCAGCCTGCGTTCGTTTTGCATCGACAAGGAAGGCAAGGAACACACACTTCAGTTTGCGATCAAAGACTGGTGGATCAGCGACTTCATCGCCATGTACAACCATGTGCCCGCTTCACTCAGCGTAGAATGCATCTCGGATTCTGTGGTCCTCGAATTCGACGCCCAAACCCTGGACCAGATCTACACTCCATTCCCAGAATTCGAACCGTTTCAAAGGAAAAATTTAGAACGGCACGTGGTCGCATTGCACAAAAGAATATTGAATCAGCTGCAATTGACAGCACTCGAACGGTACCAACTGTTTCTTTCGCAATACCCTGACATTGAGCAGTCCATCTCCAATTACCACATTGCCTCCTACCTGGGCATGACGCAACAGAGCTTGAGCCGGGTTCGGGCTGAGCTGGTCAAAACCTGACTTCTTACCCTAGGGTAAATTTTGACCAAAAGGGGCCTTCTAGTTTTGATGTTGAATCCTCAAAACACAAAAGTCATGCTCAAGAAATTACTGGGAATCGCTCCTCAATTGGAACCGGATGGTTCATACAGCCCTTCCAAATTGGCCTTGAAAATGAGCGTTGCCGACAAAACGGATTTCGAGAACATCTCGCATCCAAAAATCAAGGGGAAGAAGTCAAAGATTCTTGTTGTCTTCACAGAAAACAAGAACTTAAAAATGAAGAACGGGACCTCTTTTTCCACGGGAAACCACCCTGTAGAAGCCCTGCTGCCCATGCTTCATTTGAAAAATGCAGGATTCGAATTCGAGATTGCGACCCCCACAGGGAAACCCGTGGTCTTCGAGATGTGGGCATTCCCAGAGAAGGACAAGCATGTCAAAGCCATCTTCAACGAACACCAAAAGGGCTTTAAAAACCCCATTAAACTCACGGATTTCATCGCGAATTCTTTTGACCATTCAGACACCTATGCCGCTGTATTTGTGCCCGGTGGACACGGCGCCATGATCGGCATCCCAGAAGACAAAAACGTGGCAAAAATTCTAAGGTGGGCGCACGAAAAAGACGTGTTCACGATTACCCTCTGTCACGGACCAGGGGCATTTTTGTCCACCACATTGGACAATCAAGAATTCCTATACAAGGGCTACAACATGGCCGTTTTCCCAGATTCAGTGGACAACCAGACGCCCATGATCGGTTATCTGCCCGGCAAAATGGCAATTGGTGTGAGCGAAACACTCAAAGGCCTGGGCGTGAACTTGATGAACAGCAAGATGGACAAGACCGTTTGCGCCGACCGCGGCGTAATCACAGGAGCCAGCCCACTGGCTTCCAACGAACTCGGAAAACTCGCCGTCAAAACCTTGCTCGAAAAATTCAACTGAACCATCGAGCTGGACCTCATCGTAGGTGGCAGGGCACCATCATCCGTGACCCTTGCCCTTGACCTATCCATCCGCGCCTGTGGTCATGTCGAGTCGCATTCATTGCCACGGCATGGATGGGATGCCCCATCTCCCAGGGCTGTCCGACCACAACGCATTCAAGTCCTCATGGGCGGCGTACTCCCAACATGAATCATCCAAAGAGACCATCTTGGCGTGGTCCATCAGCCAAATGTCTTTCGACGGTGCATTTTGATAAATCGTGCGCTCAAGCGTATCTGGACAAGGTTGCTCGCATGGGAAACTCATGTACATGCCCACGCTCAAGCTGTAGGTGGAAAGCCGGTGTGTGACATTCAAAAACCTTATACCAACAATAGAGCAAATCGGAATTGGGCACGTTTTCCGCTCCAGCCGCTATCAAATCTCGGAACTCTGGCACCGGATCACTTACTTCTAACAATGAATCGGGGGCGGTGTCTTTCGAACAACTGAAAGCCAGGGTAACCATTTAACCCCGTGTGTAAATGTGTTCTCCGTATGGATTCAGAGTCACGATGAACAAGGATTCGGTACAACACTACTGGCAGTACCAAACGGCACACGGCCATGTGTACAACTCTGAAATGTTGGAATGGCGTGGGGTGTAGAGGGACCTCCTGCCCTCCCTACGGGCTACTTTCAAAATCCGCGCATCTTCAGCCGATGCGTGGATTTTTGCCTTCTGATGCACAACAAGGAATAATCGGTTTCGCCAGAATTGACCCATAGGTGTGATTGCTTGATTGTGTTTATGGCTAGCTTCGTCTTCAGGATGTCGCGTGCAGGTGACCCAACGACAATTCTTTTGTTTTAGAAACGATCTATCTTCTCTTTTTCAACCTTTCTATTTGTCACCTCCTTAGCTTCTACCTTCATGGAATCAACAGGGAGTAGATTTGGTCAGTACCCTTAGATTCCATTCTAGATGCGTGAGTTGTTCGTTTTTCTAATTTGCTTTGGGTGCTTGTGTCAGGGTTGGACTCAAGTGGAAATGTCGTCAGGGATTGAGGCGTTTTACGACACCACCCGTTCGGTTGGTGATCGGTTGCAAACCGCGAAAGATTTGCACATTGAATTTCACCAGCAGTACCCTGATACGGTGCTTTTCTATTTGCAGGAGATGCGTGATTTGGCTGAAAGCGGCGACCACCCTTTGGCATTGTATTCCGCCCACAACCGCATCGGAAGCCTCCTGGAAAAGAAGGGGCA
>CBFHQM010000032.1:21721-23526 GCA_965657965.1 uncultured Flavobacteriales bacterium | reverse complement strand
TTCTCCTTGGCTTCTTTGTCGGAATCTGCATTGGCTGCAGCCTCGTCCTTCATCCGCTGGATTTCCTCGTCGCTCAAACCGCTCGATGCTTCAATGCGAATGCGCTGCTCTTTGCCGGTGGCTTTGTCTTGTGCACTCACATTGATGATGCCGTTGGCGTCGATGTCAAAGGAGACTTCGATTTGCGGCACCCCGCGCTGGGCTGGTGGAATGTCACTCAACTTGAACTGCCCAATGGACATGTTGTCCTTGGCCATGGAACGCTCACCTTGGAGAACGTTGATGTCCACGGCAGGTTGGTTGTCCGCTGCAGTTGAAAAGACCTCGCTCTTCTTGGTCGGGATGGTGGTGTTGGCTTCGATCAACTTGGTCATCACACCGCCCATGGTCTCAATGCCCAAAGACAGAGGTGTCACATCCAACAAGAGAACGTCGGTGACGTCTCCGCTCAAAACACCGCCTTGAATGGCTGCACCAACGGCCACGACTTCGTCGGGGTTCACCTCTTTTGAAGGGTCTTTTCCGAAAAAGGAGGTCACGGCTTCTTGCACCGCAGGAATGCGGGTAGAGCCTCCAACGAGAATCACTTCGTCGATGTCGCTCTTGCTGAGTCCAGCAGCCTTCATGGCCGTTTGGCAGGGCTCAATGGTCCGCTTGATCAAGCTGTCGGCCAATTGCTCAAACTTGGCGCGGTTCATAGAACGGACCAAGTGCTTGGGCACACCATCCACAGGCATGATGTACGGCAAATTGATTTCTGTGCTGTTGGTGCTGCTCAGCTCAATCTTGGCTTTCTCTGCGGCTTCTTTGAGGCGTTGCAGGGACATGGGATCCTTGCTCAGGTCCAATCCTCCGTTTTCCTCTTTGAATTCAGCAACGAGCCAATCGATGATGACTTGGTCGAAGTCGTCTCCACCGAGGTGGGTGTCTCCATCGGTAGACAACACTTCGAAGACACCGTCTCCAAGCTCGAGAATGCTCACGTCATGGGTTCCACCACCGAGGTCAAAAACCACAATTTTTTGGTCGATTGACTTCTTGTCCAAGCCATAGGCCAAAGCCGCTGCAGTTGGCTCGTTGATGATGCGCTTGACTTCGAGGCCCGCAATTTCACCGGCTTCTTTTGTGGCTTGACGCTGACTGTCGTTGAAGTAGGCAGGCACGGTGACCACTGCACCTGTGACTTCTGTGCCCAAGTAGTCTTCCGCTGTTTTCTTCATTTTCTGAAGAATCATCGCGCTGATTTCTTGCGGGCTATAGTTGCGGTCGTCAATCTTGATGCGCGCTGTGCCGCCGTCTGCTTTAACCACCTCGTAAGGAACGCGTCCCGCCTCCGTGCTGACTTCGGAGAACATCTGGCCCATGAATCGCTTCACGGAGTAAATGGTCTTGGTTGGGTTGGTGATGGCTTGGCGCTTTGCAGGGTCTCCCACTTTACGTTCTCCATCTTGCACAAAAGCGACCATGGACGGAGTTGTCCGCTTGCCTTCACTGTTGTTGATGACCACGGGCTCGTTGCCCTCCATCACGGCAACACAGGAATTGGTGGTGCCGAGGTCGATGCCGATGATTTTGCTCATGTATGCTGAATTGTATGTTTTCGTTGTTGATGTCCGGCTGGACGATGGGCTACAGACAAATCGAGTGCCAATCGAATGTGGAGGTGTCGAAACTGACAGGATGTCGGGAACGCTGCGAAAAGCTGACAATTTGGGTGGCATTTTAAGCAGGGATGTCAGTTTGGGCGGAAGAGGGGCATTTTTGTGTCATGATTGATGTGGTGGATGACCGCGGTTTCCCTTTTC
>CBFHQM010000032.1:20873-21706 GCA_965657965.1 uncultured Flavobacteriales bacterium | reverse complement strand
CGCAGCGGATTGTAAGCTTGGTGCCTTCTTTAACCGAAACGCTTGTCGATTTGGGACTGGAGGATCAAATCGTGGGTGTCACCCGGTTTTGCATTCATCCCGATCACCTTCGACGAGAGAAAACCCGAGTCGGCGGAACCAAAGGTGTGCGATTGGATTTGATCATGGATTTGAAGCCCGACTTGGTCATTGCCAATTTGGAAGAAAACGAAGCCCAGGATGTCATGGCACTTGAAATCGCGGGTGTGCCCTGCTGGGTGTGTGATGTTCGCTCTGTCGAGCGGGCTTTTTCCCTCTTGACTGACTTAGGTGCACTGGTTGGAAGGGCCCGGGAAGGGGCGGAGATGGAGCAGAAGGCCAGGGCAACTTGGGAATCGACCCGAGCGCAGTGCGATCCTGGAAAGAACAAGCTTGCTGCTTACGCCGTTTGGCGTGACCCTTGGATGTGGGCAGGTCGAGATGCCTATATCCAGTCGGTTTTGAATTGGTGGGGCTGGAGAACGTGGCCCGATGCGCATCGGTATCCCGAGCTGTCGATGTCGGACGTGGTGGCGGCATCGGTTGAAGAGGTTTTGCTTCCCTCGGAGCCTTTCCCTTTCAAAGAAGCACACCGAGAAGAATGTGAAGGCCTTCCTTCGCGACTGGTTGACGGGGAAATCTTCAGTTGGTATGGAAGCCGAATGCTTCGGGTTCCTGCGCATTTTCTGGCCCTAGATGCCGCGGAGTCGCGGTGAATTCGCCATTTTTGCGGACGCCAGAGCTGGTCCTTAATGAACAATGACATGACGACACCTCCACTGAAATTTGCCGTCGTAGGACTCGGCCACATTGGC
>CBFHQM010000032.1:0-20774 GCA_965657965.1 uncultured Flavobacteriales bacterium | reverse complement strand
CAGAGCTGGTCCTTAATGAACAATGACATGACGACACCTCCACTGAAATTTGCCGTCGTAGGACTCGGCCACATTGGTAAGCGTCATTGTGAAATGGTGCGTAGAAAAGACGGGTGTGAGCTGGTGGCAGGTTGTGACATTCGGTCTGCAGAAGATTGCGGTGTCGATTCAGACTTACCTCTGTATTCCGACATGAAAGCGATGCTGGACGCGCATCCTGAATTGGATGTGGTGTGCATCTGTACGCCAAATGGATGCCATTCGGCACAGTCACTTTTGGCTTTGGAACGTGAGCACCACATCGTAGTGGAGAAGCCGATGGCGCTCAATCGTAGCGAAGGAGAGGCGGTTCTGTCTCAAGCTTTGGCGGTGGGAAAGCAGGTGTTCTGCGTGATGCAAAACCGCTATAGTCCCCCGAGTATCTGGCTTAAGGAAATGGTACAATCCGGCATCTTGGGGCGGATTCATATGGTCCAAGTGAATTGTTTTTGGAACCGTGACGATCGCTACTATGGCAAGATTCCTTGGAAGGGGACATTGGACATGGACGGAGGAACACTGTTCACTCAGTTTAGCCACTTCATCGACATTCTTTATTGGTTGTTTGGGGACATCCACAACATACAAGCGCGTTTTGCCGATTTCGCACATGCCGACAATACCGATTTTGAGGATTCTGGTTTGGTGACGTTCGATTTTGTGAAAGAGGGCATGGGCTCGCTTCAGTTTTCGACGGCGGTTGCGTTGGCCAACTTCGAAAGTTCATTGACGATTGTGGCGGAGAAAGGGACAATCAAAGTGGGGGGGCAATACATGAATGAAGTAGAGTATTGTAAGGTAGAGGGATATCAAATGCCGGTGCTGCCACCATCAAATCCAGCCAATGATTACGGGGCCTACAAGGGGAGCGCTGCGAATCACGGCTACATTTTTGACAATGTTTTCGAGACCCTCAGGGGGGAAGGTAAAATCACCACAAACGGGCTAGAGGGCCTCAAAGTGGTGGACATCATTGAACGGATCTACGCCGTCTCCGACAGGGGCCTCAAAAGGCAAGGCTAGTCCAGTTAAAATTCAAAGCCAACCAGTGTGGCGTCGTCAACTTTGAAGTGACTGCCTTTCCAAATGAGCAATTCGTTTTGGATGGCCTTCTGACGATCCGCTATTGGCACAGTCGAGGCGGTGCGTAGAATTTCTCCAAGGCGCCGGCGGCCCAACTTCTTGTTCTTTGGCCCTCCGAATTGGTCTGTGATGCCATCGGAATAGAGATAGAGTTGGTCTCCACTCATCAATGCAATCTCATCTTGGTCGAATTGTGGACTGGCTGTGCCCGCGGGAGGGCCATTGTTCTCGGCATAAATGCTCATTCTCGTTCCGCGATACAAAATGGCTTGGCCATCGCGGATCAGAAACAAATTGCCTTTGGCACCTGCAAATTGTACTGTCTTTTTCTCGGCATCTAGGGTAATGACCGCTGCATCAAATCCATGCACTTGAGGGCCAGAGGAGTCAGATCTCTGGTTGGTTTGGCAATTGGCTAGAAATTGATTGAGAATGGCAGCGGGGCCCGCGTGTTGTTGGCTGGTGTATGCCGAACGCATGAGCATGGACCCGGTCAAAGAGATCATGGCGCCGGTGATGCCATGTCCTGTGCTGTCGATAAGGCCCAACGTTTTTTGCCCCCCGGTTTGGTCGAGAAAGAGGAAGTCACCGCCAATGATGTTGAGCGGGCGAGAGATGAACACAGACTGTGGGAGCAGTTTTCTGAGGGCATCTCTACCGGGAAGTGCCAGTTCCAGAATTTGCTTGGACTGGATAATGGATTTCGTGATGGCCACGAAATTGGCCTGGACTTGCGCGTTCAGCTTTTTACGCTGCCGGTTGTCGCGCTCAAGGACCGCATTCATTTGCCGAATTTCTAGGGTCCTCTGGTTTACCCGGGTTTCTAGATTCTGAACATGGGTTCTCAAGTCTTGCTCGAGTTGGAACCGGGTGCTGATGTCCAATAGGGTCATCAAAAGGCTGTCGCTGATTTCGTTGGGCAGCGTGAGCTCAATGGAAAGGTATTTGGATTGTCCGAGGTGGTCTCGCACCAAAACCTCGCATGAGAAGTCCGGGTTTTCAGGCGAAAGTGTCAACAGTTGTTGCAGAAAGGTGTTGATGTGAACGGGGGTAAACCGATTGAAGAATTCAGATTCAAGGCTCACGGGTTCTGTTAAACCGAGAAGGCTTTTTGCCCTGTGGTTGTTCAATTCCCACTGGACTGATCGGAGCAGTTGGCGAATGCGTCCAAGAGCGCTTTGTCGGTCGGTAGCTGGACCGAGGCTTCGGATGTTCTCTTGACTGCGAAAAAAGGAGGAGGCCCGACCGGAAATCAATCCCGCGCCTGCGGAATTGAAAAGCGACCGCCAAAACTCAGCTTCTGCATTGGCCAGTGAATGTCCAATGGGGAGGGGGTTATCCTTGGCCACTGTTTGCGCGGGCACCAAATTTTCGAGTCGCTGAGCCAGCAGGGCGGCACTGCTCGAGGACTCGTGGTAGGCATCGGCCTTAAATGCGAGCCAGTCGTCGTGCTCGTCCATTGGATGGAGAAGGACCATGACCGGGCCCAAGCCCGCTTTCATGGAGGTGACCATTCTGAGCGTTTGGATGCGCGCGGCTTTGGTGCCTCGGGTTCCAATGACCCAACCATCAAATCCGCTGTGATCCTGAGGTAAAATGTCCAGGGCTACCCAATCAATTTGACGCCCGTCCAAAAGGAACTCAGGCCATTTTGCGCGGGCGGCAAGAGAGGCATGGAGGAGCCCCAGTTTAATCCGGTCTCGCTGGACTGGAGGGATGGGCTTGCGCTCAATCATGGGCCTTTCCATACCCATAAGTTCGGGTGACTCGCCGAAAAACTCGTGGTGAGCTGTGATGTCTGAGGGGTGGGATTTATCCGAACCACTTGTCAGTTTTGATGGTGCATCGGGTCTGCGCCACCAGGAGCGAGATCGTGGAGAAGAATGTACTTGACCAAGTCTGAGTTGCTCTTCAGCCTCATTTTCTCCAAAATTCGGCTTCTGTACGTGCTCACCGTTTTGATGCTCAGGTTCAATTGGTTGGCGATTTCGGTCATGCTCTTGCCCTCGCCGATGTACAGTAAAACCTCGTATTCTCGATCGGAAAGGCTTTTGTGGGGCAATTCATTGTCATCCTTGGCCAGCTCTTCGATCATGATGCGCGTGAGATCGGCGCTGATGAATTGCTTTCCTTCAGCGATTGTGCGCATGGCGTCTTCGAGGACTTGAGGCGCACTGTCCTTGTGCAGGTAACCTCTTGCGCCCGCCTTGATCATGCGGATGGCAAACTGCTCTTCGGGGTACATACTGAGCGTAAGAACGGCCACCTGGGGGTAAATCGATTGGATTTGTTTGAGCACTTCCAGTCCACTTCGCCCCGGTAAGCTAATGTCGAGCAACAGGAGGTCAGGCGTTTGCTTTTGGAACAAAGGGAAGAGAGCTTCGCCGGTGGCGACATCATCAAGCACCTCGAAATCGCCAAAAGATTCGACAATTTGACGAAGACCAGCACGCACGATGTTGTGGTCGTCGCAGAGGATGACAGTTTTCTTTTCCATGTGTTTCAATTTAGTCAATATCGGCAAGCGGAATGGTGATTTGAATGTCAGTTCCCTTGTTTCTCTTGGAACTCACTTTCATTTCGCCATTGTGTCCGCGTACACGCTCTCTCATCCCCACAAGACCAAGCCCGCTTAAAGTGTCACCTTCTGCATCCTTGGAAAGTGTCATGCCTTGACCATCGTCCCCAATTTCCAAGAGGAGACCGGTTGGTCTCCCCGTTAATCGGACGTTCGCGAAGTTGGCTTTCGAATGTCGAGAGATGTTGGTCAGGCCTTCTTGTACAATTCGAAAGAGATCGGTTTGCAACGATTGAGAGAGGTTTTCGGGAAGATTGTTTAGGTGCAATCCGCAAAAAATGGTTTCTCGGCGGTTGAAGTATTGAATCAGGGTTTCGATGCCGGCAGAGATGCCCACTTGATCGAGGACCACAGGGCGAAGTGACCTCGCGATGTCCCTGACTTGTAGGATGATGGAGCTATTTAAGTCAAGAAGGTCTTGCACTTTATCGGACAGGTGTGGCGTCTTTTCAGGAGCCTTGTCCATTTCTCTTTGCATCCAAAAAAGCCCCAGCTTCAATGCGGTTAATTCTTGACCGAGTTGGTCGTGAATGTCGCGCGATAAGCTGCGTTTTTCCTCGTCTCTTTCCCCTTCTACATGCTTAATCAGCGCGAGAAGTTCTTTGTTGAGTCGTTCGGTTTCGAGCTCTGCCAAGCGCCGAAGCGACGCATTCTTATAAGAGACCAATACGTTTTCGAGTGCCCGGGGGAATTGGTCGAGCTGTCGCTTGGACAGGTAGTCAGCTGCCCCTTTTTTAAGGTATTCTACAGCAATCTCTTCCTCACCGGCACCGGTGATGACAATGAATGGAGATTGCGGGCAGGCTTTGTTGCGAAGGGCCAATGCATCGGTTGCCAGGCCATCGGGTAGGTTGTGATCGGCGCAGATCACATGGGGCAATTTCCGGGCAATTTCAGAAAAGAACTGGGCGAGGCTTTTTGCCCGTCGGATGTGTAGCGTGTAAGACGACCTGGATGCGGCGCCTTCGAAGACTGCGGCATCAACGTCGTTGTCCTCGAGGAGAAGTAAGTCAAGAGGTCCCGGTTCCGAAAGGAACAGGGGGTGAGACGGGTCCAAAGAATATTGGTCGTCTAGTGCGGCGTTCATTTAGCCGACAATGGAGCCATAGGTGACCATGAAGCTGCGGTCTCCTTCGAACAAGGGCAGTCCACTTTCAAGCAATTCGATGGCTTTTGTGCGCTTTCCGTCGGCATCCAACTGTTCGGAGGCTTGAATCATGCCCGTTTTGAGCAGGTTGGTCATGGACTCAGTGAGTGGTTCTTCTCGGAAGTGTTCAATTTCTTCGGAGGCGGGGATGCGCCCCGTCATGCTGCCCAACAACTCGATGCAGGTGTTCCAGTTGTCATCGGCGTCCCGGGTTGCACGCGCATAGTAATTGGCGAGACCGAGCATCATGTATGCAGCGGGATCGCTTTTGTCGAGCTTGGTGAGGTAATTGTAAAGGCTCTTAGCGCGCGTGTACTTTTCGGCGTCCATTTCCGTGTCCGCCTGAGCAATGGCTTCGCTCCGCAATTCCTCTATGAACTCGAGTTGGTCTGGAACGTACTCTGATTCTTTGTCCTTTTTAATGAACTTGGTGCAGTACTTCAAGCTCTCCTTAAGGGCTTTGGGGTAAGAAGATTTCAAAGCCGGATCATCGCTTTGATGAATCTTGAGGTAGGCACGGGCCATGTAGCTGTATGGCTCAGGATCTTTCTTGGTGTTTTCCTTTTCAGTAAAGCCAATGGCCCGAAAAAGGACCCTTTCATACTTGCCGTCAACCAAATCTTCGAGCATTCTGCCATACTTGGGGTCTTGAGCATGGGCAGTTTCTGCTGGGGCGAAGATGCTGATAACCAAGGCAATCAGGGAAAAGAGGAGGAGGTTTCCTTTCATAACACGGAAAGGTAGGAACACAACGGGGTTTCATTCGATTATTTAGGGGTGGAAGAATCCCTAAAACGTGTCAATAACCCTTCGAAAGGTGTCGAAGGGCAAGAGGGGCCAACAGCTTTGGGCCGGGCATTCTTTGCCAATCGAGGATGGACGCCGTTTCCTTTTCAGTTGGAGGCGTGGGCGCATTTTGAACGGCGTGGAGACGCTTTGGTGAATGCGCCAACGGGCAGTGGAAAGACGTATAGCGCGTTGGTTCCAGCCGTGTTGGGTGGAGGAGAACCGGGGGGGCTAAGGGTGTTGTGGATTACCCCTATTCGGGCGCTGGCAAAGGAAATCCAGGGTTCTGCGTCTCGTCTTTTGGACTTTCAAGACCGCGGATGGTCTGTGGGGGTCAGGACGGGAGACACACCATCTGCAGAGAAGCAAAGACAAGACAAGCGGCTGCCCGAAGTGTTGATCACCACACCTGAAAGTTTACATGTGCTCTTGGCAAAGAAGGGCAGTGAAAAGAGGTTTGGTGGCCTGGTGGCCATGGTTGTGGATGAATGGCATGACCTCATGGGCAGCAAAAGGGGCGTCCAAATTGAATTGGCCTTGTGTCAGTTGAAAGCCATGGCTCCGGCCATGCGGATTTGGGGCATATCGGCCACCATTGGGAATTTGGAAGAAGCCAAAACCACCCTCATGGGGACGGACCGCGCGGATGCAACCCGAGTGATCCGATCGGATTTGCAGAAGAAAATCTCACTGAAGAGTCTCATGCCGGATGCCTTTGAGCGTTTGGCGTGGTCGGGCCACCTCGGAGTCAAGCTGCTCGATCAAGTGGTGGACATTGTCCGGTCACACACCAGTACTCTGGTGTTCACCAATACCCGGTCCCAAGCTGAAATTTGGTATCAGAAAATATTGGATGCCCACCCGGATTTGGCCGGTGCAATTGCGCTTCATCACGGGAGCATTAGCCGGGAGTTGAGGTTTTGGGTGGAAGACGCTTTATACGATGGGCGGCTAAAAGCGGTCGTCTGCACCAGCAGCTTGGACTTGGGAGTGGACTTTCGTCCAGTCGAGGCCATTGTTCAAATCGGCGGGCCAAAGGGTGTGGCACGTTTTGTTCAGCGTGCGGGCAGGAGTGGCCATCAGCCAGGTGCAGAGAGTCAAATTTATTTCCTGCCAACGTTTGGTCTTGAACTGTTGGAAGCTGCAGCGCTTCGAAACGCCATTCAATCGGGCGAAATAGAGCCGCGGAGGCCCATGGTGCGGTCGTTTGATGTCTTGGTTCAGTTTTTGTGCACGTTGGCCGTGGGCGACGGGTTTGACGCCAAAGCTTTGTGGTCCCGTGTATCGACGACCCATGCGTTCAGCAGCATGAGCGAGGAAGAGTGGAGAGATGTCTTGTCGATGGTGACTACGGGAGGACGTGCATTTGCAGCCTACGACGAATTCAACCGAGTAGAGCGCGACACCGATGGGCTTTATCGGATCGCGGATCGGCGGGCGGCACGGCGGCACCGGATGTCCATCGGTACCATTGTGAGCGACACCATGATTGCGGTCAAATGGCGCAAAGGAGGAGTGGTGGGCCATGTTGAAGAGTATTTCGTCAGCAGCATGAAGCCGGGGGATGTTTTTTGGTTTGGTGGGCGGTGTCTCGAATTGGTGCGGTTCAAAGACTTTATCGCCACCGTTAAGCCCACCAATAAGCCACAGGGGCGCATTCCGACTTGGCAGGGAGGCCGACTTCCGTGGACGTCCATGGTAAGCAAGGTGCTGAGGGAGACCTTGGATGATTATGTGCACGGCAGAGGAACGAGCCCCGAAATGGAGCGCATTGCACCCATGCTCGAGTTGCAAGCCGAAAAAAGCCACCTGCCGACATCAGGACAGGTGCTCATGGAAACCATGGAGAGCAGGGAAGGTCATCACCTTTTTGTGTTTCCGATGGAGGGGCGCATGGTGCACGAAGGGGTCGCCGCTTTGATGGCGTATCGCATGAGCTTGTTGAAGCCCATGACCTTCTCCATGGCCTACAATGATTACGGTTTTGAGTTGCTCAGTGATCAGCCCATTCCCATTTCCGAGGCCTTCGACAGCGATTTATTCAGTACTGCCCACCTGATGGACGATTTGGAAGCCACGGTGAATGGGGCGGAGTTGGCCCGTCGCCAATTCCGAGACATTGCAGTCATTGCGGGATTGGTGTTTCGAGGTTACCCAGGGCAACCGGTCAAAGACCGCCATTTGCAGGGGTCAAGTTCTTTGTTGTTCGATGTCTTGGCCGACCACGACCCCGTCAACTTGCTGTTTCGACAGGCTTTTGACGAAATGACCCATCATCAAATTGAACTCGACCGTTTGCGGGAAGTTTTGGACCGTTTGAATGCCGGAAAGTGGGTGATTTCCCATCCGGACAGTCCGACTCCTTTTTCTTTTCCCATTCTGGTGGACCGGCTGAGGTCCAAGCTAAGCAGTGAGCAATTGGAGGCCCGAATTCGCAAGATGTCTCGTACAAATGAGGGGGGCGCATCGAATGCAATAAATTCGCGACATGCAAGGAAGTAAAACCGGGCGCTCGGCGTCAATGCGGTTGGGGGTGTGTATGCTCCTCATTTTGATGGGAGGAGCGGGATCACTTTGGTCTCAAGGAACTGTGAAGGGCTTTGTTACCGCCGAGGACGATGGCGCCCCGGTGCTGTTTGCAGCGGTCGTTTTGGAGGGCACCACGTTTGGTGTTTCTACTGACACGCAGGGTTATTACAGTTTGTCCAAAGTTCCAGCGGGCACCTACACGTTGGTGGTGTCCAGCGTGGAATATGCCATTCAACGAACGGAGGTGGTGGTATTGGACGACCGGGTGGTCACCAAAAACATGGTGCTCAAGTCGGGTCTGGTGGAGCTTCAAGACGCGGTGATCTCAACCGAACGTGGCGAGCAGTTGAATACCGTCCGAATGTCGGTGGAGTCCATTCAGCCATCCGACATCAAGCGCATTCCGAGTTTGGGGGGAACCCCTGACTTGGTTCAAGTCTTGCAAACCTTGCCGGGTTTTGTCTCCACGGGAGACCAAGGGGGACAGCTGTATATCCGCGGTGGATCGCCTGTCCAAAACAAAGTGCTGTTGGACGGCATGATCATCTACAATGCGTTTCACAGCATCGGTTTGTTTAGCGTGTTTGATACCGACATCATTTCCAATGCGGACATCTACACCGGCGGATTTAGTGGCCGTTACGGGGGAAGAATTAGCTCCATTATGGACATTTCCACCCGGAATGGAAGTCTTGCAGGATTGTCCGGACGCATAGGAGCCAGCCCCTTTGGTAGCAAACTCTTGATCGAGGGGCCATTGGGCAAACGCAACGAGCGTGGGGGCGGTACTTCCTTTATTTTGAGCGGGAAGCGGAGTTATCTCGAGCAAAGTTCAAAGTTGCTCTACAGCTACATCGACGAGGATGGATTGCCGTTCAACTTTACCGACCTCTATGGTAAAGTGACGTTTGCGGGATCTGCGGGAAGCCGCATGAGTTTGTTTGGCTTCTCCTTTAGCGACGATGTGAGTTACAAGGCGTTGAGCAACCTCGACTGGACCAATGTTGGAGGAGGCGGCCAGTTCATTGTGGTGCCCACGGGCAGTGCGGTGCTCATCAAAGGCAATTTCGCGAGCTCTCGATATCGCATTGATTTGAGGGAGGACGGCTTGCCGGACCGCTATAGCCAGGTGAATGGCTTCAATTTTGGCTTGAACTTCAAATATGTGTTGGGCGACGATGAAGCCCGCTATGGCATTCAGGCGGTGGGACTGCGAACCGACTTCAAAACCTTCAATGCTTTGGGCGTGGCGGTTGAGCAAGCGGAGAACACGACGGAGTTGGCTGGATACTTTGACTACAAGCGCCAGCGTGGCCGTTGGATTGTGAACCCTTCACTTCGGATTCAATACTACAGTTCATTGGCAAAGTTCAGTCCCGAGCCTCGGTTGGGTGTCAAGTTCAAGGCTTCAGAGCGCCTCCGCTTGAAGGCTGCAGGGGGGCTGTACAGCCAAAACTTGATCTCGGCGAACTCGGACAGGGATGTCGTGAACCTCTTTTATGGGTTTTTGTCCGGACCGTCGAACCTTCAAGATCAGTTGATTGGTCCAGATGGAGAGGTTCAGGAGGTCACCCACAGCCTGCAGACGGCAGCCCACTTGGTGACGGGTTTTGAATTTGACCTGACCGAACGCATCAACGTGAACATCGAGGGGTACACCAAGTGGTTTACGCAACTGACCAATTCCAACCGCAACAAGCTTTTTCCCGACACCTACGAATTCGCAGAGGTCCCCGAGAGCCAAAGGAAGGATTTCATTGTGGAGACGGGCCGAGCCGAAGGGGTCGACATTGTGGTCAAGTACGAAGACAAGCTGAACTACTTCTGGCTTGTCTACTCGTTGGGCAATGTGGACCGTTGGGATGGATTCCGTTGGTATGATCCTGTCTTTGACCGGAGGCACAACATCAATATGTTGGCTTCAAGGAAGTTGGGCAAGCAGTCTAAAACCGAATTCTCGGCACGTTGGAATTTGGGTTCTGGATTGCCTTTTACCCAAACGCAGGGGTATTACCAGCCGATCGGAATCTCGGACGGCATCGACGAGAATTACGTGAACGGCAATCCCATCGAGCTGGGCATTGTCTACGCCGAACTGAATGCGGGGCGATTGCCTGTCTACCACCGGTTGGATTTGAGCTTGCGTCGCACATTCAAAATAGGAGAGCAGATTGAGCTCGATGCAAATGCTTCGATCACGAATGTCTATTCCCGGGCCAACATCTTTTACATCAACCGTGTCACGGGCGAAAGGGTGGATCAGTTGCCGTTCTTGCCGTCTATCGGTTTGGACATGAAGTTCTGAGGGTTTAGCCCATCAAACTGCGCGCCTGTGCTCGCGCCGCTTCTCCTACTTGCGATCCGCTCAGCATGGCGGCGAGTTCTTCAACCCGTCCATTGTCGTTTAAAGCCAGCAGTTGCGTGGTGGTTCGCCCTTCATTTTCCGTTTTCATCACTTTAAAGTGATGCTTCGCCCGGCCGGCCACTTGAGGCAGGTGAGAGATGGTAATGACTTGGGTTTGCTCGGAAATGGCGGCGATGAGGTCCGCCATGCGTGCAGCCACGTCTCCGCTCACACCGGCGTCGATTTCGTCCAAGATGAGGGTTGGCACCTCGAGGTGAGCGGCCAAAGCAGCCTTCATGGCGAGCATGACCCTGCTGCGTTCACCGCCTGATGCTACTTTGGACAAGGGCTGGTGAGCCAACCCGGCATTGCCCGTGAACATAAGCGTTGGACGTGAAGGGCCAGAGGCCTCGGGTTCCGATGGCGCAATCCAATCAAAATGAAGCCGTGCAGAGGGCATCTTGAGGTGTTGCAAATGAACTTGCAAGGCCGAACAAAGCTGTTGCCCGGCAGCATTGCGCGCGGCATCCAAGTCCTGGCCAACCTTGTCGAGTTCGACGCGTTGCTTCGCGATCAAAGCATTCCACTCCGAAAGTCGTTTGTCCCGTTCATTGGCGGAATTCAACTTCGACACCATGTCGTCGAGTTTCAGTTGAAGCCCTTCAAGGTTCTGTGTTCTGTGTTTGTCGAAAAGCCGGTGGAGTCGGTCTCGGTCGCCTTCGGCTTTGGATAGGGCAGAGGGGTCAAGCTCGACGCCCTCTGCATGCGCCTCCGCTTCGCTGGCGAGGTCATCCAATTCGATTCGGCAGCTCCGAACACGTGAGAGTAAGGTTTCGCTTGCCTTGTGGACCGAAGCAATGCCCTCCAAACTGCGCTCGACATCGTGCAGTCGGTCAAGTGCGCCGCGGTCACTTTGAAGGGCGTGTTGTGCGGCGTGCAGGGCCGCTTGAATGTCCTGTGCATGAGTCAAGGCATTCAAACGGGCATCCAAGTCCTGCAGCGTGGGATCATCCAAATCGAGTGCTTGAAGTTCTTGAATTTGATACCGGAGGTAATCGCCATCGGCCTCTGGAAGGCTGCCTTCGGCTTCGAGCGTCCGGTGACGCTTTACCGTGTCCGACCAAGAGAGGTGGGCTGTTCGCCACTTTGCAGCGAGCGATTTGGCTGCCGTAGAAAAAGCATCAACCGCATGAAGCAATCCCTCTGCGCTGTGCAGCCTTTGGCCGTCTTGTTGTCCGTGAAGGTCCACCAGTAAGGGTGCCAGTCGTTTGAGGAACTGAAGTTTGACCGGTTCGTCATTGACATAGGCGCGTGAACGTCCATTCTTGGCTATGCTTCGGCGTAGAATGCAAGTGCTCCCTTCGTGGAGACTACCCAGCAGGACCTGGGCCGAGGGACTGGGTCGAAAGACCGCTTCCACGATGCATTTTTCTCCTCGAATTTCCACGCCTTCAGCGCGGTCGCCCAGCACCAAGCCTAGGGCGCCGAGAAGAATGGACTTGCCACTTCCAGTTTCGCCTGTCAAAACGGTCCAGCCTTTCACAACATCCCATTCGATGGTATCGATCAGGGCATAGTTCTGGATGGACAGTTTGAGCAGCATCAACGAAGGCCTTGGTCGTAAACGGGGATGTTGCCTGGATCGATCAGCTTGAGCACGGGCAACAGTCGAGCGCGTTCTCCTTCTTCAGCCCCCCCAAACATTTTTACAATCTCGTCTTTCTTCGCTTGGAAAAAGGTTTGGAGGTTGTAGTTCGCAGGGCGAATCCGGTGCACATTCCTCAGGCTAATCAGGGCGTCGGACATGGATTGACGGGCTGCAGTGGGATCGTCAAAAGCCACGTCGAGTCCCAAGCGGTGGTACTCGTAATAGCATCTGCGAAGGGGGCGGAAGGTTTGGCTGGTTACGTTGTCGATCAGGGCATAGCGAGATTGCTTGCCATCTGCAGCGCTCCATCCTCGCGGTGGAGAGGAAAGCCCTTGGGCGTTGATCACCACAGTTTGCGCTTGGGTGTAGTAATTGGTTCCGCCTTCGAGCGAAAAGGTGTCGTAGTCCATGCCCAGCATCAGGTAGGCGTAAAAGGCGAGAACGCTCGTCAAATTGTCTCGGAATTGATCCTGGCTGTATTGGAGCATGGTGCCGGGACTATAGGCGAAGTCAAAGTCGTTGTCGTTGACCAGCAAAACAGGAGAGTTGTAGTCGCTGTTGTAAACAGGTCGACTGCTTTGGACTTGGATGGTGGCTTCAAAGTTGGTTTGCGAAGTCGCCTTGCTAATGGTGATTTGCATGGTGGAAGTCACCCGTTCGCTCAACAGGAACTCATCGGTGGTCCATCGACGGCCGTTCATGAATTCGGTAATGGCCGTTTCGAGTTGTTCAAAAACGGAGGCTTCCACGTTGTTGATGGTGGGCGCAATCACGCTCACCTGACAATCCAATTCCTGTGACTTCAGCGGCTGAGTGGCCAGGGCCACCAGAAAAAGAAGGGTGGCGAAGCGAAAGCGTGCGCTGGGCGAATGTGAGATGAGGGTCATGGGCAATCTGTGCAAAGCGTCAAGAAAGCGGGGGGCGTTGGGTCAGTTGCGACTGAATCACATCTGCCAAATCCGAAGCCACGGCTTCCTTGCTCTTCAATTCAAAGCTATCAATCCTGTTCGGTCCATGAACGAAGCGAACCCGGTTTGTCGTGTGTCCGAATCCTGCGCCTTTGTCTGCGAGGGTGTTCAAGACGATCAGGTCACATCCTTTGGCGTCTTTTTTGCGCAAGGCGGCATCGACACCATCGTCATCAGCCAAGGCGAATCCCACCTTCATACACGCCTTGGAAACGAGGGCGTTGATTCCCTTGAGAACGTCTGGGTTTTGTGTCAAGGCAATGGAAGAGGGAAGGTCGGCTTTTGACGCTTTTCCCGCAATGACCGCGGTGGGACGAACATCGGCAACGGCAGCGGTTCCGATGACCACGTCGGGTGTGCGAAGTTGGAGCGCTGATGTTGCAGCCGCTTCCATTTCCAACGCGGTTTCCACGTTCACCCTATGAATGCCTGGGTGGCTGGAATCAAGGTGGATTGGGCCGGCAATCAAATCCACGGTCATGCCCCTTCGGGCCAATTCCATTGCAATGGCGACGCCCTGCTTACCAGTGGAGCGGTTGCCAATGAAACGCACGGCATCCAGCGGTTCGTGTGTGGGCCCAACTGTAATCAAGCCGTGGTAGCCGTTCAACGGTGAACGATGGGCAAACCAATCCGACAGTTCTTGTCGGATTTGCTCAGGTTCGGCCAAACGGCCTTTTCCTTCGAGCCCACTGGCGAGCTCGCCTTCGCCGGGTTCAATCACGTAAACGCCTCGGTCCTCAAGCTTTTGAAGGTTGGCTTGGGTAGCCGCATGGGTGAACATGTCCCTGTCCATGGCTGGGGCCACAACAACCGGGCATTTTGCACTTAAGAGCACGGTCAACAATAGGCTGTCACCTCGACCTTCTGCCATGCCAGCCAAAGTGTGGGCGGTCGCGGGGGCGACAAGCACCACGTCTCCCCAGAGGCCCAATTCTACATGGTCCGTCCAGGTGCCCGTTGCTCGATCTTCGGTAAGCTCACTGGAAACAGGGTTGCCGCTGAGCGTGCCCAACGTCAAAGGAGAAATGAATTCTTGTGCACCAGGGGTCATGACCACGCGCACTTCGGCACCGGCTTTGACCAATTCTCGAACAAGATGGGCCGCTTTATAAGCGGCGATGCTGCCAGTGACTCCGAGGACGACTCGGCGGCCTTTCAACATCGTGGTTGGGGATCAGTTGTCCCGGTTGAAGCGGCGATTGCGGCGCTCTTCGCGCTCACGGCGTGCTTCTTCTTGGCGAGCCTCTTCTGCCGCGAGCTCTTCTTCGCTGGGCATGCGGAAGTAGATTTTGCCTTCTTCCAACTCTTTCACTGCGATGCTGTGTGCCTTAGGCTGACGCTCGTAATGCTTTGAAATTTCGATTTGTTCCCGGTTCTCAAACACCTCTTCGAGGCTATCTGTGACGGTAGTGAACTCCTCGAGCTTGCTGTTCAATTCCTCCTTGATCTCTTGACCGAGTTGTGCGCTTCTCTTGGAGATAACCACAATGGCTTCGAACAAGTTGCCGCTGACCTGCTGGTCGATGGCATGGGTGTCACGGGTCACCGTGTTGCGTGCGGCTTGGAGGTTCTTGTTGGCGTTCATGGGCGCTGTGCTCGACGTATTCAAATGTCCGTTTCCTTCGATGCTCGGTCTAGGCCTTGGCGGCATTTCCGATGATACAACTCCGCTTCTTGGAGTCGCTCACTTTCAGGATAGCGGGCCGCAAAGGTAAAGTAGGATTCAATGGCGTCCGCATAACGTTCTGGCTGTCTTCTTAAAGTGCTTCTTTCTGCATAGAGGAATTGGCATTTAAGGACCAAAAACTGCGCCTCCTCTGCGTATTGGCTCGCAGGCCAGTCTTGCATAAAGTTGACCAAGGCCTTGGTGGCGCTCTGGAATTTACTCGTGGTGTAGTACAGTTTTGCTCCGTTCCAGGCTTTGGTTTCCAGCTTATCGCGTAGGGTGCCAATCATGGTGTTGCAAGTGTCCTTTTTGAGGGATGCTGGATGACGGTCCAAAAAGAGCTGCAGTTCGTCCATGGCCGTCCGCGTGTCGCTTTGATCCAGGTTGGCTTCCGGAGACAAGCGGTAGCTGCAGAGTGCGGCTTCGAATTCAGCTTGTTCAGATCGACTCGAATTGGGGAAGGTCTTGGAAAAGCTCCGCATGGTGTAGCGGGCCATGTACCAGTCTTCGATGCAAAGGTTGGCTTCTGCATACATATAGTAGACATCTTCCATTTGCTCTGTGCCGCGGTACAATCCAATCAACTCTTGCAGCAGGGGCAAGGCTTGCATGCAGCGGTCGTCAGCAAAATATTCTTGGGCCCGGGTCCACTTGAGCTCTGGATCTGTGCTTTTCAGCACTTTTTGATAGTCACCACAACCACCTTGAATCAGGGCCAAAAGGACGAATAAACCCAAGAAAACACCGCCTGAAATGGCGTTTGAAGACACACGCATGACGGCGAAAATAGAGGTGTTTGAGCGGTTTGGTGCGTTCTTATCAAAAGGGAACTGCCAACACTTGTTGAACAAAAGGGTTGCACCAAATCCGAATGCAATAACTTCGCTGCTTCGATTTTTCAACGGACACTTACGTTTTGGACATATTCGACCGCATCCGCGGAAACCGCGGACCCCTCGGCCAGCACGCCAAGGATACTCATGGCTACTTCACCTTCCCGAAGCTCGAAGGAGACATCTCCAATCGGATGCTGTTCCGGGGCAAAGAGGTTTTGGTGTGGAGCATCAACAACTATCTCGGCTTAGCCAATCACCCTGATGTACGCGAGGCAGATGCCGCCGCTGCGAAGGATTGGGGCATGGGCTATCCAATGGGCGCGCGCATCATGAGTGGGCAGACCAAGTCTCATGAAGAGCTCGAGCAGAAGTTGGCTGAGTTCATGCAAAAGGAAGACGCTTTCTTGCTCAACTACGGCTACCAGGGTTGCCAAAGTGCAATTGAGGCTTTGGTCAACCGTCACGATGTGATTGTGTACGACAGCGAAAGCCACGCCTGCATGATCGATGGTGTTCGCCTTCACCAAGGAAAGCGTTTTGTGTTTACGCACAACGACATGGACAGCTTTGTGAAGCAGCTGGACCGAGCCAAAGCGCTCACGGCCCAGACGGGAGGGGGGATTTTGGTGGTGACCGAAGGCGTATTCGGCATGGCCGGAGACCAAGGGAAGTTGAAAGAAATCGTCAGTTACAAGAAGGAATACGGTTTCCGTTTGTTTGTTGACGATGCACACGGGTTTGGTACTGTCGGAGAAAACGGCCGTGGTGCGGGAGACGAGCAAGGCGTCAACGACGAGATTGATGTGTACTTCGGTACGTTCGCCAAGGCCATGGCGACCATCGGCGCTTTCGTCGCGGGTCCAGAGGACGTAGTGGATTATTTGCGCTACAACATGCGCTCTCAAACTTTTGCCAAGTCGCTGCCTATGCCCATTGTTATCGGGGCGTTAAAGCGTTTGGAGATGATGTCGACCCAGCCAGAGCACAAGGCGAACTTGTGGAAGGTGGCGAGCGCACTTCAAGATGGTTTGCGAGAGTCCGGCTTCAACATTGGCGACACGAACAGCTGTGTCACGCCTGTGTTTTTACAAGGCGGACTCGGCGAGGCCACCAACTTGACGTTTGACCTGCGGGAAAACCACGGCATTTTCTGTTCCATCGTCGTGTACCCTGTGGTTCCCAAAGATGTGATCATGTTGCGTCTGATTCCAACAGCGGTGCACAACCTCGACGACGTCAACTACACAATCGAAACTTTCAAGAAGGTGAAGACCCGTTTGGAAGCTGGCGAGTACGTGGGCGAGGGCATCGCCGATTGGGCCTGATTCCAGAACGCGTTGCGGTGCTTCATTGAACTGAGTTACGATGGCTCTGCTTACCACGGTTGGCAGAGGCAGCCGGAATCGATTTCGGTGCAGCAAGTCATGGAGGAGACGCTGTCCGAACTCATCGGTGAGCGCACCATCGTTGTGGGTTGTGGGCGGACCGATACAGGCGTTCACGCTTCTGTTTTTTATGCACACTTCCAATGGCATGGCACATTCGGCTCGCGGTTCAAGGATTATGCGCAGCTGACTTGGAAGCTCAATGGCATGCTGCCCGACGATGTGGGTGTCCGAAGAATTTTTGAAGTTGGGGATCGAGATCACGCGAGGTTTACGGCGCAAGAGCGTGGCTATACGTATTGGATTCACACAGCCAAGGATCCTTTCCTTGAGGGGAGAAGTGCTCGGGTCTATCAAAACTTGGACATTGAGGCCATGAATGAAGGCGCGAAGTGTCTGGTTCAGAAAACAGATTTCGCGGCGTTTTGTAAAGTGGGGAGTCTCCAGAAAACCACCATTTGTGACGTTCGCCAGGCAGAATGGCAGCAGGTGGCTGAGCACCGGTTGCGTTTCGACATTTCGGCCGATCGGTTTCTAAGGAACATGGTTCGAGCAGTTGTGGGCACGTTGGTCGACGTTGGCCGGGGTAGGATGGCCGCCGAAGACGTGGCTGGGGTTTTGCATTCCAAGGACCGGAGTCGTGCTGGAATGTCTGCGGCAGCTTGTGGCCTGTACCTTGCGCGTATCGACTATCCTTTTATCGCGTGAGCGCTCCCAAGACTACAGGTAACATTTTTGACGCCCAAGTGCTTCGACGCATTTTGAGGCAGGTCGCGCCGTACAAAAAGCGCTTCCTGCTCACGGGGTTGCTTGTTCTGATTTTGGCTGGCGTGAGTTGGGTGCGGCCTTATTTGGTTCGTTTGGCCCTCGATGATCACATCGCCAAGGGCGATGCGGAAGGTTTGCTTCGCATTTTCCTCATGGTTGTGGCTCTGATCGTGGTGGAGGCCTTGCTTCAGTTTTGGCAGACCTATTGGGCCAATTGGGTGGCGCAAAGTGTCACTTTAGACTTGCGGTCGGCATTGTTTCGTCATGTTTCTCGGTTTCGCCTCAAGTACTTCGATCAGACCCCCGTGGGGCAGTTGGTGACCCGTCACATCAGCGATGTGGATGGCATTGCTGATGTCTTCTCTAACGGGCTCCTCAACGCCGTAGGGGACATTCTCAAGTTGGGGGTAGTTGTGGTGGCCATGCTCTGGATTGATGTCAAGCTGACGTTGTTCGTCTTGCTGCCGATTCCGGTGTTGCTTGTGGCCACGCGTGTTTTTCAAAAGGCCATTAAAAAGGCGTTCGTGAGTGTCAGAAATGAGGTGGCCAAAATCAACGTTTTCGTGCAAGAGCACGTGACGGGGATGAACATCATACAGGCTTTTGGTCGTGAGGAAGCGGAGAGCGGGAGATTCGATGTGCTCAACCGGGCGCACCGCGATGCCAACATCCGTTCGATTTGGGCGTTTTCGATTTTCTTTCCCATTGTAGAAATGCTGTCAGCCACCAGCGTGGCTTTGCTGTTGTGGCTTGGGGTAGATGGGGTTGCGAGTGGTCAAATGACACTGGGTGTGGTGCTCCAATTCATCTTGTATGTCTTCATGTTGTATCGCCCCATTCGTCAATTGGCGGACCGGTTCAACGTCTTGCAAATGGGCATTGTGAACGCGAGTCGGGTGTTTCACCTACTGGACATGGATGAAAGGATGCCCGAACCAAAGGCCGCTGAAAATCCAGAGGCGGTGCCTCCATTGAAGGGCCACATTGTCTTCGAGGATGTGTGGTTTGCCTACCAAGAAGAAGAGTGGGTGTTGCGAGGCGTCAGTTTTGAAGTCAAGGCGGGTGACCGCGTTGCTTTTGTTGGGGCAACCGGGGCCGGAAAGTCGAGCATCATCAACCTGCTCAGTCGGTTGTATGAATTTCAGAAAGGGCGCATCACCATTGATGGTCGTGACATTCGCGAGATTCCTTTGGATCAGTTGCGTTCGTCCATTGGCGTGGTCTTGCAAGATGTGTTCTTGTTTACGGGGTCTTTGCAAGACAACATCACTTTGTACGACAGTGCGATTTCGACCCAGCGGGTGGAAGAGGCCGTTGAGGCCGTCGGGGTTCAGAAGCTGGTCGATCGTTTGCCTGGTGGGTTGGCCTACGACGTAAAGGAGAGAGGGGTCATGTTGAGCACGGGACAGCGGCAGTTGATCGCGTTTGTACGCGCTTATGCGCAGCAACCGGGCATCTTGGTGCTCGATGAGGCAACCAGCAGCATCGATCCTGAAAGTGAGCTTTTGATTCAGGCGGCGACAGAACGTTTGACTCAGGGCAGGACCAGTGTTTTGGTGGCCCATCGGTTGTCGACCATACGCGATGCCAACAGCATCATTGTATTGGATTCAGGCGCCATTGTTGAGCAGGGTTCTCACGATGAATTGTTGTCTCTCAAAGGGCCATATAGCCGGCTGTTTGAGCTTCAGTTCGATGTGAACAATTAATTTTTGATAAGTCCGGCGCTTCGTCGCCCCTACTTTACACATTACACTCGCTTTGCGTGTAATGTGCAGTCAGAGACAGGTTTAACTGGCTTAAGTCTTGATGTATAACGGAGGGGGGCAGGGTAATTTTAAAGACTACCCATCGCCGTAGAACTTGCCTTTGCCCTTGCCACATATCGCTGGGTCGTTTTTGCGACCGCTCATCTTTTTGGCGGCTCTGCTTTCAGCAGGGTTCAGTCAAGCACAAGACGTGGTCCTCTTCCATGAGACCTTCGAGCTCGACGATAACGGTTCCTACACATTTGATTCCGCCACCCCATTCGCATCGGGAAACAACGGAAAAGCATACTGGGGCATTTGGAACGAGGCAGGAGCAACAGGTGACTTTGGAGATGATGCCGCACCCGCGCAGTCCCAGGTCGCCAATTATTCTGGATACGATGGGGCTGTTTTGGTTGGCAGGGACATGAGCCACTCTTCTGTGCTGGCCGAGCCAGGTTTTATTTTAAAGCAAAACATTTCAGTGGAAGCGGCGCCATTGAACCTCACCGTTGCAGTCAAGTTAGCGGCAAACAACGGAGGAACTGAGGGATATGAGGACGATGATTACTTCAGGGTTTATGCGCGGGTTTCGGGCAGCGAAATTTGGGGTGATCCTTTAATCGAGTTGGTGGGCTCTGAATTGGACCCATTGAGCAATTCCTTTTCACAGTTTTCTGCATCTATAGAGGCCTCGGCTGATAGCGTTGATGTGAAACTTGAGATGTCTTGTGACCAAACGAAGGAAAGGTTGGCGGCTGAAGATTTTATGGTTCTCGGCTGTGGAGATATTGACAGTGATGGCCTTTGTGATGAAAGTGACAATTGTGTGGATGTATACGCCTGCAATTATGAAGATGCAGGTGCGGTGGAATGCCTCTATGAGGATGTTGTGGGTGATTGTGGTGGGGCCTGTCTGATTGATGCGGATGCCGACGGAGTCTGCGACGACATCGATTCTTGTGTGGGGAATGAGGACGCGATTGGTGTATGCAATGGTGATTGCACGGCTGATGCCGACAATGACGGCATCTGCGACGATGACGACGATTGCATAGGGACCTTGGATGCCTGCGGGGTATGCAATGGCCCTGGCGCCGTGTATGCTTGCGGCTGTGACGAGATTGTCCAAGGGGCATGCGATTGCGATGGCAATGTGGAAGATGCCGTTGGAGTTTGCGGTGGCAACTGCAGTGCAGACGTCAACAACAACGGCATTTGTGACGATACGGAAGAGGCGGGTTGT
>CBFHQM010000031.1:0-24683 GCA_965657965.1 uncultured Flavobacteriales bacterium | reverse complement strand
TTGAGATTTGAACGAATGCTTCGTTCATCCTACCCAAATCATCAATGCTCTTCAACAGCCCTGAGTTTCTGCTTTTTCTGCCGATTGTCTTTGGGCTGTATTGGTTTGGAACCCCTAAGAAACCAATCGGCAGTTTTTCATCGGAGCCGAAGGCAAACTCGACTCGAGAAAAGTCAGCGCAGAAAAAAAGCCCCACCGAAGTGGGGCTTTTTGAGTTGTGTAAATCGTAAGAGAAGCGCTTACATCATGCCTCCCATGCCGCCGGCACCGGCAGCAGCAGCGGCAGCGGCCGCTGAGTCAGCAGGATCTTCCACGTCGGCGATCACGCACTCGGTGGTCAACACCATTCCGCTGATGGAAATGGCATTCTCCAGAGCGACACGCGTCACTTTCGTTGGGTCGATGACCCCTGCAGTGTGCAGATCCTCGTAAACCTCGGTGCGGGCATTGTAACCGAAGTCACCTGTGCCTTCGCGAACCGCATTCACCACGACTGCACCTTCGCCACCGGCGTTGGCCACAATCTGACGCAAGGGCTCTTCGATGGCACGAACCACAATCTGAACACCTGTGAGCTCATCGTCGTTGAGGGTATCCACAGAATCCAAAACCGAACTGGCGCGGATCAAGGCTGTACCGCCTCCGGGTACAATGCCTTCCTCCACTGCAGCACGTGTAGCGTGCAATGCGTCGTCCACACGGTCCTTCTTCTCCTTCATCTCCACCTCGGTGGCTGCACCCACGTAAAGCACAGCAACACCACCGGCGAGCTTGGCCAGGCGCTCCTGAAGCTTCTCCTTGTCGTAGTCGCTGGTTGAAGACTCAATCTGCGCCTTGATTTGACCAATGCGCGTTGCGATGCTGTCTTTGTCACCGACGCCATTGACCACAGTTGTGTTGTCCTTGTCGATGGTCACCTTCTCGGCACTGCCCAAGTCCTCCAATGTGGCGTTCTCAAGCTTAAGACCCGTCTCTTCAGAGATCACCGTTCCTCCAGTAAGGGTGGCGATGTCTTGAAGCATGGCCTTGCGGCGGTCACCGAAACCTGGCGCTTTCACTGCAGCCACTTTCAAGGCGCCTCGGATTTTATTGACCACGAGCGTTGCGAGGGCTTCCCCGTCGACGTCTTCAGCGATGATGAGCAATGGACGGCCTGTTTGCGCGCTCTTCTCGAGCACGGGGAGCAGGTCCTTCATGTTGCTGATCTTCTTCTCGAAGATGAGGATGTTTGGGGTCTCCAACTCCGCCTCCATCTTGTCCGGATTGGTCACGAAGTAAGGGCTCAAGTAACCGCGGTCGAACTGCATGCCTTCGACGGTCTTGACCTCGGTCTCGGTGCCTTTGGCTTCCTCCACGGTGATCACACCCTCGTTTCCAACCTTCTCCATCGCCTGGGCAATGAGGGCACCGATGGTGCTGTCGTTGTTGGCAGAAACCGTTGCGACCTGCTCAATCTTCGCGATGTCGCTGCCGACCTCACGAGAAATTTTGCGGAGCTCACCCACCAAAGCTTTGGTAGCCTTGTCCATGCCCCGCTTCAGGTCCATGGGGTTGGCACCGGCGGCCACATTGCGGAGGCCAGCGTTGATCATCGCTTGAGCGAGTACGGTTGCAGTGGTGGTTCCGTCTCCGGCCACGTCTGCGGTCTTGGAGGCCACCTCCTTGACCATTTGAGCACCCATGTTTTGGATGGGGTCCTTGAGCTCGATTTCCTTGGCGACAGAAACGCCGTCCTTGGTCACGTTGGGGGCACCGAACTTCTTGTCGATGACCACGTTGCGGCCCTTGGGACCGAGTGTAACCTTTACAGCGTTGGCCAACGCGTCGACGCCAGCTTGCAGCTCCTTTCGGGCCGCGGTGTCAAAGGTGATTTCCTTCGGCATATTGAATGGATTGATTGATTTTCTTGGGTTGAATTCAGAGCACAGCGAGAATGTCGCTCTCCCGCATGATCATGTAGTCTTGATCTTCAAGTGAGAGCTCAGTGCCGGAGTACTTCCCGTACAACACGGTGTCTCCCACCTTCACAGTCATGGGCTCGTCTTTTTTGCCGTCACCAACTGCGACGACCTTTCCCTTTTGGGGCTTCTCCTTTGCCGTATCCGGGATGATGATTCCGCTGGCGGTCTTCTCTTCCGCTGCGGCGGGCTCGACCACCACTCGGTCGGCAAGGGGTTTGATGTTTACAGACATGTAAAAACGGTTAGTGTGAATTTGATGCTTTGCCTGAGGCAACATGCCTTTATCCAAACCCGTGCCACGCCGAATGCAGGCATTGCAAACTGACAAAACCGTCACCCTACCTGCCAAAAACGGCAGTTGCCCGCAAAAAAAATGTCAGCCTGACAGAGGCTGACATTTTCAAAAGAAGGGAAGTCTGTATTACTGAGCTGGCTCAGATGCCGCAGGTGCAGGCGCGGGGGCCTCTGTTGGCGCAGGGGCAATGAACTCATCCTCTTCGAAGCCGCCAACGTTGGCTGAGCCGGATGAGAATGCGCCCGTGGCAGCAATGCACAAAACGAACAAGGCTGCAGTCAAGTACCAGGTGGACTTCTCCAAGAAGTCTGTGGTGCGCTGAACGCCTCCAATTTTACCTGCGGCTTCAAATCCGGAGGCCAAACCTGTGCCTTTTGGGTTTTGAACAAGGATGACGGCGCCAAGCAAAATGGCGATGATCAAGATGAGGACGAGAAGAACGTAGCCCATGGTGTCGTGTATTGGTCCTTTCCTTGAGGCTCGGAACCTCGCAAAAATCGCGGGTTTTTAGTCTTCCGCAGGTTTGCGGCCGAGCTTCTTGGATTGGGCGGCAAAATAAACGCTTTTCTCCGGGTATTTCAAGGCCAATAATTTATAGGCCCTCCGAGCACGTCCCAATTGACCCTGCGCGGCATAAATCCGCGCCATCGTTTCGGTGATCAATGACGTGTCCTCAACCAGACTTTCTTTCGCCAACTCCTTGATCGCCGGACGCTCCACATCGCCCTGTACCGGACTGATTACCGGCTCATTGCGAATAAACAAGTCAATTAACGCAGCCTGCTGCTCCAAGCCGCCTTTGGCGACTTCATCTGCCTCCGTCGTCTCGGAAGACAACACGCTTTCAATGTGTTCAGCTGCCGCACCAATCCGCATCGATGGGCGCTCAGATTCCGCTTTTTCAGAGAATCCCGTCTGCTGACTTCTCTCCAAAGCCCACCGAGCCAAAGGCGACAAGGCCACCACATCGACCGTATCGGTCCGGGATTCCGTTTCCTTTGTCTCGCTCCAATCAACCGTAAAAGGACGACCGTCGGATGGGTCATCACTTTCAATCGGCGCAGCGGCCAAAGCGGCAGCGCGCACTTCGTCAATTTCCTTTTCGATGCTGCGCTCAATGGCGCCAAGCACCACTTCTCTGGCCAAAGTGCCTTTGGCGGGCACCTCTACCTTGGGCTCTGCCGCTTCAACAGGTTCGGCCACCTCCGCCTCCTCGTCGCCGTTCTCGCCATTCACCGGAACCTCAGGTGAGGCATCATCCTGCCTTGGAGACGCTTCGCTTGTAGAAGGCGACCCGGAGGAATCGGGTGCTGTTTCTGTGCCTTCTGTCATGGCGGGCGGCTCGTCACCGGTCCGCTCATGGTCCTCGTTGGCCACCTCAGGCGCCGCAACCTCTTCCGGGTGCCAGCGCAATTTCATGGCCGACTCCAACTCGGGCTCAAGTGCCTCAACCGCGCGCGCAAACGCCGCGATTTCTGATTCAATCCCCGCACGAAACAACAAATCAAACAACCGCCCAGGCACAGAAGCAAACACCGCCGCTTGAGCCAATCTGTCCGCCGACTTGAGGTCTTGACCATCGCGGGCGGCCTTCGCCCGAAGCAAACGTCCCGCACCAAATGCAGGATAAGCTTCCACCCACTCTCCAAGCGTATTGGACCAATCTGCCCAATCCGCGCGGTCAAAAGACTGGGATTCTCCGCGCACTTCGGATAGAAGTTGCTCGAGTTTATCTAAATCAGGATCGATTGAATTCATAGACGTCACTGGACTGCAATATGCAACTGTCCATCACCAATTGCCGAGACTCGCATTGAAGACCTCCTGCGTGAGCTGTTCATTGATTTCCTCCATGAGCTCTTGCTCCACATCGAAAAGGTCACTGGAGGCGGGGAAATCAGCAAAGCGACTGAACGTGCGTTCAAAATCCAGCGTGGGGTCCAACGTGTGTACATACTGCAACTGCACTTTTACCGTAAGGCGATTCTGAGACGCCACTTCCTGCCCCCCTGCAACCGCACTCGTCGACACCTCGTACCCGATGATGCGGCCAGAATATTGAATTTGCCCGCCGTCCTGGACCCACCGCAAGGTGCTCTGACGTTGGATCAAGTCTTTGAGTGCCTCGGTGAACCGCTGCCCAACTTCAGGCCCTGCCAACGGCGCAATTGGCGTGAAATACGCCACGCTGAAGGATTGCGCACCCCCTGTTTGCGCGCCAAACGGCGTGTATACGCCACAGCCCACCCACACCGTGGCCAGCATCATTCCCAAGGTCAAAAGAGGTCTCATTTCAGGCCAAACTCTTTGATTTTCCGATACAACGTTCTCTCCGAAATCCCGAGTTCAGTGGCCGCCTGCTTGCGGCGATTGCCGTGCTTGGACAGCGCCTTTCGAATCAACTCTCGCTCACTTTCGAGCAAAGACAAAGTTTCCTCCACCTCATCGGCATCGTCAAACGCACCACCTCCGCTCGGCTCAGTCCAACCCTCCGAAGTGGGTTTGACACCGGCATGCTCCGGCAAACGAAGCACCTCCGTTCCACCCTTCTCCCCAAACACGCGGTTGACCAAGGCATGGTCTTCGCTCGACGCTGCATCGATCTTCCCGTCCTGGATCATTTTCAAAACCAACGACTTGAGATCGGTCAAATCCGACTTCATCTCAAACAGGAGCTTGTACAGGATTTCCCTTTCGTTCATCCCTGTCCCCCCCTCCTCAGCTTGGAGTTCTCTTTTGACCAAGTCTCGGCGTGGCAATTCAGGCAAATAATCCAACAGTCGATCGGCATCCACCAAACGCTCGGTTTCGATGGCGCTGATTTGCTCTGCAATGTTTTTCAATTGCCGCACATTTCCTGGCCACGGATAACGCTGAAGCAACTCGACGGCCTCGGGACCCAACCGAATGGGTGGCATCCTGTGCCGGTCGCTAAAATCAGCGGTGAATTTCCGGAACAACAAGTGAATGTCTTCGCCGCGCTCGCGCAATGGCGGCAGCAACAAAGGCACTTGGTTTAACCGGTAAAAGAGGTCTTCTCTGAACTTGCCATTCATCATGGCTGCATCGAAATCCAAATTCGTGGCTGCCACCACACGGACATCGGTTTTGCGGACCTTGGAAGACCCCACCCGCATGTATTCACCGGTTTCCAAAACCCGCAGCAACCGCGCCTGGGTCGCGAGAGGCAACTCCCCCACTTCGTCCAAGAAAATGGTGCCCCCATCGGCCTCCTCGAAATACCCCTTGCGGGCCTCGTGGGCTCCTGTGAAACTGCCTTTCTCGTGGCCAAACAACTCTGAATCGATTGTTCCTTCCGGAATGGCGCCACAATTCACCGCGATGTACGCGCCGTGTTTGCGCGCACTCTGGTGGTGGATGATTTTGGGCAAGGATTCCTTTCCCGTTCCTGACTCCCCCCGCACGAGTACCGTGATGTCGGCGGGAGACACCCGAACCGCCGTTCCCAGAGCGCGCTCCAAGCCGGGGCTGTTGCCCACGATCCCAAACCGAGATTTGATGGACTGTAGGTTCATGCGATGTATCCTTCGGCCTTGGCTTCTGCTTCTGTGATTCTCTCACCGATTAAGGTCACAGGGGTATGCGAGGTGGTGCGAACGTAGACGTAATCCCCGGGCTTGGAATCGCCCTTGGGAAAGACCACCACGCTGTTGTAGGTGTTCCGTCCTTGAAAGTCATTTGGGTCGCGCTTCGAGGGGCCCTCCACGAGAACCCGGTATGTTTTGCCAAACTGCGCTGTCGTGCGCTCTTTGCTGTGCACTTTTTGCAAGGCGATGATCTCGGCCAAGCGGCGGCTTTTCTCCTCTTCGGGAACGTCGTCCTCAAACTTCCGCTCCGCCAAAGTGCGCGGCCGCTCGCTGTATTTGAACATGTACGCCATCTCATAACGCACTTCGTTCATGAGCGACAAGGTCCCCTCGTGTTGCGCCAATGTTTCGCCACAAAAGCCGGCTATCACGTCCGTACTGATGGCACAATCGGGCATGATGCGACGGATGGCCGCAATGCGGTCGAGGTACCATTCCCGGGTATAACCGCGGTTCATTCGCTTCAGCACATCGCTGTCTCCGCTTTGAACTGGAAGGTGGATGTACTTGCACAGGTTGTCCCGAGTGGCCATGACCTCCAAAACTTCATCGGTCATGTCTTTGGGGTGGGACGTTGAGAACCGAATCCGCAAATCCGGATTCACTTCGGACACCAAAGCCATGAGTTGTGCGAACCGAACCACGGGCTCGTCTTCATTTTTCACGACCCCTTTGGCATCGACATTCCACTTGTATGAATCCACGTTTTGGCCCAGCAACGTCACCTCTCGGTAGCCTTTGTTGAACAAGTCGTGCGCTTCGGCCACAATGCTTTTGGGGTCTCGACTCCGTTCTCGACCGCGGGTAAAAGGCACCACGCAAAAACTGCACATGTTGTCGCAACCGCGCATGATGGAGATGAATCCGGTTACGCCTTTGTCGTCAAGACGGACCGGTTCAATCTCTGCATAAGTCTCCTCTCGACTCAACAACGTGTTGACCGCTTTCTGTCCCCCTTCGATTTCTCCCACAAGTCGGGGAAGGTCTCGGTAGGCATCGGGGCCGACCACCAAATCAACCAACTTCTCTTCCTCCAAAAGCTGCTTCTTGAGCCTTTCGGCCATGCAACCTAAAATGCCCACCTTGAGCTTCGGCTTGCCCTTCTTCTCTCCTTTCAGGCGCTGCAAGCGATGGCGAATCCGCTTCTCGGCATTGTCGCGGATTGAACACGTGTTGAGCAAAATCAAGTCGGCTTCCGACTCATTCTTCGTGGTGGCGTACCCCGCATCGGCCAAGATGCTGGCCACGATTTCGCTGTCACTGAAGTTCATTTGACAGCCATAACTCTCGAGGTAGAGCTTTTGGGCGCCACCCGAACGGGCTTCCAAAGCTTCGCCTTGGCGGGATTCATCAATGGTATGGTTGCCAGGTCTCATGGATTGATTTTCTCGGGAAGGACAAAATTAGGTCCAAACCTGACAACGTGTCAGTTCACCGAATTGTTTTGTATTCGTCCCTACGGGAGGTCGGTTCGTCCCCATAAATCGAGGACAACTCTCCAAAACGACACCCATTCAACGCGGTAAGGGCGTTTCTTTGCAGTCTCAAAATTTTTGTCATGAGCAAAAACCTTGTCATTGTAGAGAGTCCAGCAAAGGCCAAAACCATCGAGGGGTACCTCGGTGCCGATTTTGTGGTCCGCTCCAGCTATGGTCACATCCGGGACCTTCCGGGTGGTCAACTCGCAGTGGACGTCGAGAACGGCTTTATGCCGACTTACGAGGTGACTGCAGACAAGAGTCGTTTTAGCGAACTCAAGCGTTTGTCCAAAGCGGCGGAGACCGTTTGGCTCGCGACGGATGAGGACCGCGAAGGAGAAGCCATCAGCTGGCACCTTCAAGAAGCCTTGAAGCTTTCCGACGACAAAATCAAACGGATTGTCTTTAGCGAAATCACCAAGCCCGCCATTCTCAAGGCCATTGAGAATCCGCGCAAAGTGAACATGCCCTTGGTCATGGCCCAGCAAGCGCGCCGGGTACTTGACCGCTTGGTGGGTTATGAATTGTCTCCTGTTCTCTGGAAGAAGATTCGGCCCTCTCTGTCCGCCGGTCGGGTACAAAGCGTCACAGTTCGTCTTCTGGTTGACCGGGAGCGCAGCATCTTGGCTTTTCAGCCCTCCGGCTACTACCGGGTTTCTGCCAAAATGAAGGCCGATGGACAAGGGTTTAAAGCCGAGCTGAACAAGCGTCTGGACACGCCAGAAACCGCACGGGAAGTGTTGGAGTCCGCCCATGGCACACAGCTAACTGCGAACCGTGTAGAGCGTAAACCCACCCAAAGGAAACCCGCTGCACCGTTCACCACATCGACCCTCCAACAAGAGGCGTCCCGGAAGCTCGGGTACTCTGTTTCCCGGACCATGCAGGTGGCCCAAAAGCTGTACGAAGCAGGCCGCATCACCTACATGCGTACCGACTCCACCAACTTGTCGGATCTCGCCTTGGAATCTGCCGAAGGGCACATCAAATCGAGCTACGGTGATCAGTACCACGAGCGCCGCATTTTCAAAACCAAGAATGCGGGGGCACAAGAAGCACACGAGGCAATTCGCCCCACCGACATGACTGCCGCCTCTCTTCAGGGAGAAAGTGATGAGCGCCGTCTGTACGAGCTGATTTTCAAGCGGACGCTCGCCAGTCAAATGGCCAACGCCATCATCGAAAAAACCACCGTCGACATCCACCTTCCCAACCGCGACGAAATGCTCGTGGCCAAGGGAGAAGCCATCCAATTCGACGGCTTCATGAAGGTCTATCTCGAAGGCACCGACGACGAAAAAGAGGACCGCGGCATGTTGCCCCGCATTGAGCAAGGGCAAAACTTGGATCTCGAAACGATGCAAGCCATCCAGCGCTTCACCAAGCCCTCCTCGCGATTTAGCGAAGCGGCATTGGTCAAAAAACTGGAGGAACTTCAGATTGGGCGTCCATCCACCTATGCCTCCACCATTGGCACCATCCAAAAGCGTGGCTATGTGGTCAAGGAAGACCGCGAAGGAAAAGAGCGCAAGTTCAACACGCTCCATCTCCAACCCGACGGAACCATTCGTGAGGAAGAAAATTTAGAAATGGCGGGATCTGAGCGCTCAAAGCTCTTCCCAACCGACATCGGAATGGTCGTCACCGACTTTCTTCAGGAACACTTCGCCTCCATCATGGACTTTCAGTTCACGGCCAAGGTGGAACAGGAGTTCGACGACATTGCCGCAGGAAAAGACGATTGGCAGCGCATGGTCAAGGCGTTTTACAGCCCGTTCAACGCGCAAATCCAAGACACCACTGAAAACGCGGAGCGCGCCAGCGGCGAGCGAGAGTTGGGCGTAGACCCTGCTTCAGGAAAAATGGTCCTGGTCCGCATTGGCCGCTATGGCCCTCTGGCTCAAATCGGCGCACCGGACGAAGAAGAAAAGCGTTTCGCCTCTCTGCTCAAAGGGCAAACCCTCGAGGGAATTACCCTTGAAGAAGCCCTAAAACTGTTCGAATTGCCAAGGGACCTCGGCACGTTCGAAGACAAAAAGGTCGTGGCAGCGATTGGCCGTTTTGGCCCCTATGTCCGGCACGACGGGAAATTCGTTAGCATTCCCAAAGACAGTGAATCCACACCCTACGACATCCCATTGGAGGAAGCCATTGAGATGATCAAGGCCAAACGGGAAGCCGATGCAAAAGCTTTGCTCCGCACGTACGATGAAGACCCCGATACTCGGGTGCTCATGGGACGCTGGGGACCTTACATCAAGTCTGGAAAGGACAATGTGAAAATCCCGAAAGGAGAAGAAATTGACACATTGGACTGGGCGCGGGTGGAACAACTCAAGGCAGGTGTGATCAAAGCTTTCGAGGAAGACACCAAGTGGACAATCCGTCTGAAGGGCCGTCAATACTACCTCGTCACAGAAAAGCAATCTGTTCGGATTCCTGTGGGAGAGAAGATTTTGGAGATGACTTGGGTCCGTGCACAGGAAATCATCAAAGGCAAGCCGAAAAAGTCCAAGACGGCCAAGAAGAAGGGTTAAACCTTCGGGGTAGCTTGCCCCCATGGAATCCATTTTCGACTGGCTCGAACCTACCGAAGCCGGTCTCTTTGACCACTCGGACGGCGTGGACCGTCTCCGCGACGTTCTGCGCATTCACCGCGCAGGCGAGAGACCTGACCTTGAAGGCTGCGCTGCAGCCATTGTCGGCGTCCTCGACCGCCGAGGCAGCGCCGATGGCGCCCAAACTGAGCGCGCCGCGGAATGGGTCCGAAGCAAACTCTATCCACTCACCGTCATGGAACGCTGGTCCGGCGTCGCCGACTTGGGCAACATCGTGGCCGGCCCATCAGAAGGCGACACCCGCGCCGCCCTCGACGTGGTGTGTCAGGAATTGCACGCCAAAGACATCGTCCCCATCATCATCGGCGGAAGTCAGGCACTGACCGTGGCGATGTACGCCGCTTACATCCCACAGGACCGACCAGTCAACGTGGTCACCGTGGACGCCGGCTTGGATTTCGGCGGCGATCCACAAGAGACCAACAGCCTGAATTGGCTCAATCCCTTGGTCCTCGCTGAAGGTGGGCATTTGTTCGACCTCACTCAGCTCGGACACCAACGGTACCTCGTGGATGGCGACGCGGTCCAACTGATGGAGAAAATGCACTTTGACATGGTCCGGTTGGGCAGAATGCGCATGGACATGACTTCGGTCGAGCCCGCATTGCGGGATGCCGACTTGGTGAGCTTTGACATGGGCGCAGTTCGAACCGCGGACCATCCCGCCTCCACAGAGGCTCGACCAAATGGTCTCACTGGCGAAGAGCTCTGTCAACTCGCCCGCTACGCCGGATACAGCGACCGGCTCTCCTCCGTTGGCTTCTTCGAACACGACCCTTCGAGAGATGGAGATGGCCGAGGCGGACAGCTCATCGCCGAGGCCATTTGGTGCTTTATCGAAGGAGTCATGAACCGCATTGGCGACCACCCCAGGGGCACCACCGAAGACTACTTGCAATACCGTGTCGTCCTTGAAAACGAGGATCACGAAATCGTCTTTTACAAAAGCCCGAGAAGCGACCGATGGTGGATGGACATCCCAACGCCCGGAAGCGGCAACCGCAAGGGTAGGTTATTGTTGGTGCCCTGTGCCTATGAAGATTACCAAGCGGCCGCAGCCGGGAATCTACCCGACCGGTGGTGGCGAACCCAGCAAAAATTAGGATAGACTTTGGCCCCACTCAACGTATCCAGACTTCACCCATCCCCACGCCATTTGATTGCCAATCCATCCAAAGGAAATCAACGATGAAGGTTGGATAATCGAGTTTGCAGGCGCAACCTCCATTAATTTGGGTATATTAGCCAACCCCGTCTGGGGACGTTTAGCAAGGAACCGATTGAAACTCAGCTGTTTGGAATGAACCGCCATCTGCTCGCATTGTCAGCCATCCTTTGGACCACCGTTGCCGTGGCCCAACAGGACCCCCAATTCACACAGTTCTACCAGGACCGTATGTCATTCAACCCTGCATTCGCAGGCGCAGAAAGACTGCAGTACATCAACGCGTTCTATCGGGACCAGTGGAGCGGCCTCGACCGTGACCCGAACACAGCGCTCATTCAATACAGCGGCAAACCCGGCTTTATTCCTGGCGGCATTGGTTTAAGCTTCTTTCAAGACGAGTTGGGACAGGAGCAAAACACGGTGATTAAGGTGGCCTACGCGTACCACATGGAGCCAGATGCCAATGGTGGCATCTTGAGCTTGGGCATTGCGGGCAATTACCTCGGAAAGACCCTCGGCAATGAATGGATTTACATCGACGAGGGAGACGCCGTCATTCCACAGAACGAAAAAAGTGGCACCACCATTGATGCAGATTTGGGCGTGACCTATCGCGTACCCGGAAGCTACTATGCCGGCATCAGCACAACGCGTTTGGCCGCCACTGACCTTAAAGACCTCAACGTCTCCAGCGTACGCCACCTTTATTTACAAGCGGGCTACGAACAAGCCATCGGAGACGGATCTCTTCGCTTGCGCTCCCATTTGTTGGCCAAGACCGATTTGAATGCCACCACAGTTGACTTACACGCTAACGTGTTGTGGAATGACCTGTTGTATGGCGGTTTGTCCATTCGTCCAGGCGACGCCATCGCCCCTGTTCTAGGTTTCGAATACGGAACCACCAAGAATGAAAAGCTGAGCAAGTCGGAACAGATTTTCCGCTTTGGCTACAGCTATGATGCCACCACGAGTGAACTCGCTAATTACAGCAGTGGCTCGCACGAAGTATTTGTGTCTTACATGTTCAACTTTGAACGCATTCCCATGCAGAGCCGTCACTCCAACCCCCGATTCCTTTGAATCGAGGCAAGAAATGATGAAACCTGCACGTTGAATTCCACGTAAGCTGAGGAACTGCAAGCCTCAACTGCTGGACGTTAAGCCGTTCGTATAAAGGATAGAAACCATGAGAAACGCTGCGATTATCGCCTTCTTTGCCCTCGCTTTCGCAGGCTGCTACGGCGGACCTGCTGGAGAGTTGGTTGGGGTTTACCCGCGAGAAGACTGGGTACAGGTCAATCCCTACGGGATGAACTACATCCATTATGGCTCCTTCACCATGGGACCAAGTGACCAAGACGTTCCTTACGCCTTGACTGCCCGGTCCAAGACAGTGACCATTCCCGCCTTTTACATCGACATCCACGAAATCTCGAACAACGAGTATCGTCAGTTCGTAGGCTGGGTTCAAGACAGCTTGTTCCGAGATGTCCTTCAAGAGAATGACTTTGAGGAGTACTTCGCTACAGAAAATGCCCAAGGACAAGAGTTGGACCGGTTCATCAACAAAGGATATGTGTTGAATTGGGAAGAGCCCATTGACATGGAGAACGAAGACATCTTCGACGCTCTGTATGACGAATTTTACTTCCAAGGTTCTGATCAGTTCTACGACCAGCGTCAAATTGACACGCGAAAATTGAACTTCCGCTATTCATGGCTCAATTTGAGAGCCGCAGCCAACAAAGGCGGCTTGGATTTCGAAATCAACGAACCCAACCAGTTGGGTCAACTCAACAGCGTACGTGGCCACAGTGACCGCGCCCAATTTGTGATTGAGGAAAACACCAACGTCTACCCCGACACCTTGTGCTGGATTCGGGACTTTACATACGGTTTTAACGAGCCTTTGACGGAGACTTATTTTTGGCACCCAGCCTATGACGACTATCCCGTTGTGGGTGTAACCTGGGGTCAAGCTCGGGCCTTTAATGCTTGGAGGACTCAACTGTTGTCTTCATGGAAAGCCACAAACGGAGAAACCATGGTTCAAAAATTCCGGCTTCCAAGCGAAGCAGAATGGGAATTCGCTGCACGTGGTGGGTTGGACTTGGCGCCGTTCCCATGGGGTGGTCCATACATCCGCAACATTTACGGTTGTCCATTGGCCAACTTCAAGCCCATGCGGGGTGACTACGTTGAAGATGCTGGTTGCCATACTGTCCCCATTGAGAGTTACAGCCCCAACGACTACGGTTTGTACCAAATGTCCGGCAACGTCGCAGAGTGGACCAATACCGCCTTCGATGAAACGGTCTACGACTTTAGCCACGACATGAGTCCTGAATACGAGTACAATGCCATGGCAGATGACCCCCCTAGCTTGAAGCGAAAGGTCATTCGCGGTGGAAGTTGGAAGGACATCGGATACTATTGTCAGACAGGGACACGTTCCTTTGAATATCAGGACACCGCAAAATCTTACATCGGCTTCCGTAGCTCAATGAGTTATCTCGGTCGCGGTAAGAATGTGGATCCTGAAGACTTCAACTAATATTAAAGACCTCTGGGAAGTCATTACCCAAGCGCATGAAACCCGCTCGACTTCCTAACCAAACCTGCAAGAAAAATGGCGAGTAAGACAAAGGGGCCCGCAATGGGCGCAAAGAAGAAGAAAAACGGAGGGATTGGTGGAAAGACCTGGAAGTCCTTTATGTCCAAGCTCTACGGTTGGGGTGCTGCTATTGTAATCGTGGGTGCCTTGTTCAAAATTGAACACTGGGAAGGCGCGTCCGAGATGCTCATCATCGGTCTTGGAACAGAAGCCTTCATCTTCTTCATGTCCGCTTTCGAACCGCCACACAAAGACCCCAAGTGGGAACTTGTCTACCCAGAACTTGCCGACGAAGACGCAGAAGCCGGTCCGAAAAAACCTGTCGATCAGTTGGACGACATGCTCAAAGACGCAGGGGTAGACAATGCTGTCCTGTCTCGTCTTGGAGACGGCATGCGTCACCTGGGTGACCAAGCCATGTCTTTAAGCGAGGTTACCGATGCAGCCGCAGCCACCAGTGATTATGGCGGTGCCTTGCGCACAGCTACTGAGCAGGTGAATGGCCTGTCTAATACCTATGCTGAAGTCGCGGAGTCGTTGACCGGATTGTCCGCCAACAAAGAAATGGGCACGGCAGCCGGTGAGCAGCTGCAGAAAATGAGCGAAAATTTGGGCAGCCTCAATGGCATGTACGAAGCTCAGCTGCAGCAGATGGAAACCAGCCGTCAGCTCTTCGAAGGCATGGGCGCTTTGGTGCAGAACTTGAACGACAGTGTCGAAGACACGAAGAAGTACAAGGACAACATCGCTGAGCTCTCGACCAACCTCGAGGCCCTGAACACGGTCTATTCAAACATGCTGAACGCCATGGGTAACTCCCGCGGTTGATTCATCCTTCCCCACACGCACTAGATCATGGCAGGAGCGAAGGAAACGCCACGTCAGAAGATGATCGGGATGATGTACCTCGTCCTGACCGCACTTTTGGCCTTGAACATCTCGAAAGAAATCTTGAACGGTTTTGTAAAAGTGGAGCGCGGCTTGCGCAAAACTGACCAAACCATTCAGGGTAAATCAAGAGAATCAATGCTGGACTTTGAGGCCAAATACCTCCAAGACCAAGCAAAAGTCAAACCCTACTACGACGCTGCAAAAAGCGTGGAGAGTCAGGCAGATGAATTGTACAACCACATTACACAACTCAAAGCCAACATCATGGCCGTCGCCAGCGGTGACCGCGAAATTGTGGATGCGAATGGTGATTTGTCGGCTTACATCGGAAGAGACAACGTAACCCGGCGCGACACTGCCCTGAGCATTGAGTTTCTCGAAAAGAAGGACGAGTATCAAGAAATCACCGCCTATCTCGTTGGCGGTGAACCTGGTTCCCCAAAAACCGGTGAGTTTACAGCCAGCGGTCTGAAGGCGAAACTCGAAAGCTTCCGAGATGCGATGAAGGACGTGTCCTTCACGGACGTGGTGGGCAACAAATTCGAAGTTTCACCTGGTACAAGAGCATCGTTCGACAAGACCTTTGTCTATGGCAAGGAAATGGAGGATGGAAATGAAGTTTTGTGGGAGGCCGCCAACTTTTTCGACGTGCCTATTGCTGCAGTCATTCCCATTTTGTCAAAGCTTCAAATTGACGTTGAGAATGCCAAAGCCAACATGCTCAGCGAACTCATCGCTGGAATCGACGGTAAAAGCTTCAAGTTCACGAATTTGATGCCTTTGGTGGTGCCTGAAAGCAATTACATCCTGCGTGGAGACAGTTTCCGAGCGCAAGTCCTCCTCGCCGCTTTTGATGCTACGAACAGTCCAGACATTTATTTGGACGACCGCAATTTTGACGGAACGGATTCCACACTGCTGGCTTATGACGGCAAAGACCCCCTGGACATCGAAGGTGGCCTTGGTCAACTGCGCATTGGCACCCGGGGTATGCCCCTTGGCGAGCGTTCGTACAAAGGCCTCATTCGCTTCCAAGGACCAGACGGCTCTGTAGGCGATTACCCCTTCTACACTCCTGAATTCACCGTTGCAGAACCTGCCTTGGTTGTCAGCCCTACCAAGATGAACGTCTTCTACCGTGGTGTACCCAATCCCGTGGAGATTTCTGTACCTGGGGTGAGCAGCGACAAGCTCGACGTTCGCATCACAGGCGGTCACAAAATCAAGCCTGATGGAGAAACCTTCATCATCGAACCTGGCGCTGGTTCTGAAGCTGAAATCGTGGTGACCGCAACGCTCCCCGACGGAAGCAAGAAAAGCTTGCCTGGACGCCCCTTCCGCGTGAAGCGGATCCCTGACCCTTCTCCTCGTTTTGCCGGCAAATCACCCGCAGACAAGACCATTACCAAAGTCCTTCTCGAAAATGCCCCCTCTGTTGGAGCGTTAATGGAGAATTTCGACTTCGACGTGGTCGTGCGGGTCAAGCGTTTCAACGTTACCGTAACCAAAGGCGGGACCTTCGTTGAGCAAAGCAGCAGCTCTAATATGGTGACTTCCAACATGAAAGAGCTCTTCCAATCCGTCGGAAGAGGTTCCGTAGTGTACATTGAAGACATTGTGGTGTCCATGCCCGACGGTACGGAACGTGCTTTGCCCACCATGAAACTTAAAGTGATCTGATGATGAATCCAGTACGACATCTCGTGACCCTTTGCTGTGCCTTGTTGTTCGCCTTTGGCGGCCAAGCACAGACCCAGTCCGTCCTCGACGGCGCTTATGTGAAGGAGACCAACCTCACCAAGCGCGTGGTGCCCTACCCGTCATTGCGTGAGGCAGACGTGATGTACGTGCGGCGCATCTGGCAGGACATTGACCTGCGTCAAAAAATCAATCAGATGTTCTACTTCCCAGTCGATCCGATTGAGGACAGAAAGAACTTGTTTGATGTGATCCGTTATGCTCTGGAAACAGAGGGCTCTTTGACCGCCTACAGTACAGGACCCGCTGGAGACGACGATGAATTCAGGTACACCATGACCCCCTCTGAGGTGGACTCTATGTTGAACCCCATTGTCATCATTCCTCAATTCGACCCTGTAACCGGTGAAGTGATCGGCTCCATGGAGGCGGCCACGACCATCAACAGTCAAGACATTGTGCGCTATCGCGTCAAGGAAGACTGGGTATGGGACCGTCAGCGCAGCCAACGTCACATCCGCATCATTGGACTGGCTCCGATCATTGAGAAAAAAGACGACGAAGGCAATTCGCAAGGTCTAGCGCCCTTGTTCTGGTTGTACTACCCAGAGTGTCGCTACGTCTTTGCCAACGCTGAATGCTACAACTACGAGAACGACGCGCAACGCAGGACCTTCGAGGAGATCTTCCAAAAGCGTTACTTCTCGAGTTACATCATCAAAGAGACCAACGTCTTCGATCGTTCCATTAGCGATTATGCCCAAGGCATTGATGCACTGCTCGAATCGGAGCGCATCAAAGACGAGCTTTTTACCATTGAGCACGATCTCTGGCATTATTGAGCCGAGATTAAAAAGAACCCCAAGAAAACGCCCACCTTTGTGGGCGTTTTTGTTGCCCCCGACCCCATGCTCAACCTCAACCAAATCGGCGTCCATTTTGGCGAGAGAACCTTGTTCGAAAACATCTCGCTAGCCGTGGGAGGAAAGGACAGGGTGGGTCTCGTAGGCCGCAATGGTGCCGGAAAGTCAACCTTACTCAAGATCATCGCTGGCGTCCAAAACGCAAGCGAGGGCACTTGCGTTACCCCCAAAGATTACCGCATCGGCTACCTCGCTCAGGAAATGGAGCACAACGAAGAGGCCACGGTCATTGAAGAGGCGCAAAGCGCTTTTGCGATCTACCAGGAGTTGGAAGCCGAAATTGATCGGATTTCCGGAGAAATTACGGAGCGTACCGACTACGAAAGCGACGCGTATTCGCGCTTAATCGAACGCCTAGCAGAAGCCAACGACCAGCTTGCCCTGATGGGGACCGGCGCCAAAGAAGAGCAGACCCAACGTGTGTTGCAAGGCCTTGGTTTTCGTCCAGAAGACATGAACCGCAAAATGAGCGAGTTCAGCGGCGGTTGGAAAATGCGCGTGGAATTGGGCAAGCTTCTTCTTGTCTCGCCAGACCTGTTGCTCTTGGACGAGCCAACCAACCACCTGGACATCGAATCCATCGAGTGGCTCGAGAACTTCCTCAAGTACTATCCCGGGTCCATGGTGCTGATTTCTCACGACCGGACCTTCCTCGACAATGTGACCGACAGAACGGTGGAAATCACCGCCAGTCGCGTTCACGACCACAAGGCATCGTACAGCAAGTACATGGCGTGGAGAGAGGAAGAATTTGCGCGCCAAGAATCCGCAGCCAAGCAACAGCAAAAAGACATCGCCCACACCGAGGAACTCATCAACAAGTTTCGCGCGAAGAAAAACAAGGCCGCCTTTGCCCAGAGCTTGATCAAGAAGCTCGACAAAATGGAGCGCATTGAAGTGGACCAGTTCGAGAACGCCGAAATGCGGTTCCGCTTCCCTCCTGCGCCAAGGGCTGGTAAGGTCGTGGTCGAGGCACAACGGCTCGCGAAGCGCTTCGACGACCTTGAAGTATTCAGGGAAGTCGACCTGATGATTGCACGCCAAGACAAGGTGGCCTTGGTCGGCAAAAACGGCGCGGGAAAAACCACACTCACTCGAATCCTGCTCGGAGAGCTCGAGGCGGATGGCACCTGTGGCCTCGGGCACAACGTGGACGTCGGCTACTACGCTCAAAACCAAAGCGACGAGCTAAACGGTGACCTCACAGTTTTCGAAACCATCGACAACGAAGCCACAGGGGACGTACGCAAGCGGGTCCGCGCTCTGCTCGGTTCTTTCCTGTTCAGTGGCGAAGACGTAGACAAGAAGGTTAAGGTTCTGTCGGGTGGTGAAAAAGCACGGCTTGCTCTGTGTAAGCTCCTGCTCCACCCCTACAACCTGTTGGTTCTCGACGAGCCTACCAACCACTTGGACATGAAGGCCAAGGACGTGCTCAAGCAAGCCTTGATGCACTACGACGGCACACTCATCGTCGTCTCACACGACCGGGACTTCCTGACCGGACTCACCGAGCTGGTCTACGAAGTGACCCCCACCGGCCTGCGTCAATACATCGGCGACATTCAGCAGTTCTTGCTTGAAAAACGCTCCGACACCATCGCCGGATACGAAGCCGGACGCAGCGACGGTCCCTCGGGAGACCCGGGCGGCAAAGACACCAAAGCCAAAGGCAAATCCAACGAAAAAGCAGCAGCCAAAGGCGACCGAAAACAGGCCTACGAGAACCAGAAAATGGCCAAGAAGCTCAAGAACCGCATCAACAAACGGGAGAAAGAAATCGCCGAGCTAGAGGCCAAAGAAGTTAGCCTGAACGAAGAAATGGCCGCCCTAGATCCCAGTGATCGCATGGCCACGGTTGCCAAAGCACAAGAGTTTGAGACCGTTCAGAAAGACCTCCAAAAAGCCCTCGACGACTGGGAACTTGCGACCGGTGAATTGGAAGCCTTGGACACGGATCATTGAGCCGGCCGCTCCCTGTTCAAACGAGCTGACTTCCTTTGGTGGTCTGCCACCTTGCCTGCCTTTCCAATTGGACCCAATGCGGAAGGTGCGTTTGGCTTGACGTTCAAGGCGTCTGCGCCGCACCGAGATAACGGCGCCACCTGTCCAGAACCGTGATCATGTCTTCTGGCAAGTCACTTTCGAATTGCATGAACTCCCCTGTACCCGGGTGAGTGAATCCCAGCGACTTGGCATGCAGCGCCTGCCGGGGAAGAATCTCAAAGTTGTTCTTGACGAACTGATTGTACTTGCCCGATGGCAATCCCTTGATGATTTGGGCCCCGCCGTATGTTTTGTCGCCAAACAAAGGGTGGCCGATGTGCTGCATGTGAACCCGAATCTGATGGGTACGGCCCGTCTCCAACTTGCACTCCACAAGGGTAACCGGCCCCAACCGCTCCAACACACGGAAATGCGTAATCGCATGTTTGCCCTCCTCGCCATCGGGGAAGACGGCCTGCACTTTTCGGTCTTGCCTTGAGCGGCCAATGTGCGCCTCTACCCGGCCTTCATCCGGAACATCGCCCCAAACCAAAGCATGGTACCTGCGCTCTGTGGTCCGCTCAAAGAACTGTTCGCTCAGGCTCACCATCGCAGGCTCGGTCTTGCCAATGACCATCAATCCCGTGGTGTCCTTGTCCAGACGGTGCACCAAACCGGGACGGGGCGCAGGCTGCCCCTCGCTCGAAGGCAGTCCAGCAAAATGATGGAGCAAACCGTTGACCAACGTACCCGAATAATTTCCGATGCCAGGGTGAACCACCAGTCCTGCCGGCTTGTGCAACACAGCCACTTCGGCATCCTCGTATCGAATGTCCAAGGGAATGTCCTCCGAAATCAGCTCGAACTCCCGCATGGGCTGCGGCAACTCTAAGGTGACCACATCGAATGGCCGCACCTTGTAATTGCTCTTCACTGCCTCGGCGTTGACCCGGACATAGCCCGCCTTCGCCGCCATTTGCAAACGGTTGCGCGAGGTGTTGGGCAAAAGGTTGAACAGAAACTTATCGACCCGCAACAAGCCTTGTCCCTTGTCGGCCACAATCCTGTGGTGCTCAAACAATTCGTCCCCGTCTGCGTGGGCTTCGATGGAGGTGTCTTCTGACATGGTGTTCAATTCAGCACAACGCGCTGCGTTTCGATGCGGCCGTCTTTCCCCTCCACCACGAGCCACTGAATGCCACGCGGCAAGTCTCCGGTCATCAGGCGTTGTCTTTGTGCACCTGCTTCCCACATGCCCTGTGCCAAGGTCCGGCCGGTCATGTCCATCCAACGCCACGTCACGGGCGCCACTTGATCCGTCCAGACCACCTCCAACTGCTGCTGCGCTGGATTTGGGAACACCGACATGTGCTGCGTATTCTGTACTACCACATCTTCCACTGCCACAAACACCTGATCGACGCCAGATTGCAAAACGGGACGCACCATGATGGTGCCCGGAATGGTCGACAACACCCACTCTGCGCCCAAGCCCAACTGGTAGTGCACCCGAGAATAGTTGAAATCGGTGTTCTTGTCCAGACCAATGTTCAGGGCAAAGTCCATCTCCTGCACCATGCCCACGTGCACCGTGCCCTCCACGGGTATGGGATCATCATAGGCGTAATAAGCAAAGACGTCGTGACCGTCCGTGAAGTAATCCGGCTGATGGAACAAGTAGTTCTCTCCCAGTTCATCGCCCGGCTGTCCAGCATCGTCTGCCCACGCCCGAAGCAAGAAGTTCTGATTCTCGACATTGTCGTAATACGGCGTGAAGTAAATGGCCAAACCGTGCAAGGTGTCGGGGATGGCCAAATCATACCGCATGGCCAGTTTGCCTCCTCCAGTTGTTAAGCCGTAGGCCTTCTCTGCCGAGCCATCATCGTAGGCGTATTCATTGCGAAACGACTGAACAAAGACAATGCTGTCGTTGTCCGGAATTCCGACCCGCTCCTGCTCCAAAATGCCAATGGCGTTTTCATAGAAGCTCACCTCAAATGTCGCTGCGGAATCATTGTCTAGATCGGAAAACACAAATCCATTGGCCTCCACCAACGTTTCTCCATTCTCTACAAATGGAGCTTGGATGTAATAGCCCACGCCAAAGGTGGTATCCGGATTCACAGACGTCAATGAATAAGGGTTCAGGTAATCCTCCACTGCCCCAGTTTCTGCATTTTTGACCTTGAAGCCACACGTCACGTTGTCGGCTTGAAACGCGCTCAGGTTCCGATGAAAACTCAACGCACTGTCCACAGTAAAAGCGGCAGGATCTGACAGATAATGCGACCAAGGCATCACCGAGTAAGGTGCCGTCATGGTGTGCAAAGGATCGACAAATGCCACTTCGAAAAAGCCCAGGTTATCGGGGTCGATGTTGTCGTCTAGCAGCACGTAATCGATGTGCCACAGGTCTACGTTTCCACCCAACGCTCCGTGGTTTCGGAAACGAAAACGAAAGCCATCTTGGAGGTGGGTCAAGTCGATGACCGGCACGGCGGCGAAGGCAAACGTGTCCATTTCTGCACCCAACGCAGACCACACTTGTGTCCATCCCAATTCCCCTGCATCTGGCGCCAAGAACTCCACAACCAAGCTGTCGTCGACATCCGGTGCGTTGCCGAGGCCCCCGCCTTGGTAGAAAAACGTAAGGTGAATGTTGTCCTCGGGGGTCCGACCGGCCAAATTGATGGCTTGGCTGGTTAATGTGTCTGCCCAACCCGTGCTTTCAGGATCAAAAGCGTATGGGTAACCATCTGCACGAAGGCCGTCCAAGGTAGCTGCACCAATGGTGGGCGGCTGAATGGCGTAATGGGTGGTGCGTCGGGCCGAAGCATCCGTCCAACGGATCAACGCCTCAGGGCCGCCTTCGACTTCAAATGTGGGCGAAGCAAAGTCATCAAAAAAGGGCAACGACATGGAACTGCTTCCTCGCGATGCGCGGGTCTTAACCATTGACGTTGCATTCGTGGCTGTGGGAACAAATTGCAAATCACGCTCCGTCTCTTGGGCCAAAACTGCATTGGGCAAAGCCCATGCGAGGACGCAAAAAAGTGGAACTAATACAGCGGCAATGCGGTTCATTCGAACAGGGATTCTCCACCCGATCCTTGAGAAAGGGGGAATTCAATGTAAAAGTCAACCTCGGATCCGACGTTGACGCGCCTTCCCCGAACAGGCTCGGGAAATTGGCTGGATATAACGGCAGACAGAGAGTCATCTGCATTCATCGGCGGCGAAGACCAGCGACAACGCCCCAAAGCAAGCTCCACCTCCAACAGTCGAGATTCAACCTCGACCCATGGCATTCCAACAAAGTCAGGCAGGGCCACTTGACGTTCAACGCGTTCACCAATCACCAACACCAACTCTTCTCCCTTGGATAGCCGGTCGTCCGGGCCCAAAGAATCTCCACGCAGGTCTTCCACCCTGAGCACCAACCCCGCCAATTCTGGTGTGGGGGCGTAGCGCTCGCGGAACTTAAATCCTTTCACGTCGAGCAAGATGCGGGCCACACCTGCATCCATGCCTTCTTCCACTCCGAGACGCTCACTGGGCGGCGTAGAACGGTAAACCGTGAGATAAACATTGCGCCTCCCCTTAACCTCGACCCCCATGGCCGGGTCTTGTTCCACAACAGCACCTGGGGTGCCGTTGGCATTGTAGAGACTGTCCATAACCACCGGCGTCAAGCCCTGGTCTTCGAGTACCAACGCCGCAGCATCCCCGTCGAGACCCACAACAGCGGGAACCGCAATTCGCTCGCTGTGTCGGGTAAACGCACGCAGCGCCACATTCATGACCACGTATCCGACGACCGCCATAGCGAGGGCCAAGGCCACTTGGACCCAGAACGTTCGACTGATGAGAAATCGGAGAAGGCGCATGTGCAGCAGGGAAACGCGAGATCGCGTTGATTATTGAGCCATGGCGTTCGGAATGGCCGTTTCCATTGCGCCCTCATACTCGGAGATGAAACCGTAATGCTGGCCATCCACCACACACTTGCCCTTGGTGGTGTGACCGAGCAAGGTGACCGGAATTTGCGATTCTGCCAGAAGGTCCAAGAAATCCTCTTGGTCTGCTTCTGTGGTCGTGACCAAAATCCGGCCTTGGGCTTCTCCAAAGAGGAAGGCGTCCAACCGCACTTCGCTGTCGCTCTCCACATCGAATCCGAGGCTCCGAGGAGATCCCATTTCGACCAAGGCGGTGAACACGCCTCCATCACTCACATCGTGCGCACAAACCACCAAACGCCGATCAATCAATTGACGCGTAGCGGCGTGAAGCTTGACTTCAAAATCCAAATCAAAGTGAGGGGCAGGGCTGTATCGAACACCATGTGCAGATGCCAAGTATTCGGAACAACCCAAGTCGTTGCGAGACTCACCGAGCATAAAAATCAGCTCCCCTTTGTCTTTAAAGTCCAAGGTCATCTGGCGATCCGCCTGATCAATGAGACCCAGCATCCCAATGGTGGGCGTAGGGTACACCGGTTTCGCCGTGCCATCTGCATCGACGGTCTGGTTGTAGAAGCTGACGTTTCCGCCGGTTACTGGGGACTCAAATGCCAAACAGGCATCGCTCATGCCTTGAATGGCACCCACAAACTGCCAGTAGACTTCTGGATTGTAAGGGTTGCCAAAATTCAGGCAGTTCGTGATGGCACTTGGAGTTCCTCCCACGCAGGCAATGTTGCGTGCCGCTTCCGCCACCGCAATCGCACAGCCCTTGCGGGGATCGGCTTCCACGTAACGTCCATTGCAGTCCACACTCAGCACCAGACCCTTGTCCGATCCTTTGACCCGAACCACCGCTGCATCACCAGGGCGGTTGGTGGATCGGTTGACCGTCCCCACCATGCTGTCGTACTGCTCATAAATCCAGCGCTTCGAAGCCAAGTTGGGGCGAGACACCAAAGCCTTGGCTGCAGCGGGATAGTCCTTGGGTTCTGGAATCGCATCCAAGTCAAACTTCTCAATTTCTTTGAGGTAAGCTGGCTCGCTGTATTCCCGCTCGTAGACAGGCGCACCTCCACCCAGAATCAAACTGTCCGCTGGGACTTCTGCAATGAGTTCCTTTTCGTCGAAATAGCGCAACGTGTTGCCCTCGGTCACCACACCGATTTCCACCGCGTGCAAGTCCCACTTGTCGAATATGGCTTCGATCTCGGCTTCGCGGCCCTTCTTGACCACCACGAGCATGCGCTCTTGGCTTTCGCTCAGCAGAATCTCAAACGGCTCCATGTCGGCTTGGCGCTTGGGCACCAAGTCCAATCGAATGTCCATGCCGACACCGCCACCACCACTCATCTCCGAGGTCGAGCAGGTAATGCCCGCTGCCCCCATGTCTTGCATGCCCACGACAGCGTCCCCACCGGCGAGCTCGAGAGAGGCCTCCAACAGAAGTTTCTCTTGGAAGGGGTCTCCAACCTGAACTGCTG
>CBFHQM010000030.1:0-27263 GCA_965657965.1 uncultured Flavobacteriales bacterium | reverse complement strand
GCTGAGGAAGCACCTGCTGCTGAGGAAGCACCTGCTGCTGAGGAAGCGCCGGAAGACAGTGCAGACGACAAGCCTGCTGAGTGATTTCACCATCACTTTTCAATGAAAAAGGGAGGCTTTGTGGCCTCCCTTTTTCGTTGGATGCCTTTGAGAATTGCGGACTGTCGGCAAGTGTTCAAAGTCCTTGATATTCAACGTGTCGTTCCTCTGCTGCTCCTGATGTCTCGTCCTATCTTCGCGGCGCAATGACGCAAAGCGACACCACACAGGACCGCACCGCGGTTCTCATTCTCGAGGATGGTTCCCGGTTTGAAGGCCGTGCCATTGGAGCTGTTGGAACCACCACCGGAGAGGTGGCCTTCAACACCGGTATGTATGGGTATCAGGAGATCTTTACCGATCCCAGTTACAAGGGCCAGGTGCTGGTCATGGCCACGGCGCACATCGGCAATTACGGCGTGCACGTGGACGAGAATGAAAGTGAGTCCACTCAGATCGCAGGACTGGTGGTGCGCAATTTTAGTGAGGTGGCCAGTCGAGTAGGGGATGTCGAGCCTTTGGCAGACCGCTTGAAGCGCGACGGCATCGTCGGCATTGCGGACATCGATACCCGAGGCTTGATTCAGCACATTCGCGATTGTGGAGCCATGAATGCATTGATCAGCAGCGATGGTACTCCTGACGCCGCATTGCTCGAACAGCTTAAGACGACCCCTTCGATGGCCGGATTGGCCCTTTCAGGGGATGTGACACGAAAGCAGGCGGAGGACGCAGGAGATCCTGAAAGCGAATTGCGCATCGCATTGCTCGATTTGGGCAACAAACAGAACATCACCCGCTGCTTGACTGAGCGCGGTGCCTTTGTGCGCCAGTTTCCGATGGACACCCCCTTGTCCGAGATGCAAGCTTGGCAGCCCCACGGGTGGATGATCTCGAACGGGCCTGGAGATCCCTCTGCCATGAAGGAGACCATTGCGCTCATTCAAGACATCATTGGCCTGAATCAGCCGGTCTTTGGCATTTGCCTCGGCCACCAGTTGATTGCATTGAGCCAAGGCTTGGTGACCGAAAAGATGTTTCAAGGCCATCGCGGAGTGAATCACCCTGTGAAGGACTTGGACAGCGGAAAGTGTGAAATCACTTCTCAAAATCATGGCTTCGTGGTCAGTCGTTCCTCATTGGAGGGGCAAGCGCACATCGAAGTCACGCACGAACACCTGAACGATGGGACAGTGGCGGGCATCCGACTCAAGGAACACCCTGTGTTCTCTGTTCAGTTCCATCCGGAGGCCAGTGCTGGCCCGCACGACAGCCGTCATCTTTTTGACCGGTTCGTCCACAACATTCAACAACACACACCACAACATACCGTTTGATCATGCAATACATCGATCACATTCACGCCAGAGAGATTCTGGATTCTCGTGGAAATCCAACCGTAGAGGTTGAAGTCGTCACAGGAGAAGGCGTTCTCGGCCGCGCAGCTGTCCCTTCTGGGGCGAGTACAGGCGTCCACGAGGCTGTTGAGCTTCGAGACGGACAAGAGGACCGCTACTTGGGTAAAGGCGTCCTGAAGGCCATCGAAAACGTCAATGGCGTCATCGCAGAAGAGTTGATGGGCATGGACATCTTTGATCAGGTGGGCATCGACCATCACTTGATTGACCTTGACGGCACCGATAACAAAGGAAACTTGGGCGCCAATGCTTTGCTCGGAGTGAGCATGGCGGTGGCCAAAGCGGCTGCAGGCTCGTTGGGTCAGCCACTCTACCGGTACATCGGTGGTGTGAATGCCAACTTGATGCCGGTTCCCATGATGAACATCATCAATGGCGGTTCGCACGCGGACAATGCGATCGACATTCAGGAGTTCATGATCATGCCTGTGGGTGCAGACACCTTCGCCGAAGGTTTGCGCATGGGTGCGGAGGTGTTCCATCACCTCAAGAAGGTCTTGAGCAGCAAAGGACTGAGCACCAATGTTGGTGACGAGGGAGGCTTTGCGCCAAACCTCAAGTCCAACGAAGAGGCCCTGGACACCATCCTGATGGCCATCGAGAAAGCCGGTTACAAGCCGAACGAAGACTTCCAATTGGCGTTGGATGCGGCCAGCAGCGAGTTCTACGACAAGGAGAAAGGTTTGTACATCTTGTCTGGCACTGGTCAGCAGATGGACGGCGTCGCTTGGGTGGACTACTGGAAGGAGCTCCGTGGCAAATACCCCATCATCAGCATCGAAGACGGATGTGACGAGGACGATTGGGCAACATGGAAGCTCATGACAGACGCCATGGGTGACACCACTCAGTTGGTGGGCGACGACCTCTTTGTGACCAATGTGGAGCGTTTGAGCCGTGGCATCGAAGACGGTGTGGCCAATTCCATCTTGATTAAGGTGAATCAAATTGGTACCCTGACCGAGACAATCGAAGCCGTTCAATTGGCCAACCGTTGTGGATACACCAGTGTGATGAGCCACCGCAGTGGTGAGACCGAGGACACCACCATTGCTGATTTGGCTGTGGCGTTGTCTACAGGTCAAATCAAGACCGGAAGTGCTTCCCGTAGTGATCGGATCGCCAAGTACAACCAGTTGCTCCGCATTGAGGAGGAGTTGGGCGATACCGCATACTACCCCGGACCGCACTTTGCGTGATTCCGAAAAGACCGAAGAATAAAAAAGGGGGGCAAAAGCCCCCCTTTTCTATTGGTTGGTGGTTTGGTGAAACGAAGGAGCTTAGTTCTCCGTTTCGGCAGTCCGGACGATAAGAAATTCCGTCCGTCGGTTTTCTTGGTGCTTGGCTTCTGAGCAAGGAACGCCATTGCTGCATTCATTGCGAAGCTCTGCTTCACCCACGCCCACAGGGCGGAGTTGTGCGTCTGAAACGCCAAGATCCAAGAGGTATTGAGCGGCAGATTTTGCACGCCGCTCGCTGAGTTTTTGGTTGTATCGGTCAAGACCGCGCGCATCGCAATGGGAACGAAGTTCCACTTCAATGCCGGGTCTGTTTTGGAGGAATTGAGCCACCAAAGCCAATGCAGGCTTGGCCTCTTCTCTCAAACGGTAGCTGTCGTAATCCCACCGAATTTCTGGCAGTTCAAAACGGTCTCCCTCACGAATGGAGCTCGCGTAGTCGTCGTTTTTGAGTTCGCTTAAAGGCACCAAGGCAAGTTGAATTTGAAGGTCTCTCACCAGAGGGTCGCTTGGCGTTTCTACGGTCAAGCTTCGGGCGAAATACGTGTCCATAAGGGCTTCGACCCGGTATGATTTGCCATGCGGGAGGTTGAGTTCAAAAGCGCCATTCATGTCCGAATTCAAAGCCACAGCGCTGCCATCTTCGGCATCGAGCAGATTGATGATCGCGTTGGGAATGGGTTCGCCGGTCAAACTGTCAATGACAATGCCTTGCACCATGAGGGGACGATCGAGGATCTCAAACGAGAGCAATCGATCGTATCCATAGCGGTCGGACGAAATCAGTCCAGACTTTCCGTCCTCATTGAACGTGAGCGCAAAGTCGTCGCTTTGACTGTTCAGAGGGAAGTCCAAGTGCATGGGGCGATCCCAGTTGCCCGAGGAGTCGCGAACAGTGAACAGCACGTCCAGTCCACCAAACGTGATTTGGCCGTCGGAGGCAAAAAACAGTGTGTCGTTGCCCTTCAGCGAAGGAAAAACATCGTCGCCGACACTGTTGATCATGGACCCCATGTTGACTGGGGGATATTCCCAAGTCGTACCGTTTCGACGGATGTACCAGAGGTCCATGCCGCCGCGGCCACCGGGCATGTCGCTCGAGAAGTACAGCCGACTGCCGTCAGGGCTCCATGCGGGGTGAGCAAACATGCTGGACTCATCACTCAGACCAATTTCCACCACGTTTTGCCACTCGGTGAGCCCTTTTCGTGCATAGTACAGCGTGGTATTGTTGACGTCGTCTTCGTCGAGGAGAAGCTTGCCCACCTTGTCTTCTTGGTGACTGCTGCGCGTGAACACCAGTAAGCTGCCGTCGGGCGAAGGCGCTGCCATGCCGTCGTGATAAGGGCCGTTGACGCCAGGGACCAATTCAGGAGTGCCCCCCTTCAATGGCATCTGATAGATGTCGGTGTAGCTCAAATCATTGTACGGGTCTGTGGCGCCTTTCCTTTCGACAGCTCCGGTAAAGTAGAGGGTTTCGCCGTTGCGCAGGGGGGCAAAAGCAGAACGAATGCCGGGGGTCTCAATCGGGCTCACTCGGAACGCCGTGGTGTCCCTGCGGCCGTCTTGAGCGAGGATGGCACTCTGACGCAACGCCGCGGCCAACTCATTGCTTGGGTCACGCTGACCCAGTTCATTGAGGATGCGTTCGGCTTGGCCGTAATCCCCTTCTTTGAACAAGGCGGCAGCATAAGCCAAACGGTCTTCGTCTGTGGCTTCGGGAAGCGCCACGAGCACAGCATAGGCCGACACGGCCTCTTCGTGCTCGTTGACCCGGGCGTGAGATCCGGCCAACATGCGATAGGCTTCGGGCTCAGGACTGCGCACCACCGCTTTACCAAAGTGATGAATGGCGTCTTGATACCGGAGTTCTTGATAGGCTGCTTGGCCTTCTTCGAGGTGCAGTCGAGCGCATCCGGAGAGGACAAGCGCAGCCAAAGTCACAACAAAGAATGAGAACTGGAGTGGGTTTCTGAGCATGTTGCCTACTTAGAAATAACGAGGAGAACGCTTGGCACTGATGCCCTGACCAAAATCGAATCCAATCAAAATCTCATTGGACCCTGCAGAGTAATCACGGATTTCACTCAATGTGAAGTCGCGTGCATATCCGATGCGAAGCTCTGGCGTGACTTGCACCTCAAACATGCCGACGACGGCATCTCCGGATCGCCAACCTGCACCCAGCCAAATCTTCTCTTGGAAGAGGGCGTGTAGGTTTAGGTCCAGTTGAGCTGGCGCGGCTTCCACCATCTTGACCAGAACACTGGGCTTGAGCATGACCCCACTCGACACCTTCATGACCACACCCGCTGTGGTCAACAAGTGTGGGGTGTTCGTTTGTGCGTTGGGGCCCAATGCCATCAAGGTGGGAATGGACATGCCCACATAAAAGCGCTGCATGTGATAGTATGCCCCGAAGCCAAACTTTGCCGATTGTTGAATCTGTTGGTTCTCGCTGTAATTCGGGTCGCCTGGGTCCGTGGTTTGCGCAGAGAATAAATCGGCCCGGGTATTGGCAAGGCCACCTTTCAAGCCGAGAGCGAGTCGCCCTGCACCCAAGCGCATGCGATAGGCAAAGCTCATGGACACGTCGGTCTGCGTGGTGAGGCCAATTTGATCGTGCAGCATCAGGATGCCCACCCCCATGCTGTTGTTGCGAAGGGCACCGTCTATGGCGACAACGCTGGTGGTGGGGGCACCATCAAACTGATTCCACTGGCTTCTGTGAAGCAGGGAAGAGGAGGTATAAGGGTGTGAACCAGCGTAGCCGGGATTGATCAGCAACCCATTGAATAGGTACTGGCTGATCATCACATCCTGTTGAGCCTGTAGGCTTCCAATGCCGGCCACGGCGGCGACCAGCAAGAGACGGGAAATGCGCTTCATTGGATCCATCTGGGAGAGATTGTAACCAAACATTACTGGTCTTTACGGATGTCGACGTAGGTCCCGAGCTTCCGCGTCTCATTCACGCGGAACAGAACGAAATAGGTGCCGTCCACGAGCGTCTCGAGGTCGGATGACTTGCCTGTCCAATCATTCAGGTAGCGGACACCCGGAGGTGAAGCATACACTTGGTTGCCCCAGCGGTTGAAGACCATGAAATGAACCATGGTAGGGTCGTCGCTCCAGTCACAGGGCGGGTAGACGTCCTCGTCTTCCTCCAAGGCCAGGTTTTCGATCACGTAAGCGTCGTTAAAGCCATTGCCGCCTGGGCTAAACGCATTGGGCATGCTGAGCTGTGGCTCCTGAACAATGATCACTTGCACCACGTCGGTCTTGTTGTCGCAGTGGTCCGTCAAGGTCCAAGTCCGCTCCACGGTAAAGTCATTGCCGTTTTGTGCGAGGATGGAGTCCTTGTAGGTGATGGAAATTTCTTCTTGCGCAGCACAGTTGTCGCTTACTGAGAACGGGAAGTCGTTGTCACTGGCCAACTGTGGTACTGTGTATTCTGGCACTTCAAATGGACAGTAGAACGTGAGCTCATCCACAATGGCCGTGGACATTGAGGGGCCGATCGTGTCGATGACCGTCAACAATTGCACGTACACGGTTTCGTTGCCGTTGCAATCGGTAAAGGTGTAAGTGTCTGTGTGCGTGTAGTTGCAAGGGCTGTCTTCTTCGCCAGTGGTGTCTCGGGCAGCGTTGAAGGTCCAGTCGCTACAGTCGTCGGCCACGAGGAACGCGGTGCTGTCCAGAACCTCGGGCACAAAGCCGCACTGCACGGTTGTGTCGCTTGGAAGAGATGTGGGATCAAGGACAGGCCCCGTGGTGTCTTCCACTTCGAACGTCACCAAAGCATCACTGCTGTTTCCACAATCGTCGGATGCTGTAACCGTCATCAGAAGGGTGAACGTTCCGGCACAGGCGGTGAGAACGGTATCCATTTGGCAGTCCACAAACGCGGAGCCACAATCGTCAAAGGCGATCACATCGAAGTCGGTGCACGTTGGATGAACGTCGGTACAGTCGTACGTAGCATCTGCAGGAATGGAAGCCAAGTCAAACGACGGGGAGACCGTGTCGACAACCGTGATCAGCTGAATGGCTGAAGACGTGTTGCCACAATCGTCTGCGAAAGTGAACGTCCGGGTAATGAGTTGTGCCGCGAGACAAACCGAATCCGTGGACAAGGAATCTACAGAGGTGGTCAACGTGGCTGTGCTGCATCCATCCTCTGCAGTGGGAACCGCAGTGGGGAGAGCGTCACCGCATTGGATGGTCACATCACCGGGAACACTGCTGGCATCCACAATGGGGCCCTCTGTGTCTTGGTAGTTGACCACTTGGGCGTAATCCGTTGCATTGTCGCAGGCGTCGGTGGCTTCAAAGTGTCGGGTGACCACATACTGTCCAGTGCATGCACCAAGAACGGTATCTGGAGCCAATTCCACCACATTGACCATGGGGTCGCAGTTGTCTGCGAAAGCGGGCAGGTTGGTGGGCAATTCCCCACCACATTCCAGCGTCATTGTGTCGAGTTCAAGCAACAGGGTAGGTCCAACGGTGTCGACCACGCTGATGATTTGACTGGCCTGTGCTTCGTTTCCGCAGGCATCGGTGGCCAAGAAGGTGCGCGTAATGGACCAAGCTTGTGGGCACACACCGGCCACGCTGTCCACTGAGAGCAAGGAAACACTCACAGGGGAGCTACACTCGTCTTCTGCTGTGGGAAGGTCGATGGGCAAAGCTTCGTCACAGAGCAACGTCGTCTCCGCAGGAATAAAGGTGAAAACGGGAGCCGTTTCATCCACGACCTCCAAGGTTTGCTGATGCTCTGAGCTGTTGCCACAAGCGTCGGTGGCCGTAAATGTCCGAATCAATGTGTAGTTGCCAGGACACGCAGAGAACAGGGTGTCAACTGCGGTCGTCAGGCTCACATCGTTGCAGTCATCGCTTGCCGTGACTTCTGCCGAGGGGAGGGGCTCGCCACACGCCAAAACCACGTTCTCGGGCAGGCTTGTGAAGGTCGGACCCGTGGTGTCTTGGCGCTGGATGTTCTGGGTCACCACGGTGGTGTTGCCACAACCATCGGCAATGCTGAACGTCCGTAGAATGGATGCGCCAGGGCAGAGTGTGAAGGTGGTGTCGTCTTCCCAAGTAATGACCACGTCACTGCAATCGTCCGCAGCGGTTGGCAAGTTTTCCCCTTCTGCAGCTGGCCAAGGGGCGCTGCAATCGATCAAGAGATCAGCAGGAACGGAGTCCACTACAGGGGCCGTTTCGTCCACCACCGTCAAGGTTTGGGTGTGCATGGCGGAATTTCCAGCCAGGTCAGTAAAGGTGAAGGTCAATGCCACCGTGAAAGAGCCGGGGCAGAGAACATCCGTAATCAGGGTGTCCACTTGTGGGGCGCCCAAATCGTCGGTGCAGTTGTCTGTGGCTGAGGGACCAACCGCGACATAATTCGCCCATTCCACACACGTCATGGTGGCGTCTGTTGGAAGGTCAGACAAGGTGGGCGCTACGGTGTCGATGACCGTAATGGTGGCCGTTTGTGTGGTGCTGTTCCCGCAAAGGTCAGTCGCTGTATATGACAAGGCGATGGTGAAGTCTGATGGGAATGCGCCCACAGGTTCGCCTTCGGTGTACGCAGTCGAGATGTCCTCAGAAGGCGTGCAATTGTCAGAAATGACCGGTGTTGCAGGTTCAAAAGCGTCCCATTCGGAGCAGTCGAGCATCACGTCTTCCAATACAAACGTTGGGCCTGTGGTGTCGATCAACGTCACCACTTGGAATGTGTCGGTGAAGTTGTTGCAGGCATCGGTCAAGCGCCAAGTGCGGGTCAGCTCTTGGTCGCAAGGCGGTCCAACGACAACGTCGGACAGCACGACCAAGGTCAATTCGCTGCCGCAAGCATCTCCGACCACAAATGCATCCATCGTTGCCGTATCGGGCAGTTCTGTGCACTCCACTGCCTCCAGAGGGGGCAGGGAAACAAAATAGGGCGCCTCCAAATCTTGTCGTTCAATGGTTTGACTGTGGATGTCGTGTCCACATTCCGACCATGCCATGACAACGCGTTCGCGAGACTCTACTACGGGGCATGAGACCCCATCTGCTTCAGGATTGATCAAGTTGGCATTGACGTCGCCCGTGCCAGTGACAGGAGCGCCCCCCATCATGCCGCGATACCAGAACCAGCCGCTGATTCCGAAATCGGTGTTTTTGTTGTTGGCGCCGTTGTCACCCAATTGGAAACCAAACAGGCGAGAAAAGGGCATGTGGTCCATGTACAACATGTCTCCTTCGAATGCACCCATGCCCTCCAAGCGACTCAGCGTGTCCACGACTTCGAAATAAGTCCAGTCGACATAGCCACCCAATCCGAGGTCATCTTTTGGAAGACGTCCTTGTGCCTCCCAGCTGGCGTAGTCCTGGCCGTACTGAAGAAACAGATCAAGGTGGAATTGTTGGGTGGGGTCCTCGTCGTTCACCAAGTCGCCGGCAATTCGGGCGGTGCCATTGGCATACAGGTTGAGGGCAACGCCATCGTTTGTGGGGTTGAAGTAATCACTTGCACCCAGGCCCATGTCTTGGAAGCCACCCAGCCACAAGGCCCAATCTGCACCAACGCCAAAAGCGGTGGTCAAATCGTAAGTGGTGACCAAAGTCTCGTCGAGCTCAACGCCCACCACATTTGACACAGGGACCTCCGCACAGCTGGTCGCCGATGGCAGGTCGAAGTCAGGAAAGGGGGCGGTGCAGTCGAGAACAGCGTCTTCTGCAACATCCGTGATTACGGGGGTGCAAAGGCTGTCACATCCTTCGTGCAGGAAGGATTGGGACCAAGAAGTGAGGCTCCAAGTCAGGAGCGTTGCAGTGAGAAGTAGTCGTGCAGGCATGACACGTGACGAAAAAGTGCGCGGAGCACGCCCTGAGGGGGCATGCTGAACCGAGTTGCGAACGTAGCTAAATTGGACCATATAACGTTTTCAGTTCGATTTTGGATGAATCACTGAAAACAGACGACCAAGGTGAAGATCAAATATACGAAAAGAATAAATAAATCGACAAAAATATTTTCACTCGTCGATGAGAATTGTCATTCAACCGGAAATATTGCCCCGTTCATCTCGATACATGCGCCGCGAGGCCTTCACTTGTTCATGAGGTAGTGAAGGGCGATTCCGCCTGCGACACTCACGTTGAGAGAGCCTGTTTTTCCGCGCATCTCGATTTTGGCGTGCACGTCACATTTCGCCCAGCTCTTCATGGAAATGCCGTGTTCCTCGTCTCCCAAAACCAAGCAGGCAGCATAGGAGGGGTGACATTCTTCGAGCTTCATTTCGGCTTTTTCACTCAGTCCAATCCGCTCCACGCCACACTTGCCCAAGTAATCCAGTGCTTTGGAGATATCGGGAACGCGGGCCACCGGAATTCGAAGGATGGAACCTGAGCTGGTCTTGACCGCGTCTTCGTTCACAGGCGCCGCATGGTGGTCTTGCAGCACAAGTCCTGTCGCGCCAAAGCATTCGGCAGAGCGCGCGATGGCACCGAGATTGCCGACATCGGTTACCCCGTCGAGCACCACCAAAAACAAACGCTCTCCCGTTTCGAAACCCGATTGCACCAATTCTTCGAGTGGTGCAAACGCGATGGGCGAAGAGAAGGCGACAATGCCCTGGTGATTCTTCTTTGTAATGCGGTCCAATCGCTCCCGGGGGACGCGTTGAATGGGGATGTGACGAGCCCTGAGCATGGAGAGCAACCTGCGGGTGCGGTCATCTTTGCTGTCGCGCTGAATCAAAACGCGGGCCAGCTCAAGGCCTTCATCTAAGGCTTCTTGAACCGGATGCCAACCGATGATTCGGTCGTCTTGCTTTTTAGGTCTCGGTCTCATCTGTTTCTCACTTTTCCTCGGCGCCAACTCGACACCATGCCTTCCCATGGACTTCTGAACCCGGGATAGCGTTCAAGGTCAAATCGGTTAAAGTCGTCTTTGCTGTTCGCGCGAGAGAAGCGGAAAATCAGAGCGTTAACATCGCCCTCTTCTCCATAAATCCAAGTCTCTCCTCGGTTGTCTCGTTTGACGCGGTCCGAATGTCCGAAAACAACATGGACCATTCCTCGATCCGTGCACCACCCTTCTTTGATGCCGGAGAAGTGAACGTTGGCTTCTCGAACGCGGCCGTAATACGTGGAGATTAGGCTTCGGGCAGTTTCTGGACTCGAGGCGAACCCAAGCCAAAATTCATCGAGTGCTTTTTTGGGGTCTCGGGCATTGCGCATGCCCTTGTACTCTTGACGCGTGGCAATGAAGCGTGTGGCCCGGATCATCTCGTCCAAGTCTCGCATGATGGGAAAGGCGCTGCGTCGCGCGGTCAAATGGATGGCCGGTGATTCAGGGCTGGCCGTCCATTTATGCACCCCCGCTGGGTTTGGCCACTCAAGCAGGGACCATTGTGCCCACTCGCCTTCGGGGAGCAACGCGCTTTGAACAGGGTCAGGTGTCGGTTTTGGCTGGACACGGATGCCTTCAGGAAAGCGGTGTTCGTTGGGCATCCGGTCAAGGAACGGAGCCGAGGGGAAAGAATCAACGGCTGGCAATTGGGCGTATGTCCATGGGGCATTGGCCAGGTCGGGAGGCACGAGCAGGGCGCAGCGGTTGTTCAATGGCAGATGTCCATCCCAAGCGGGTTGCCCTGTGGTTTGGTCAAAAGCAAGGCACCGGTCGGGCGCATCTTCCGACCAGCCGTCGAGCGCGCGTACACCCGTTACATCCGAGCCGCGATGTGTGTCGCGAACCGTGTGCACAATGCGATACTGGCCCAAGGGCAGTGGGAAAGTAAACCGCCCGATGAGTTCGCTCCGTCCGGGCTCGGCCGGCTCCTCCCATCGAAATTTGTAAAGCACCGAACTCGGTCTGTTCTCGGGTTCTCCAGTTGGCCAACTTGTGGGGGCAACGAGCAACTCAAGTTCAACGGAGAAACGGAAGGGGGAGTCCATCTCCTGTCTGAGGTGAAGGGGCTCATGCGCAGGCATGCGCAAGTAAACTGCCGCTGAGTCCGCACTAAAGCGGTGCCAGGCGAGTTGCGGGTGGTGAGGGAGTTGCTCCCACAAATAGGGTTTGCTGGCATTGCTTCCCAAACGCGTTGGCGATGCGCAACCGCCAAAAAGCAGAAGAGCGGCCGTGGCCATGCACCAAACGGCAACGGGAATACGAGTCGATTCGGGAGTCCTCACTGGAGGGGCAAGTTCGGGGAGGAATCTCCGTCTTCTGCTCGGGCCGTTTCAGGATTTGAGATTTGCAATGGGGATTCGTCGTTTTCGTGGGAATCCACAGCGGCCTCTACTTCCAAAGCGTCTATGGAGAGCGGGGTTTCCACACTGCTCAGCTTTCTGAGCTTTTCGGCCTGGCTGATGAGGTTTCCCGAGCCTTTAGAGAGTTTTTGGAATGCCCCATGATGTGCAGTTTGCGCCTGTTCCAGTCGCGTACCGACTTGTTTGAGGTCGGTGAGGAAGCCGTTGAATTTTTTGAGCAACTGCTGACCCCGTGAGGCAATGGCTTCGGCGTTTTTTTTCTGCGATTCTTGCTTCCACAAAAAGCTGATGAGCCGCAAAGTGGCCAGCAGTGTCGACGTGGTAACAGGCACCACTTTTTTTCCGGCCGCCATTTGGTACAGGCCGTCCTGTCGGTCGAAGTCGACGCTCAGGGCCGGTTCTACAGGGATGTACATCAACACAAAGTCAGGCGTGGTGCCGTAAAGGTCTTGGTATCGTTTTTCGCCCAAATCCCGAACATGACGCTCCATGCTGCCATAATGCGACTTCATGGCGGCCTTGCGGGTGTCTTTGTCTTCGGCGGCCGTCCAATTGGCGTAGGCGGTCAATGACACTTTGGAGTCAATCACCACCATGCGGTTGTCGGGAAGACGCACAATAAAGTCAGGGCGGAGCAACTTGCCTTCTTCGTTGCGCGCCGTGTCCTGCATCTCGTAATGGACGTCTTTCTCGAGGCCGGCATTTTGAAGCAATGTTTCCAGTTGAAGCTCTCCCCAATCCCCCTGCACTTTGGTGTTTCCTGTCAGGGCTTGCGTCAGGTTGTGTGCCTCTTCGGACATCTTTTGGTTGAGGTCAAACAGTTGCTTCAGCTTTTCGGACAATTCGCCCTGCTGCTTGCGTTCGTCTCCGTATGCGTCTCGAACTTGCTTGCCAAATTGATCAAGGCGCTCCCCAAAAGGCTTCAGCAACGCGTCGATTTCCTCCTTGCTCGTTTGTTTGAGCCTCTCGGTGCCGGCCTGAAGCATGTCGTTGGACAGCACTTTGAATCGGTTGATGAGGAAGGCCTCTTGTTCCTCCTTGTCTTGCTCCTCCTTGCGCAATCGGTCTTTGGCGGCTTGAAGCTCTGTCTCCAAGCGCACGCTTTTTGAACGCAACAGCGAAGCGGCCTCCTTTTCTTCATCAAGAGCAGCACGCAAATCGGCTTCTTTCCTGTCGAAGTCTTGTCGGTCTTCCTTCCAGCGGGCTTCCCAACTTGCGGCATTGGCTTTGATGGCCTCGCGTTCTTCTGATCCTTGATCAGCCGATGCGCTGGGTCTTCTGAGAAGAAGAAGGAGGAGCGCAATGATGGCGGCACCAAAAACCAGGATGAGGAGGGTTGTCATGTCCATTGTGAAGCAAGTTGCCAAGTTCAAACGTAACCTATTTGAGAAGCGCAGCGTAGAGAGAAGTGTGTCTTTCACGAACCCACATCAATCCATCATGAAGCACTTCAACATTCTGGGCCTGTCCCTTCTGATTTGTGTTGGTCTGAGCAGCTGTGCGCTGAGCAGTCCTTATTGTGACGCCTACAACGGTGTCGATTTTGAACAGGCTGGTCCAGCCGACGACATTTCCTCAGAGGAGGAGGGTCCGAAGTAAGCGGTCAGTCAAAACGAATGTCCACCTTCTGCTGAAGGTCTGGATGTAACGATTCGGCGACCGGGCAAGCCAACGCTTCTGCACGAAGCCAATCTTGATCCGCGGTGGTACTGTCTAATAATTTGACGGTGAGCTCGATTTCAATGCGCCCAATGCGCCTTGGATTCGGGCTCATTTTCTTTTCGGTGTTGGCTTCCATCGAGACAATGGTCAGGCCGCGACTTTTGGCCCGAAGCCCCAAAATGGTCATGATGCAGCTGGCCAATCCGACGGCCACCAGATCTGTGGGAGAGTAGGCTTCTCCGAGTCCCCCGTTGTCCGAAGGAGCGTCGGTGATGAGGGTTTGTTGGTTGCCCGCGTGAACCGCTTTCGTTCTCAGGGGTTCAGGATAGGAGAGTGCATACTTCATCGTGCGCTAATTTCGTCAGATAGATGGTCTTCCTGTCGTCTTTTCCCCAGGTTCTCATTACGAGGTTCACGCTTTGCGCGGTGCTGTGCGTTTGCGCGGGACATTTTGGCTTTGGACAGGGCTTGTCTGACCCGAGTGCTCTGGAAGAGGAAGCCCCAAAAACCGTGTTCACACACAGGTTAGAAACGGGCTTGACTTTGCATACCCGTGGCATGGGTGTACATCTTGAGCGTGGCACCTATCGCGGCATTGGAAAGGTTCGAACGTGGTCTTTGGAGGTGGTCAGCATGAAGCACCCCAAAGAGGTTCGGAGCTTCAATCCAGTTTACGATCAAGGCAAGAGTTACGTTTTTGGTAAGGTCAATTCAGCTTACATCGCGCGATTGGGATGGGGCAAACGAACAGTGGCCACCCCCAAATTGAGAAGCGGAGCGGTGGCGATTGGTTGGAAGTATGCCTTCGGCCCAGCTTTGGCCTTGTCCAAACCCGTCTATTTGGTCATTGGTTACCCCGACATTCCTTATCGGTATTTGCTCACGGAACGGTACGACCCAGACATTCATGGTACGGGGGATATATACGGCCGAGCCGGGGCACTCAACGGCCTGCTCGAAGTCGTTCCCACGCCTGGCGCTTTCGCTAGGGTCGCTGCCGATTTTGAATACAGCGGAACGCAATCTTCACTGCGGACTTTGTCCATTGGCCTCAACTTGGACGTGTTTGCGACCCCGGTTGTGATCATGGCGCCGCAGTTTGACCAAAATGACGCCTTCTTTTTGACCTTGTTTGTCCATTGGAGTTTTGGACGTCAACAATTCAAGACATGACACAGGTACCCCCAACGCCAGACCCAGACGGCACAGCCCGTCCTCGACGCACAAAGCCGCCATGGCTCAAGGTTAAGCTGCCCACAGGAGAGGCGTACCGAAAGGTGCGTGGATTGGTGAGTGAGCACAAGCTGCACACCATCTGTGAGAGTGGGAATTGCCCCAACATGGGAGAATGCTGGGGCGAAGGCACAGCGACCTTCATGATTTTGGGCAATGTGTGTACGCGGTCATGTGGGTTCTGCAATGTGTCGACAGGACGTCCAGATGAGGTGGATCCGTTTGAGCCGGGCCGTGTCGCCAACAGTGTCAAATTGATGGAGGTCAAGCATGCGGTGATCACTTCGGTGGACCGGGATGACTTGCAAGACGGAGGCGCCGAGATTTGGGCCCAGACCGTTCGGGCGATTCGTCAGCAGAGTCCAGGCACCACGATGGAAACCCTGATTCCAGATTTTGCGGGAAAGTGGGAGAACCTTCAAAAGGTCATCAATGTGGCGCCCGAGGTGGTGAGCCACAACTTGGAGACTGTGCGCAGGCTCACCAAAGAAGTCCGCATACAGGCCAAGTACGACAGGAGCCTTGAACTGCTCATGCGGTTGCGCAGGGCTGGCATTCGAACCAAGAGTGGTGTGATGCTGGGTTTGGGCGAAACGGTGCAAGAAGTTCGGGAGACCATGGAAGACCTCAGGTCGGTCGATTGTCAGGTCTTGACGCTGGGACAATACCTGCAGCCCACGCCCAAGCATCTTCCGGTCGCGGAGTTCGTTCACCCCGATACGTTTGAGATGCTGCGCGAAGAAGGCTTGGCCATGGGCTTCATGTTTGTGGAAAGTGGTCCACTCGTCCGTTCGAGTTATCACGCCGAAAAGCACGTCGTTTAAGGGCTGTAGCCTGTGGTTCATGCCCCTTGAGGCATGCGGTGTACCGGTTCAGAGAACCGTTGCGGTTTGGGTGCGGTTCCTTTCTTAAATTCCGCCTTCCTATGAACGGGAACCGAATCACAATGAAGAAGACTGCCTTCCTATTGGCCTTTGCCGGACTTGCCGGCGTTTTGGCCGTTTCTCAGTTGGACCAGAACACCACGGCCAACTACCTCCCTCGAACTGCTGAGCAGGTTCAAACTGTCGCTGATGCCTCCGGAATGGAGCAAATCATGATGGAATTGAGGGCCGATGTGGAGACGGGTGAGATGAACCACGAGGGCCTTCGCAGGCTCGGTGAGCGCACCCGTCAGGTGGCGGCCGCTCAGTCCGCGACGCGGTCTTCCGGTTCTCACTACTGGAACCCCATGGGTCCCGACAATGTGGGAGGTCGCACGCGGTGCATTCTCGCGGTGAACGAGCTCCAATTGATCACGGGTGGTGTGAGCGGTGGTCTCTGGCGTTCTTGGAACAAGGGCGACAACTGGGAGCGCATTTCGAGTTTTCCATCTGCGATGGTGGCTTCCATTGCCATGGCTGGCAACGGCGACATCTACGTGGGCACAGGCACTCAGTTCGATGGCGTTAGTGGCGTCGGCGGATCTGGTTTCCGTGGAGATGGTGTTTACCGATCAACAGACGTAGGTGCCACATGGAACCGTGTTGAGGGCACCGACCCCGGCCTCTTCCAAGGCGGAGATTGGAGCGCAACCGACGCATTGGTGGCCGATCCTTCGAATCCGGCCCGTGTCTGGTACGGCGGCATTCAGGGCGTGGGTTACTTCGACAACGGTGTGGTGACCGAGAATACACTGAGTGGCATCACGGGAACTGCAGCCATTCAAGACATCGAGATTGCGTTAGATGGCAGCTACATGTTGTTGTCGGCCTCCAATGGACGTGTCTACCGAAGCAACGATTTCTCTTCCGTAGTCACGGTTTCGGGCAGTCCGAACGACGCGGTGATTCCGCAAGGTTTTGGACGTTGCCGCGTGGCCATCAGTCCAGACGATAGCCAAAGCGCTTATGCCTTGCGGGCCACAAGCGGTAGCCAGTTCGGTGGTGTATACCACTCGGCAGACGGCGGTGAGACTTGGGATGAGATTTGGCCCTCAGGGGTGGAAGGGTATGACATTTGCCCAACCAACAACCAAGCTCAGTACGATTTGGCTTTGGGTGTGAAAGCCGGAGATCCAGGCATCGCGTACGTGGGTGGTCAAGCTTTTTGGCGTTGTGGTCCATCCTATCAAGCTGAGCAAGCGGCGAGCATGGGTGGTGGTGCAGGCAACCCTTATTACATCCACGCCGACGTTCATGAAATCATGTTCACACCTGGCGGCATGATGTATGTGGCCACAGACGGTGGCATTTTCCGCAGTGAAGACGGAGGGGAGACCTACCAAGCTTGCAACCGCGGACTTCAATTGACTCAATTCTATGGCATTGCACACGGTCCGACTTCGGAGGTCATGGGTGGCGCCCAAGACAACGGAACGTCTTTGATCCCAGCCAACGGCAGCTTCTTTAATGACATGGACGCGGCGGACGTGTTTGGTGGCGACGGTTTTGACTGTGCCATGAGTCAGGCCACGGACTTGGTGGAAGGCATTCCGTTTTTTGCCACTTCTCAGAATGGAGTCCTCGGCCGGGGTTTCTACGTGCAGGGAGCGCCATTTACAGCGGCGGGGGGATTCTACGACAATTGCATCGTGGACATTCTCGACGACGAAGGCAGCATTGGAGGTTTCTACACCTGCATGAACTTGTACGAGAATTTTGACGACCAAAACAGCGGCCAGACTGTGCCTTTGGTCAATCCATTCGACGAGACAGTAGAGGACAGCACCTTCAACATGGAGACAGCGAATTTGAATCGTCCGTTCACGTACACCTTGGATGCACCCTTGCGCTACTGGGACGAGTTGATTCGTCCAGAAGTTTCTTCGGAGGAAGGGCCGGTGGAGAACACCGAATACCCTTGGCTCGAGGAGCAGGAATTGACCTTGTTGTTTGATTGCAATGAAGTCGAAGTGATCGACGAGGGAGACACCTCCTTTGTGACGGTATGTGACACCACTTGGTTCTACGCTGCAGACACGCTTTACGATGTTCACGAGACCATCGACGTGAAAGACCCTTACACTTCCATGACGGTGATTGGTTTCAATGGCAGCAACGGAGTGTGGATGACCCGAAACGGATTGAACTTCAATGCGCAGCCACGTTGGTTCTTCCTCGGCAATGCGCCAGGTGGGTCTGGGGCCAAGTCCATTGAATTTGCCGTAGGCGACCACCCAGAGGCAGGCAACCACATCTTTGTGTCTGGTTGGGATGCGAAAGTGTACCGTTTTAGCGGCCTCAATAACGTGTGGGACCACGACGGTTCTTGCGACGTTCCCGAAGGCGTAACACGCACTCAAATCATGGCCACTGGTGCTGTTGTGACCGGCATTGCCGTTGACCCGAACGACCCCAATCACTTGGTGGTGACAGTTGGCGGTTACGGAAACGTGTCCGGAGGTAAGGTTCAAGAGACGTTCAACGCCCTTGATGCATCTCCCGATTGGTCCAGCATTTGGTTCCCAAGCAGCAATGAGTTGAGCCGCATGCCGACCTACGACGCCATCATTGACCAAGGCGACGAGTCCGGAAACACCATTATGGTGGGCACCGAGCACGGCGTTTGGCTGACCACCGATGGCGGCGAAAACTGGACCGTAGAAAACTTGGGCATGGTCGCCAATTTCGACGACGTGGCTTCGCCGGTTTTCTCCATGGAGCAGCAGTGGCACACCCCAATGAACTGGTCCAATGTGACCAACAGCGGCGCCATTTATGCCGGTACGCACGGCCGTGGCGTTTTCCGCAGCGACAGTTACCTCGGACAGGATGAAGTGACATTCGATGAGGCCGTTGACCAGCGCAATCTGTTGGTGTATCCGAACCCCGCTGAGGGCGCAGACATTACGGTAAAGCTGGGAGAGGGCTGGAGCCAGCCTCAGTTGACGATGTACGACATCAATGGACGCCCTGTGCGCACCGTTTCACCTCAGGCCACCACTGGCGGGCAGGTTCGATTGTCTGTGGCGGATTTGGCCCCAGGCGTTTACTTGGTGACTGCAGTGGAGAACGGGCAGAGCGAAACCGCCCGCGTCATCGTGCGCTAAAGCGCGACTTCGCAAGAAAAGCCGTCGCTTCCTGAATGGGCAGCGGCGGCTTTTTTTATGTCCAGTGGTGAAGGTGCGGTCCCGTCTCGTCGAGGGTCACATAGGTGCGCTGCTGAATCCAATCACCGCAATTGAGATAGCGGGCCCGACGTTGTCCATCTGGTGATGCCACTTCCAAATCGAGGGGAAGGTGCCGATGGCCAAAAATGAACGCGTCAAAGGCCTCTTTGGACAGCACTTCCCGGCAATGGTGGTACAGCCACTCTCCTTCGGGACCATTGTATTGCGCTTCTGCCTCTTTTCCTGCTGCGCGGCTGTCGCGACTCAGTCTCGCTCCCATTGCATAGGCGAAATTGGGGTGTAGTCGCGCAAACGCCCATTGGGCAGCGGGATTTCGGAAAACGCGCTTAAGGGCCTTGTATTTGCGGTCTCCGGGCCCCAAGCCATCCCCGTGGCCCACCATGCAGCGAAAGCCAGCATGTTCGACCACAATTGGTTCCTGATGAACATGCACGCCCAATTCATCGGCGAGGTAACCTCGGGTCCACATGTCATGGTTGCCCAGATGCCAATGGACGTCGAGTCCCCCGTCGACCAAATCGGCCACGCGGCCGAGGAGGCGCACTGCTCCCTTGGGCACCACGTGCTTCCACTCGAACCAAAAATCAATCAAGTCTCCAACCAAGTGCAGGCCATCTCCTTGGCTCCCCACCTGATCGAGCCACGCCAAGAACAGGCGCTCCCTCTGTCGGGATGTCGCGGCGTCAGGGGCGCCCAAATGGAGGTCGGAAGCAAAGTGAAGGGCCAAAGCGAGAAACTTAGAGCAGTTTGTTCAACTCGGCCTCGAGCTGGGCCCCACGCAAATGGGTGGCCACGACGGTGCCCTGCTGGTCGATCAGAATGGCGTGTGGAATGCTGCTAATGCCATAGATGTCGGTGACCACGCTGTTCCATCCTTTGAGGTCGCTAATGTGGTGAGGCCAGATTAAGCCGTCTTGTTCAATGGCGCGCTCCCATTTCCCGACGGTCTTGTCGAGAGAAACACTGAACACTTCGAATCCGCGGTCCTTGTATTCGTTGTAGGCACGAACAACATTGGGGTTTTCCCGTCGGCAGGGCCCGCACCAGCTGGCCCAAAAGTCCACGAGAACGACTTTTCCGCGCAAGTCTGACAGTGCGCGCTGTTTGCCCGTTGGGTCATTCAGCGCGATGTCGGGCATGGCCATGCCCACGGTGATTTTCCCGTTTCTCCGTTGTTGCTGATTCGCTGGTTTTCGTTGCTTGTTGACCCGACGGGACAAATTGCGGTGGGCTGCACTGTGGCCCATCAGGGTTCGGGTGCTGTCGATGATCTCTTTGGCTAGGGCTCGGTCCGTAGACAAGTTGAGGTACTCCATCGCCATGAGGCCAACCGGATCGCTTTTGTGGGCAGATGCTGTGCGCCTTGCCGTTTCTGTGAGCAAATCTCGCCCTGCGCTAAACTCGGTTCTCGCGGCGTTTTGTTGGTCCTCGGAAAGGGTTTTGTCCGCAGCGCGAAGTTTCCAGGCACGTAAACTGTCGTTAATCGTGGCCGTCTCCTGAATAAAGTCAGCAAAAGTGGAGGACCAAACGTCTCCGGTCATTTGAACCTGCGTGGCCAAACCTTTGGTTTCGGGTAAACTCCCGGAAACTTCAATGGCAGACAAGGAGTCTGCAATGACGTAAAACACACGAGACCCCACTTTGACCTCGTATACGTCCAAGGCCAAATTGGCGAAGGCGTCTTGGTCAAAGGCGAACCGCCCTCCTGGATCGGCTGTGGTGGTATCAAAGGGAATGTATCCCCCTGGACCGAGCGAAGCAATGGTAATGGTCGCGCTTTCGGCCCCTTGAAGTTGACCGCTGAGCGGACTGTCTCCAGCAGAGTTGCACCCGGCCAAGAGGCCAAAAATCAACAGCGAGGAAAACAGGGTGGACACGGGGCTTCTCATGGGTCAAATATCTGCGCCAGAAGCGGATGCTTCGATGCGGGTTTTGATGGTCTTGAACAAATCAGATAGGGCATCTTCATCCCACCACCGGATTTGAAGGCTCAAGATCAAAATGGGCAGCGATGCGGCCTCGGCCAACGGGCGAATGCGTTCGGCATCTTTCTCAGTGGTGATGATGGCCTCGGGCCGGGGGCCTTGCGTTGGAGTTGCTTCCAAAGCCGCTTTCCATTCTTCGAGGTCCGTGGTCTTGAAAGTGCAGTGGTCGGCATAAGCAAAATGGCGCGCGACCTTGCAATTCCGAAGCAAGTGGTCTTCAAATTGTGCGGGGTTGGCAATGCCGGACACTGCGATGCAGGAGGCCGGCCAAGCGGCATAACGTTTCGTGGACATGGCCCGCAAGCCCTCCGGTCGAGAACCTGTGTGCAGGAGGTGTTGCTCGGGCCGCATGGCCAATCGATGTCTCCAGAGTCGAAGGTCTCCTCGGGTCAGGGCTGCGGGACAACGCGTCAAGATCACGGCGTCTGCAGTGGATACCCTTGCGGGGAGGTCGCGCAACCGTCCTCGTGGGAGAAAGTGGTCTCGGTCTACAGGCTGTGTGGTGTCCACCAACATCAGGCTGACCGTGGGCGTCAACCGTCGATGCTGAAGTCCGTCGTCGAGCATCACCGCGTCGGCCAACCCTGTTTTTGCGATCTCTTCCAAACCCGCCAAGCGGTCCTCGCACACAAATACGGGGATGCCGGGGAACTTACGGGAAACCTCAAGGGGTTCGTCGCCAAATTCTTCGGGGGTGCCTTCGCGATCGACCCGGAGAAAGCCCGTGGTTGTTCGTCCATATCCCCTTGAGAGCACGGCCCATCGAGTGCCTTTGCTCTGATCCATCAATTGCTGGAGCAAAACCTTGAGGTGCGGAGTTTTGCCCGTGCCACCGACGGTGACATTGCCCAAAACAACGGTGGGCAATGCGCCCGGTTTGGACTTGAGAAGGCCCCTGTCAAATGCGAAATGCCGGAATTGCACGCCAATTTTGAACAAGGCAGCCATGGGGGACCACCACCAACGGTCCTTGAGGACGTTGCGCGGTTGCGCACCTTTGTCGAGGGAAGTTGAAGAGGAGTTGGTCCGTACGGCCATCGGCGGCGAAATTGGTACATCCCTACCGGAAACCACAGGGGAAGCTTGTAAAATCTGTTTTATGGTACGCATTTCTAACATCACGGCCCTTTTGGAGGCCATTGCGCCACCGGCGTTGCAAGAGGGGTATGACAACAGCGGCCTCCTTGTTGGGGAACCTTCAACGGAAGTCACAGGGGTCTTGGTCTCTTTGGACGTCACCGAAGAAGTCGTAGCTGAAGCCGTGGCCAAGGGGTGCAACTTGATTGTGTCTCATCACCCCATTGTGTTTCGCCCGCTCAAACGTTTGACGGGAAAGAGCCACGTGGAACGGACCATCATGATGGCGCTGCGCGCCGGAATCGGACTTTACGCCATTCATACCAACCTCGACAATGTGGCCCACGGTGTGAATGCCATGATGGGGCGAAAGCTCGGATTGGACAACATGCGGGTCCTCCGTCCCAAGGAACAGACCTTGTCGAAGGTGGTGACCTATGTCCCTCATGCAGACTTGGATGCGGTACGCGACGCGATGTTTGCCGCTGGTGCAGGCGAAATAGGAGGGTACGGTGAATGCGGTTTCGCTTCCGAGGGTACCGGGACCTTTCGGGCGCAGGAAGGCGCAGACCCTCATGTGGGCGACATCGGCCTGCGACACACTGAACCAGAAACCCGTTTGGAGGTTGTGGTGGAGCGGTGGAATGTGGGTCGTGTTTTGGCGGCAATGTGGTCCGCACATCCATACGAAGAGGTCGCACATGACGTCATTCAGCTCGAAAATGCCCACCCCACTGCTGGCAGTGGAGGCATTGGTGTATTTGACGAGCCGATGGCGTGGCCCGATTTTGTTCAGCGGGTTAAATCGGCCTTCGACGCGCCCATTGTTCGGCATACCGCACCTCCAAAGGAGGGTGTTCAAACCGTCGCTTGGTGCGGCGGAACCGGTAGTTTTTTGCTCCCGGACGCCCTCCGTGCAGGGGCCCAAGTCTTCCTTTCGTCGGACTTTAAGTACCATGAATTCTTCGATGCAGAAGGCCGTCTGACCATTGCAGACATTGGGCATGCAGAGGCAGAAAGTGGCATCTCTGAGTGGCTTGTGAATCAAATGGCTGTCCTCAAAGATGGATTCCCTAATTTCGCAGTCCTTTTGTCGGCAGTTCGCACCAACCCCATTCACGTATCCTGATGGCCAAGAAGACCAAAGCCACAAGCGCAGAGGAGAAACTCCGGGCGCTTTACGACCTCCAACTCATCGACAGTCGCATCGACCGCTTGCGCGTCGTTCGCGGTGAACTCCCTCTCGAAGTAGAGGATTTAGAAGATGAACTTCAAGGACTCAAGTCTCGACTTGATCGCTTGCAGGAAGAGTCAGATGGCGTCAAGCAGAAAATCCATGACCGCAAAGAGTCCATCATCGACTCAGGTGCCATGATCAAGCGCTTTGAAGAGCAGCAAAACAGCGTGCGGAACAACCGCGAGTTTGAGTCGCTCAACAAAGAGATTGAATACCAAAGCCTCGAGATTCAGCTGTCCGAGAAGCGCATTCGCGAAGCCGAAGCGCAAATGGACCAGAAGGCGGAGATTCTCGCCGAGGTGAAGACCAAGCACGATAGCCGTTCTGAGGATTTGAAGGCCAAGCAGGCTGAGCTCGACGAGATCATCGCTGAAACACGGGCAGAGGAGGAAATCCTCAGCACCATGAGCGGAACGATGTCGGCCAAAATCGACGACCGGTTGTTGCAGGCTTATTTGCGCATTCGTGGCGGTGCCAAGAACGGCATGGCCGTGGTGCCCATTGAGCGTGACGCCAGTGCAGGCAGCTACATCAAGATTCCACCACAGCGCATCCTTGACGTTGGTGCACGCAAGCGCATCATCGTGGATGAGCACAGTGGCCGGATCCTCGTCGACCAAGACCTCGCTTTGGAAGAGCAGGAGAAGGTCGAGAAGCTGGTTGTGAAGCAGCTGAAGGCGGCCGCCAAGGCCTAAATCAGTAGCGGGCTCCGATCGTCAGCATCAGCAGCCCCAATCCCATTCGGCCAAACGCCACCTCTGGACTGGTTCCGTACAAACGGCGCTGGTCTGGTGTGGAAGTGTGCCTGTATGTAGCGCCTGTGTACCACGTTTTGGCGCGGTATTCCCCGCCGAGGGAGAAGTGGAGGGTTTCGCTGCTCCCTTCGATGAGTTGACCGTCTATTTGATTCAAATCGTTGGTCAAAGGGTTGGCTGCAGGGGACTTCCATCCACCGCCCATGCGAAGGCGCCATTCGTCTTGAATTCTGAATTCCAAACCTCCTCGGTACTGCACTTCAGCGCCGAAAGTGGAGTTGATTTGGCTTTGGATGTTGTCGACGTCTTGGTCCGCAAAGTCATCGGATTGAAAGGTGGCTTGACCGTAGTCGCGGTAGCCCCAGTCTAGAGAGAGCAAGGCCACTTTGCCCAGGGTACAGCTCATGCCCAAACGGTGTTGTCGCGGCGTGCGAATGCGATACTCTACAAAACTGCTGGGGCTGTTCCATTCATAGCCCGTGCCGTCTTGAAAGCTCGACGAGACGTCCACCTGGTAAAAGTCGTCGAGGTTGTAGACCGAGCCACTTCGGTAGCTCCAGCCCAGGCGTATGGGGCTTGACTTGGGTTGAAGAATCAATCCAAAAGACCAGAACGCACCTGACCCAGAAACTTCGAGGTTGTCGTTGAACGTAAAGCGCTCTAGAGGAGAAGGGCCGGAGGTCTTCTCTTCGCTGTAGACCTCGGTGCGTTCCATTTCCACGGAAGACACACCCACGGCCAAGCCGACGTGGAGAACGTCGGCGTAGGTGGTGCCGAAAGCAAACGTGGTTTCTCCCATTCTGCCGCTGCGGTCCCTTCTTAAGGTTTGGCGAACTTGATCCGATGCGCCAAAGGCAGGATCGTATTGATCTGGAGCTCCGACGGTGTCGATGAGGTAGGTATACCAAGCCAAGTCAGCATCGAACGGTTGGTTGAACCACAGGCTGTCGAAAGGAGTGCCCTGCGCTTGCAATGCGAGTTGCTGCGTGAGGCTTTCACCCTCTTGGGCTCCGGACCATTTCGCCCTTTGGTGCAAGTCTTTGAGCGGCGCGTAGCTGAAGGCGAATGTGCCCCTGCGGAATTGCGTGTGGTTCAAGGGCATGGTCAAAGCCACGCCGACCTGGCCCACGATCACGTGAGGGGCGGCCGTTACGTTGCGCTCTCCAGCAAAAACGAGGCTGCCACCCCCGGCACCCAAGCCAAGCGTGAGGCCAATGTCGCTGGATCGGTACATGCCCAGTCCCGCGGGGTTGGTGGAAATGTTGCCCAAATCTGCACCCAGCGCCGTCATGGCGTCCCCCATTCCCATGGAGCGTGCAGAACCCATTGGGTCCATTCGACTGTACAGCAAAACATCGGAAAGTCCCTGTGACTGGAGCGGCAAAGTCACGAAGGACAAAGCCACACAAGCGAAGGCCATCCTGAGAAGGAAGGAACGCATGAGGTTGATTATTGAATGGGTGATTCAGCCACCACGGCCCGAGCGGCCGGAGGTCTGTCTTGGGGTACTTCTTGGCGCTGAGGGCCGTGTGTTGCCTCCACCCCGGGACGGACTCGGTGAAGCTTGGTTCCGAGATGGGCTGTCAAATCCGCCTGAGCGACCGGTATTGCCGTTGGATTCACGATTGGACCGATCGGGTCGTTTGGTGCCCGTGGATGGGCGCGGTTCGGTTTCCGGTGCAGGGGATTGTCGTCCGTAGTTCGAGTCTCGGTTGGGTTCGCTGGCGGGCAAGGAAATGGTGTTGCTTGACCGCGTCCGGTTGCGGTTTTTGGCCCGTGTCTGTGTTCCGGGTTGATTGGGCTTTGGTTTGGCCTCAGAACTTGGTGAGGTGGCGCCGTTGCCGGTTCCTTCTGCACTGCCCGAACCGGATCCGCTGGTTCCGCCTGCAAAACCATTGAATTGACCCAGGTTGGGCCTTGGACGCGGTGGGGTAAAGGTGCTGATGCCTCCGCCAGAAGTGCCGTTGTTTCCCCCGCAGCATCCGCCATTCCATGGGTTGTTGTATGCGCCCAACGAACCGAAATGGGGGTGATAACCGTAATTGCCACCTCCAAAGTAGCCATAGCCGGGTGTGCCCCAATAACCGCCACCGTATGGATCGTAGCCCCAGCCGTTGCCATAGCTCATTCCGTAACCCGGGTTGTTGAACCCGCCCATCATGGGGTTGCCCCACGCGTCATACCCTCCCATGAAGGCCATGTTGTTGTATCCGTAGGTGCTCCCGTATCCCGTATTGAGCGGGTTGAATGCGCTGTATCCCCCGTAATTCCCATAGCCTGATCCGAAGCTGTTAAAGGGGCTTCCATAGCCCGCAGTGGCGCTGTTCCAAAGGCGACCATTGGATCGATTGGAAGTGGCTCCTTGGGGGGTGTATCCGTCGTTGTACTCGTCGGTGTATTCGGCGTATTGATCTAAGATTTGCTGCTGCCGCGCGGCTTCCAAAACACCATCTCCCGAGTGCGGTTCTCCCCCAGCCAAGTAAAACTCATCGGATTCCACTGCGCGTTCTCCCATGAGGTCCATGGAGGTGGTGCAGGATGCGAGCCATAAGGGCAGAGCCAAGAGGAGAAGGGATTTTTGATTCATCAACGTTGGGAATTTACACTGAAAGTGCAGAGCCGCAACGGATTGAAGTCGTAACCTGCTCATCTGCGGTGGTGTATTTTTGCGGCTCATCGACATTGACATTGCAAACGCCGTACCAAGTTTATCATGGCCAAACTGACCCCCCGCGACAAGGACTACTCCAAGTGGTACAATGAAATTGTTGTCGAAGCCGACCTCGCCCAGCACAGCGATGTGAAAGGGTGCATGGTCATCAAACCCTATGGTTTCGCCATTTGGGAGCGGATGAAAGAGGTGCTCGATGGCAAGTTCAAGGACACCGGTCACGTGAATGCGTATTTTCCTTTGTTCATCCCGAAGAGCTACTTGAGTAAAGAGGCGGCCCACGTTGAAGGATTCGCCAAGGAGTGCGCCGTGGTCACCCACTACAGGCTCAAAAACGACCCAGACGGAGAAGGGGTCATTGTAGACCCCGAGGCCAAGCTTGAAGAGGAGCTGATTGTGCGTCCCACGTCGGAGACCATCATCTGGAAAACCTACAAGACTTGGATTCAGAGTTACCGCGACTTGCCGCTTCTTGTGAACCAATGGGCGAATGTGGTCCGGTGGGAGATGCGCACGCGCTTGTTCCTCCGCACCACAGAGTTTTTGTGGCAAGAGGGACACACGGCACAT
>CBFHQM010000029.1:0-27884 GCA_965657965.1 uncultured Flavobacteriales bacterium | reverse complement strand
GCTGCCTCTCCACCCTGTTGACGACTTCAGTGCCTCTCCTGATGTACTCGTCCCTCCGAGGTGACTGGTCAATGCTGACCATTCTGAATGCGTGGGAACATGCCAACCTGCAGGACATAAACCCCGGTCGTCGTTGACCGCATACCAATTGTAAAGCCGCCCGTAGGCCTCCAGAGACTCCACGGGATCACAAGCGTCAAAATCCGGCGATTCTGAGTTGCAGCCTGTGTCCTCACCATAAACGGCCGTCGCACCAAAAGAGGCTGAATTCCATTGACTGTCGCTGAGGCCAGCGGGAATGGCATCGCCATTGGCGTATTGCTCAGCACGAAGGTTCTCGGCAAACCAACATTGGTCCCCAATCTGCACGGTGGCATAGTCATGTCCGTCAAAAGCCATCAACTCCCCACAAGGGAGCGGTGGCGGCGGACAAGTATAACTGAAGGTGGTGTCCACACCCACTTCATAAACGAACCACGTGTCCACTTGAGCAGCATAAACGCTGTCGTACAAGACCGTGATCCCGGAAATGCTGACCTCGGTGGGCCCGGGTCCATTGCACACCCCGCATTCGTCAAATACGCCAATGCAAGTGTCGATGTTGTCGCAGATTCCGTCGCCATCGCTGTCTCCTGTGCAACCGCCATTGCAAACCCCCAAGAAATCGAGGTATGCGCATGTCTCGGAAGGGCTGGCGTCATAATTGCACGCCTCCGGGTCGGTGCAGAGGTCCTCGCTGTCCCAAGTCCCGTCGCCATCTGCATCGATGTCTCCAAACAAGCCAAGCAAATCCAGCAAATCCCCGATACCCACGACACCATCAGCATTGCCATCGAAGGAGTTGGGACAGGAAATCTGGGCTTGAACCACCCCTAAGGACATCATCAAGAATACCGACAAAACCCTCTCAAAATTAATCATACACCCTATAATATACGACCAAAATGGAAAGCGCCTTGATGGACATCAGCCAAATGAAAACAGGGACTACAGCCTGCCGCCGGTGGCCTGTCAAAAATGGGTGGCCGCATCCAATAAGAACAGACTCAATCCTCTGCTTTGCGCCGTTTCAAAAAGCTTGGCCACAAGCCGAGTCGAAGACCTCCTGAGAAACGCAAGCCGCTTGGCGGTGGAAACAACACCGTAGACTCGTAATATGGCCCCGGGTACACGTCTTTCGCCCATGTGCATCCGACATATCCGTCCAATACCACACTGCCCAGCCGCAGTTGGTGTCCGATGTGAAGCGATGCGCCAACAGAAGACCAATCGTCATTGTCAATGAACCCTGTTTCCGTGGTGTATTCGGCAAGTCCAAAGACACCCGAAAGCGAGGCATAGGTCCCGCTCAGGACATCGCCCCGATACAACCTCACTTGCGGCTCAAAAACATAACCCTCTTTTCTCACCGTCATGGGCTCATACCAAGGGTGGTCCGATTCTAAGAACACTTCTTTGCTCAGGCAATCCATCTCGACGGCCACGCTCAGCCCCTTAGCGATGCGCTTCTCCAAGCCCAAACCATAGCGTCCTGAGATTGGGTCAGATAAACTGAATTTCAAAATCGACGCTCTTTGCGCTGCGGCATTTGAACCGAACATACAGAGGGCCAATACCAGGGCCAACGTCAATTGGTTAAGGATGATTTTCATGTGCCTAGAACGAGCCAAATGTGTCCTTGTTGCCAAAGCCATTGAATTTGACAAGGAGCCTTGATTATGGTCGCTGAAGATTGAAGCTGAGGAAAATGGCGATGGGCAGGGAGAGCCACCCCAAAAAGGCCAGACTCATCAACGTGTAACCACAGGCCACACTTAGGCCAAGCCAAGGATTGATCACATCGGAGTCCACAGCACCCCCGAAAAATTCACTTCGGATGTAGTTCACCACCAAGAAGCTGTACCAGCACAACCAGTGGCTCAGCAAAGCGATGAGAGAGCCCACCCAAACCAAACGGACATTCGAACAGTGCTCCCTCCTCTCCACGAGCCACCGGGACAGCGCATAGCCCACCACAAAAGAGGCCGTGCCCGTGAACATCCAGAGTCCTTTCCAACTGTCATCGTCGAAAACTGCGGTGGTCATTGTCCAACCCGCCAAAGCAGAAACACCACCAAAAGCCAAGGCGAATTGAAGTGCATAACTCACTTTAGAAAAGAGAATCCAAATCCTTGAAATCAAACTACATACAGATTTAAAAAAATAAAAAAAGAGCCGGAATGGCCATCGTAATCGCAGCCAATCATGGCTCGAGCATCTTCAGGAAATCCGCCTTTCCAATGGCCCCGAACCGCGCTTCCTTCACCACGCCCGACGCCTCCATAACCATAGTCCAAGGCGTGCCTTGAATGCCAAATTGAGACAATACAGGAGCTACATCCGGATCATCTACATCCAATAGCACGGGCAAAAACCCTTCGTTTACCAACTCCATCACCTCCTCATCTGCCCATACCTGGCGCTTCATTACACGACACGGAGAACACCATTTTCCAGTAAAAAACAAGACCATGGGCTTGTCGAGTTCTGCCGCTTTGACCTGCGCCGCAGACAAGTCTCTGGTCCAGGCAATCTGATTGGACGGCGCCCAAAACGAATAGCCTGCATACCACAACGAGATCACCAAGAAACTCAACCAAAACACTTGCCAAAATCGGCCTGTACTTTTCTTTCCTTCTGCCATTTGTGTGCTTCCCTTGCCTGAATCAATTGCTGCTTCCACGCACCCTGAAAGGACCGCTGCACGAGTCTACACCTTTTTTGTCGCCTTGATGGCATAACAATAAGGCAGGCGCTGGTCTTCCCTCGACTTGAACACGTGTTCACCAGATCCTCGCTCCACCATTCCCTCCAAGGGGTATGGAGAGTGGTCAAATTCCTCGAACAAAATCACCTCCATTCCCGCGGCTTTCAAACAAGAGAAAAGCTCTGAGAGCGCGTGATTCCACCAGCAGGAGGTAATGGCCGTTCCCTCACCTCCATCCGTGTAGGTTCCTTGCTCCGTCTCGATGTCGGGTTGAGACGAAAAGAAATACGGGAAGCGTGTCTTTTCATCCAACAACCACATAAAAGGATGAAACTCAACGAGAATGAAGTCCCCCCCGACATCCAGGTGTCGGGCTACGGTTTCTGCCCATTTTCCCAGGTCGGGAACCCAACCAATCACCCCGTAAGAGGCAAAAACCACATCGAAAGTCTCCTTCAAGTCCAATGCAAGAACGTCGCTCAAAACAAACCGAGCTGGGACCCCAAGCTCTTCGGACAATTCCTGAGCATAGTCAATGGCCCTTTCTGAGAAATCCACACCCGTAGTGTTGGCCCCCAGACGGGCCAGCGACAGCGTATCCTGACCAAAATGACACTGGAGGTGAAGGATGGACTTTCCTGCGACCTCTCCCAAAACTGTGCGTTCAATGTGCTTCAATGAGGTGCTTCCCTTCTTAAAACCCGCCACGTCGTAAAAATCGGAGGCAATGTGGATCTCAGCTCTCTGATTCCAAGCCTGCCTGTTTTTTTCGAGAAAGGGCTCAAAGTCCTTCATGGCCCTGAAGGTCGGCAACTTCGAAGCAAAGGCGACTATACCACCGCTTTACTTCGACATAAAAACGAGCAGCTCCTCTCAAGAAAAAAAAGATGTGCCTTAGTTTGCTCCACCTTATCGCACCTACCTCCTGCGCCACAATGAACCGAACTCTACTTCTCTTTGCCGCGCTGTACGCGGGCATGACCAATCTCTCTGCTCAAGTCGAATGCGATGGCGAACGCTACCGCTACACTTCGACCTACAACAACGTCTCGGTTTCCGAGGGGAATGTCTACGGCGCCAACATCGATGCATTGGGCGTCGATACTGAATTGGACTTTGACTTCTATGAGGCCGTAGACAATGCCGAAGACAATCGCCCTTTGCTCATCATCGCCCATGGTGGGTTTTTCTTGGCTGGCTCCAATGATGGCCTAGACGTGGTCCCCATGTGCGAGGATTTTGCTCGTATGGGCTACGCTGTGGCCAGCATCTCTTACCGCTTGGGCATCGCCAATCTATTGGACCTTGAAAATGAACTGATCAAAGCGGTTTGGCGAGGTGTCCATGATGGTCGGGCAGCCATTCGGTATTTCCGCAAATCGGTAGAAGAAGAAGGCAACCCCTGGAACATCGACCCCGACCGCATCTACATGGGGGGCGTGTCCGCTGGCGGCTTCCTCGCTGTGCACCATGCCTATGTGGACGAGGATTCCGAAATCCCCGACAACATCGACCAGTCTCAGCCAGGAATGGGAGGCGGGCTAGAAGGCAATTCGGGCAACCCGGGCTACAGCTCTCAAGTGGCAGGCATCTTCAATGTCTCAGGTGCACTCAAGGACGCAGGCTGGATGCAGCCCGGCGACGAATCCTTGGTTTCCGTTCACGGCACCGCCGATGGAACCGTGCCCTATGGCACAGGTTCAGTCGCACTGTTGGGCTTCAACGTGACCGAAGTCGATGGCAGCGCCACCCTTCACGATCGCGCAGAAGAAATCGAGCTCACAAATTGCTTTGTGACCATTGAAGGCGCGGGCCATGTCCCCCACGTCACCAACGCCGATGCCTACGACGTGACGCTGTCGACCATCGCTGGCGCGCTCTCCTCTTGGATCTGCGATTCCTATCCGGGCCAATGCGGCCAATACGACTACACCAGCGACATCCGCGAGCAGGTGGCTCAATCCGTTCGCATGTACCCCAACCCCGCTTCCGGCAACCAAGTCACACTCGTCCACTCTGCATCGGAAGGCGATTGGGCCGCTCGCATCCGCGATGCGCAGGGACGCGTAGTGGCCAACCACATTGGCACTGGACCGCAAGCCTCCATTGACGTGAGTGATCTGCCCTCCGGACTGTACGTAATGGACGTGGAAGCTTGGGGCTGGCGCCAACCGCTCATCCGACGCTAATCCAGCCTGGACAAGGCATTCAATCGGAACACCGTCCGCAATGTCCTTTCAACAGGACATGCGATTCGGTTACTTTCAAATGCGCAGGAGCCTGAATCTTGACCTCATCGTCAAGGCAGTGCACTTTGTCGCACAAAACACATTGGAAATGAGGGTGACTGTGTCGGTGATCCTCCCCTGAACAGGTGTGGCAGCGGGCATAAAACTTGGTGCTGTCTTCCCCCACAAAAGAGTGCACCGTCCCGTCGTCTTCGAGCTTGTCGAGCAGTCGGTATACGGTGGTCTTGTTGACCCCGACATCGAGTCGATTCAGCAACATTTTTGCTGACAAAGCCTCCTTTGAGTCTCCAAAAGCCCCGAGGATGCCTTCTAAAGTTTTGGTCTTTCGCTGGACGCCCATTGGTCAAATTTAATGCAACCCTGTTGCGTGAACTGAGTTGCACACGGCTTCCCCTGCTCAAATGAAAGCCAATGCCCTCCATTTCCACCAAGAACAAATCACCCAACGTTCAAGACGACAATTCCCAGCCAATTGTACAGCTTGCTTTACATTCATTTGAACCCTACCATTGTAAAGGAAACTTTACACGTGTTGACACATGAAACTCAAAGCAATCAAAGTCATGGCCATCCTCACTGGGCTCATCGGTAGCACCCTCTTTAACCGATTCATGGAAGGAGGTGCGTTGTTTATGTCCCTTATTTTGGCCTGCTTGCTGGGCTGCTTGTTCTTTTCCTACCGTTCATTCTCGAACGTCAAGTCCAACCCGGACATCGCATCCAACATGCTCCCCCACATCCGAGACTGTGGCGCACTTGCCCTCGCCATCGGGGTCATGGGCACCCTCCTTGGCTTGATTTCCGCACTGGATGTGATTGAAGAAGTTGGACCCGTGGCCCCCCAAATCATGGCCGGCGGCCTCAAAGTGGCCTTATTGTGCCCCCTATTCGGGCTTTTTGCCTTTGGCATATCGAGGCTCGCCACGCTCCTCATTGGAATTACATCCAAACCGTAAGTACCGAATGTCACTTTCAAAAAAAGAGTGGTCCATTGCCATTGAGATTGTATACTCTATCGCCATTGCCCTTGTTTTCCTGCCCTTTTTCGTCCGCAACCAGGCCACCTCTTTTGAGCGAGCTGACCTCATCGGAACGCTGACTGAAATCACGGTGTTTTCGGTCCTGTACTTCTCCATCGCTTACGCGGTGTTGGAACTGACCCACAGGAGTAAAATCACCGATGACGAACGGTGCGACATGATTCATTCAAAAGCCTATAAACTGGGCTACATCTTGTATGAAATTGCGCTTTTGATCTTCATCGGAAGCCTGATCCGGCCTGCGCAAGCGGCACTTCAAAACGGAGGGGTAATCTGCGTGATCTTGTCCCTGCTGATCGCCATTTCGACCATCAAATCTGTCTATCAGCTTTACCTGCACAGAACGCTTTGACCATGGCCTTGAAAAACAATGTCAAAGCGCTCCGGACAGAATTGAATTACACCCAAGAAGATTTGGGAAAGCGGGTCGGCGTGAGTCGCCAAACCATCATCTCAATTGAGCGTTACCGCTACAAGCCAAGCCTAGAGCTTGCCATGAAAATTGCACACGAGTTGGGCGCAAAAATGGAGGCGCTTTTTTACTTCGAGTAACCGCCCTTTTGCCTGTTGAAGATGGTGAAGCCAGCCAATCGCATTCACCCGGATTAGCGCACGAGATCTTCGGGAGAAAGCCCACCCGCACGCTTGAAAAGGCCAATCATCATGTCTTCGGCCTTGAGGTCTGGGGGACCACCTTGTGCCCGCTCAAACCCATACGTCTTGTCAGAACCACGGTCAATCAGGTTGAACCGAAAGATGTAGTCATCGGCATTCTCACCGCGGCCCGAAAAGGTACCGAAGCGGAGATCATTGAGCTGCAGGCTGCCATCCTCGCGGCGCACGGCATTGAGATATCCTGCACTGAACCACCGAAGCTCCTTCAGCGTTTCGTCGGTATCGAAATTGTGAAGCAATTCACGGCCCTTGGCCACAGGATGGAAGGTGATCGGGATTTCGTCGAGAATGGAGTGCTGGGCAAGGAGGTATTCGTCGCCCGCATCCACCACCACATTCCACAAGAGGTTATTGAAGATGGTGGGCGTAATGTGGAACTGCTCGTAGCCCATCCCCTTCTGCGCTAGCGCCTCTTCAAAGGTGCGGTGAACGTGGCTGTAGTTCAACGCCGTCAGCGCGAGATAGAAACAGCACCAGCCCAGCCCAATGCCATTCCACAATGGACGCCGCCTGTCTTCACGGGCGAAACGCGCCGCCAACAAAAGGCACGCTAGAAAGGGAAACGTCCACAACGGATCGGCCACTGCGATGGTGCCCCACGCCACACGCATGTTCGAAAACGGTGCAAACAACTGCGTGCCATACGTGGTGCAGCAGTCCAACAAAGTGTGGGTTAAAAAGCCCCAGAAAAAGAGGAGCACCCAGCCTTTTAGATCTGCATTTGGCGCTTCCCAATCCCCTTTAAAATAACGGTGAAAGCTGTGCCTGCCAAGCCAAGCACCCACCAAAGGGATGTACAAGGCCACTGGCCACCAGCCCCCCGGAGAGGCGATCTGCGTGATGAAGTTGACCACAAATCCAATCAGTACAGCTGCGGCGGCTTTGGTCGCGATGGCCATCCAAGCATGATGACGGCTGCGGTAAAGCCAGTGGGTTACCCATCCAAAAACCAAGGCACCCAGCACACAAAAAAGAAGGCTATGGCTGATGCCACGGTGAAAACCGAGGTTGTCCAATTCGCTCAGAAAATACTTGCCCAGCACATCCATGTCGGGAATCGTTCCAGCCACAGCGCCCCACACCATGGCTCGGTTGCCAATTCGGCGGCCCAAAACCACTTCTCCAACAGCCGCCCCCAGCACAATCTGTGACAATGAATCCATGGCTCAAAGGTCGTGCTCTCGGCCATTCACCGAACCCAGCATGGACCCAAACAAACCGAAAAAGTGCACCCGACCCGGCCGTCACTCCGCCTAAAGACAGGACCTGACCCAAGAAGTCAAAACGACAAAACATTCAATATTTGAAGCCTGGTTGGTGAAGGCAGGTGTCCACCCCTTCCCACTTTTGCCCCTTATTTTCCCCACCCCATTCGACCGCTTAACATGCCAGCGCAGGACATACAAACTTGCTTGACCCACTACTGGGGGTACCCCGGTTTACGCCCTTCGCAAAAGCCCGTCATCGCAGAGGTCATGGCAGGAAACAGCGCCCTGGTGATCATGCCCACAGGCGGCGGTAAATCCATGTGCTACCAGCTTCCAGCCGTTCTTCGTTCTGGATTGACGTTGGTGATTTCGCCCCTGATCGCCTTGATGAAGGACCAAGTGGACGACCTGCGGCTCAAGGGCATCGACGCCGCTTACCTCAACTCCAGTCAAAGCAGCGAAGAATCCAATCGGATTTTCAACGCCATCGGAGATGGCAAAATGAAATTGCTGTACATCGCACCAGAGCGCTTAATGAGCGCGCAAGGCAGCCTGCTCCAACGGCTCAAGTCGGTCCAAATCGACATGGTCGCGGTGGATGAAGCGCACTGCATTAGCTCCTGGGGACACGACTTCCGGCCGGCTTACACCCAACTCAAAGACCTGTCGACGCATTTCCCGGGTGTGCAAGTCTTGGCCCTCACGGCCACAGCAGATGACGCCACCAAGCGGGACATCATCCAGCAACTTGGACTAGAAGGCGCCTCCTTATTCGAAAACAGCTTTGACCGCCCCGAAATCCATTACACCGCGAAATCCCGCACAGACGAGGTTACGCAGCTCTTGGACTTCGTAGCCGAGCGCCCCTCCGAATCCGGCATCGTGTATTGCCTTTCGCGCAAGCGAACCCAAGACATGGCCGACCATTTGCAAAAGGCTGGATACAAGGCCACGTGCTACCACGCTGGTCTCTCGAGCGAGGAGCGCCAAAAACGCCAAGACCAATTCATCCGCGACGAAGTCAACATCATTGCAGCCACCATCGCCTTTGGAATGGGCATCGACAAAAACAACGTCCGCTATGTGGTGCACATGAACCTACCCAAAAACATCGAGGGCTACTACCAAGAAACGGGAAGGGCGGGGCGCGACGGACTCGACAGCAAGGCCTTGCTGCTTTATGGAGGAGCGGACTTTCATACCCTCTCTTCCCACTGCGAGGTCGAAGGGAACCTGGACCAGAGCAATGTGATGCTCGGCAAGCTCCGTAGGATGCAAGACTTCGCCGATTCAAAGGTCTGCAGACGCAAAACTTTGCTCCAATATTTTGGGGAGACGCTCGAGCAGAATTGCGACAACTGCGACAATTGCCAAACCACCTTCGAGCAGTTAGATGGCACGGAGGACGCGCAAAAACTGCTCTCCACAGTGGCCCGCTTGGATTGGTCCTTTGGGCTGGGTCATTACGTGGACATTCTTCGGGGCTCTCAAGCACAAAAAATCAATTCCGCTCAGCGCGCGCTGTCCACTTACGGAATCGGAGCCGACAAGAGCAAAAAGCATTGGATGAGCATCGGAAAAGAGCTGATTCAACTGGGATTGCTCACCCAAACCGTCGGCAAGTTTCCCGTCGTCGAACTCAACGCCCGCTCTTGGGAAGTGCTCCACGGAAAAGAGACCGTCATGCTCACCAAGTTCGAGGAACCCAAGGCGGGCAAAAAGACGGGCAAGCCAAAGGCAACCGCTGCCTTCGAAGCCGGGTCCGAGCACCAAACGCGCTTTCATCAGTTGCGCCAAGTGCGTTACGAATTGGCCAAGTCTTCCAACGTTCCTTCCTACCTGATTCTATCCGACCGCTCCTTAAAAGCGCTCTGCGTAGAACACCCCACAACACTGTCTGACCTCGCATCCATTCATGGTTTTGGCAAGGTCAAAATCGCGAAGTTTGGCCAGCGCTTTCTCGATGCTCTCAACGAAAAAAGCGCATAGGCGAGCATAAAAGCACGCCAGACACATCAGCCAAAACCTCGCCTGAAGCCCACAAATTGTAAAGAGCGCCTGTTTCGTACTTTGGATGGCACCCAAGACCCCCTCCATGCGCGCTTTCCATTTCCTGTTGCTGCTGACTGTCCCGACAATGGCCGTGGGCCAAACCCACTCCATTGATGATCATGACCTGTTCATGTCGGGCACTGTTGAAGACGGAGACATCTCCATCAACACCTACTTCAACGCCATCGACGAAGTAGAAGTCCAGTGGTCCATTGTCGAAGCTGAAGTTCCCGAAGGTTGGGAGTTTTCATTCTGTTTCCCCAACTGCCACCCCATTGGCGTCGAGGATGCCACGGCTGAATTCCCAGCGGCAAGTGAGCAATACTTAAACTGCCATGTGTACCCCAATGGTGTCGAAGGAGAGGGCCATCTTCGCATGTTGCTCACCACCAATGGCAGTGCCCAAGACACCGTAACCTGGTGGGCCACCATCGGCGCCATTTCTGGTTTAGAAGCCGAGTCGGCCAGCGAAATCAAGGCTTTCCCTCTCCCGTTTCAAGGTCAATTGAACCTCGAAGGCATTCCCCCCGGAGCCCACATTGCATTTTATGATCAAACCGGAGCACGCATTCACGAAATCGAGTGCGGGTCCCTCCGCACAATGACCGTGGACCTGCTGCCCCAGGGCCTTTTTTACATGACCACCACCCTAAGCGGAGAAGTCATCGACCGTCGCAGGGTGCTGTCTCTCTGAGCCTGAACGCGGAATTAAAGGCCAGACGAGTGGATTGAACACAATGCGACTGTTGCTGCTCGTTTTGCTGCTGAACGCCCATTGGGTAAAGGGGCAATCTTCAAACACCTCACACTTTGCACACGACCTGCACCTGCTGGTCGATGGCGATTTGGACTCGGTGACAGTGCGCCATCTCGGTGCCATGCCTGCCGTTCAATTCGAAGAGGCGGATTGGGCATTCTTTAACGCACATGAACGGGAGGATTTGGAGGACGGCAAAGTTCCCCTCCACCGGTTCCGTGCGCTGGTCAAAGAAGATGTGGTGGCGCTACGCGACGATTTGGCCGTCGTGCTCCTTCACGAGCGCGAGGGTTGGAAGGTTCGCCTCGCCACTTTCACCCCGGAAGGACTTCCCATTCAGAGCTTTCTGCTGTACGATCGTTATGGGTACCTCTACGAGAAGAACTTCCGCGCATACTCTATGGATCAGCCCATTCATTTCAACGCCAACGAGAACACCTTCGACTTCTACCAGCTCATGTACGGCTACGAGCCCATCCCGACGTTGGATCAGCCAAGTCAAGACCCCGTGGAGCACCAGTCCTTTCATCAAGTGGCCGTGAACGAGGAGGGCCTCATCGAACTCCGCTACTCGGAGGCCACCGGAAAACGGATGTTCCACCGTTCCACGTCGCCCCCGGTCCTTCACGAGGTGGAGTTCCATGAGTTGAGCCTGTTCACCACCAGCCATGCGAACGAACCAGAAAGCGCACTCTGGCCCGAATCGCACTTGACCCATGGTGACATGGATTCCCACGACACCATCGCCATTTCCCTCTCCTACGGCACGGACTGGCAGCGCAGGTTCTTCTTTCTGAAGCTCAGCGAGGGGCATTCCATTGTGGACGTTTCGCAACGTCACGAGAATGTGATGACCTTCCCCGGGGATGGCACCACCTGTGAACTGACGGATTGGAAACGGTACACATCGCCGTGGATTGACCTGCACTGCGAGGGCCTTTTCTTCCAAACCGAAGCACTGGACCCCGGAGGCGAGACGATGTTCCCCCCCTACTCGGAAAAAGCGCTTCGCGAAGCTTTTGACGCCACCTGTGGAACCCACAACGACCGACCCTCCGGCCCTGAGCCCCACGTTGACCGCAAACGCGTCGTGGTCGAACGGGTGGTGATCCGCATTCGATTCGAAGGCCCGTCCGGCGGCGGCATGAAATGCCTGATTCTGCAGATCGCCAATGGCTGCTGAAAAAAAAAATCTAAGGCTCCGTCACATCTCCATACCCGTGGTTGTTTTCAGGATGGAAGGCCCACCATCAAATCTGACTTGGCCCCTCCACCTTCAAGGAAAAACAAAAACATGAAACACATTTTTACCCTGCTGATGGCCACCCTGCTTTGCACAGGCCTCCATGCACAGAATTCCACCCTCACAATTTTCATCACCTCGACCATTTCGGGCTCCACCCCTGTGACCATTTCTGCTGTCGCCCCAGGATTCACGGATGAAACAGTCTTGGACACCGTGGTCGCTGAGTTTGGGGAGAGCACCGTGAACTACACCTTTCCGGATACCACGACCACTTTGATGCTCACAATCTCATGGTCGTGTGACGGAGTCCCATCTGCAGCGATTCCATTTTTTGTGGGAGACAACATGCCAGGTGAGCCTTTCGATGAGGAAATCGCCGTGGAAATTGGATGTCAGGACACAGAATGCGCCTGGTACATCGACGCTGTAGACCCGACCAACGACCTGACCTCGCCAACCACATTCGAAGTCATCACGGAGGGTTCTCCGGCGATCTACGAATGGTATGTCGATGGTGAACTCGTCCCACCCAGCACTTCAACCGGCGGCCTAATCTGGTCTGAGCCCTACGAAACCATCTGTGCCGTCATGTCTTCCCTTGGCGAATGCACTGACCCCGGCGAGCAGTGTTACGATAACCCGGGCAATGGAGGCGGTGGAATGAGCTGCCTCGACGGAATCGACGAGGGCGCGCTCTTGTTCTTCCTCATTGAGAATTGTGCAGACCAGACGAATTTAGAGCCATGGGTGTACTGCGGCCTCGCTGAGAGCTTAACAGATGCCATGAATGGAGACGAAGAAGCCTGTGCGGAGATAATGGCATGGATTGATGCCGGCGGATGGGAAAGCGAAACTCCCTGCGACATCAACTTTGACATCATGCAAGCCTGGGAGGCCAATGGCGACCTGATCCCGAACGAACTCTGGATTTGGATCTACGATTACGACAGTGAATACACCTACACCTTCGACTTTGGCGATGAGTCCCCAGTGACCTCTGAGCCCAACCCCACGCACACCTATAGCGGAAACGGCCCGTACCTGCTGACCGTTACCGTGAGCAGCGTGGAGGACGATTGCTCTGCCACCTTCTACGATACGTTGTCCGTTGACACCGATGGAATGATCAACGGTTTCATGTCCGGTTTTACTGTGAATGTGATGGGAGCGGGAGACGTTGTCAACAGCATAGAGGCCCCCGAATGGACCGACACCTTCGAAGTCTACCCTAACCCCGTCGAGTCAGGCCGTGGCCAACTCATGCTGCGTGGGATTGATGGTTTTCGTCACTTCGACTCCAATCAGGGCAACGTGAGGTTTAAGGCGGAATTGTCCACCCTCACTGGTGAGCGCTTGATCCTCGATACTTCAGGGGATGTCCAGAATGGCCGCTTGAGAATCCCGTTGGGTGACATTGCGCCTGGCCTTTACCTGCTTCTTTTGGAAAATCAAGGCGTAGGGGCAACCCGTAAGGTGGTCATCCGCTAAATCATCAAAAGATGAGGCGCCGCCTTACCTCTCTTTGGCTTTTGGGCCCGGGCACAGTGCTTCTCGCACTGATGCTCGGGTCCTGCGCCAAGGTGGACTACGAGGAAGAAACCGTTACCCAAATTTTCGAGGACCCCACGGTTGTGGAGGTGGACTGCGGGACCTTCACCCTCACCTCTTTCTCCTCGGCAGACAATGGGTCGGGAACCGGATCAGCGGAAACCATGGCCACTGGTGGTACACCACCGTACGCCCATGAGTGGACAGACTCAACTGGCGCCATCGTGGGCTTATCATCGACCGTGCTCAACCTGCCAGCCGGGCCCTACACCGTCGACGTCACGGACTCGCTGGGGTGTTCCGTGAGCGACACCGTTGAGGTGGAGTTGGAGCTATCGATGGAAGGCGAGGTGGTCATCATGTTCATCACCTCCAACAGCCCAACGGCCACAGAGCTCATGCTGCAAAGTGACCCTCCCATTCTCAATGTCCCTTCCGTATTGACCGTACAACCGGGCATGTCGGAAATCCCGATTGCTTTTCCAGAAAACACAACACAGATCAACCTGAGCTACTCATGGTCCTGCGGCAATGTGCTCATTTCAGGGCCCAGCATCAGCGTATATGGAGAAAACGGGGCTTCCGTCGGAGGCGCGTTTGTGCCCATACTCATCGGTTGCTGAGTTTTCCAAGCGATGAAGAGAGACAGGGTGAAGAGTCCCATTCAAAAAATGCGGTGAAGTGGAGAAGTCTGGCAACGGAACCCAAGAGGCCCATTGGCTCGCAGGGTGCATCAAGGGAGACCGAAGTGCACAACGCGAAGCATTCGATGCCTTGCTCCCCATCCTACGGGGTGTCATCCGGCGCTACACCCGAAGCGAAGCCGACGTCCAAGACATCATACAAGAATCCTTCATCCGCATTTTTAAAAACATGAACCAATTCGACGCGAGCAAAGGGGCCTTTACGAGTTGGTCCACCCGAGTCGCCATCAACACGGCAATCAATGAAGGCAAGAAGCGCGCTCGACACCCTAACACCAATCACGAAGTTCATGTGCCCGTAGACCCCGACGCCATCCAAAACATGGCTTTGGAAGACCTCGTCAATACCCTCAAGGGAATGCCAGAGGAGCAGCACTTGGTCTTGAACCTGCACCTGGTGGACGGATTCAACCACAAGGAGATTGGCAACATGATCGGCATTACCTCGGAGGTGTCAAGGCAACGGCTCTCCCGCGCCAGAAAATGGGTTCGGGACCGTTTTGATTTATCTGGAAACGAATTGGTTTCCAAAACCCAGCAAGAACGATGAAGCATTGGGATGACATTTTAGGCAAACGGCTGCGTGGGTTCCGCGGGAAGGATGTTCCTGGGCAAGCAGACGCCATTTGGGACAACATCGATACGGCCCTCGGCGCGCCCCCGACGCTGTCTGCACCGTTCTGGAAGCGCAACGCCTTTCAAATGGCGCTGGCCGCTGCCATTGCCACTGCCGTGGTCATCGGGCTGGCTGTCCGCCAAGACGCCGCCACCGTCCCTCCAATTGACGCAGTGGCCACAGAACTGACCCCGAAGAATGGTCCGTCCACGAGCGATGCCACCCCCTCCGAATCCATGGAGGCGCCGGCCAGAGCAACGGACCTGAACGACGTTGCCGCATCCGCGGAAAGCGAAGCCACAGCCGCATCAGGCGAAGTCGCAGCCGCATCCAGCGAAGCCGCACCCGCGGCAAGCGAAGCCACAGCCACAGCCGCGGCAAGCGAAGCCGCAGCCGCATCAAGCGAAGCCGCATCTGCCCCTCGCAAGACAACGTCGGCAACTGGTTCAACCGCAGAAGCCCCAACTGAGAGAGCACAGGAAACGCACGCAACTGCAGCATCGGACATCCCATCAAAGACCTCCGCCAAGGCGAATCTAGAAGCGCCCAAAAAGGAAGCCGAAACAAAAACCGATTCTGCCCTCCCCTTGGCCGTGAACTCGTTTGGCAACGCCAAGGAGGAAGCGGTCGGCATCCCAGACTTTATCGACCAAAACCCGCTCCCAAAAGAGACCACGTTGGGCGCCCTGCGCGTTTTGTCCCTGCTTGATGCAGGCCGCCTCGATGCAGCCATGGCCACCCCCATGCTGGTTGACATGAATGATGTGGAACCCCAAGCTGAATGGCTCGCCATCAGAGCCTACACAGGACCGACTTGGAGTCATTTTTCCGATCTAGACCGTCCGGACCAAAGCGATTACTTCGATACGGATTTGAGTGCTGGAGGCGGACTTATGCTCGAGTTTGACGGCGCCCGACCTTGGTCGATCGGTCTGGCTTGGAACGACTACGTTCACAACCTCCAATACACCGAGACCACGGAAACCGCAATTTCAACCCCCGGCGTGGTCAGTCTGGTCATCGACATTCAAACTGGGGACACCCTCTCCATGACAGAGGGAGAGGTTCCAGGCGTTGAACAGCGCACCCGATACGTGGATCACCACAACCGCTTTCGTGCATTTTCCATCCCCCTCGAATGGCGACAGGTCAAAAGCCGAAACCGCTTTCAATTCGGCGTTGGACTCGGCGCCACCGTGCAAATTCGAAGCGGAGCCTCGGGCCGGGTTATCAATGCTGAAGGCCTTGTTGTTGGCTATTCGGACGACAACCTCTCTCGCGGCCGCATTGCAGTGGTGCCCACTGCCCGCGCCTTTGCCGGTCTGCGCTTCGCACCAGCCTGGAGGTTGGATTTGGGCATCACCGCGGGCGTTCAGCGCCACGCCAGCCGCTCCTATGGTGGATCCCCTGCCCAAGGCAGTCCGTCATGGCAAGGTCGATTGGTCCACGGACAAGTTCAATTCGGCCTCTCTCGGTTCGTTTCCCGACGCCAAAAATGAGCCCACTCCGGGCCACCAATCCGGGCTTCATTGTGCGCATGTCGAGGCCGACACCCCGGCGAGCATTTCGCGAATTCAATGCAACTGAGTTGCATTAACGGGATACATCCCTACTTTCGCGTCTTTATTACGTCATCGTGCCCTCTATCTCACTCAAAGCCGACACCCTCGGCGCAACGGCCAGTTTCCTGTGCATGATTCATTGCGTGGCCACCCCCTTTCTCTTCGTCGCCCAAGCCTGTGCCAGCACCTGTTGCAGCGCAGCCCCAGTGTGGTGGCGAACCATTGACTTCGCCTTCCTCCTGGTCTCCGTTATGGCCATTCTTCGTGCCGTGAAAGCCACGAACTCAAACTGGTTGCGCTGGGCATTATGGACTGCGTGGGCCAGTCTCGCCACCTCCATTTTACTCGAGAACTTCTCCCCAGATCTGTTCTCCCATTGGATCAAGTACCCTGCGGCATTCGGTCTAATCGGGCTTCACCTTTACAATCGGAAATACGGATGTTGCGACAACGACAACTGTATCGTCCATGGTTGAAGGCAAGCTTCCAGTCACGGTCCTTTCCGGGTTTCTTGGTGCAGGCAAGACCACCCTATTGAACCACGTCCTTCACAACAAGGACAACCTGAAGGTGGCCGTCATCGTCAATGACATGAGCGAGGTCAACGTGGACGCCAACCTCGTTCAAAGCGAAAACACCTTGTCCCGAACCGAGGAGAAATTGGTGGAGATGAGCAACGGTTGCATTTGTTGTACGCTGCGTGAAGACCTGATGGTGGAGGTGGAACGCCTGGCCAAGGAAAACCGTTTTGACTACCTGCTGATCGAGAGCACCGGCATCAGCGAGCCCATCCCTGTCGCTCAGACCTTCTCCTTCGTAGACGAAGACAACGGAATCGACCTCTCTCGCTTTAGCTATGTGGATACCATGGTCACGGTGGTGGACGCCTCCAACTTCTTTCACGACTTCGGCAGCCCTGAATTGCTCGTGGACCGAGCGCTGACCGACATCGCGGGCGACGACCGAACCATCGTCAACCTGCTGACCGATCAAGTCGAATTCGCCAACGTCATCGTCTTGAACAAGGTCGACCTGGTGGACGCGCAACACCTGGGCATCCTGCGTTCGACGCTACACAGGCTCAACCCGAGCGCCCGCATCATCGAGACCAACTTCAGCGAGATTGACCCCAAAAGCATCTTGCACACGGGCCTATTCGACTTTGAAAAAGCCGAGGAAAGTGCCGGTTGGATCGAAGAACTCAACAAAGAGGAGCACACCCCCGAGACCGAGGAGTACGGCATCGGTTCCTTCGTTTTCAGAAGCTCCCTTCCCTTTCATCCCGAACGGTTTTGGGCCTACTTCCACAGCCATTTCCCCGCCAACATCATCCGGAGCAAGGGCCTATTTTGGATTGCCTCACGTCCAGACCAAGCGCTGATCTGGGGTCAGGCTGGAGGCTCCATCCGAACCGACAGTGCTGGTGTTTGGTGGGCCAGCATGTCCTTTGGCCAACGCGCAGACTCTATGGTTTTTTTGGAGAACCAAAAGGAAATCGAAGCCAACTGGGACCCAACTTTTGGGGACCGAAAAGTCGAGTTGGTCTTCATCGGGCAAAACCTCGATGAACAAGGCATCCGCCGGGACTTAGAAGCCTGTCTTCTCCAAGAAGAAGACCTCTCCCACCATTGGACAACAGGCTATCCGGACACTTGGCCGGTCGAGCGCACTTCCTGATTCAGGCTGGCGACACGCCGCAAAAGAAGCTCAAGCGCGAGCAAGCTCCCCTTTCTTCTCCCTATTTGTCCCAAAAGAAACAGGAGCCAATTAGACAAATCAACGTCAGAGAAGAGCACACTGTGCGAATGAGATTATACAGGTTCCAATCCGATTCAATTGTGATCCTTAATGACTTCAATTCCTCCATCGAAAGCGCATCCAAATTGGCCCCCTCTAAAAGCTCATTCAAAGGGATGTTGCCCTGAATGGTCACGCCAAATACGCCAACGGCATACAGAACAAAGGTGAACACGTAGAACCAAAACAGCGCTTTTGGAACGCCATTGAATTGAACCATTGGGACAAGGAATACGGCCACCACAGCCCCACCAAAAACAGCCATAAAAGCCTTGTTCAGAATGACCCGATTCATTGATTTCAAGGCCTGAAGAAATTCAAGATCACCCAGCTTTCCGATTCCTGGCATGACTGCATTGGACCAAGTAAAAAAGATACCCGCCATGATTCCTGTGAGAAGGATCGCGACAGCGACAACGATGGGTTGGACATTCATGACAGTTTCCTCTTTGATTTTGATTCTCTTCGCAATACCAAGAAAATGGGAAGCGCTTCACGCCCCATCCATTCACCCTCTACATTCGGGTAAAACGTGCCCTCAGAGCAAGGGTTTTTCGCCACTTCTATTCTAAAGTGAAACTAGTTGATTCTTCGGGAACATCCTGAAATTTCAAAGACATTAAACGACATTTGCACCTCCCCTCTCTACACCACCCCAAACAATCAACATGAGGGCTTCATCGTGGAATAAGATGAACTGTGGCTGGCGAAGACAAAGTTAGAACTCAATCGAAAATTCAAATGAAACGGAGACCCAACATCAAGATCTTGTTGTGGCTAATTGCAACTGTTTCGCTCTTTCACTTTGCAATATTGACCCACCTCATTCCTTATGAAACAACATGGGGTGGAAGGCTTAAGAGTGATGGGGAAATGTATGCGTTCGAAAGCGCGTCGATACTGGCCAATCTCTTCTTGGGTTTTGTACTCTTCATCAAGGGTGAATACATACTCAAATCCGCGCCGTCTAGGGCCGTCAACCTGATCCTCTGGGCTTACCTCTTTCTGTTCGGGTTGAACACGGTTGGAAACCTTTTCGCCGAAACGCTTTTCGAAAAGAGCTTGAGCCTTTTGACACTTACTTTCTCCTATTTAATCTGGGCCACCTTGAAAAAGGACAAGAAAACCAACACCATTGCCCCGTGAATTCCAGAGTTCAAGTGACGGGAACACGCAAGGCGCATGGAAGAGGACAAAACGGGGTCGAGACGTGAACCACCACACCGTCTTACTGCGATGTGTTTCTGTGCATCCTCAACACCTGAATATCAGCATATCCAAGCCACAATTGCAAAGACGAATTCAATCCAGTAGTCACGAAACCCAGTTTTTATTGAAGACAGGGGAAGAACTATTTTTCCTTCGAAAAAACCTCTCAGATACTACCCACTAACTCCTACTCTTTTTGTGGCAATATCAGTTGAATACAAGCTTTTGTCAAGGATCGAAGTGCTTCATCAACCAAGCTTCAAATTCGTGCGTTAATGACGCGAAATACTGTACTTCATTCGCACTCAACACTTCATCCTTTATTAAACAAGCCCGCAGAACAGCTGAATCAGGGATTAACTCTAACCCTCCACCATTCATACCAGAAAAGACGTCGCACATCTTTTCAAACAGCAACTGAGAACCGAATGCGCCAATCGCAGCGTACTGTTTTCTTTGCAAATCATCCGGCCAAAATACTCTTGATGTTTGACCCAAATGAACTGCGCAATTATTCAGATGAAAAGAAGTGCCAAAAGTAAAACTTCGGATGAATTGCATTTCTTCGTGATGAGCAAGAGCATCAATCAGCCTAAAAGTGTCAAAGTAACTCTTCCAATGCTGAGGGTACATACCATATGTTACTCCGAGCTTGAGTAACATTTGCCGAGAACGCCTGCTCATCTTTGCCCAAGTAACTGCTCCGGCGCCTGCCCGAAACTTTGATTGAACGGCTCGAATTTTCTCTGGATTGAGGTACATCAAAAACGTTGCAATTCCAGAAGAACTTAGCCCTAAACCGCACCCCTCTGTAAAAACGGTTGCACCAATTGTATTCCCAATTTTTACTTCACATTCAATTTCAGCCAAGAAATTCCTGTCTCTTAAAAAGCAATCATGGTCAACCAACCAAAAAGGTTCATTAGCAGCCATCAACAATGCCTCAACAACCCTCCCATGAGACATAATAAACGCCCCTGTCTCATAGACATCGGCATCAAGAGAACTCAATATCTCAACCTCATATTCAGAACAACCATTAGCTATGACAACTACCCTTCTGTCCACGGGTAAATTAGAGAAACAGCACATAGTCAAGTGCACACACCCTGGCATGGCAATCACCACCATTGCCGGAGCAGTGTTCCCACTACTTAAATCAACTATTTTTCCAAGTCGTGACGAGGCCTTTCGATCTCGTTGATGAGCAACTAACTCATTAAACCGACGGGATATCTTTTTGAAGAAATTCACACAACAAAATTTTCAACGACGGCCACCGAATTTTAATCAACAAGAAAATTCTTAAGACCAACACATGTTCAAACCATCAATCACTATGACCCAGCTCAAAGTTAACGACAATCCCCCCCAAACTCTTTACCACAGCCTCTCGACCGTCCTCACCTTTATCAGCGAAGCAAGCCGTTGATTATCAGCCCATTGCACCCAAGACGAGTGACCGTCGACACAAGCGACGGCACAAACCAGCATTCCGATTCAAATCAATCCAACATTAAAACTTCAGGGGGCATTGAACACCTCCCAAGCAGGGAGTGCGCCCCATTGGAAATCAAAAAGTGTCGCGTTTTCCCAAGCACTGCCTTCAGTGCTTGTTGGGCCTTGTGAAGCCACCCAGTCTGGAGCCCAATAGCACCAACCTAAGCAAACCTCTGTGCCCAAGTCATTCAAGGCCGAGTCCAAAGCTTGCATGTAGGCCAACTGTCCAGATGGCGAAAATGGAAAACCCGGAGTCTCATCTCCAACCCACCACAGGTTGTCTGTCCAATCTGACCATTCTGTGGTCCACGCATACGCCGTTTCCGCAATGAATACCGGCACCCCTGAACTTTGGTTTAAGGCGGAAATCGCATCCGAAATCGCATCCATGTCCTGAAGGTGCCATTTGCTGTATTGACTTACAGCAACAACATCTGGTGTGTATCCCGCATCGGACAACCCCGCAAAAAACCAAGGTGCCATTTCCAAGCTCGAAACGTGAACCGCCACCTTACAATTGGGGAAAATTTGCTCGACGACTTCATGACCTGTGGTCAACAATTCTGAAAGTGGACCAAATCCATTCTCAATGCTTCCATGAGGAAACATCATGCCCGGGTCGATCTCATTGCCAAGCTGAACCATGGCAGGTTCTATGCCCTGCACATCCAACGCTTCAAGGGTGCAGTGCAACCAGCATGACATCGCATCCTGCAGTTCTTCAAAAGACATGTTCTCCCAAGCCGCTGGCATTTGCTGGTGCCCTGGATCAGCCCAAGTGTCGCTAAAATGGTAATCAAGCAGGATGGGCACTCCCAATGAATCCCACTTGGCCGCTTCTTGAGCGACCCCCAACCAGGAGTTCCTCAAGTTTGGGTACGGGTTGTGCCATACACGAAGCCGAACCAGATTTACCCCCTTCTCTGCCATCCACGCGCGCGGCTCGTCGATGTCGGCCCCAAACTCATCTTGGTAAACCACGCCATCCCCTTCCATTTTGGACAAAAAGGAGACATCTACACCCTGCCATGCTTGCGAAAAAGCCACTGGAATTGGCAAGAGAATCAAGATCAGAAACACAAACTGGCGCATCCCCACCAAGATAGCCCAGCTTCAGCCTTTGCGCAGAGCAAGAGGCAAACGAAACCACCCTGCACCCCGGATTTACCAGAGGTTTTAGAGGCATTGAGGTAAAACACCCGTCGTTGTACCCGCCTTTGGCCCGCCTCTCACGAGCGCTGAACGCACTCAACCCTCTTTTGGTCTGGTTTTGCCAAAACTCAGGACCTAAAAGGTCAGTCAGACGTCAAGGCATCATGGGCCGCGTCGAACCCGGAAAGCACAGCCCCTGGCACGCCCATTTGGCGATGTCGATCAAAAATCTCACCCGCAAAAAACACACGACTGCCCAGTGGCTGCCGAATGGTCTTGAGATCTCGAGCCCTCTCCCGGTGTGCTGTGGTCCATGTGCCTTCGATGTGAGGCGTTTGGCCCCAATTCTCCAATCGCCAGTCTCCGGTGTAATGCTTTGACGCCGCTCCTTGAAACATCACATCCAACTCGTCCAAGGCTGCTTGGATCATGGCTTCCTTGGAGCCCAATTCGAAGTATTCATCTGCAAGTGTCCCCTGAACCAACAAGGCCAACACATGGCTCGACGCGTCTTTTTTGAAAGCCACGTCATAAAACACTTTTTCGCCAGCCTCCACCTCGCACCTGACCACGTTGGGGTAAAAGCACTCCTCGAACCGAAGAAACATCTTGAAGCCCGTGAGAAACTCAATGCGCTGCAACGCCTCGGTTCTTTGAGTACTCAATGAAGGCGCGAATTCAATTGCGCCCTTTTGCAACACCCCCACAGGTACGGCCAAGATGACTTTGTCGGCTTCATAACGCTGTCCTGAGCGCGTGGATACTTGGATTCTCTCTCCTGAACAATCCACCCTCGACACTGCCGAATTGAAGATCACCCTGTTGGACACGTCTTGCCCTAAGTGATCCATCACAAAATCGTACCACGTTGAACGCTTGAACTTGGATTCGGGCAGGAATTCGTAGTAACGTTCCATAAATCGATCTGTTAATGGACGCAGCTCCCTGCCGTCCCACGTGCTGGAGCTTTCTAGACGATAGGGAATGAGCTGCTCGTCCACCTCATCGCCCACCTTGCCCTTTATCCTGTTTAGCACAATCGGATGGCTGTGAATCCATTCGGCGCCCAAATCAATCGGAAAGTCTGCCAACGTCGTGTCCTTCTTTAATCTTCCCCCCATTCGACCGGACGCTTCCAAAATGGTGCAGCTGACCCCGTTTTGCTCCATGACTTTGGCCGCAGCAAGACCCGCAGGCCCAGCGCCCACAATCACCACGTGCCCATTGTAAGCATACTGCCTCTCAAGGGCGGTTGTTTCTGGCACATGCTTGACTGCCCTGGCAGCCCAATTGCCGCAACCAGCCGATAAACAAGCGAAGACCACAAATACAACTGGGGCGACAATGCTTCGAAGGATCATGTTCGCAAGATCAAGACGGACAGCCCCTTGCCTATTTGACCAAGGTCAAATTCTGCTCCTTACTCTGCTCAATGTCTCCTTCCTCATGCCCAGAAATGAAGCGAGGTCTGTCATGGAAACACGCTGAAGCAATTGAGGGTAGGCCTTTGTGATTTGCTCATACCGGGCTCGTGTGGACAGCGAGTGTAGGTCGACCTGTTGCTCCAAAAATTTGGTGTGCTCAGTGAGCCAATGAAACCCCAAGCGACCAATGTCCAAATTGCGCTCGGCAAGATGAGCAAACGCGTTCGAGTTGATTTGAATCAACGTCGAATCCTCCATCAACTCTATCGTTTCGTTGGAAGCCTCTCCATTCATTGTGGCCATTGTGGCCAGAACGTCATTCTCAAATGCAAACCAATTGCACACGGCCTCACCATCCTTCCAATGGTAAGATTTTGCACTGCCTCGAACCACAATGTAGAAGGCGTCATGGGACTTGCCCTCTTCGATGAGCATCGTGCCTTTTGACAAGGTCAGGCCGGTTGAAATGCCTGAAAGCTTTTTTCGCGATTCCCCAGCAACTTGGTCTAGTAAGGTCCCGAGAAATGTCTCGACGTCGTTCTCAGTCATTCCAACCCAAAGGTAAACCCCACTTTACACGCTGGGCCACCCACAGAGCAGCCACCCTCTCCCCCAATGATTCCAACTCCTAGAAGGCTTGATCACTTTTGGAGACGTATGTGGGGACCCATTTGGTGCAAACTGAAAACGCTCTGAATTCCTTCTGCTGCAAGTTCACCACTGGAATGATTAAGCTGGACATTCTTACAGTTTGAAACTCATCACTCAGAAGCCAATCAAGCACACTGCTTTGGGCTCCTGGCTCAGTCGCAATTCACCACACCGCCTACAATGAATCTCGCAGACATCGGATGGACAGGCCCCAGTTCAAGTAATGGCTTTGTCGAATGACTGTGGAGTCGACGTGATTGAGCCACCGATACCAATTCCCTTCTCCGTACGTCGTCGAGCTCCACCAATAGCCGTCAGACCCCAAATCACCATAGAAACCATCAAATCCTCCCGTCATGGCTCTGGCTCCTGCTGGTCGTGCATCAAAGCCAACGGCATCAAGTCCATTGCTGCTGTCAAAAATCCATCCTGACTGTGATTTAAGTGCGGTGCCTTCAGCACCATCAAATCCTGATTCAGACAAGTGAATCTGCAATTCACTCCAGTCCTGATCTGACGGCACATGCCAGCCTGAAGGACAAACATTCCTCTCATCTCGAACCACATGTCCGTTGTAGAGAAATCCGAATTGATGGATGTACTCACCCCGTTCAATGATATTCTCAGGGAACACGCACCACGCACCACCCGACGTTGATTGCCAATCCGAAAAGTATTCCATCTCCGGTATCGCATCACCTCCGGCAAATACCGTGGTGCGCAGATTTTGTGCAAACCAAACCTGTTCACCGATCTGCACAACCTCATAGGCATAACCATCAAATGTGACGGGGAGGAGTTCAAACTGACAACTGCCGTCGTCTTCGACAGCTTCAGCATCATAGTTGAGGGCATCTGGGTCGGTACAACCAGAAAACACGCAACTACCGTCATCCACGACAGCATTCGGATCATGGTTCAAGGCGTTGGAATCGGTGCAGCCCTGATCTTCTCTGCAGCCACAAAACACACCGATGCAAACCAACAACAAGAGGTTTCTCGTGGTCATGCAATCCCAACGCCCTCAGGCTCTCTAGTGTTGCACAAGCACGCAATCACAATACAAAGCCCACTTTACGTGTGGAGCCGCCGGAAGTATCCACACCCCCTCAGACCCCCAATGATTCCCGGCCCTGCAGAGTTTGAGTCTTCATGTGTCACAGTATGTGTCACACTTTGATGCAAACTGAAAAGGATCTGAATTCCTTGTGCTCAGGGTTTACCTCTGGAATGGTTATGCCTTGCATTCTTGCCGTGTGAAACCCCTCACACAGAAGCCAAGCACACTCCACCTCAATTTGGTCAAATCAGCTTCACCGATCACCGCCAGCATTGAAGCCCAGACGGAGACCAGCAGACATACGAAAGCCAGTGGGTTGGGGAAACAATGCGAGGTCCTCGTAGAAGCCCCCCACGTATTGGTCTTTGGTCCAGGTAACCCCCATGTAGGCGTCGAGAAGGAATCGCTTGACCCTTCTCTGATGCCCCAGCTGAAAAGAGGAACCTCTGCCCCTCCATTCCTTCCGGTCGTAACCCCAAAACCAGTCAACCGGGTTGTATCTCGCATACCCCAAGAAGCCAGAAATGGCGGCATACATTCCTTGACCAGCAGCCTTGCCAGGGTACCAGCGAATCTGTGGCTCAAGGATGACACCCCATTTCTGGGTAACCCCTCCCCCCAACTGAGGTTCACCCGGCCGGCCACCCTCATAAAACGTTACAGGAGTTTTGCGGGAGATGTAGTCGACATCCAAACCCAAAGAAAATTGATCGCTGAGCACCACTTCAGTGCCGAGGGAATAACGACCAACCAAGGGGTCAGTGAGATTCGTTCTGATGACAGGTCCAATTTGAGCCGTGGTTTGGACAGTTAAAACCGTGATCATGACGAACAGGGCAGACAGGTTCTTACTCATAGAAATAGGGCTTGGTCCTCGGAACGCCACCCATTGCGTGACCGTTGCTTAACACCTGTCGATTAAACAATGGATTGGCGGCACCGCACACTTTTAGTTGGAGCCACAGGAAGTGCAGATACCCCCTCAAACCCCTTATGATTTATGGCCATGCAGTGCTTTATCTAATTTGTATGGACGTACTGCAGCGCCTTCCCTTTTTCATCTTCCACTCGTCCAAGGATCTCGTTTGCTTCTCACGTGTTGCTTGCCTGTTGTTCACCTGTTTTTTTGAGTTACAAAAGAGTCTGTGGTTTGGTGACCTTCGAAATCCACAGCAGGCCGACGTTCGTATATTTTTGAGCGCGCAAAACGTCAGACACGCTGAACAACGTCGAGCAGCTTGATAAAACGTTGTGCAGCGAAGCTGCGTGTGCACTTTAACTGGAACTGAAATGAAAAGCTTTTTGACAGGAGTGGCCTCCAAGGCAAGGGCAATCGCTCAGGCCACCTTGTCGGTGGTAGCGTCACGACCCATGTCGCCATCGACATCACTGGGGTTATCGCTAGCGGCATCCCTGTTCATCTCCCCTTCGATGTGCTTTGCGCAAGCAGTTGATCATTGGGAAGCCGTGCTTCAGGATGGTACCCAATGGCACTATTGGCTCCCGAACAACCAACCAGCGAATGATTGGTACGAAGGCGGATTCAGTGATGCCGCCTGGCCTGAAGGTCCCGCCGGTTTTGGTTACGGCGATGGAGATGACAACACCGTATTGCCGAGCACAACAGCGTTGTACTTGCGTCACACATTCGAGATTGATGACCTGAGCAATTGGCTGGACGCCCATTTTTTCATGGATTACGATGACGGCTTTGTTGCCTACCTCAATGGCACGGAAATAGGCCGCGGCAATGCCGGACTGCCGGGCGAATTCATTGCATGGAACCAAGGGTTGGACATGGATCAGGAAGCCGTGCTCTACGCAGGAGGAATCCCATCTTCGTTTCCGTTTGACCTGTCACTGCTGACAGAAGGATCCAATACGTTGGCCATCGAAGTCCACAACATGGGACCATCGTCTTCAGACTTGACAGCTCGTCCTTTTTTGTTTGCAGGAGTGCCTGCGGAAGGCTTGGGCTATGGTCCTCCGCCGACATGGTTCAATCCCTCGGGAGCTGACTTTCATTCCGTTACGTTTGAGGTCAACATGGCCAATGAAACAGTCTCACCCCAAGGGGTATATGTGGCCGGGGGAGCATATTTTGGTGTGCCCGGTGACAACCCCATGACAGATGCGGATGGGGACGGAACCTGGGCGGCAACAATAGAAGTTCCGCATGGGTTTACAGGGTACTACACCTTCGTCAATGGCAATTGCGCGGATTGGAGTTGCAAAGAAAACCTTGCCGGATTGCCTTGTGCGCATCCTGAGAACTACAACGACCGCCAACTTACAAATGTGACTGAAGCCATCTCCGTGCAAACGTGCTTTGGCCAATGCACAGACGATGGGTCATGTGCTCAAATAGAGGGGTGCATGGACAGTGAAGCCCTCAATTTCGTTCCAAACGCGGCTTTGGACGACAATTCGTGTGTCTACTTCTCCCAATCGAATTTGCCCATCGTGCTCATCACGACCGATGAAGCCATCATGGACGATCCCCGGATCGTCGGGAACATGGCGGTGCTCAATGACGCTTCGGGCTTCAACGAATTGGGTGATGCTCCCACGGGGTACAACGGCTTAATTTCCATCGAAATTCGGGGTTCCTCATCGCAAATGTTCCCGAAAAAATCCTACGCGTTTGAGACCCAAGATGCGGCTGGAGAAAACAACAATGTTTCCCTC
>CBFHQM010000028.1:28929-29164 GCA_965657965.1 uncultured Flavobacteriales bacterium | reverse complement strand
CACCAACTAAAGCCAATTTCAAAAGGCTGTAGAATTCAGGTTGCTGATGAAGTGCTGAAAAATGAAATCACCCAAAGTTGACGACCCTGAGAACTGCGGGTGAAGTTTTGCACACTGAAAATGTGGAGCCGCCGGGAGTCGAACCCGGGTCCAAACAAGCAACGCGCGCGGCGTTCTCCATGCTCAGTCCACGATTGATTTTCGACCGAAGGCTGACCGTGGACGGCCCATCTTC
>CBFHQM010000028.1:0-28919 GCA_965657965.1 uncultured Flavobacteriales bacterium | reverse complement strand
TAAAGTTTCGCTACAGGGTCAAGACGCCCCTTTCGCTAGATCCATTCTCCTGATGCCCCATTGTCTCGCGGATAGGATCCGAACGACGAGACGGGACAGCTCGTTCTGCCACCTTGTGGCTAGAATTAGGCAAATCCTCCGAGAGGATTATGCTGCGAGCGCGTAGGAAGTGTTGCCAGTTATGGCTCGGGTTTCGGGATTAACGAGTGGCTACCCTAAGCACTCGGCATGCTGACCGTGCCGTTTGTCTTGCTGTCAAATCCAAAATCGGCCCCAGTTATTGTTGTTGTTGTTTTTCCACTTCGGTGGCAGGATGTCAGAGAACAAAACACGCAGAAGCGCAAACCGCCTTGGCCCAAGCCAAAGCGGTTTACAAACATACAGTAAGAAGAGGCCTGTGGTTAGCGGACCAACAGCTGTTGGCGAATCGTGCCCTGGGTGGTCTGGATGCGCACCGTGTAAGTGCCTGTGCGAAGGCCAAGGCGGTTGCCGCTGGCGGCCAACGCTCCTTGCCATACTGTGCGGCCCATGGCGTCGACCACTGTGGCGATCGTGCCGGAGGCCACACCGGCCACACGCAAAAGGTCATTCTGACCCACTGGGTTCGGGAACACGGTAACCGTGGATGCCGCCTGGGCTTCTACGCCGTTGGTAACGGGCGCCTCTCCGAAGTAGACATCATCGAAGTAGTAAGTGGCTCCTCCTTCCACAGCATCCTCGCCAAAGCCGAAGAAGATGGCCAGCAAGTTGTGGGGGAAGCCCAGTTCGATTTCAGGCGTGTTGGGCAATTCATTGCCAAAGTTCCAAGTCAACGTCTCCCACCCTTCCTGAGATGAGTACTGAATGGTCTCCACCGCGATCGGATTGCCCGCCATTTCCGCCTTCAGGAGGATGGGGGTGCCGGCCTCAGGCGTCCATACACGGACGCTGACCTCCAACTCCTCCGCTGTGAAAGGAATGGGGTTGGCCAAACCAGCCAACGTACCAATGACGGTTCCCGCCCATGGTGCTGCCGTGGACATCTTCACGACCTCCACCACGTTGTTTCCTGGATTGGTTGGGTCCTCTACGATTTGGGAAGCCGCGCCCCAAAAATCATAGGTGGTCGGGTCCACAGCAGGGTCCTCGAAAGTCGCAGGCAAATCCATTGTGGCCAAACCGTCGCTCGCGTCTACCTGTTCAATGTCGTCGAAGTAAAATGTAGACTCCGCTGATCCGTCGCCCACATTTTCGAAGTCAAACATGAACACGAGCTTATTGAACAGCATTGAAGGCGCTCCCACGAAGTTCCAATGCATGGTTTCCCATCCGCCTTGGGTCACGTTCCACTGGTCTCCTTCCACTTCCGCGTCGCCCTCCAACTTAAACTTGATGCGAACGCCTTGACGTGGTGACCACACCTTCATGCGAATGCTGGTCGCTTCTGAAAAGTCGAGGTAATCATCGAGCTGAATCAGCGATCCCGCCCATGGCAAGCCACCATCGCGCACAATCTTCGCCACCGAGGCGCTTTCGTTGACTGCGTCAGGGGCCGGATTGGCGACCACTTCTGCAGTGCCCCCGTCGAAATCCGTAAATACAGAATTGACTGTTGCGAGTTCAAAGTCAAACGGGAGGCTCACCTGAGCTGAGCTGACCGAAAAAAAACACATAAAAAAAGCCCCTGCGAGAAGGGCACCATATCGTTGAAGATGCATGGTGCATAGGTACAACGGAAATCACAGACTGCTTATTCGGCCTGTACACGCTCGTGAACGTTGGTTCGGATGTTGTCCCAGAAAAGATTGAAGTCACCCACGTGCCAATTTTCTCGGTGAAGCCAACGGCCCACCAAAAACATGTGCGGCTGATCCACCCACAACACCCCTTCGGGCCTCAATTGTGCGGTAATGCTGCCCGGATTCTTGTTCCGAAACGACTCCCGAACGGCGCCTTTGTGAAGTCCACGGTCATTGGTTTGATCCAGCGCCGTGGTCCATGAAATGGGATGAATGGCACTCGGCGGCTCTTTCTTGTAGCCCAACCATGGCGGCACGTAACCTGTGCCATAGCTCATCCAAGCGCAATAGCAATGTTGGTCTGTAGCAGACTCACAGGGCCTGACCGCCTTGAAATCCGATGGATAGATGTCCATCCCGGGGATGTAGGCGGCGACCAACCTCTCCTGCAATGCGGTGCCATCGAAGAATTCTTGGAGCAACCAGCGCGCATGCCAACTTCCCTGACTGTGGGCGGCGAGGATCAGCGGCCGCCCCTTGTCGTGGTGATCCAAGTAATGCTGGAATGCCTCCCGAATGTCGCTGTATGCCAACTGAAGCGCTGCCAAACTCAAGCTGTCCTTGACGGCAAAAACACGGATGTGCGCTTGGCGATACCGAGGGGCAAACACACGGCCAGCCCCATTGAAAATCGACGCCTGGTGCCGCACCGGCCATTGGTCCACGACTGCGTTCAATGCCGTGCTGTCCACGGGAGCATTCCAAGCCGGACCCTTCTCGAAAATCGTAGGGTGCAGATAAAAGACATCGGCCGTGCCCGGTCCTTCCGACACCGAGCGTCCCTTGGGCAGTTCATCGGCCGCATCGTCCCTCCATGGCAGCGCTGACCAACAGGCCTCATCACTGTAATCAGGCGACGCCGGCAGTGGCTCCAACGAAGTGGCAATGCGCTCGACGTACAACCCCGTCTCCACAACGGACTCAAAGCGCTTGCACCCCCCTGCCAACAAAAGCAACGCCGCCGCAACACACCCTAACCGCTTTTGATCCATTTCTCAAAAATGCACCCATTCATGGCCATCACCGAACAAGGTTCAGATTAAACTTGCAACAACATGGCCAAATACATTCGACGCGTCCTGCTCATCCTGACCGCTCCGCCCGCAGCGTTCATGCTTTACGTGGCCGCCGTGTTTGCCCATGCTGGACTGACTGATTTCCAACCCGCCGATGTCATCCCGGCAACAAATGAAGGCCCCGCGCTCAGCACTTTGCTGCAAGACAGCACCATCACCTGCTTGACTTGGAACATAGGCTACGCTGGACTCGGAGCGGAAACCGCATTTTTCTACGAACAGGGACGGCAACTCCATTCGGGCGACATGGACGTCATTACACCGCTGCACCTTGTCCAAAAAAATCAGTCTGGCATTGCCGCATTTCTACAAGATCACCCAGTGGACTTTTGCTTATTGCAAGAGGTAGACCAGCGGTCGAAGCGAAGCCACTACACCAACCAGTTCGAAGCCTTTTCTCAAGTTTTGCCGCAGATGGAGGCGCATTTCGCCACCAATTACGACGTCAAGCGCATCCCCGTGCCCAACCTCGAACCCTTCAATGTTTACGGCAAAGTATTGAGCGGTCTGGCCACATACTCGGCGTATCATTCCTCCTCTTCAAACAGGCTGCAACTGCCAGGTGAATACCCTTGGAAAGACCGGATTTTCCAGCTTGACCGCTGTCTGCTCGTCAACAGGATTCCATTCGGCAATGGCGAGTTGGTCCTGATCAATCTCCACCATTCTGCTTACGATCAAGGGGGCTACATCAAAGCGCAACAAATGGCGTTTCTGCGGGAGTTGATGCGCAAGGAATACAGCCAAGGTCACCATGTGATTGCCGGCGGTGATTGGAATCAGTGTCCTCCGGGATTTACTCCTGATCAATTGGCTGTCGGCGTGACCACCGAAAACGAATACCTAAAAATCAACGCGGACTTCTTGCCCACGGAATGGTCTTGGACGTTTGACGCCACCACCCCCTCCCATCGGGAGACACAAACTCGGTACATCCCGGACAGCACATTCGTCTCCGTGATTGACTTCTACCTCACCTCTCCCAATGTGGAAGTCGTGGATCATCAGACCGTCGATGCTGATTTTCGGTATGCCGACCACCAGCCGGTTTTGGCTTCATTCAAGTTGAAGTAATCCCGCTCCTTCTCCCCCGCACAGTTTTCCCCAAGCGGCATTCTTGACAACCACAAAAACCGGGCGATTTTCCTGCCAAATGAGCCTGCAACCTCTCTACTTTGCTGTGCGTTGAGAGAAAGGCCATGAGAATCGGAATCATCAGAGAAGGAAAAGTGCCCCCCGATCAGCGCGTCCCGCTGACACCCGAACATTGTACCGCTGTATTGGAGCGTTTCCCCTACGTGGAATTGGTCGTGCAACCCAGCGATGTTCGCCGCATTTCCGATGCCGAATACGCGGCCGCGGGCGTGGAATTGAATGAGGACTTGAGCGATTGCGACGTGTTGTTTGGCGTCAAAGAGGTGCCCATCGACCAATTGATTCCCGACAAGACCTACTTCTTCTTCTCGCACACCTACAAGCTGCAGCCTTACAATGCCAAATTGCTCAAGGCCTGCTTGGACAAACGCATTCGGCTCATTGATTACGAACTGCTCAAGCGACCTGGCGGACGTAGGATCATTGGCTTTGGTCGCTACGCGGGGATTGTGGGTACATACAATGCCTTCCGCACCTTTGGACTTCAGCACGACGCTTACACATTGCCGCGGGCCATTGACTGCGCAGACCGCAAGGAAATGGAGGGGCACCTCTCCAAAGTCAAACTGCCCGCCCACACCAAAATTGCACTCACTGGCCATGGCCGCGTGGGCAACGGTGCCCGTGAAATCCTCGAGGCACTAAAAATTCGAGAGGTTCACCCGGTGGACTACCTCAGGGAGGATTTTGGAGAGCCTGTGTTTACCCACCTCGACCTCTCCGATTACAACCGACGTCGAACCGATGGTGGCTTTGACCTCGACGAGTTCTGCGAGGACCCCATTGATTACGAAAGCACCTTCATGGCCTTTGCCCGCTCCACAGACCTGTTCGTGGCCGGTCATTTTTGGGCAGAAGGGTCTCCCTTTCTCTTCACGCGCAACGACGTAAGAGATGAGGACTGGCGCATTTCTGTGGTGGCCGACATCAGCTGCGACATCGACGGTCCCGTGGCCTCCACACTGGAGCCCAGCACGATTTCCGACCCGATGTACGGATACGACCCAATACAAGAGAAGCGGGTGCCATTTCAGCAGGCCGGCAGCATCGGTGTGATGGCCGTCGACAATCTGCCCTGTGAACTGCCGCGCGACGCCAGTGCCGATTTTGGAGCCACCTTGATGGAACACATCGTTCCACTTGTGGTGGAGGGAGATGCACAAGGCATTTTGGACGGAGCCTCTGAGACCACGTTGCAAGGAGAACTCAACGCCGCTTTTGCCTACCTCTCAGAGTACGCAGGGGTTACTGGGCAATGAACCGGTAAGTCAAGGTTCCTTGTTGTCGCCTTGCCGCATTGGCTTTTGACTGAAAGCGACACTGTCGTGCACTTTGCAACGACTCTAACTCGAGGCATTCTTTGAGCGCGATGCCGCCTTGCGCTTGGGCAGACACCACTGTGGCTTCCTCTACGTCGCCTCCGGGCGAAACGGCAATGGCCAAGACCACCACACCTCCCCCTCGACAGCGGTATCCCGGTATGTCCAAGTTCAATGCGGTCCGCCCCTTCAGGTCGAACTCTGCTGTGACCTGCCCGCTGTATCGCGCGTCCCAGTTTTCGTAGGCGTTCAACTTGGTGTCACTGGCCGTTTTATTCGGGTCTGCCTCCTGAGACACCTTAGCCTCTCGACCCTCTGCCAAAGCGTCAAAGGCCGCCTGCTCGAATGCCCGCAGCTCAGCCTCTACATCCTCCGACATCTCAGATTCGGATGCCCCAGAACTTTGGACCACCTCGGACCGTTCGGCCTGCGCATTGGAGGCGACGTTCCGGATCTCCTCCGCCATCCTCGCCTCGAGCCGCTCGCGCACGGCTTCTTCCATGGTTTGCGTCTCGGTCTCTTGGTAATCCACAAAGTCAACGGCCGCGTAGGCCTCTTGCTCTGGCACAGGCAACGCCCCCCAATACTCCAACCCAGCCAAAGCCACAGCGTGCACCAACAGCGCCGCGATGGCCGCTTGCCATAAAGACCGCTCCCCCTTCTTCATGGGTTTGGGCGATGAGGTTGGACGTTGGGAATTCATGTTGACGCGCACAAATTAACAGGCTGTTCCCAGCGTTGAAGGCACAATTCGTATCTTTATTGCATATCAAACGACGACATGAAGCACATTCTCCTCCTCGGCGCCCTTTTCCTGTTTGGCGCAACCGCCTCTGCCCAGAGCAGTTCTTGCAACGGATCCAAGTCCAAGACAGAGTGCACCAAGGGCAAGTCATCTTGCTGCCAAGGAAAAGCAGACGCTGCCAAGAGCTGCTGCTCTGCCAAGTCTTCTTGTTCCGACACGAAAGGAAAGAAGGGCAAGAAAGCCAAGGCCGCTGGAAAAGAGAAAGGCAAGCAAGGCGTTTCTCTGGTCCGCACAGAAGAAAAAGCAGACAAGAAAGCCAAAATCAGCCCCGCCAAAGGCAGCTAATTCTTTGCAACAACATTGAAAAAAGGCCCGCCTCGTGCGGGCCTTCTTAGTTTTACGCCGTGCGCACTTTTCTCTTTCTCATCCTGGGGTTCTCCTTTTCCCCACTTGCAATGGGTCAATTCACCGTGGTGGAAGACGCTGTGCTTTTAGGGGCAGATTGCGTTCAATTGACGTCCAACAATACAGGCCAACGGGGAGCAGCATGGAGCGACTGCACCATTGATGTTGCTTTTCCCTTCTCACTGGACCTGACCGTGAACTTGGGCTCGAGCGATGGTGGTGCCGACGGCATTGCTTGGATGCTCCAACAAAATGGTCCCAGCGCCGTCACCTCCGGCAATGGAGGAAACATGGGGTACGGCAACTTCAACGTAGCCCTTGGATTCATTGACCCTCAATTCAACCCCTCGTTGATTGTGGAGTTTGATACATGGGCCAATGGCAATGTGGGAGACCCCTTCTATGACCATGTGGCCCTGCAGCGAGACGGAACACACAACCACAATGGCGTCAATTGCATAGAGGGTTGCCCACCAAACACCATTCAAGCGAGCTCAACAAACGCGAACATTGAAGATGGAATCGACCATGACGTGCACATGGAATGGGATCCCGTTACACAAGTGTTCCTCATGACTTTTGACGGCGTAGAACGCATCAATGCCAATGTGGACTTGGTAAACGATGTCTTCGCCGGCGACAGCCAAGTCTACTGGGGATTCACCGGAAGCACAGGTGGCGCAAGCAACAACCAGTCGTTCTGTCTGGTGGAGTTCAGTAACCCTTCTGGCATTCCCGGACTTCTATTGACGCCTCCCCCGCCCTATGCACTTTGTCCGGGAGAAACAGGCACCATCGTGGCCTCCGCAACCGGGCAAACCGTCACCTGGGCCTCCCTTAATTCTAGTACCATCGATGCCAGCGTGGGGACCTACGTCCTGGAGACCACCAACACCAACTGCCCTCAATTCGAGAGCATCACCGTTGAAGCATTGCCCAGCCCGGGTCTGACCTTGACTTCGGCAGAGGTCACCATTTGTGACAACACCCCAACAGTGCTTTCGGCCACAGCCAATGCCGGGGCCACACTCGACTGGAACAGCACTGGACAACCCGCGTTGACCGTGTCAACAGAAGGAACCTATGACGTCACGGGCACCTTGGGAACCTGTTCTGAGACCCTCTCGGTGGAAGTCTTCAATCAAAATTCACCTGAGCTTTCTTTGACTCCAGGGCCGATCGTGACCCTTTGCGAAGGAGAAACGGTCACGGTTGTGGCCAACACCAACATCCCCGCCAACATTCAGTGGTCCATAAATGGCAGTGCCCAACCGGGAAATGCTGTGGACGTCACCCAAGTTGTGGATGCAGAAGTGATTGCGGAAGTCAGTGGTTGCACCGGCTCCCCCATCCTCTTGGAAATCGATGTTTTGCCGCTGCCCACAGCTCAACTCAGCGCCATTCCCGAGGAATTGTGCTGGGACCAAACCGGATTGGTCTCGGCCGTCCCCAGCCCCGGGTCGGTCCTCTCCTCTTGGACCCTGCCCACCGGCACCCCAGCACCAAATCAAGCCGGACCTGGAGCGTACACAGCGCATTTAACGGGGGCCAATGGCTGTACTTCCAATTCAACCTTATTCTTGAATCAGCTGCCGCCCATCGATTTCAACCTCTCCGCACCCACAGGCGCATGCTCAGACGTCATGGTCGAACTGGAGGTATCGGGAAACCATGAAACTGCCATTTGGTCAAACGGAACAGAAGGCAACACTTTGTTGCTGAGTTCAGACGAGGGTACCGGCCCCTTCGAAGTCACAGTGGGCATTGGGAACTGCTTGCAATCGGAGCAAACCGACATCCAATGGTGGCCGGTCCCTGAAATCGGGCCGCTGCCAGACACCGTGATCCGATGTGCACTCGATCCTGCAGTAGAATGGTCCTGGCCTGAGCAACCCCTTAGCCCTGTGGGGTGGTGGGTATGGTCGGTGAACGACAACGTCACCACTGGAGGGCCAGAATGGATCAATGAAGGCAACTATGTGGTGCGCGTATTTGACAGCATGACCGGCTGCGCAGATTCGACTTCCGTTGCTGTGGATGTCTGGCCTACGCTCGAGGTGACCGCATTCCCGCTTTCAGGTGTCGTCTGCTGGGATGAAACCACCGAGGTCATGGCCGAACTCCGAGGAGCGGAAGGCACCAACCCTGAAGAAATCCCTTACACCCTCTTTTGGTCAGAATCAGAGGTGTTGGGACTACAGCCAACAGTGGGTGCAGGTGTGTACCTGTTGCAAGCCGAAAACGCTTGTGGCAACGACGTGGCTGTGGTGGAGGTCACCCAAGAATACTGTGGGTGCGACATGTGGGTGCCGACAGCTTTCACTCCTGACAACGACGGGGTCAACGATGGATTCAAAGTTGAATCCAACTGCCCAGAACTCGATGGGTTCCTGTTCCAAGTCTTTGACCGTTGGGGCGAACTGGTTTGGGCCACAGAGGACCCAGATCAAACATGGATGGGTGAAGGCCTTGAGCACCCTTGGATGGAGGGTCTTCACTACGTTCCCGATGGGGTCTATGGCTATAGACTCATTTGGAAGTACCAGGACATCGATGTCCCCAAGGTTGAAGAGCGAAGAGGGCATTTGCACATCCTTCGCTGATTGACAACTGCACCCCTTCTTTGACACCCGACCCAAGGGCCCACTATCTTCGCTTCCGCGAAAGTGACCCCGCCATGAATCCAACCCGATCTTTTGACCTTATCGTCGTTGGCGGTGGCATAGTAGGTGCCGCTGCATTCTATAAGTTGCAGCGTCGCCACCCCGAGGCCAAGATTGCCCTTCTCGAGAAAGAGGACATTCTGAGCGACCACCAAACCGGTCACAACAGCGGCGTCATTCACAGCGGCCTGTATTACCCGCCTGGAAGCCTCAAAGCGACCAATTGTGTGCGTGGCCGTCATGAGCTGGTCGCCTTTGCGAAGGAGCACCATGTCGCTCACGACGTCTGCGGAAAGGTTGTGGCCGCAGCGACCGAAGATGAGTTGCCCATGTTGGAGAAAATCCACGGCCTCGGACTGCAAAATGAAATCGAAGGGCTCGAAAGAATCGAAGGTGCCGCCGTTCGAGAAATCGAGCCTCACGTGAAGGCTGTCGCCGGCTTATGGGTGCCCTGTACCGGAATCATCGACTTCCGAGCCACCACGGCCAAGATGGCCGAAGTGGCCATGGGCATTCAACCTGAAAGCCGCGTATTTACAAGTGTTGAAGCCACAAATTTTACGCAAAGCGAAACCGGGGTCACCGTGCACACCCGACAAGGCGACTTCAACGCCAAAGGCATGGTCGTCTGCGCTGGACTCCAAGCGGATCGCCTCGCACGAAAAGACGATGTGGAACTGGCAGAGCGCGTGGTCGGATTTCGCGGAGACTACTACGAGCTGGAGGACCACGCCAAGTACAAAGTCCGCAACCTCATCTACCCGGTTCCCAACCCGCAATTCCCCTTCCTCGGGGTGCACTTCACCCGGATGACCAACGGCGACATTGAATGCGGTCCCAATGCGGTCTTCACCTTCAAAAGAGAAGGCTATGGGAAAACCGACTTCAACCTCAAAGACACCGCCGAAGCGTTGGGCTATGGCGGCACCTGGCGGCTGTTCTTTAAAAACATGTCGTTCGGCATCAACGAATACCGTCGTGCCTTCTCAAAGCGGCTCTTTCTCAAAACCCTTCAACGGTTGGTTCCTTCTTTGGAAATGAGCGACTTGCGTGTCGGCCGCAGTGGGGTCCGCGCCCTGCTCCTGCGTCCAGACGGCGACACCAAAGACGATTTCCGCATCATTTCGCAAGGACGCAGTGTGCACGTTTTGAACGCCCCTTCTCCTGCAGCCACCGCCTCCTTGGCCATTGGAGACCACATTGCCAACGAAGTAGAAGCCCAAGGACTGCTGTCCTAATCTCCCGAAGGCCTTCCCCGCCTTCCACCGCGTATATTGGCTTTGATGGGAAACCAAAAAGGAACAGCTCGGTCCTATTCCGAAAAGGCCATTCGCAAAGGATGGCTGATGTATGACTGGGCCAACTCCGCCTATTTCTTGGTGATCACCACGGCCATCTTCCCCATTTTCTATACGGCCATAACCACCACAGAAGGCCCCACAGGTTCGGCTTCAGATGTGGTTACTTTTTTTGGACGCGAACTGATCAACACCCAGTTGTACAGCTATGTGATCGGCGCTTCCTTTTTGATTGTGATCTTGGCCACCCCCATTCTTGCGGGCATGGCAGACTACCTCGGCCGTAAGCTTCAGTTTCTCAAGTTCTTCTGCTATCTGGGGGCTGCTGGTTGCATTGGCCTTTTCTGGTTCGACCCTGCCCACCTCGAATGGAGCATGTCTGCCCTTTTCATGGCCAATGTTGGCGCTTGGGGGAGTTTGGGTTTTTACAATGCATTCTTGCCCGAAATCGCACCGAAGGAAGACCAAGACATGCTGTCTGCCAAAGGGTTCTCCTGGGGTTTTGCGGGCAGCGTTCTGCTGCTCCTGCTTTGCCTTGCCCTGATTATGGGCATTGGCGATCACCTGACCCGATGGGCCTTCATTGCAGTGGGCATTTGGTGGGCCGGTTGGGCCCAAATCACCTTTCGCCGCTTGCCCGCCAAGCACAAAGACAGGCCGGACGGCAACATCTTGTGGCAGGGGTTTCGCGAGCTTCGCGCGGTCGCAAAAGCCCTCAAAGGACAGACCCGAATTGTCCGCTATCTCGTGAGCTTTTTTGTGATGAGCATGGCGGTTCAGACCATCATGTTGATGGCGAGCTCCTTTGGCATCAAAGAGGTTAAACTCGCTACAGACGAGCTGATCGTGGCCATCATTCTGGTCCAGATCATCGCCATCCCTGGCTCCTTCATTTTTAGCCGTCTCTGCCAGAGTTTTGGCAACGTCAAGGTCTTGCTCTTGGCCACATCCCTGTGGACGGGAGTTTGCCTCTTCGCCTACTTTTTGGTCGATGGCTCCACCATGTTTTTTATCGCCGCCGGCATCATTGGCTTTATGATGGGGGGAACCCAAAGCGTCAACCGCTCCACGTATGCCAAAATGCTGCCTGAAACCGAAGACACCACCTCCTACTTCAGTTTCTATGAGGTGCTGGAAAAGACCGGCGTGGTCATCGGCCTGTTTAGCTGGGGCTACATCGAAGGGTTCACGGGCAGCATGCGCAATTCCCTACTGGTCTTGATTGTCTTCTTTGCGGTGGCCATGGTGCTCTTGGCCTCCATTCCCCAAGCCACCGACGAAGCCCGCTTGGCCTAAGCCGTCTGGGGTCACCCCTGGCTTATTCCACTTCTAGAAAAGCGTGCTCGACCAATCGGAACTCCACCCTTCGGTTCTGCGCTCTGCCTCTGTCATTGGCGTTGCTCGCTGCAGGAATTGCACTGCCATGTGCTGCTGTCCTCATTCTGTCGGGCGCAACCCCGAGGTCCATGAGGTATTGAAAAGCTGCTCCCGCCCTGCGTTTGGACAGCGCAGAGTTGTAGCCTTCGGGTCCCATGGCGTCCGTGTGTCCGTGAACCTCCAATCGAAGGAAGCGATTTCGTCGCAACAAACCTCCCCATCGGTCCAACTTTCTGCGGTCTTCTGAACTGAGGTGGTCCTCGTCAAAACCAAAATGCAACGTGTCCCTTTCCAACTCTTTGACCCGCGTAAGCGGCTCGGGTGGATCGGTCATCTCCAACGCAATTTGGTCCACCAAGCATGCACAATCCTCGGGCGTCTCGACCGGAACCAATTCTACCGCATCCACATAGACATACGCCCAATCCGAAGCGTCCTTGGGCGCATCCGATGATGCTGCAATCCTCGACTCTCCTTTGACCTGGAAGTTGCCCAGGGTCAGATAGCGCTCCCCACCCTTGGCCTGAACCGCGTCAGACAATTTGACCCAGCCCTCCCGCTCCTCAAGAAAGTGTCCCGACGGGTTAGTGAGTTGTGGGTCGACCTCTATGATGAAGTCGCGATCGGCACTGGGCTTCTCTTGAGACAAATGGAGCCCAAAGCCGTCCGACACGATTCCCGATTTTTCTGCACAGGAAAGCCAAGCCGACACGCACACCCATTCCCCTGGTGCCAAGTCCCTTTTCAAAGCCGTAGTGAGATACTCTCTGTAGCGCCACTTCGAGCGACTGTAAAGTACAAGCCCCACATAGCCTTCTCCTTCTAAAGCCGCCTCCTCACCAAAACGATTCAAAGGAACACCGGCCCGAGCGCTGCAAGACACAAAATGGTCTGGCGTTCCTTGGGTCGGCTGCGACCAATGATTCAGTGTTCTGAGCGACTGATTGTTGTAGTCACCCGGACAGAACTTCTTGTTTTCAAAGCCACCATCGGGCAACAAAGAACCGGAGCTGAGCACCGTCTGGGCACTAATGGCCCCCAGAGCACACAACAAAAAGACGACTGACCCTAGCCGTTTGCGACCCACCTTGGACAGCAACCGCTTACTTGATACGGAACGTAACGCGACGGTTCTTGGCCCGCGCCAAGTCAGAGTCTTTGGTGGATGCTGGGTCTGCGTTTTCCGCGCCGCTGACCGTCAGTTGACCTTCGGAAACGCCTTGAGACGTCAAGAACCGCTTGACCTGTTCGGCGCGCTTCCTTCCCGTGTCTGCAAAACGTGGATTGATTTTGCCCTCGGCCACCTCATCATTGTCGCAATGCCCAACAACCTCTACGGTCCATTCGGGATGGTTCTTCAAAATTCCAGCAACGCGACTCAGCGTGCCTTTTCCGTCTTCGGTAAAGGTTCGCTTCACGAAGGCATAGTACACGGCCGACCGAGAGAGAACGTCCGCATCGGGCAGGTCACTGCCCAAGCTAGGACCACCGTATACCAGGTCCGGCGCTGTACTGGACGATTTGGAGCAAGAGCACTGGCTCTTCGCGTCGATGGCCACAACACTCACGTTGTCGAGGTAGTAATACGCATGCAGTTGCTGCATGGCTGTGAAATTTCTTGGCTTCTTGATTTTTTCTTCTTCTAAATCGCGAGAGCCATTGAAACCGCCAATGGTCATGTATTCTTCGGTTCCAGTTCCAAGCACCGTGCCGCAAACGGTCTCCCAACCTTCGAGCAATTGCATGACCTTGTCTGTCTTGTGCTTGACCTGTGGGTCGCGCGAGACGATGCCCAAGTTGGGCTGCGTCTCCTTTCGGTCCGAGAAGTAAGCGCCAATGCCGTTCACAGCGTACTTGGACAAATCGCTCAAGGAAATGTCAAAACTCACGCAGTACATCTGATTCTCGGCGAGGTTCTCCGACAACCGAATTTGGTAGTAGGTCCTGGCCAACTTTGGACTTTTGCTTTGTGCACGGAATCCAGCATAACGATTGCCATCCGAAGGATCTTCGTAGCCATAAGCGTTTCCAGGCACCAAGACCTTCTCGCTCTTGACATCCGTACTGAACAAGTCCAGTGGGGCATCGGTGTAGGAGAACCAGTCGGTGGTGATCTCCTCCAATTGTCCGTAGTTCTTTAGCCGCTTGACGTCTCCATTTTCGAAACTTCCGTTGGGAACGAGATTCTCGTCCTGAGCGTGCAGTTCAGACGGCATCAGTGGCAAAAGGAATGCGCTCAACGCGCAAGTGGTGATCAATGTCCTCATGGTGTTCTTTAACTCAAATGGCGTTTCCGGATTGTCCACTTTTCTTGACTTCGTCGACAAAAGCACGAACCCGGTCTGGATTGATGTCCGGATAAACCCCGTGGCCCAAGTTAGCCACGTGATTGCCGCGCCCAAAATCCGACAACATTCGTTGGGTAGCGCTCCTCACTTCGGCCTCTGACCCGTACAATACCGAGGGGTCGAGGTTTCCTTGAAGCACATGATGGGGCGCCCTTTTTCGAGCCTCGGCAACCGGCATGTGCCAATCCACGCCCAACGCTGCGCAAGACAAGGTCGACAATCGGTCCATCTGCCAGCCGGCGCCTTTCGCAAAGACGATGAGTGGCGCTCCTTTGACCTCGTCGCAAATGCGCTTGAGGCGAGGCATGGTGTACCGCTCAAAAAGGTCGGCGTCCAACGCTCCCGCCCAACTGTCGAACAGCTGCAACGCTTGCGCACCCGCCTCCACTTGTGCATTCAAATACGCAATGGTCGCTTCGGTGATCTTGTCGAGCAGTTCTTCGGCCAAAACAGGCTCACTGCGCAGCATTCTTCGCGCACGGCTCCACTCCTTGCTCCCGCCTCCTTCCACCATGTAGCAGAAGATGGTCCAAGGCGCACCGGCAAATCCAATCAACGGCACACGACCATCTAACGCCGAACGGGTCATTTTCATGGCCTCCAAGACGTAGCCCAAATGCTCTTGTGGGTCCACGTCATGCAACCTGCGCATGTCCGCAGCCGACCCAATCGTTTCGGGAAACCGTGGCCCCACCTTTTCGATGAGTTCATATGGCAGCCCCATCGCCTCGGGGACCACCAAGATGTCGGAGAATAGAATTGCAGCATCCACGCCCAACAAATCCACCGGCTGAATCGTGACTTCGCAAGCGAGTTCCGGGGTTTCCACCAATTCTTTAAACCCAGACAAACGGCTCCGAATCGCTCTATATTCCGGCAGGATGCGGCCAGCCTGGCGCATCAACCATACAGGGGGGCGTTCGGTGCTTTCGCCGGAAAGGGCGCGAAGAAGGAGGTCGTTTTGCAGTCGCATGTTGAGGCAACAAATGAATCAGGGCTGGGTTTAGACCCGCTCAGTGTAGGGTCTTAAACAGGGCTTCTTCTAGCAAGTCGTAAGGCGCAACCGTGGCATTGTTGATGCCTTTAGAACGCGCATCACACTCCCGCAAGTACCCGAAAATCCGCGCCACTTTTCTGGCGGGGTAATTCCGTGCCGCTCGCGCGTATTCTTTGGCCGCAAACGGATGAACACGAAGCGCAGAAGCCACTGCAGATGGGTCGTGACTCGGCAAATGGTGAAACGTCAAAATCCGCGCGAAGTAGTTGGTGAGCGTGGGCAAAATCCTAGGGACAGGGTGGTTTTTCTCGTTGGCCCTCATGTATTGAACGATGCGGGTCACGCGCGCCACGTCTTTCTCCGCGAGCGCATTCGTCAGCTCGAAGATGTTGTATTCCTTGGAAATGCCAATGTGCTGCTCAATCAATGCATCGCTTACCTCTCCCCCCTCTGGCAACGCAATGAAGAGCTTGTCCATTTCACCGGCAATTTTCTTCAGGTCGTTGCCCAAATACTCGGCCAAAATTTGTGATGTCCTTGGCGAAATGCGCCGCTTGCTGGCGGTCACATATCCTTCGATCCAATCCGGCAGCTTGTAATCTCGAATCCGATCCGACTGAAAAACCACACCCGCCTTTTGGATGCGTTTGACCGCTGCGAGCCGTTTGTCCGGCATCTTGTTGCGATGGACCAAAACCAGGACCGTCGACGCGACCGGATTGTCGGCGTAAGCCGCCAACTTCTCCAGCTTCTCTTTCGAACGCCACTCGCGAAGTTCTTGGGCCTCTTTGACCAAAACCAGTCGCCTTTCTGCCATCATCGGGAACTGACGCGCGGCAGCCAAGATTTGATCCAAATCTGAGTCCCGCCCGTACAACACCGTTTGATTGAAGTCGCGCTCATGCTCCTCCAACACCGAGGATTCCATGGCATCCGACAACTGATCCAAATGGTGAGGCTCTTCTCCACCCAGCAGATACAGCGGAGCGAATTGCCGTGCGTGAATCGCACTGAGAAGTTCCTTGAGCCCCTTCACTGGATTATGCGAATGACGGGGATACGTTCAAAGTCTTGCTCCCCTTCTGGTGGATGTAAAAACCCTCACCGGACTTGACGCCCAGTTTTCCAGCCATTACCATGTTGACCAGCAATGGCGACGGCGCGTATTTGGGTTGTCCGAATCCATCCTGAAGCACGCGAAGGATGCTCAAACAAACATCCAAACCAATGAAGTCTGCCAAGTGAAGCGGCCCCATTGGATGGGCCATGCCCAACTTCATGACTTCGTCGATCTCCGCGACGCCAGCAACACCTTCGTGCAAACTGCAAATGGCCTCATTGATCATGGGCATGAGGATGCGATTGGCCACAAAGCCGGGATAGTCGTTGACCTCCACAGGGGTCTTGCCCAATTGCTTAGACAAGGCCACGACTTTGCGGGTGGTCTCGTCGCTCGTATCGTACCCACGAATCACTTCCACCAGTTTCATGATGGGAACGGGGTTCATGAAGTGCATGCCAATGACCTGACCCGCGCGCTGCGTGGCGGCGGCAATCTTGGTAATGGAAATGCTCGATGTATTGGTGGCCAGAATGGCGTGCGCTGGCGCGGCCTTGTCCAATTGCTCGAAGATTTGAAGCTTCAAATCCACGCGCTCCGTAGCCGCCTCCACAATCAAGTCTGCGTCTGAAACCGCCCCATGCATCTCGGTCGAAGTGGCCAAGCGGTCCAAGGTGTCCTGCTTGACCTGATCGGTAATGCGCTCTTTCGCCACCAAACGGTCGAGGTTTCTCTCGATGGTTTCTGTCGCCCGCTTCAAGGCGGCTGCGTTCACATCGACGAGGGTCACGGCGTGGCCTGACTGCGCAAAAACGTGCGCGATGCCATTGCCCATTGTGCCCGCCCCAATGACCACCACATTTTGTGCGGCATCGCTCATGACGGCTCCTCTTCTTTTGCCTCTTCCGCTGCGCTTTCTTCGGCCTCGGAAACTGCAGGCGCATCCGCTTCGGCTGGCGCATCCGCAGACGCCGCTGCCTCGGGCGTCGCTTCGTCCTCACTCTCCTCGCCAAAGGGAAGCATCGACAATTCGTTGAGTGCATTGTACCAGGTGCACAGCTTCTTCAAGTCGCTGTGATAAACACGCTCTTGGTCCAAGCCAGGCACCACCTCTGTTACAAATGTGCGCAACGCATCGTGCGGCGTTTTGCTCGAGGGCGCCTCTTTGCCTTTCAAGTGCTCAAACATGGCGTTTAACACACTCGACAACGGAAGGTCCTCTTCGTAGGTAAAAATGCTGATGTCTTCAAAAGACGAAACCCGCGCAGTAGACGGAACCGCCGTGCGCTTACCAGACCCGATGGGTTCGACGACAATCGCCCTTTGGGTCGTGTTGAGCACTTTAAAAAGCCCCGGCTTGCCGGAAATGGCCAAGATGTCCTTTGGTTGCATGGTCGAAAAGTACCTCAGAGAAGCCTTCCGAACCACGTTCATTCACTCGGGTTTACTCGGCTTTCCCACATTTCATCCACTTTATTCCACAGGCGACGCCGGTGCCGCCCCTTCAGGTTTGGGCCAACCCGAATGCGGACGACAAATCCCTTCGCCATCCCTTCGCCAAACTGCAGACTTTAATCCGTTGGAAATCATCAACCAAGGGCAACCTAAAGCCAAGTCATATCGCGCCACTTGATCGGCTACTTTTTGGGTCAAGGGGACATTGTGCGCCTTGACCTCCAATGCCAATGCCACTTCGCCCAAGCGATCAAAACAAGCCACATCCACCCTTCCATCGACCCCACCATAGCGCACGGGATGCTCCAACACCATGCGAGACAGTGGCCAACCCAGCTCCTTGAGGGCTTGAATTAAGTGCTGCCGAACCCACTCCTCTGGCTCGAGCAAAACCCACTTGCCTCTGACCGCGCAGCGAATGCTCCAACGCCCGTCGCGCAGCTCCACTTTGAGCGCGGTCGAAGCCAAAGGCAGCAAAGGCCACCCCAAACGTGGATCTTGGGGATCAGAAGTATCCATTCTACGAAAGTGCAACGCCAAGGCATTACATTGGGACTTCTTGAACCAGAACCTGTGATGGAACAACCCACTCGACTTTTCGATTTTCCTCGCCACCAGTTGGCAAACAACCCCCTCGATGTCATGATGACCATGCCCAACAACGGGCAAAGGGTCACTTACTCAACGGAGAAATTCGTGAATGAAATGGACCAAGTGTCCCGCGGCTTGCTCGCCATGGGACTCCAAGCAGGCGATCGCGTGGCCTTGATTTCCCATAACAACCGCTGCGAGTGGAACCTGATGGACCACGGCACGCTCCAGGCGGGCGGAATCGACGTGCCGATCTACCCCACCATGACACCCGAGGACTACGTGTACATCCTCAACCATAGCGAAAGCCGCTTCTGCTTTGTTTCCAACGCTGAGCTCTACGAGAAAGTCAGCTCCATTTCAGACCAAGTTCCTTCTCTCGAGGCGGTCTTCACATTTGAACAAGTGCCCGGAGCGCGACACTGGAGCGAAGTCCTGAACGCAGGAGAAGACAACAGCGAACAGAACCAGGCCCTGCAAAGCCGCAAGGACGCCGTGGTGGACACCGACATGGCCACCATCATCTACACCTCTGGCACAACGGGGCGCCCCAAAGGCGTGATGCTGACCCACCACAACATTGTACAGAACGCACTCAACAGCGTTCCGCGACTCCCCGTGAGAGAGCCCGGAACAGAATACCGCGTGGTGAGCTTCCTCCCTGTTTGTCACATTTTCGAACGGATGTTGCACTACCTGTACATCCATGAAGGTGCCATCATCCATTTCGGAGAAAGTTTGGAAACGGTCAAAGACGACCTGGCGGCTGCCGAACCGCATATGTTTACCGCAGTGCCGCGTCTGCTGGAAAAATTCCACGACGCCATTGTGGCCAAAGGCCGCGAAGCAGGAGGCGTCAAGTCCGCCATCTTCAATTGGGCCGTTGGCTTGGCGCTCGAATGGGAGCCCGATGGCCAAAATGGCGGCTTCTACGAGTGGAAACTGGGCATTGCTCGGAAGCTTGTTTTTGACAAAGTGAAAGCCGCTCTGGGGCTCACTCAAATCATGGCCGTGGCCTGTGGATCAGCAGCGCTTGCACCTCGTCTTGCACGCTTCTTTAATGGCGCCGGCATTCCTGTATACGAGGGATACGGACTCACCGAAACCTCCCCGGTAGTTTCGGTCAACAGCCTCAATTCTACCGACATGTTGCGCATCGGAACGGTAGGCAAACTCATTGAAGACACCGAGGTACAGATCGCCGAAGACGGAGAAATCCTGGTCAAAGGCCATCAGATCATGATGGGGTACTACAAGGACCCAGAAAAAACGGCAGAGGTCATCCAAAATGGATGGTTTCACACAGGCGACATCGGCGTGATTGAAAGTGGATTTTTACGCATCACCGATCGAAAGAAGGAGATGTTCAAGACTTCTGGCGGCAAATATGTGGCCCCACAACTCCTCGAAAATGCCATCAAAGCATCGCGGTTCGTCGAGCAGGTCATGGTCATTGGAGAAGGCAGAAAGCACCCTGCTGCATTGTTGGTCCCCGACATGGTCGTCTTGGAAGAATGGTGCCGCCGCCACGACCGCACCTGCCCGGCTCAAAACGACGTACCCGATGATGCCGTCATTTGCGCGCGCATTATGGAGGACATCGAAGAACTGATGGCCCCATTCGCCTCTTGGGAACGCATCAAAAAAATTCAAGTCTTGCCCGCTCCATTTTCAATTGACGGAGGAGAACTCACACCCACACTCAAGTTGAAGCGGAAGCCCATTCTGGCCAAGTATGGCCATTTGATCGAAGCCATTTACGGAGGATGATGGAGACCTTGCAGGCCTGGGATGAGGCACTGCTGTTGGCCCTAAACGCCACGCCCCATTGGATGCATTCGCTGGCTTGGATCCTCACTTCCAAGTGGGCCACATTGCCCGTGGCGATCTGGATACTTTGGACCCTTTTCTCCCGAACCACTGCTGTACGCAGCTGGCTTGGACTCGCCATGTTCTTGTGCACTGTCGCCGGAACTGACGCCATCAGTAGCCGTCTTATGAAACCGGGATTTGCTCGGCCGCGCCCTTCCCATGCGTCCCAACTTGAAGGTCAAATCGTCCTTCACGAGAACCCAAATGGCACCCTGTACCGCGGCGGCCCTTTTGGTATGGTCTCTTCGCATGCCGCAAACACCTTCGGACTGGCCACCCTAGCCGTGCTTCTTTTTGGGAGCACACGCTGGCGCTGGCTGTGGGTTTGGGCGGGAACCGTAAGCTGGACCAGAATCTATTTAGGCGTTCATTATCCGGCAGATATTGCGCTTGGAGCGCTTTTCGGCGCAGGATGGGCCATCGCCATTCATACGGCTTTCCAGCGCTTCACCTCCGTTAATCGACCGTGATGCCTCCTCTCTCTCTCTCCCTTTTGCTCGGCATTTTTCTCGGTGGAGGTACAGGCTCGGTCCTGCGCTACCTCCTCGGATTGTGGCTCCAAGGACGTTCCGTGTTCCCCTTGGGCACCCTGGCCGCCAACTTCCTTGCCACAGCCCTCCTTGCTGTGGTCACCATCAAAGTCGCCAGCCGATGGCCAGAAGGGCATGTATTGCCCGCTGCTCTCGCCATTGGACTGTGCGGCGGCTTCAGCACCTTCAGCAGCTTCAGCGCCGACAACCACCGCCTCATCGCCGAAGGGCAATGGACTTTGGCAGCGGTGAACATCGCCGTCAGTGTTATGGGCTGTCTCGCTGTTTTTGCTGTGGTTGCCAGCACCATTCGGCGCTAAATTCACGCCTACATTTCTTGTCCATGACGCGCATCGCCTTCTGGGTCACTTTGACTGTTCTCCTGTCCTCTATCGGACAATCCTGCCTGAGTCAGCCCCCACAGGCCACGACCGAACAAGGCCACCCACCCAAACTCATTGTCGCGATCACCGTCGATCAAATGCGTGCGGATTACTTGACACGGTACCTCGATGGTTTCGAGACCGGGGGCTTCCAGCGCTTCTTTCAAGATGGTTTTTCCGGCATGGATCACCACTTTAGCTATGCCCCAACGTACACCGGGCCCGGCCACGCCAGCATCGCCACAGGGACCACCCCTGCCGTTCATGGCATCATTGGAAATAACTTCTTTTCCCGAGACATGGGAAAGGGGACCTACTGCGTTGCAGACTCCACCGCAGGTACAGTCGGCATGCCAAGTCAAGCCAACGACGCCAGCGGACACATGTCCCCCAACAACCTCGCCGCCAGCACATGGGCGGACGAGCTAAAACTGCACTTTAGCCAGCGCAACGGGGCCACACCAAAGGTCATTGGCGCCAGCATGAAAGACCGCGGTGCCATTCTCCCGGCAGGCCATGCAGCAGATGCGGCATTCTGGCTCTCTAGCGGGAATTTTATTACCAGCACACATTACATGGAATCCCTTCCTTCTTGGGTTTCAGAATTCAACACATCTAATGCCGTTGAATCGTTAATAAAAAACGGATGGAGCACCCTTAACGAAAAATCAACATACCAGCACAGCCTTCCAGACAACAACCCATATGAAGGAACATGGAAAGGTTCTGAAAGACCAGTATTACCATATAACCTAGAGGTTTTAATGGAAAAAAACAGCGGGAAGGACATCATTAAGGGAACACCCGCAGGAAACACCCTTCTTGTAGACTTTGGTCTGGCTGCAATTGAGCACGAAGAATTGGGCCGCGACTGGGTGCCCGACGTGTTGGCCTTGTCCTTCAGCAGCACCGATTATGTCGGGCACAAATTTGGCGCGCATGCGATTGAAACAGAAGACACGTATCGCAGGCTTGACCGCGAGTTGAACCGCCTCTTCACCGCACTCGACAAAAAAGTAGGCGAAGGTGAATGGATGGCCTTCCTCACTGCAGATCACGGCGCAGTTACGGTCCCTGGACTCGAAAAGTCTCGAGGTCTTCCCGTGGACTATTGGAATCCAGAACCCATGAAGGCCCGAGTGGACACAGCGCTCCTCAAACACTTTGGACGCAGCGACTTGATTTTGGTCTATTCCAACGATCAATTCTTTCTGGACCGCGCTCTCTTGCTTGAAGAGGGTCTCGACGTTGATGTCGTGGCTCGGTTCATTGCCCGCACAGCCGAGCTCGAACCCGAAGTTCAACGCACACTCACCGCTGAAGACCTGCGCAACGCGAGCTTTTACGAAGGCGCCGAAGCCAACATTCAACGGGGATGGAACGCCAAAGCATCGGGAGACGTGGTGGTGATGCTCAAACCGGGATTCCTCGAATACAGTCGGACAGGAACAAGTCACGGCAGTCCGTACGCCTACGACACCCACGTCCCGTTCCTGATCCTGGGCCCTGGCATTCCACAAGGCAAGAGAAGCTACGCACGGTCCGAAATCCGGGACATTGCACCGACCCTTTCCGCGCTGCTTGGCTTTCCCCGTCCAAGCGGATGCACTGGCAAACCCATTCTCTCCCTCTTCGACGAATGAGCTCCATCCCTCCCATTCAGCACAGCATTGAACGCCGCGGCAGACATGAGCTGCGCGTCACTACCACCTTCCCTTTTGATTTGAGCGAGGTGCGCATTCCCATGTGGCGCCCCGGCCGCTACGAACGAGGCGATTTTGCGCAACGGGTTCGGAACATGTCCCAATGCATCGATGGGAGGTGGACCCCTTTGTCCAAAAGCGGGTTGCACGCATGGAAGTGCATGGCGCCTGAAAAAGGGCAAGACGCCGTGGAACTCCGCTTTGACTACACCGCTTGCAAAATGGACGCCGGCAACACGTGGTCGGACGACCAATTGCTCTACGTGAATCCCGTGAACCTCATGCCGCACCATCCGGACTGGGCAAACCACGCGGTAGAAGTGCACTTGATCGACGTGCCTTCCCATTGGAAACTGGCCACAGCGCTAGACTGCACGGCAACACCAGCGGGGCCAGTCTTGCACGCCAACGGCACGCAACACTTGATGGACAGCCCCTGGATTGCCGCGCCTGAAACGGATCTGTGGCACGACACTTACACCGCAAACGGCCATGTTTTTCATGTCCATGTGTGGGGCAAACGACACTACGACGACAAGGCCTTTGTCGACGCGCATGAACGCTTCACAGCGGCCCAGATGAAGGCCTTTGGGTGGCTCCCATGCCCGGACTACCATTTTCTTTACTTGTTCCCCGACGGCCCCGCTCGACACGGCGTTGAACACGAAGCCTCCACCGTGATTGCATGGGGCCCCGCCAAGGATTTGACCCACGACAACGGCCAAGCCTCCCCCGGACTCGAAGAGGTCATCGACATTGCCAGCCACGAATTGGTGCACACGTGGAACGTCAAGTGGTTGCGTCCGGAGGAATGGATGCCTTACAATTTTGACCAACCAAGCCCCAGCCGTCTTGGCTATGTGGCAGAAGGGGTCACCACCTATTTGGGAGACCTGTTCCTCCTTGAGTGTGGCGTGATCGACATGGAAGGCTGGTTGCGACGGTTCGAAAAGCTGCTTACCCGTCACCTTTGGAATCCAGGTCGACTCGAAACCTCGGTGGCAGACAGCAGCTACGACACCTGGCTCGACGGTTACATCTTGGGCGTTCCACATCGACGTGGCAACATCTACGTGGAGGGCGCTGTCCTCGCTTTCTTGTGTGACGTCGCTCTGAACCGAGCAGGTGGAGGATGGCTCGTCGACGCGGTGGCGGAATTGGCAAGCCCCAGTGCCAACCGGAGCTTAGACGAAAACACGTGGTGGTCCACACTCGCTCGAAGGGCAAGCGCACGTGGTCCTGAAGGCGCCCAAGACATCTTGGACTTGCGAAGCGCACATTGTGACGGCACTGATGACACCTGGCCTGCGTTGGTGGACGCCCTCCTGTACCAAGGGATTCAAGCGACGCTCAGGGCACACTCGGACCCTTTGGCCCGCTGCGGCGCGCTTTGCGGTAAAGGACGCGAAGGCCGGATAGAAGTCAAAGTATGCTGGCCCAACAGTCCAGCGTGGAAGATTGGAATGCGTCACGGCGATGTCGTTTCGTCCCACAAGGAGGTCGGCGATCAATTGCACATCACTTGGCTCAGGGACACCGTCCATCCCGAAGAAAACAGCATCGCCATGCCCTCTGACACGGGATACTTCTCTCGCCCAAGTTTGGAAGTCCTGCCGGGGTAACGCACCTTACTCACACTGAACCGAAACCCTCCACCGCATGGCTGTGATCTTCAACATCCAAAGACAAGAAGCCTACTCACGCAAAGAATTGCTACTCCGCAGTCTTTTCGGCGCTTTCTATTTGGTGCTTCCGCACGCCATCGCGCTCTTTTTCGTGAGCGCGCTGGGCAGCCTGCTGTTGTTCCTCACCTTCTGGTCCATTCTGTTCACCGGGCGTTACCCCCGCGAATGGTTTGACATCCAGCTCGGCATACTCCGATGGAACGCCCGACTCAATGCCTCCATATTCAACTGTGTGGAGGGCTATCCTGCCTTTGGCTTATCCGCCCAACACCCTCACCTGCAACTGGACGTGTCCTATCCCGAGACCATCTCCCGCAGCCACGTGCTCTTGGTTGGCTTAATCGGCCCCTTTCTCTTGATCCCACACTTGTTCATTTTGCCCATTCGCGGCATGTGGGTTCTCTTCTTGAATTTCCTGGCTTTCTGGTCTATCCTGTTCACCAAGCGTTACCCAGAACGCTGGTTCAATTGGTTCGTGGAGCAAATGCGGTGGGATACACGGATTACCACTTACTTGCTCTTCATGAGCACCGACTACCCCCCCTTTACCGGAAAGGAGGTGCACTAAACCGCTGCGCTGCTTTAGTCGTCGCGGCCGCCCTTCATGGCGAAAGTGACCAAATTGGCCCCCATTTCTAAGGCCCTCCGGCGAACGGGTTCAGGATCGCGGTGAACCGCAAAATCCTCCCAACCGTCCCCCAAGTCGCACTCTACGTCGAGGTAGCAAACCAAGCGACCATCGAGCAACAAACCCAAGCCTTGAGGTGCTTCGCCATCGTGCTCGTGCACCTTGGGCAATCCTTCGTTGAAGTCAAATTCACCATGATAAATGGGATGCTCAAATGGCAACTCCACCCAGTCTAAATTGGGAAACACCTTCTGCATTTCCTTCTTCACAAAAGCGTTCATGCCGTAATTATCACTGATGTGCAAGAAGCCTCCAGCCTCCAGCCACGTGCGCAAATTGCGCGCTTCGGAAGGCGAAAAAACCACATTTCCGTGGCCCGTCATGTGAACAAATGGGTAGTTGAACAATGTGGGGGACCCGACTTCAACGTAGGGGACTTCTTCGTCAAAACGGGCATTGAGTTCCGCGTTACAGAACTTCACCAAGTTGGGCACACTCGTTGGGTTGGAATACCAATCCCCTCCCCCTTTGTACTGAAGCACAGCCAATTGCACCTCTTGTGCCGCGCTCGAATTCCCACAAGCTGACCCTGCAAAAAGCAAGAGCAGAAAAAAAGTGGATTGAACGCAACCCCAACTCAGTTTCTGCCGTATTCGAGCCTCCTGTGTATCGAGCGCTTGCCTCATAACGACGAAGGTAATTCAAACCCTACGGCCCTTGCGGACGCCCAAGCCCTCTACACCGCGTTTTATCTATCTTTGCACACCTTAAAAAACACCTGAACCATGCAGAATAAGAGTGCCGTCCTGATCTTTACGGTGCTGCTTGCATTGGCCACCATGTACACGCTAAGCTTCAACTACTTCTCGAGCGAGTTCGAGAAGGAAGCTGCTGAGCAAGGTGTCTATGAAGCGGAGCAACTGCTCGAAGCCGGCGACATTACCGAAGAGGCCTTCAATGCCACAGCCACATCAGAGGCCAAGGCATACCTCCGCTCCAAGAGCGACTCGGTTATCGTCCCCATTTTCGGCAAAACGTACCTCGAGTCAAAAGAGCGTGAGCTGAACTTAGGTCTCGACCTCCGCGGAGGCATGAGCGTGACCCTAGAAGTGTCCATCCCCGATCTGGTGATTGCCTTGGCCGACTACAGCACAAACGAGGCCTTCGTTACAGCCGTGGCCGATGCCAAAGCCCAACGGAGAAGTTCAAATGCGGACTTCATTACCCTGTTTGGCCAAGCTTGGAGTGCCCAAAACACCGATGCCCCCCTTTGGCGGATTTTCCACAACATGGAAAACCGAGAGCTCTTTCCACAAAAGAGCACAGATGAGGAAATCATCGCCATTCTTCGGGCAGAAGCCGAAACGGCCATCAACAATACCGAGAACATCATCCGCAAAAGGATCGACCAACTCGGCGTCGCCCAGCCCAATGTCCAGAAGCTGTCCTTTAGCGGACGCATCTTGGTCGAATTGCCCGGCATCGATGACCCTGCACGTGCACGAAAGCAGTTGAAGTCCACGGCCAACCTCGAGTTCTGGGAAACTTGGTTCAACGAAGAAGTGGCGCAGAAAATCGCCAACGCGAATGTCGCAGCAGGCCAGAGCCTTCGCCCTGACCTCTTTGCCGAGACCGCTCCGGCGGACAGCGCGTTAAGTACGGAAGACCTCCGTGCGAAGAATCCCTTGTTTGCTTACCTGCAACCTGAGCGCACGGCCAAGACGAGCATCGTGGGTTATGCGGTCAATGCAGACACCAACAAAGTCAACAACATCCTGTCTATGCCCGAGGTCAAGCTCGCGCTCGGAAGCGATGTTCGCTTGATTTGGAGTGCCAAAAGCAACGGCAACGTTTCTACCCTCTACGCCATTCGCGACGAGAGTGGTCGCGGCAAGGCCAAGTTGGACGGCAAGAGCATCGTCGATGCGCGTGTGGGCTATGACGAGATTGGAGATGTGGTGTGCAACATGACCATGAACGGCGAGGGTGCTGGCATTTGGGGACAAATGACCAAGGCCGCCGCCGCCGACAACCAAAGGGCCGTCGCTGTGGTTTTGGATGACCTCGTTTTCTCTGCACCGAACGTGAACAGCGCCATCCTCAATGGCCGGTCGCAGATCAGCTTCGGAACAGGTCAAACTGCCGAGCAGAAACTGCAAGAGGCCGAGGATTTGGCAAGCTTGCTCAAGGCCGGTTCACTGCCTGCACCTGCGCGGATCGTGGACGAAGTCTCAGTAGGACCACAACTCGGAGAGGAAAACATTCAAGCGGGATTGAGCTCCTTCATTTTCGCTTTGCTGGTGGTGTTGCTCTACATGATCTTCTATTATCGCGGAGCGGGTGTGGTGAGCAACATTGCCCTGATCGCCAACCTGTTCTTCTTGATTGGCGCACTGGCTTCGCTTGGCGCTGCATTGACCCTTCCTGGCATCGCGGGTATCGTCTTGACCATCGGTATGGCAGTCGATGCCAACGTGCTCATCTATGAGCGTGTGCGTGAAGAAATGCGATCCGGAAAAGGATTGGCTGGCGCAATCAAAGAAGGTTACTCGAAAGCCTACAGTGCCATTATTGACGCCAACATCACCACGTTGTTGACCGCGGTCATCTTGTACAGCTTTGGTAGCGGAGCGATTCGCGGATTCGCCACCACGTTGATGGTCGGTATTTTCACCTCCTTGTTCAGTGCCATCGTGCTCACGCGTTTGGTGTTCTTCACCCGCCTCGAAAACAAGAAAGGCATGAGCTTCTCCTCCAAGTTGACGGAGAATTGGTTCACCAACACGGCAGTCCCCTTCATTGCACGTCGTAAAATGGCTTATTTGGCCAGCGCGCTCGTGATCGCAGGTGGTTTGGCCAGCTTGTCCACCAAGGGCTTGAATTACGGCGTTGAATTCTCTGGAGGGTCGACGTTCGATGTTTCTTTCGAAGAGCCTGTAGACATGGAAGCGCTTCGTGCTTCATTGAGCACCGCCTTTACCGAAGATGGTGCTGCTGGCAATCCTTTGGTTCAGACCAAAGAGAACGACAGCCAGGTCCGGATCATGACCAACTACATGATTGACAGCGAAGCTGCCGATCAAGACGAGGCCATTCAGGCCGCTTTGGCGAGCGGACTCGAGTCAACCGGCGTAGGGTACACCATTGACCGTTACAATAAGGTAGACGGCACCATTAGCGATGACTTTAGACGCGGCGCCACCAATGCCACCGTCTTCTCCTTACTGGTGATCTTCTTGTACATCTTCTTCCGATTCAAGAAATGGCAGTATGGTTTGGGCGCGCTCGTTGCCATGATCCACGACGTCCTGATTGTCCTGTCCCTCTTCAGCATATTCTGGGGCATCCTTCCCTTTACCATGGAGATTGATCAGGCCTTCATTGCGGCCATTCTTACGGTCATTGGTTATTCCATCAACGACACCGTTGTGGTGTTTGACCGCATCCGTGAATACTTCAATTTATATGGATCGAAGAAGGACCGAAAGGAGATTTTCAATCTTGCACTCAACAGCACTTTGAGCCGCACGATCAACACCTCCCTGTCCACTTTCGTGGTGTTGTTGACCATCTTCCTCTTTGGAGGAGACAACATCAAAGGCTTCGTTTTCGCCCTCATGATTGGCGTTGTGGTTGGAACGTACAGCTCCATTTTCATTGCAACTCCGACTGTGGTCGACTTGAGCAAAGACACGGCAAAAGCCTAAACAAGAGGCCCACCGAAAAAAAAAGCCCCGCCTCCCAGCGGGGCTTATTTGCATTCAACTGGTGCACAAATTTGGGAACGTCGAGTATAATTAGAGTCGGAAACGACGTATGCGTAGATAATAATATCCGCTTTCCCAATTCTC
>CBFHQM010000027.1:0-30019 GCA_965657965.1 uncultured Flavobacteriales bacterium | reverse complement strand
CTGCCCTGTATTACTTGCCAAAACTGACTAAACAGATGTGACACCCCTTGAAACTCAAGGCCCAGAGAAACCGATGTACGCAGTCCCGACGGGATCACTCCACCGTGCCACAACCCCTTGTTTTTCAGCTGTTCAGAGAAAAACCAACGGACGAGGTACAACATGGGTAAAACAATGGGGCCATCAGCCGCATTGCCAGGCCCCCTGCCAGCTTCCTTCTTATAAGGGCAAGGAATCATCGCAGCCCAAATCAATTGAAGACTGTGGGTCGTTGTTCGGAAAACACTGGCCACTCACTGTATTGTTGGGCACATAACGGTGCAGTCCCGGATCATACAGGGCTTCTTGCAGAAAACGAAGAAGGCTGTTTTTCTGGTCCTCTGTGATTTCAACGGCATCGTAGTCTTGGGACAAGTAAGGGGTGACTTCTGGCTTGGCGGACATTCCAGCCAACTTGTAGTCTACGACTTCTGACAAGCTGTAAAAGGTCCCGCCGTGGCCATAGAAACGGCCATCCTCGAGGTTGTAGAGTTGGGGAGTTTTAAAGGCATACTTGTCGCCGTCCTCTCCCGTGAATCCTCCACGACCCAAGGCGGCATCGGCACTGGACTTGCCATAACCTTTGCCAGTGGCGTCCAGAATTTCGTTGCCGGGCATGTCGGGCATCCCGAGGGCGTGAAAGCCGCCATCGGTGAGCGCGGGTCCGTTGTGGCAGGTGCCGCACTTAGCCGCGCCGAAGAACACCATGGCCCCGTCCTTCTGGAGGGACGTCATGGCCGAATGCTCCCCGTTCAACCACCGTTGAAAGGGGGATTCGGATGCCATGATGGTCCGCTCGTATGCGGCAATGGCCAACCCTGCCATCTCGACGCTGTAGCGATTGTCCTCTTGAACATCGGGGAACGCAGCGTCGAAGAGCGCCACATAATCAGGCATGTGGAGGAAGAATTCCGGCGTGGGTGCCATGCGGTGGACGGTGAGTCCTGCGATGGCCTGGGTCTCGAGTCCGAGGTAGCCGAGGTAATTGACCACCAGCGGTGTGTCTTCAGTCCACTGGGCTTCCGTACCCGCGTTGGGTCCATGGGCGCCGAACTGTCCGTTCCAGAGGGTGACCGGTGTAAAGGCACCGTTCATGGCAGTGGGGCTCCGCATGGGCTGCCGGTCTATTTCTGTGGGGTCATAATCTGGAGAGATCACCCGGCCTTCACCCCGGACACCAAATCCAACACCGCCATCGCCCAATCCTTGTTGCACACCTGCTTGGAACCCGGCCGAAGCGTGGTGACAGCTGGCGCAGCTGTATGTTCCAATGCCGACATCTTCGGCGGCATCTCTCCCGAGGGCTGTCTCGTGGAACAACATCCGGCCAAGGGACACTTTTTGGTGGGTAAGGGGGTTGTTGGGGTCTTGAGGTATGGCTGCCAATTCATGGGGGTCGGGCATGTGCAGTTGGCTGTACCCCTGCTGTCCGAGTGCGTCCAAGATGGTGGCCAACATTTGGGAGTCCTTGTCCTGCGGCTCTGGATTGGTGGATTGACTTGGGTTGCAGGACGACAGCAGGATGGCCGCCGATATGGTACAAGCTGCTGTGCAGAGGGCCGATGAGTGATGGAAGTAATTCATGGTGGCAAGAACTTTGGGGTACGGGGTCAAAAGAGCCCCTCTTCTTGCTCACTTGAAATGACGTAAGCAGAGGTTTCGGATGACACTTGTCATCCCCACGTCTCAAACATCAGCAGAGGTTGGTCACTCCTCTGATACAGCTTGGAGCCAGTTGCGATCAGCTCCAAACAACTTTGACCTGCTTACAATGCCCACATATTGGCCACTTTGACGCACCTCAAAGCATCCCGATACAATCACCCTCGTCCCGACGGAATCTCTATATTGTGGAATTCGCCAAGAGGCCGTTCTCAATTTCAGTCCCCAAAGACCATGCTCGACTACTTCACTTCTTGGTCCTTTATCGGAGACCTTTTGTTTTGGGGAATCCTGCTCAATCTCCTGCTGAAACCATTGGAAGTGGCCATCAAAGAGCGCGACCGCTTGTTTGACCCCATTGGCATCATCGTGATGGTGTTGTACGTCTTGTTGTGCTTTTGGCTGGACTCGATCATGTACGAGGATGACGGAACAGACATTATGTCCTGGCGTTGGTATGTCCTCGGGTTTGCCTTTGTTTGGTGGTCCTTGCTCCGTTTCACGGACGAGGACTACGACATCGAGAAAAGCATCGACCGCGCTTTCCCTTCGGGCAAAAAGTGTCCGCGTTGCAAGGGCAAACTCACCGAGGCCGCCATGGCCAATTGCCCTCACTGCAGCTCAGATCAAGAGTGACCCACAGTTGAACCCACAGCTTGCTGAAACCGGGTGCTGCAAGTGCTGATTTAGAAGGCTTCGCCGATGAAGATGTAGATGCCGTTGCCCTCTTGGGTGAAGGCGACGTCGACGCGGGTGTAAATGTCCTTTTCGGGAAAAAGGAGGTAGCGCACACCGGCCCCACCCGTGGGCAGGAACTGACGCCATTGGAAACCGTGGTCATCCCCGAAGACCTGGCCAGCCGACAAAAACACACTCGCGCCCCAACTCTTGGAAAAGGAGAAGGGCAAAATGCGGTATTCAATTTGACCGGCAATCATGTTCTTGTCTCGGTAACGGCCGAGGTAATAGCCGCGCATGAGGCTCTCTCCACCCAACAGAGACAACATGTTAAACGGCGGATTTCCCGCGGTGAATTGGCCGTAGAGTTGGGCAGCCAGCACGCTGTTTTCCTTGATGGGCCGGTAAATCCGATTGTCCACGATGTACGAAGTGAAACTGAAATCACTGCCGGTGTCCTCGCTGTAATTCAGGAAGGCCCACTCGCTGTAGAGCCCCTCCCTCGGATTCATGGCGTTGTGGATGTTGTCGTAGAGGACACCCAATCCAACGCCCACATTGGTGGACCCTAAGGCTCCGACGCTGGGAACGGCCAATCCGGACAAGAGTTCTTCCCCACCCTCATACTCGACACGGTTCAAGGCTTGGTAATCCAACTCCAACCCGACGTACAAGGAAGGCCAAGTCTCTCTCAAGACACGCTCCCGGAGCAAGATGTACTCGCCGTCGATGAGGGTCGGGTCTTCCGAAGGGCTGTCCCTTCCCACGCCGTAATAGAACATGGGAAAGCTTTGATAGCGCGCCCGACCGTAGAGGAACCACTTGTTTTGATCGGTGTACAAGGCATGATCCAACCAGATCCCATATTGGTTTTCCAAGGTGTAAAACGTGAAAGCCTTGAGCTCGCTCAAACGGTTGCTCAAATCCCGATTCGCAGAATAGACATACAGACTCGACACTCCGAACTCCCAGTTGGTCTCCGGGGAGAACGCCACGGTGGGATAGTTGATGAACTTGGGCGCTGCAGGATCATCGTCCACCCCTCGCACATTGTCCAGTATCCGCTGGAGCAGGCTTCCTGACTCGCCCTCCTCTTGCCCCACGGCAGGCATGGAGAGCCCAAAAGAAAAGAGCAGTAAAAGCGCGATTTGACTTTGGACGTTCATCCCCTTAAATCTAGGCCTTCCACCCTGTTTTCCCTGCGTGAAGGGCGATTCATTTCCGCCCATTTATCCGGATCTAAGCACACTCAGACCCAAGCAACCAAGAGGGGCCAGCTTGACCACTCAATTTCCTTAACTTACTGTCTTATAATTACTTAATATTCGCCGGAGGGAAACAAGCCGAAGGTCACCCCTGCCGCAGACATGGTCCTGCCCACTCACAATCCCCGTTGCATGATGCACGCTTTCCTTTCACTTCGGGCCCGCTTCAAGCAGCTGAGTCAGCTCGGAATCCTTCTTCTTCTGGTCTCGTTGCCGGTCCCTTGTTGGGGTCAAGAGGACTGTTTTAACCCTGATTTGTCCAACGATGGCCATGTTGGTGCTGCAGACCTCATCCTCCTTCTCACGTACTTCGACATGGCATGGCCGCTGGACACCGGCATCACCTGTCCATCGAGCATAGAGCACCAAGGTCACGCATACGGCGTGGTTCAAATGGGGAATCAATGCTGGTTTTCCGAGAACTGTCGGCACCTCCCTTCAGTAGCTCCGCCCTCTGCTCAAGAATACACTGTCCCGCATGCTTTCGTTCTAGACTACAACGGGACAGATGTTGCTCAAGCCATGGCCACCGATGCCTATGCCACCTATGGTGCACTTTACAACTTCGTTGCCGTCACAGAATGGGACCTCTGTCCTTCTGGATGGCATACCGCCACCGATCAAGACTGGTTTGAAATGGAGGCCTACATGGGCATTCAAGAGGCGGAATTGAACACCTTGGGCTGGCGTGGCGAAGCGCAAGGCGACCAGCTCAAAGACAGCCTGAATTGGAACGGCACCGACAATTACGGGATGGGTTTCCTTCCAGGGGGGCAAACCTTTAGCAATGACGCCTTTGGAAACGAAGGGACCGCCGTACACATTTGGGTCGCCACAGAATACACGTTTACGAAAGGTTGGTATCGCGCACTGTCCACTGGATCCGATGGCCTCTTTCGAAGCAACAATGTGAGCAAAACCCTCGGGGGATACACCCGATGTGTTGCAGACTGACCCCCGCGAAAACCTCTGTTTCCTGTCGCGCTCTGGCTTCTCAGGTAACATCTCACCTTGGTCCATTTTCGGCCGTTCCAAGGCCGTAAAAACAGGGTGCGCATCCTATATTGTCGGCATGTTCCTACGCAATTTCTTCTCTCTCGTTGGCCTCGCTATGGCGACGCTCGCATCCGCTCAGTGCGAATACACTGAAGTCACTTTTACCACCACCACCTCCCTCTATCCATGGGAAATGGGATGGGAGCTTTATCACCTCGGCGACACCGACACCACCCAAATTTTGTCTTTCTCTGGCAGCATTGAAGGGACGTTTGCGCAAGCCGTCTGTTTGGAAGACGGATGCTATTACTTTCTCGCCACCGACAGCTGGGGCGATGGCTGGAATGGGGCCTTGCTCTCCGCCGATGTGGACTTGTCTGGTTTTGAGACCGAGTTGACCCTAAACAATGGCTTCTTCGGCTACATGCCGTTTACTGTAGGGGAGGGCGAATGCGACTTTCAAATGGGAGGATGTACCGACCCGGAAGCCATCAACTTCCTCGAAGGTGCCACCGTGGACGATGGATCTTGCATCGACATCCAAACCTTCACCTACCTCGACGGCAACACCAATTACGACAGAACGTACATCTACTACGCCCCACCCAACATGGAGCCCGGTGCACCTTTGGTCTTTGCCTTGCACGGCTACACAGGAGATGCCCTCGGCATGTTTGCTGTGGGTGGTTTCCGCGAACTGGCCAATGAAGAGGGATTTGGCCTGGTGGTGCCACAGGGCTCTCCAGACGGAAGCGGAACCAACCACTGGAACGCCAACTTCAACTTCTCCAACGTGAACGACCACGCGTTTTTGACCCAACTCGCTGGCTACATTCAAGAGACCCACGGCCACGACCCCGCATGCACCTACAGCTGCGGATATTCCAATGGTGGCTACATGAGCTATTCGCTGGCCTGTGACAACGCCGACGTGTTCCGCGGCATTGGGTCTGTGGGTGGCCTCATGGGCGGCAACGACTGGGCATCCTGCGACCCCAGCCAATCGGTTCCTGTGATTCACCTGCACGGCACGGCCGACAACGTGGTGCCCTACCTCGGCAATCCCAACGACGCCGGCAACTGGGGCGGAAATCCCAGCGTAGAAACCATCGTCTCTACATGGGCAGGTTGGAACAATTGTACCGAGGTTACCGAGGAGGCTTTGCCCAACATCAACCTAGACGACAACAGCACGGTGGACCTCATTACCCACTCTGGAGGAGACAATGGGTATGAAGCGCGTGTCTACCGCGTAAACGGTGGAGGCCACGATTGGTTTGGCTCTTGGGGCAACATGGACGTAACCAGTGCGGTCGAAATGTGGAGCTTCTGGAGTCAATTCTGTGGTGCCGCTGTGGACGTCGCCGAATTCGAGAACCTTCAAACCGAGCTCGTGCGGTGGGATGGCCAACAATTTACCGCCCTCGGCGATTGCCGATTGCGCGTCTTCGAGGCTTCAGGCAAGTCTGTTTTGGACCGCCCCATGATGGCGGGACAGTCCATCCCCTTTAGCGGCTGTAGCCAAGTTTACTTGATGAATGCACAGCAACAAGGTGGCGCTTTCCAGCACCTTAAAATTTGGTCAGAACAGCGCTGATCAAATCAGGTGACACGACCCTAGTTGTGTCCCATTGACCGGGTTGAGGGCGTTCACGCTCAGAGCAAAACAGCGGTGAGGGAGTTTATCCTCACCGCTGTTTTGCTTTGCTTCAGTGGGACGTCTCAATTCTGCTGCACCTCTTCGACCCTCGAAACGGAGAGTGTGTCTTGGTGAAAGACATCGCCTTGAAAGCGCTGTGCAATGCCGTCCCAAAGCAGCGTAACATGGCCGTGGGGAAGCGACAGACGCACTGTGCCCTCCAGCTCATTGTAGGTGTAGGACAACATCTCTGTGGCGAGCAAGCCGCCATTGGCCGGATCCAATTCAGCCCCACTGTTCTCATGAAAGGAGAACATCAGCGTTCCCTGATCAATCCATACAGCCGAGCCTGTCCACGGCTCATCGTGGTCGTCGGAAGTCAACGTGAGGGCGTAAGGCACACGCCACTCAAAACCCAGACTTTCCACGGTGGGCAACACAATGTTGGTGGGTTCTGGGTTACACGAACAGAAAGAGACCACTGCGGTGGCCAGTAAAAATGCAACAACGCGCATGACGGTCGTTTAATGAGGTTGCCCTCGGTCATCAAATCCACCTGTTTCCGAGGCAGCTGCGGAGGCTTTGGCCGCAATTTGATGCCTGTAAAAGGAAGAATGATTCCCCCACAGTGCGGGTTCTCATACGCAGATATTATACGTTTGGTTACACATTATGGGCCAACACCGCCCTGCGTAACTCAATACTTACGCTTGGGCTTGCTGTAACCTCCTTCACCGCCACCGCCGAATCCACCTTTCTTGGAGCCGCCCTTCTTGAAGCCACTTTTCCTGTAACCACCCTGATCGGAGCCTCCTTTGTTGAAGCCACCGCCGCTGGGTTTAAAGTCATCGGCGCGCATTCCGCCTTTGCTAAAGCCTCCGTCGTTGAACCCGGAGTTTGCCCCGTCTTTTTTGTAGCCGCCCTTTTTGAAGTTCTTCTTGTAGCCGCCTTTGTTGTGACCACCAGAACCAAAGTCCTTTTTGTAGCCACCTTTCTTGTATCCGCCCTTCTTGAAGTCCTTTTTGGGACGGAAACCATCGTCTCCCCTGCCCCCTTTGTCGTTCAAGTCTTGGCGATTACTCAGGTTTAATCTTGCCAACTCTCGCGAGAGCAAACGTGCAATAATGTCTTCCTTGCTCAATGGCTCGAGCAACAAGTCCACCTCTTCAAGCAAACCTTCTGGCGCCTTGGTGGCTCCCTTTTGCTCCAGAAGGCCACGGGCCCAGCTGCGCAAACGTTCCTCCACAATTTGATCAGCCTTGGGCACTTCCACTGCCGTGAACTCCACGTCCAAGCCCCGCGAAAGTTGATTGATTCTGCCCTTCTCTTTGCCACTGATGAACGCCAAAGACACACCTTTCTTTCCCGCCCGTGCGGTTCGGCCAGAGCGGTGGGTGTAGTAGGCTTGATCGTTGGGGAGAGAAAAGTGGAATACGTGCGTGAGGTCGTTGACATCGATTCCCCTTGCGGCCACGTCTGTGGCAATCAGCACCTGCAATTCCCTGCGCTTGAAACGCATCATCACACGATCGCGCTGATGCTGAGACAAATCTCCATGAATGGCATCTGCACGGTACCCCTGCTTGATCAATCCTTCGGCCAAGTTTTGCGTGTCCCGCTTGGTGCGACAAAACACAACACCGTATAACTCCGGATCCAGGTCCATGAAACGCGTGAGCGCCTCTCCTTTGTCCGTGTGACGTACAATCGAATACCGGTGCTCAATGTTGGTGTTGACCGTTGTTTTGGGGTCAATGCGAACCTCGAATGGATCCTCCATGTAGTCCTTCACCATGCGCCGAATCTCCTTCGGCATGGTGGCGGAAAAAAGCCACGTCTTCTTCTCGTCGGGCGTGAAGCTCAAAATGGTGTCCAACTCCTCCTTGAAGCCCATGTTGAGCATCTCATCTGCCTCGTCCAGGACCAAGAACCGAACGCGATCTAGCTTGACGGCCTTGCGCTTGGCCAAGTCAATCAAACGACCAGGCGTGGCAATCACCACTTGACAAGGGCGCTTGAGCTGGTTGATTTGCGTCACAATATTGGCTCCACCGTAAACGGCCACTGTGCGAATGCCTTTCATCCGGCCCGCGAACAGCGAGATTTGCTCGGCAATCTGCTGGCCCAATTCTCGTGTGGGCGCCAAAATCAGCGCCTGAACGTGATCTTGGCTGGCATCCAGATGATCGAGCAAAGGCAAGCCAAACGCAGCCGTTTTGCCGGTTCCGGTTTGGGCAAGCCCAATGAAATCACGGTCTCCTTCGAGCAGCCGAGGGATGGCTTGCTCTTGAATCTCCGTGGGGGTTTCAAAGCCGAGTTTGCCGATCGCTTCGAGAATCGGGGCCGAAAGGCCGAGGGTGGAAAAAGTCTGCACCAATCGTGGAATTGAGCGCGAAGGTCCGCTTTTTGTCGCGGCTTGCACCAAGGAAAGGCAAGAGATGTGCAATAAACGCCTTGAAAACCAGCAAACACAGCACATTTACCGACGAAAAACCCCAGCCGCCGCCGACCTTACCCTGCTTTTCTGGCCCGAATGACTTCAGAAGTGGAGACCAACCCTCGCCCAACCAAGCGCCCAAGTTCTCCCGATCAGCGCAAGTCCTTGACTTGCCCCGCGCGCAGACCGCCAATGAGGCGCAGCACTTCCCAGTGGGCCATGCTCCACTCTTGTCGGGCGGCGAGTTCGGAGGCCTCGGCTTGCAACACCGCCACATCGAGTGCGCGAAAATCAAGGGCATTCAGCGCACCATCTCGGTAGCGACTGGAACCAATCTCCGCGGACAACCTCGCATTCTTGGTCCGCTGGACCGCCATGTTGTGCACTGCTGTGGCTGTTCTACGCGCGTCCCAAGCCTGGGCCAAAGCATGACGCGCCTCGGCCTCCAGTCGGTCCCGCTCGAGTCCGGCCATGTCCACTTGAATTTGCGCTTGCTGGATGGCGCGCTTGGTGGCCCCGCCGTTGAACAGGTTGAAATTCAGCGTCAGGGTGGCGCCGTAATTGCTCACATTGGTGGTCACATCTCCGTTGCGATAAGGATTAAAAAATGCCGAATCCGGGATGATGGAATTGGTGCCCGACGCCCCCCGGTTGTTGCCCCAATTTGCTGTCAACCCCAACACTGGGTAAAGGCGCGCTCTGGCTTGGCGAACCCCGACTTCGGCAAGCTCCTGCGCCAGAACCGCATTGTTTAAAGTCAAATTATTGCCCAAAACCTGAGCCTGTAACGCCGCCAAATCGCCCGCGGATGATGGCGCTTCAAGCGAAGAAGTCAGTGTCCATAAGCGGGCTTCATCTTGGACCAAAACCAAGTTCAAATTGCGCTGAGCAGAACGCACAGCAGACATTTGGCGCAGCAAGGCCGTACTGTCGTTGAGCAACGCATTCTCAAACTGAAGACGGTCAAAGGTCCCCGCAGAGCCCACCGCAACTGCAGCATCAATGCGCAAGAGTCGCTGGCGGGTTAGCGCCATGGCCTCCTGCAGGACCTCCGCGCTTTTTTCTTGGACCAACACTGCATCGTAGGCATTCAACACGGCTTGAACCGTGGCCTCCACCAAAAGCTCCACGTTGCCCTCGGCCTGAGAAGCCACCACACCCAACCGGTCTTTGGCCGCAAACATGCCCATCCCGTCGAACAACGTCCACTGCAATTGCGCCCCAGGAGACAACGACGTCGATTGAGTGGCAATGGGCAAGAAGGTACTGGGGTTGTCGGTTTGATCGTTCACCGAGCTTCCCGCACCCAGAGACACGCCAAGCTGCGGCAGCGCCCCGGCAGCACCCCAATCGTCTCCCAGTTCTGCCAAAGCTTGATTGCTTTTGGCCACTTGAATGCCGTAGTGTCGGTCAAGCGCGAGAGAAACGGCTTGTTCTCGAGACAGTGATTCCGCCACCCCATCGCTTTGAGCGCGCGTGTGCCCAGACATGAAACACAGACCCATGGTGACCCCAAGACCCAAGATGCTCAAGACGCCGCCCGTTGCAGGCCCTCCTCCTTTTTCCATTGCAGGGGCCTCCGCATCGTACTCGGCGAACCCCGCCTCTTCTCGAACCGCAGGCTCAGCCGCCTCGCGCGACAACCAATCCCCGCGCTTTACCCAAACCCAAGACCGATGTAGCGGGTTGATCCAGAGCAAGAAAACGGGCAGTAGAATCAAAATGATGACCGTCACAAAAAGCAAACCAAACGCAACGGAAATGGCCATCGGAATCAAGAATTGTGCTTGAAAACTCTTGTTCAACATCAACGGCGTCAAACCGGCCACCGTGGTCACCGACGTGAGCAGAATGGGCCTAAATCGGCTCATGCCCGCCTCCCAAATGGCGGTGCGGACATCTTGGCCGTCCTTCAAATTGTTGTTGAACGCCGCCACAAAAACCAACGCGTCGTTCACCAGAATGCCAATCAACGCAATCAGCCCCAAAATGCTAAAGAGGCTGATTTGCGCGCCCAGCATCCAATGTCCCAGGCTAATGCCCACCATGCCAAACGGAATCAAAGCGAATACGGCCAAGGCCTGCAATGGCGACCGGAAAGCCAAGATCACCACAAAGAGCATGAGGGCGAAGATCAGCGGCATCACCGCGGCAATGCTGCTTTGGGACTTGGCCTGCTCTCGGTTTTGCCCCTCATAACTGGCGCGGATCGAGGGGTACCTCGCCACGATGGCGGGCACCACGTTGGCTTTGATGTCGGCGTTGGCATCCGAGGCACTCACCTCGGGTCCCGACAAGTCCGCACTCACCTGAACTTCGCGGGCTCCGTACAAACGGTTGATGGAGGTAATTCCATTCACCAAAGCCACATCGGCGAGCTCTTCCAACGGCACAAGACCACCATTTGGCGTTCGGATCCGATACCGCTGAAGGTCGGACACCGAACCGCGGTCTCGTTCATCAAGCCTGACCCAAACCCTCACCTCATCTCTTCCCCGCTGCAAACGTTGGACCTCGCTGCCAAAGAAACCTTCGCGTACCTGTGTGAGCAGCGCTGCGCGGGTAAGGCCGAGTTGAAACGCCTTGGGCTTGGGCTGAATTTCCAGCTCCTTCAATCCGCTTTGGTTGTTGTCGGTCACATCCTTGAGGTCCTCGCGCTCCAGCATGGCCGCTTTGAGTTCTTCGGTCGCCGCATTCAAATCCGCCAAGTCGTTGCCCAACAAAGAGACCGAAACCGGACGCCCAAAAGGAGAGAAAGCCGCAAAGCTCAGGTTTTCGGAGCCGTATACCGTCCCCACCTTTTCTCGAATCATGGCGCTGATGTCCATGGAGCGCATGTTGCGCTGCTCTCCGTCCAGCAATTGCACGTTCAATCGCCCAGTGTGGGCATTTGGACCGATTCGTTTGTCCACAGCCAGCACCATTTGCAGACTGTCGCCTCGCGCAGATGAAAGACTGTCGTTCACTTCCCAAACTGCGCTTTCAATGCGGTTCAACTCGGCCTCGGTGATGCCCTCTCGGGTGCCACTGGTCATGGACAGGTTGATGGTCAAATTGTCGCCTTCGATGAAAGGAAAAAAGGTGGTCTTGACGATTCCGCCCCCAATCATGCCGGGCACGGTGATCAAAAACAGCGCGACAATGGTGCTAAAAGCCACCCACGGTTGGTCGAGCGAAAACCGCAACACCGGCCCGTACAATCGATCCCGTAAGAAACCCATTATGCGACGCATTCCCCGCTCCACAGCATTGGGCTTGAAGTCGCGCCGCAACGCCTTGCTGTGCCCCACGTGCGCCGGCAGTATGAGTGCTCCTTCCACCAAGCTAAACAGCAGGGTCAACATGATCACCGTGGCCATGTCGCCAAAGAAGTCGCCGAGTTGTCCTTCAATGAAAAAGAAAGACGCAAACGCGATCATGGTCGTGACGATGGCCGCAAATACTGCGGGCAGCACCTCCATGGTGCCCTCGATGGTGGCTTCCAATCGACTTTTGCCCATCTCGTAATGCCGGTAGATGTTCTCCGCAATCACGATGCCATCGTCCACCAGAATCCCAATGACCACAATCATGCCAAACAAGCTGATGACATTGATGGTGACCCCGGCCATGCCCGCGAAAATGAACATGCCAGCAAACGACACTGGAATGGCCAAAGCCACCCAGAATGCCAACCGAATATTGAGGAACAAGGCCAACAAAATGATGACCAGCAAGAAGCCCACCACCCCGTTGTTGACCAGCAACTCAATGCGCTGATTCAACACCACAGAGCTGTCACGAATCACGTCGATTTTGAGGCCCGTTCCCACTTCGGCGGCCTGTGCATTGTAGCCCTCGATGTAAGCGCGAACCAACGCCGTGACTTCAAGAATGCTTTCTGTGGTCAAGTTGCTGACGGTCACCACGACTGCGGGCGCACCATTGAACCAGTTTCGTGAGGGGTCATTGTCTGCCCAACGGTCGGTCACCTCGGCCACGTCCGAAAGACGAACAAGCCCGCCGTCTCCATTGGTGCGAAGCGGGATGGCTTTTAACGCGTCGGCGTCGTACCCCCTAAAGCGACCGCGCAGGACGAGCTCCTCGCGCTCTGTTTTGAGCCGTCCTCCTGTGGTTTCGATGTTGGCGGCTCGGATGGCAGCGCCCACTTCGGCCATGGTTAAATTGAGTGCAGTAAGCTGGTCTGCACGGAGCGCCACCTCAATCTCTTCTCCTGGAAATCCACTCAAGGAGACCTGACTCAATCCATCCAACGCACGCAAGTCCTGTTCGATGCGACGCCCCTCTGTTTTGAGGGCCTTGAGGTCATTTACTCCAGTTAAGGCAAAGGTGATCGCCACACCCAGTGCCTCCTGCTTGAACACCGTCGGCGGCTCCATGCCCACAGGGAACGAAGCGATTCGGTCCACCGCGTTTTTGACATCTTGTAAAATCTCGTCGGTTTCGCTCGCATCCAAAACGGACACGGTGATGCTTCCCGCATTTTCTGAGCACACGGATTTGACTTGGTCCAACCCTGCAATGCCTTGCAGATTTTCTTCAATTTTGGCCACAATGCCCTCCTCGATTTCCGCAGGGGAGGCACCGGGGTAAACCACTTGAATCTGAATGGCCTTGGACTCGACCACCGGAAAGAAATTGCTCTCCATTCGGCCCATCCCCACCCAGCCTGCCGAGAGAAGTGCAAACACGAGGAGGTCGCCAAGAAGGTTGTACTTGACAAAGGATTGAATCAACGATCTCATGTGCCCAGATTATTCTTGGATAACGTTGACCAACATGCCTTCATGGGTCCCCGAAACGGGCGCTGCGAGCAGGGGCGTGTCGGGTTCGAGTCCCGTCACAATTGCCTCATCTCCATCCCGATGCAATACTGTGACCGGTTGTCGACTCAACCGCTGACCCTCGAGGATCAATACGGAGGCCTCCCCAATTTCCTGGACCAGCTCAGCGTTCAAACGCACAGCATTGAACACCGGAGAAAGAGACACCACGCCGCTCAAATAGCGTCCATCACGAAGCACTTGATCTTCCAACGCCACGACCTGGCTAAACACCGAGGCCGATTGTGTGGCCACATCCACCGTCCCCGAGATGCGAACCACTGTGCCCACGGCCACAGGACGTCCATCTTCTTGCACAAATGAAACGGCATTTCCTACGGCCAGTCGGCCCAAGTGACGGGCGTGAACTGCCGATTTGATCTCGAATGCAGAAGTGCCAACCAAGGTCCCCAGAGGTTGGGCTGCGCGAACCATGGAACCCGGTTCAACCGACGCGCCTGTAATGGCCCCTGCAAATGGCGCACGCACTTCGAATTTGTCCAATCGCGCTTCGGCGCTTCGGATGGCGTGATAGCCGGACACAATGCCCTTTCCATTCAAGTAGAGACGCTCTCGGTCTGTCTCTGCCACAGGCAGTGGCGCCACTTTTTGTTTCACATCCAACCCTTTGACATACGCTTCCCAGGTCGCCGCGCGCTCCGGGAAATCGAGCTGTAAATCAGCCAGGGACCCCGCCAAAACCTGCAACCACTGGCTCCGTTGTGCCACCAGATTGGCTTCGGATTCCGACCCGTCCAATTGAAGCATAACCTCTCCTTTGGCAAACCGAACTCCATCCCGGAATTCCTTTCCCCCGACAGGCACCATGCCGCTTACTTCGCTCAATACCGTCATCCGGTTCAGAGACCGCACCCGCCCTTCAATGTTCACTGTAGGAACCAAAGTGTCGGGCTGAACCCGCTGCACCATGACCGAAGGAACCACAGCCGGACTGGGCTTTACCGGCGGAAGGGTTTTCATCCCTATGAGTCCATTCATGGCGAATACACCCAAGGCCAAAATGGCCATGCCCGCAAGGGCTCTCAATACGTTTTTCATGACATTACACGCTCAATGCGCGTGCAAAGAAGGCGACCGAAACTGCCTTGATAAAGGACGTTAACCTAATTTCTCGGAATCAAATGCACCACGCGTGCACAGAGAACCTTTTTTCCGGCTTGAAGTTTAAAAGCGTCACCGGCTTTACTCTTCAATGACCCAGCTGGCGCGGGCCACCCTGCCTTGATCGTCAAGCCCAATAAGATGATACGTGCCTTTGGCCAAGCCTTGGCTTTGAATCTCCCACCCTTTCTCCGACGCTTGGCTTTTCACCATCACCTTGCGACCCAAGCCGTCTAAGATGCGCAGCTCTATGAGCCGAGCAGCCCTATTCGGCCAGGTCACGGTCACGTTCGAACCTGGATTGGGGTATACTTGGAGCTTGTCTTCTGGATCCACCGGGCCAAAGGTGAACAGCGGCAACCCTGGACAATCTACACCACCCCCCATGCGAAGAGACAAGGCGTCGAAGTAGCTGTCGTTGTCGACCCCACTGACAAGGGTGCCTTGAAGCTCCAGTCTCAAGGTGCGCGTGAGCGGGGGGACGGGGGCCTCAATGGTGACTTCGGTCCATGTGGCCACGGGCATTTCGAACCAGCCGGTCTCATTGAGTTGGATTCCCGATTCATTCAAGAAGACCACACGCATGGCCGGCACGTCTGCTCCTCCCCAATCACTCAGCATGCCTCGGGCCACCACCATTTGAACCTCTGCGTCAATGGAATCCGCCCAGGCACTCACATCCACATCTTGATGCATTCTGCCCAGATCACTTTCGGTACACAATCCACCCACGGCGAAGTACCGATCACCCTCAAACGGATTCACCCCATCACACTCTCCAGCCGTCACCGTTTCTGCGACGCCCTGCGTAATCTCCCACCCCATTAAGTCATCCTCCGCGCCGGGGTTCACCAAAAGGTTGTCGCCGAGCAAAGAAGCCGACGTGTAAAAAGGAACTGGCGCGGTCCATTCACTCCAGTTCAACGCGCGATCGCGGTATCGCACACGCCACCACAAGGCGCTGTTCTCGGGCAAGCTCGGAATCTCTTCTGTTGTCAGATCGGCCCCCAACTGGGTGTCTTGGTCGAAGTACACGTTTCTGTGCCGCTCCCAGACCTCGGCCACGGGTGAATCGAAACCATTGATGTCCGCGGCCACTTGCCACTGACTGGCTCCATGCTCCGCATCCGCAGATCCGCCACCAAAATCACTGGCCACCAGCACCACACACTCGGGCGCCAGGGTGGTACCCATTGGCGCCAAGCTCGTTGGAAGTTGAACGGGCACATCGGCTTTGGTCACAACCAAACTGTCGGTGACCACATTGTCGAGGGTTTGATTGTTGTCTCCACGGCTCAATCGTTTGACAGTAAACTGAGGATTGTCTCCCGCTACCACATCGACCGCGACAAAGCCCCAGTCGTCGGTGGTGATTTCAAACTCCTCGTAATCAAACTGGGGCCAATCTCCCCAATAGTCAATGGCCCCGCCTGCAGTGGCCACATTGATCCACAAGTGTTTGTGGTCCATAGACTGACCTCGCGAGTAACCGTGGGTGTGTCCAAAGAAGTGAATACTGGGCTTGCCGCACGATTCGGTAAAGGCTTCCAGCTTCCCCACCACTTGCCCGGTAAAATCGCTTTCGCCAGGGGTCCACAACTCGGACTTGTGGGGATGATGCAACTGCGCAAAGACAAAGTCGACGTGCTCCATGCCACAGGTTTCATCCAATACCCCTTGGAGCCAATCCAGCTGATCGCTCCCATTGTACGGTGCATTGGAATTGAGTCCCATAAAGCGCACGTTGCCGTAATCCTTAAACCACCAATGCTCATTGTATCCATCGCTGCCGTTTTCCGGGAGATGGAAGTATTGGAAATAATAAGGTGAGTTCACTTCGTGATTCCCGAGCACCGGGTAGACAGGAACATGACCAAACAAATCGTGCGATGGCGCAAAAAAGTCGTTGGACCACTCGTTGTAGTTGTTTCCGTTGTCGACCAGGTCGCCCGGAATCAGAACCAGCGCGATTTCGTCGGACACCTCTCCTCCGAAATAATCAAGGACGCCCTGATGAATCACCTCGTCGAAAACTCCTGGGTTGGCATTGCTTTTTTGCATGTCGCTCATGGCCACAAACGAAAAATCCAGCTCAGCACCGTGCAGTGCAGGCGTGCGAAACCGCAGCGCGGCGGTAGTGACTGTCCCGCTGGTTACGCGATAGAAGTAGGGTGTATCCGAAGTCAAACCTTCGATGATCACATCGTGCATCGCCCCGCCTGAAGAGGGGGAGCCTGTGGAGGAAAGGACATTGCCCAATTCACTGTCGGGGCCCCATTCCAGAACCGCTTCTCCAAGGCCTTCGCTCTCCCACATGACGCGAACCGAGTTCGGCTCCGCATCCTGCAAATAGGGTTGGACATTGAATTGAGCCGAGGCTGCGGCCGACAATCCCATCAAACACACCAAGGCGCACTTTTTCATGGCCTCAATTTACGCGGGGTATTTTGGCCAATGCCAAGTGTGCTTAATCACCCCGGAAACAGGGGCGTTCAGGCCTCACACCCATTCAACGTCCGGACCGCGAGAAGTAACGGGAAATGCCCACCTGAAATTGACCGTTCAACAGCTGCCCGTCCCACCCGGGCAAGGCAGAACCTGACTGCACGGCAGATTTTCGACTGCGGTAACGCTGCTGCCCCGCCAACACAGAAAGGTCGACGCGCCAAGTCGGCGCAAATTGCATCCCCAAGTAGGCCCGTGCCGTGGGCATCCAACTCAAGCGGCTCTTCGACATGTCGCCATCGGCATAGCGCTCTACAATGCCTTCTTCGGTCACTACCGAACCTGCTGCATTGCGGCGTATGTGCAACAATGCACCCAGGCCAAGGCCGAAATGCCACCTTCCTTTTACACGCTGCGTCCGCCATTCTAAAGGCACCGCAATGACGCTGTACCGGCCATGGTGGTGTACGGACCTGTGTTGGATCTCTGTCCCCAGAACAGGCCCCACATTCACCGCCACGGTGTCGCCTGTGATCGCATTGATTTCGATGGACTGAACCCCTTCTGTCCACCAGGGTTCCTCTGTGGTTTCCTGGAATTCCAGACGGTGCACATAATCGCTCATGTTGAGGCCGACTGACCACTGTTGTCCCCAACGGCTGAATTCCAAACTGACGCCGCCCGCAGCACTGTAATCCGCCACAAAATTTTCGCTGTAGGCGTCAAGCGCTTCATCGGAAAAGCGGAAGCGACTCAGGGTCGCACCACCGTAAACGCGCACAGCAAAATCTGGACGGTATGGGGAAGAGTCGAACACAGGCATGTCCAGCAATGCGGGGCTCCCCATTGGAGAAAGCCCAAGCCATGCAAAGCGAGAACGCATTGGTTGAACTGCAAGCGCGCCATGTTCCACGTCTAGACCATTCGACGCTGAGCGAGAGACCCTACCATTGGAATCCGAACCCTCAAACCCCACATTGAAGGTGGGCGGTGCGCCACCCTCGCCGGCAGTTCCGTTCTGTTGTCGTGCATTTTCTGCCACAAATGCAGTGGTCGTGACCAATGCGTTTGGCGTTGTTGGCGCAGTGGTTTGGGCCGAAAGTGCACCGGAGTCCGTCAACTTCCCGTCGTCTGCGACCGGAGGCGCAGGCACCGACGCCAGTTCACCAACCGCAATTTCCGTGGGATCAGAAACAGAAGGAAGCGCCTCTGGAGTTTCGGACAAATCCGAATCTAATGCCACACTCGGCTGTGTGACGGGCGAGGCCTCAGCATCCAAAGCCAGTGCCGATTCTCCCCGACCATTCGTGGCCTTGCCCGCATCCAATGCTTCTTCTTCCACGAGGGGAAACTGAGGGTCTACATCCTCCTCCACACTCCAAGGCGTCACCGTCAGGGCCAACACTGCAGCCACTCCCACTCCCATCCAAACCCGAACATCTGACCACCATGCCCATCGGGCGGGTGGCGGCAACATGCCTTCAATGGAGTTCCACAACGCCTGGTCTTGAGACGGAGTCGGTGCCCCTCTGAAAGCGGAGAGCTTTTCTCGAATGATGTCTTCCCAAAGCTTCATGCCCGATTCTGATTTATGGAGCGCATCTCGTCTCCCGACAATTCAAACCTCGTTTGGACCCATTTCCGGGCGCGTGCAAGGCGTTGACGCGACAAGTCGACAGTAATGCCCACGATGTCACTGATTTCCCGATGACTGTACCCATCCACCAAGTGCAGGTTGAGCACGTTGTATTGATCCTCAGGCATTTCTTTTAACTCTTCCATGAGGTCCTCCATGGCCATGTCTTCAAAAACCTGTGGCTGAACCTCCAACTCCACTTGACCAGGAAGCGCATGCTGTCTTGCTCTCTTCTTTCCCTCTGTGATCGCCACATTGATTGCAATCCGAGCGGACCAACCGCGAAGTGTTCCTCGGTCTGCATCGAACTGTCCAATGTTGCGGAAAATCCGAATGAACGCCTCTTGAAGCACGTCTTGCACCTCATCCTCATCAAAAATGTAACGCCGCACTGCACCGCGCAGATATGGCACCAAAAACCCAAACACCTCCTTCTGGGCTTTTCGATTGCCCTTCAGACAACCTTCAGCCCACAAACGCTCCTTCGCCTCATTGTGTTCGTTCATGCAAAAACACGCTCAGCCCCCACCTCCACTTGGATCGACCACCCCCGGACAGCCGACCGCCACTTGAAAAACTTCGTCAACGATCATGCTACCGGGTGGCGAACCACTCAAAACATGAGGGTCTGTCAAGGTCTCTCCATTGCATTCAGAGCTGATTAACAAAAAGCACTGGGTTGTGCCCAAAGGCACCGAAAACGAAACAGCCATGATGCCTGGCGGCGCAAAAACCGTGGTGTTTTGACTTGGCAAAGCAGGTTCCGAGAAGTAAAATGTCACCGGAATTTCCTCGGAAGAACCGTTCACCAGTTGAGCTGTGAGCAACCCACCTGCAGGGGCTTGCCCCTCGACCAAGACAGAGTCTGAAGCCACACATCCCGATGTATCTGTGACCACAACTACATATTCTCCGGCCACCAGACCTTCGATGCTTTGCGACTGCCCCACGACCGTTTGCCCAATGGACCAATTGTAATTCAATGGACCAAATCCGCCTGTGGTATTGACGGATGCAGAACCATCAAAGCCGCCATTGTCTGGCGTCGAAGTCGCCAACGCGGTCAGATTGCACGGTGGAATCACGTCGCATTCGCAGCTGCTTGTTAGCGTTCCTTGAACCTCGCCCGCCGAACCAAAATCAACAGTACAAGAATCTCCCACATTTAAACCCCATGCTTCGCAATCCACGACATAAATGATCTCCGGATGCGGCAACTGGTGCTCCAGTTCCGTCTCCTCGTAATCTGTTTTTTGGCACGACATGGCCATCATGGCCAGACCGAAGAAGCCCAAAAAAGAAAAGGTGGAGCGCTGAAGCATCGCGTGCTGCATAGATAAGTATTCAGGAGGCATTACCCATCTGGGTCAAAAAGCGTGACAAAGGCCTCAAAAAATTTGCAGGCCAATGCGTTCATCCTACCTGCCCGAAAAGTGAGAGGACAACCTCTGCGACACACGCGGCCCTGCAGAAAGGGCCAAACGCGTTCTGGCCAAAACATGATTTATGTCATCGAACGCACATTCAACGTCGGCATATTTCTATTTGGCGGTATCTTACATCAGGGCTCATTGTTATACGAACAACTGTATTTCAATAGCGCTTATCTTCCTGAAAACCCACCATTTCGATGCTTAGCCGACTGCTTTTTGCGTTCTTTTTTGCACTTCCCATCGCCTTGTTTTCTCAAAGCGTAAGCCTGTCGGGCACAGACATCGGAGAAGCCCTTCCTCAAAATCGAACGTGCGCCACCCATGAGAAGCACGTTGAAATGATGGGGCTTCAGAAGTACGCAGAAGCGCGACAGCGCATCGACGACCATCGTGCGCTACACGCGCCCCTCATTGCCGAGCAGCGCGCCAACGGGCAAAGCGTAGTCATCACCATTCCCATCGTCTTCCACGTGCTCTATGCGAACAGCACTGAAAACATTGCAGACAGCGAGATTTTTGAGCAGCTCCAAACGCTCAACGATGATTTCCGCCGATTGAACAGCGATGCGGACAACGTTTGGAGCCAAGCTGCGGACACCGAAATCGAATTTTGCTTGGCCACGATTGACCCTGACGGCGCACCAACCAATGGCATCTTGCGCGTCCCCACCAGCGTATCCAGCTTCGGATCCAATAACGCCATGAAATTCACTGATCAAGGCGGATCAGATGCGTGGCCAGCTTCGGACTATCTGAATTTTTGGGTGTGCAATTTAGGTGGCGGACTCCTTGGTTACGCTCAGTTTCCCGGCGGTTCAGCTTCGACTGACGGCGTCGTCTGCGGCTACCCATATGTAGGAAGCAATGGTCCAGGAGCGGGCATTTACAACCTTGGACGCACCGGCACCCATGAAGTGGGACACTGGCTGGATTTACGGCACATTTGGGGCGACGGAGGATGCGGCGTGGATGACGGCGTCTCGGATACACCCGAATCCGACGCCTCCAACTTCAACTGCGCCATCGGTCACGAAAGCTGCGGCTCGGAAGACATGGTTCAGAATTACATGGACTACTCGCAGGATGCCTGCATGAACCTCTTTACCGCTGGACAAGCCGTCCGGATGCAAGCGCTATTCCAGCCCGGTGGAGACCGTGCAAGCCTACTAAATTCCAATGGCTGTGCACCCCAATGTGAGGTCAGCTGTGGATGCACCGACGACACGGCCTGCAACTTTGATTCAAACGCCTTGAACGACGACGGCACTTGTGACTTCAGCTGCTACGGATGCACAGAACCCAGCGCGTGCAATTATGATGACCAGGCCACGATCAATGACGGAAGCTGTGTGACCGGAGACCAAAGCGCCATTGAGTTCAACCTTACCCCGGACGATTATGGTTCCGAAACAACATGGTCCATTGCCGACGACAATGGGTCGACTGTCTTGTCAGGTGGTCCCTATACCAACGGCAACACCGCCACCATCACCGCTTCTGCGAATCTCGACCCAGGGTGCTACACGCTGACCGTCAACGACAGCTATGGCGACGGAATTTGTTGCACTTACGGAACGGGCAGTTATTCATTGACCCAATGCGGCATTGAGATCACCTCTGGCGGATCATTTGCCAGTTCCGAAACCTTCGACTTTTGCGTGAGCGCCTCTTCGGTAACGGGGTGCACAGATGCCAGCGCTTGCAACTACAATTCAGCTGCCACCACCGATGATGGATCTTGTGCGGTAGATGACGCATGCGGCGTGTGCGGTGGACCAGGTGCCATTTATGAATGTGGATGCACTGACATTCCCGCTGGCGATTGTGATTGCGCGGGAAATCAAGAAGATGATTGCGGTGTTTGCGGAGGCCCCGGCATCCCCGCCGGCGACTGCGATTGCAACGGTAACCAGCTCGACGCCATTGGCGTTTGTGGCGGCACCTGCAGCGCAGATGTGGACGATGACGACATCTGCGACGATGTGGACGACTGCGTTGGCTCCGTCGACGCAATCGGTGTCTGCGGAGGCGATTGTACCGCCGACGTGGATGGAGATGGCATTTGCGACAATGAAGACGACTGCATTGGACAGCTCGACGCACTTGGCGTCTGCAACGGAGATTGCGCTGCTGATGCCAACAATGACGGCGTATGTGACGACGACACCTATGTACCCACAACCCCCTGTGAGAACGGATTTGCTGGCGTCTACCCATGCGATCAAGTGGACTTCATGAGTCACCTGGTTCCCGGAGAAGTGGGCGGCGGTGAAATGAACGACATCTGGGGGTGGACTGACCCTTTGGATGATAAAGAATACGCCTTGTTGGGCAGAACATCCGGGACTGCGTTCATTGACATCACCGACCCCAACAACCCAGTCTACTTGGGTGACTTACCCACCCATACCGTGAACTCTTCTTGGAGAGACATCAAGGTGTATGCCGACCACGCATTCATTGTTTCGGAGGCTTCTGGACACGGCATGCAAGTGTTTGACCTGACCCGTTTGCGGAATGTCTCTGCTCCGCCTGTGACGTTCGACAACGACGCCCACTACAGCGGATTTGGAAGTGCGCACAACATTGCCATTAACGAAGAATCCGGCCGCGCTTATCCTATAGGAGCAAGCACCTTTTCTGGTGGACTCAACATCATCGACATCAGCAACCCACTCAACCCAACCTTGATCGGAAGCTATGCGGAAGATGGCTACTCTCACGATGCTCAGATCGTGAACTACATCGGCCCTGACACCCAATACGCAGGAAAGGAAATCGCCTTTTGTTTTAACGAAAACACCGTCACCATTGTCGACGTTACGGATGCTGGAGACGCGCAATTGATCAGCTCTCAAGGCTACTCAGGATCCTCCTACACCCACCAAGGGTGGTTAACGGAAGACCACAAGCATTTGCTGGTCAATGACGAGCTCGACGAACAGAATTCCGGCAACAATACCCGGACCTACATCTTTGATGTTCAGGACCTCGACAACATTTCGCTCATTGGCACGCATTCAGGCCCTACCTCCGCCATTGACCACAACTTGTACAATCACCAAGGCCTCTCCTACCAGTCCAACTATCGCGCAGGCTTGCGCATTTTGGACCTCGACAATGTCGCTCAAGGCACGCTGGAAGAGGTGGCCTATTTCGATGTTTACCCCTCGAGCAACTCGGCCAATTTCAACGGCACCTGGAGCAACTACCCCTTCTTCGCATCGGGGAACGTGATCGTGAGCCACATCGAAGAGGGCCTGTTTGTCTTGCGCCCGAACATTGCCCCACCTTGCTTGGAATCCTGCGGTTGCACCGACCCCACGGCATGCAACTACGATGATGCTGCCTTGAACGAGGATGGCTCTTGTGATTTCGGTTGTTATGGTTGCACAGATCCAACCGCTTGCAACTACGACCCATCTGCCACGATTGGCGACAACTCCTGCGTAGCGCCAAATCCCGAATTTGGCTGTGACTGTTCGACTGAGGGAAGCCTTACGGCTACCCTGAGCGGAGGAGAAGAAAGTACGCCGTTGGAATTTGAAGCCATCGCGAATCCCGCTGCGTCTTCCGTCGATGTGACCGTCGAGTTCACAGGTTCTGGAAGCAGCTGGCCAGCCGACATGGTCATGACCATCAGTGATGGAGCGGGCAATTGCGTCGCCTTTGGAGGTTACAATAGCAGCCCGGCTGGATGTCCGAGCTTGGGCGATTACAACGCCATTTGGCCGTCGAGTTGGAATTCCAGCAACGCCGGCAGCTACTCCGCCACAGTGGACTTGAGTGCAGCCAACCTCGAAAACTCAGGAACATGGAGTCTGACGCTTTATAACGGATGGTCCACAGGCGGGACGGTGACATATGAAGTGAGTTGGTCCATTCAAGATGCCTGTCCCGGGTCTGGAGGCCCTGACGTGCCGGGGTGCACCGATTCCAACGCATGCAACTACGATGCGACTGCGACTTCAGACAATGGCAGTTGCTTGTACGAAGATGCCCTGGGTGAATGTGGCGGTGACTGCTCGGCAGATGTGGACGACGATGGCGTATGCGACACCGACGAAGTACCGGGGTGCACCAATCCAGAAGCCGACAATTACAACTCCAATGCCACCGACGATGACGGGTCTTGCACGTTTGCACCGGACTGCCCGGGTGACTTCGATGGCAACGGCATTGTCGGGGTCAACGACGTGTTGATTGCTTTGGGAGAGTTCGGATGCCAAGGCGTCTGTGAAGCAGACCTCGACGGGGACAACATTGTAGGGGTCAACGACATTCTGACCATCCTTTCGGGATTCGGCCAACCTTGTTTGTGAGGACGCTTAAAGCCCGCCCAACAACAAGAGCAAAATGACCAGCAATGCCGCATAAAGGGCCACGGGAGCGAACACCGCTGCCGACACCCAACGGGCAGCGCGCGACAACTTAAATCGAGGGTACAATTCTGGATGTTCTCTGGACATCCGGAATGACTTTCGTGAAAGGAAATACCCCACGATGCTGGCTGCAAAGCCCAATGCAAAAGCCAAACCACTCAGGGGGATTTGCAGATAGGTAATGGCACCCTCGGCGACAATGCCCAGAAGCCATCCTAGAGAGAGCACGAAACCCGGTACCGCATTGGGGTGCCGTCCGTCGACGGGATCTGGCAACGTCTCGAATTGAGCCCGCACAATGGTGGATGTACCCGTGGAGACATCCGACGACGGTCTCGGCTTCAATTTTGCCTTTCTGACTTCCAGCTGTTGAGGTGTCTTCTGCTCAACAGGGAGCACCGAAAAGCCCCGCCGTTCCGTTTGAACGGGCCAGTCTTCGGAGGCGAGAGCTTGGTCTTCGGGGGTTGACAGTGCCACCATGGGAGCATCCGGACTCGAGGTCACGCGCTCTTCTTCAGCGCGCACGAATCGGCTCTGCAAACTCACAGGGTCCCGATGATGCTGAATGTGGATTCCCTTAGTGTGGCGCCGTGCCTGAATACGCGACTCTCCCATGCGCTTTTCAGAAGCACAACCAGCCAACAAGACCAGACCCAACAACATCATAAAACGATACAGCATGCGGTCAAGGTAGCACGCACGAGACTGGAGGCCCACTACCGAATCAACTGAACGAAGCCCGTAAAGACCTGTTTGGCCGAACATGTGCCTTGCGCTACAATGCGCCAGGTGAACACATCGCTCATGTGAGAACGGCCGAGGTTGTCTGGGCTGCCATTCCACCACCAGTCCGCCTCTTCGGTCTCAAAAACAGGAGACCCCCAACGGTTGTAGATCACCATTCGAAATTCATCCACCCCAGTCAGAACCGGTCCAAATCCATCGTTCACCCCATCGTTGTCCGGTGTAAAAGCCGAGGGCACGAAAACCGTCATGCCCTCCAAGACCTCTACCTCTATCGTCTCAGAGGAAGAACACCCCTCTGCATTTTGAACCATCAACTCCACCTCAAAAACACCCGCCGAGAGGTAAGTGTGCTGAGTGCGCATGTTTCGCTGGGCCGACCCACCGGGCTTTAGTTGGGTGTAACCGTCCCCAAAATCCCACCTCCTAGACAAGACAACACCATCTGTGAGGTCCTCGAAATCAATCACCGCATCCGGAAAGCAAACCCGTTCCGGTCCATAGATGAACGCAACCGAGGATGGGTTCGTCGAAGGGATTTCTGCGGCGACACTGGTCAAGCAACCATTCCCATCGAGCAGCTCCACAACGTACTCACCTGCTGGCAACGATGTCTGTAACTCCGAAGCATTGGTGAGCTGCAACGCCGGACCAAAATCGTCGGGCCAGATGACGGTCGTGGGCGGAACCACACTGCTGTAGTTGGCCTGCAATGCACCACTTGACGTCGCGCATGTATCTGGCTCCACCTGCAACTCCAGGAATGGAAGTGGTGGCGCCATCAAGACAAGAGAATCGAATGCTGTGCAGCCATTGGCATCGATCACCGAAAAGACGAACTCACCTTCCCCAAGACCACTCACGGTGTCATTGGCAAGCACCCCCTCAGCCATGGGATAGACGTAACCAGGAATGCCCCCGCCGGCTTGCAAACTGACCAGACCATCCTCTGCGCCGGAACAACTGACCTCAAACCCATTGAAATTGGAGACCGAGGCCGCTGAAATTTGCAACGGCGGAGGGGCGCTCAACTCCACCACGGCTGTATCCGAACACCCCACTTCGTTGACCACAACCCCTGTGTAGACGCCTTCTTCCAACTCACCCGGGAACACCTCAACGCCAGCCTCATCTGTCCATGACCAATCGAACGTGTCGCCCGATTCCAGCCCCCCAGTTGCTTCGAACAAAACATCTCCATCGGACGCTTCGGGACAAGAAACCCCAAACCCATTGAACGCCAATTCTGGCTCGGCCTGAGACTGGATGGCCAAAACCTCAATCTCGACCATGGCTTCAATGCTATCGCCCTCACATTCAGAAATGAGCTTAGCCTGGTAAATGCCCGGTTCAGAGAACACCAGCGCAATGGTGTCGTTCGATCCCGGCTGCGTCATCGCCTCGCCCATGCCTTGACCCGTCACTTCCCAATTCTGATAGCAGCGAAGGCCAACTTCCGTGGTGTTGAAGAGGCGAACCGTATCCCCGAGGCAGACCGCCTCGGCTTCGGCTTCCAAAGCCGGTTCGTTGTAGCAGGTTTGGCACTGATAAACATCGTCTGGCTCAAATGCCGAAATGGAAATGCTCGCTTGAGACGCCGAGGTGTTGAACCCTTCACTCGACACGATGTCTTGGGAGGTGACCGAAACAGGGATGGATGCCACACCAACAGAGACCGACTGACAAGCCACATCCCCATCAAAATCGGCCCGAATAAAAAGCGGGTCCATAGACCCGTCGGTATTTCCAAAAACACTGGAGGAAGTGTAGGCGGACATGGAATACCCTAGCGCTTGATCAAACCGAACCCCCACCGCCTTGTCTCGTTCATCGCCCCCATAAATTTTGGACCATTCGACACCGCCATTGACCGACAACTTGGTCAGCAAAATGTCTTGTTCGGCCAGGTCTTGACTCAGAACATCAGGATGGTCCGCGACAGAAGCGCCAAACCCATCTGTGCTGCCCAGCAGAGCGATTCCACCTTGGGCGAAAATCAAATCCCGGCCGAGGTCGTCTCCCGGACTGCCCACAGCACGTGACCAAATAACTCCACCATCGCCCAGCGACAATTTCATGAGCAAAATGTCCTCACCTCCAATGCCTCCTGTTACAGTTGGGGCCAAAACATACACCTCGTTGTCTTGCTCATTCACAAGCGCATTGCACCCCCACGCGATGTGCTCATTGGGGCCAAAACCAGCGCCGTAGCTTTTCATCCAAATGGGGTTTCCGCCTGCATCAAGACGGCACACTTCAACATCCCTCCCACTCAGAGGTTGGTTAGAAACAAACACAAACCCTCCATCATTCAGCGGCTCGATCATCAGAGGGTTCGCACTCATGCTCGGGTAGCGCTTCGCCCACATGACGTCTCCTTGGTCATCCAATCGCAACAGCACTGGCCGAGACCCTGCTTCTCCAATGGCCACAAAACCCGACGCCATAGGCTGTACGTCAAACACCCAGGTTACCTCCTCGTAAGCGTGATACCACAACAGGTTTCCCAACGCGTCAATGCGCATGACCAAACCTTCATTTTCAACGAGAGGATTCCCCATCATGTCTACACCCATGGTGATGAACTTCGCCCCCCCAATCACGTAACCACCATCGGCCGTCGGCTCGATGGATTTCCCGCCTTCAGAATCCTCGGACCCGTACAAATTGAACCAATCCCGATTGCCACAGGCATCCACTTTGTAGACATACACATCGCAGCCTCCGGCGCCGCCATTGTTTTGGTGCTGTCCGGTCGCAACAAACCCCCCATCTTGAGAGGTCGTAATGGCGAGCCCGCCCTGCATGGCGTTGAGGTTGTAACGCCGCAAAAAAGTTTGATCCAAGCTTCCTTGGGCAAACAGGGCCCCACAACTCAATCCAAGCAACAAGATGGCCACACGCGCCATCATGGCCCCGGAGGAAGTGGAGGTGATGGAAGAAACGCCAGCGTATCGAAGGCCGTGTATTGAATTTGAGCGTCGGCATATCCCAATTGGGTTAGCCAAGAGGAATACACTTCCATGCTTTCCGATTTGGTCAGCGCAGTGCAAAATTCGACTTCACTTGACTTGGGCCGGCAAACCACCCATTCGACTCCTTTGTCTTCGAGCACACCCAAAAACATCGGTGTTAGAAAAGGACACATGAAGCCATCTTCCGCCATTTTTATCTCCACCCTCACAAAAGCAAGGTCTGGCTGGGCCGAATTGACCAGCAGACTCGCCGCTATAATCCTGAAAATCAAGAAATCAAACAACATTGGGCAGGTAAGAACAAGACGTAAAGCTAGCCTCTCCGCGCACGCAACACACTTCATCACGGCACGAATTCGCACACGCCACTTTTCCGTCTAATTATTATACAAAAACATCATTCCCCAGCACCGGGCACACGACGGTCATATCCGGTGATGAACCGCAATCTGCAAGGGTCAAATCCAATACCCCAATAAAGGTGATGCCAAGAAAAACCGCGTCTATCCTCAATTACAAAAACATAAGAAACATCCTGCGCCGCAGCCTACTCGAATTGGCTCTAAAGACTTAATTTCCAGTCAGAACCGAATACGTCCGAATGAAAACCAGTCTCCTTCTGGCGCTCACTCTGCTGAGTGCCTTTGCGTCCCAAACTTTTTCTCAGTCCAACGCATGGACCTCGGCTGAAAACGCCAACAACACCCCAGCCCAACGCACCTGCTTTGCACACGAGAAACAAGTGCAAATGATGGGTTTGGCGAAATACGCTGAAGCCGCTGAACGCATCGAACAACACACTGCGCAATGGGCGCCTGTGGTGGCCCAACAACGTGCGGCCAATCAAAATGCAGTGGTGACGATTCCTGTGGTTTTCCACGTGGTGTACCGCACCGCTACCGAAAACATTTCTGCAGCGCAGGTTCAATCTCAACTCGACGTCCTGAATGCGGACTTTAGACGCTTGAATGCCGACGCCAACGACGTTTGGTCACAAGCCGCCGATACAGAAATCGAATTCTGCCTCGCCAGCTTCGACCCCGATGGCAACCCCACTGACGGCATTCTAAGGGTGCCGACAACTGTGAATGGATTTGGCACAAATGACGCAGTGAAATCAGCTTCGTCTGGCGGTTCTGATGCCTGGCCTTACACCGACTACTTGAATTTCTGGGTGTGCAACATTGGCGGCGGAATTCTGGGCTACGCTCAATTCCCCGGCTCAGGATCAGCCGCCACCGACGGCGTGGTTTGCGGCTACCAGTATACGGGCACAACGGGGACTGCGACTTCTCCATTTGACCTTGGCCGGACCGCCACCCACGAGGTGGGACACTGGCTCAACCTTCGTCACATTTGGGGAGATGGCGGTTGCAGTGTGGACGACTTTGTCACCGACACACCTACCTCAGGAGGCGCCAACTACGGGTGTGATCTTGGCTCTGTCGACTGCAGCTCTACCGACATGGTCCAAAACTACATGGACTATTCCGACGACGCCTGCATGAACCTGTTCACACAAGGACAAACAGACCGCATGCTCGCCCTGTTCCAACCGGGCGGTTTTCGTGCAGGACTTACCGAGTCCAATGGATGCGCCCCGCCGTGCGAAGTCAGTTGTGGATGCACCGACGACACGGCCTGCAACTTTGATTCAAACGCCTTGAACGACGACGGCACTTGTGACTTCAGCTGCTACGGATGCACAGAACCCAGCGCGTGCAATTATGATGACCAGGCCAC
>CBFHQM010000026.1:11659-37363 GCA_965657965.1 uncultured Flavobacteriales bacterium | reverse complement strand
TAAATTGCAGAGATGAAAGGGATTACTTTATTCACGTTACTTTTTGCGGGTTTATCCGTCTTTTCTCAAGGAAAGGCAACGGTTGAATTCAAAGCAGAAGGGTGTTGTGGGATGTGTGCAGATCGCATCGAGGAGGCCCTCGACGTGAGTGGGGTGCGTGCTGCCGAATGGAGCCGCGAGGAAAAATCAGTCTTTGTGGTGTACAAGCCGAAGAAGATTTCAGTGCAGGCGATAGAGCATTTGGTTGCAGACGCAGGCCACGACACAGAACATTTTAAGGCGGACGACGAGATCTATGCCGGCTTGGCGGGATGTTGTCAGTACCGGGATGGATGTCCGGGCTGTTCGGAGGTTCACGGAAGCCCTGAGGGTGACGACCACGACCACGAGGGGCACGAGGACCGCACTCCATGAACAAAAAACAGAGAATGAGAAGGCATTTCCTTTCGCTCATTTTCGCTTGGGCCGCGTTGGCTATGTCGTCAGCATCACTGGCGCAAAGCACAGTCACTGTAAAAGGCAAGGTTTACTCCAAGAAAGAGGTGGACCACACCGATCACGACCACGCATCATCGGCAGCCAGAGAAGAGGAAGGGTGGGAGCCACTCCCCGGAGCTTACGTCGTCTGGAAGGGGACAGGGCAGGGAACAGCAACAGATGTCCACGGTTTTTTCAAATTGCAAGGGCAGGAAGGAGATACGCTTGTGGCAAGTTTCATTGGGCTGAAGACCGCTGAACTTCCTTTCGTAGGTCAGGACTTTGTAGAAATTCCGTTGGGAGAAGGTTTTCAATTGAATGAGGCAGTGGTGGAATCAGAGGGGCCGTCTACATCGGTCAGCTTACTGGACCCGCTCGTGGTTCAGTCCTTGGGAAGAGACGAGTTGTGCCGGGCCGCCTGCTGTAATTTGAGTGAGGCGTTCGAGACCAATGCCGCAGTAGACGCCAGCTTTACCGATGCAGTAACTGGCACGAAGCAAATCAGGATGCTCGGGTTGGATGGCAAGTACACCCAGATCATGTTCGACAACATGCCGGGTGCCCGCGGCTTGAATATCCTCCAAGGGATGAAATTCATTCCGGGAGAATGGGTGGACAAGATTCACATTGGAAAGGGCGCTGGCTCGGCCACATTGGGGCATGAGAGCATGACGGGTCAAATCAATGTTGCCCTGAGGAATGCGGATGGGCCTGAGAAACTCATCGTCAATGGGTTTACGAATCGATCGGGTCGGTACGAACTGAATACAGTGAGTCGCCACGTCTTGTCGAGGAAATGGAAGGCGGGACTCTTGACCCACGGGGAATGGTCAGATCGAATCAATGACCGCAATGCAGATGGGTTTCAGGACAATGCGCTCTCCAAAGACCTGGTGATTCGAACGAATCTAAAATATGCGGGTGACCGAGGTGTTCGTGGAGATTACGCGGTCACGGTTATTTCTCAGGAAAAGTCGGCGGGTCAATTGCCTTTGTTTGATCAGGGGCGCGATGGTCTGTGGTTTGCGGATCAGTTTGTGGACCGCGTGGTGGCTTCGGCGAAGACGGGGTACATTTTTCCAGGGGATGAAAGCCGGAGTATCGGGAGCCAAGTTTCGGTGGGCATGCATGACCAAGCGTTGTTCTTTGGCCCCAACCGGGGCTATGTCGCAGATCAGTTTTTTGCCCGCGTTAACGTGCTCTATCAAAGTCCAACAGCAAGGGGAGATGATCTCATATGGGGCATCAATGCCAAAGTGGACCGATATGGAGAGACGCTGCAGCGTTTGCCAGCATTTGCAGCCCCGGATTCAATGCAGACAGTGGGCACGGAACGCGTGGAGCGAAATGAGAGGACCACTGGCGCTTTCATGGAATGGAACGTGAAGCGTGAACGGTGGGACATGGTGCTGGGGTTGCGTTCAGACATTCACGACACCTTCGGCGTTTTTGTATCGCCGCGTTTGAATGCCCGCTGGTCTTTAACGGATGCGACAACGTTGAAGTTGGCCGCTGGTCGGGGATGGCGCACGTCTGTTCCTTTTGCTGAATTTGCCGGGGTTTGGGCTTCGAATCGAGCGTGGGCCTTTTCAGGTGCTGATGAGGCAAATGGGTTCCGTGGATTGGACCCTGAAGAAAGTTGGAATGTGGGCTTGAATTGGTTGTCCAAATTCAGCTTGGGGTACCGCGATGCGAGTTTCAGTTTGGATGGCTATCGTGTGACGTTTGCCAACCGGGTGTTTGTCGATTTGGATACGCCAGGTTTGGCCTTGGTTCGCCAGGGGTACAGCCAATCGAAGAGCGTTCAGGCGGAGTTTTGGTGGGATTGGTCCAAGCGAGTGGACTTGACTGTGGCCTATCGATTTGTGGATGCGGTGAGTGACTATGGTGACTTCTCAGGGTATCGACAAGACCCATTTGTGGCACAGCATAGGGGATTTGTGACGGTTGCGTACGGTTCCAAACCAGATGACAAGGGCAGGCAGTGGCGAGCGGATGTGACCTTTCAGGCCACAGGTCCCCAGCGTCTTCCGAGGACGCAATCGAACCCCATCGAATACCAGCGCCCGGATTACGCTCCCACGTTTGTGACGGGAAACCTTCAGATTAGCCGTGACTTTGCAGAGGGCAAACAGATTTATGCCGGGGTGGAGAACGTAACGGATTACCGTCAAGCGGATCCCATCATTGGCGTAGATCACCTTGGCCCGGGAGGGCTGACGCCAGCCACCAATGCACGGTTTGATGCCTCTTTGGTGTACGCCCCGATTTTTGGCCGCAACATGTACCTCGGTGTGCGGTGGGCTTTTGATCGTTAATCAAGAAGCGTTGGGCAAACGTCGAGCTTGTGGCACCCGCCGCTTTCCAGAGGGCCGGACTTTGGATGGTGTGCTTTCGTCGTATCGAGGGTCAGGCTTGAGGTCAAGCTTGTCCATTCTCTCTACGTCTACATTCACACAGCCGAATTCTTCTTGGATGACCCCTTGGATGAGATAGGCGCCTCGTCCGCGGAAGGGAAAGGTTTGGGCCACTTTCGGGAAGTGAACGGTGTCGATCCACTGGCCTTCACGGTCTACGAAACAACCGAACAGCATGCGTTCGCCTTTGATGGTGGACGTTTCCTTGACGGCCACGAGGTAGCCCGCGATGGTCACTTTGCGGCCAACGAATTCGGGGAGGACGCGAGCGGGAATGCCGCGTTGAGCGAGGGCCTGTGCTTGATTTGTGAGCAGTAGAAACGGAGAAGACAAGGAGAAACCCAAGAGTTCCATTTCGTCGTAGGCATCCTCTTCGCTCCCTCCGGCAAGGGTGGGAAGGCTGTGGAGATGGCTTGCATTGGCGATGTCGTTGGCTCCAATGAACAAGTCGGCCGTGGGGGTACGTTTGGGCAGGTGGCCAAGCAAGAAGTGCGCCTCCCACTGAAGTTGCTGTTTGGTTCGACCTGTCCAACGCAAGCCACCAATGCGAATGATGGTGAGCAATTGATCAAGGGTTGTGCCGGTGCGACGTACAAGATCCTCGAGGTTGCGGTAGGCTCCGTTGTGACTTCGTTCCCGCGCGATGGCGGCGGCCAGCGTCCCTTCTACGCCCTTGACCAAGTTGAAGCCCAAGGTGATGGTGCGCGTTTTGGGATTGTAATTGGCGGTGTATCCGCCGGTGTTAACACAGGGTGCTGCGATGTGCCCTCCGAGGAGGCGGGCTTCGTGAACGTAGAACTCCGTTCGGTAAAACCCTCCGAAGTTGTTGATGCAGGCGGTCATGTACTCCAGAGGCCAGTAAGCTTTAATGAAGAGGCTCTGATAGCTTTCAACGGCGAAGGAGGCGGAGTGTCCCTTGGCGAAGGCATAGCCAGCAAAACTCTCGACTTGTCGCCAGATTTCGGCAACCATGTCGTCGGGTCGGCCTTTGGCCCGGGCCTTGTCGAAGAAGGATTGACGCGCTTTTTGGAATTCTCCGCGCGACCTGAATTTCCCGGACATCCCACGCCGCAAGACGTCGGCCTCTCCAAGGTCGAGACCGGCAAATCGGTGGGCCACCTTGATTACGTCCTCTTGATAGACCATGACCCCGTAGGTTTCGGGCATGATTTCAAGCAGAATGGGGTGGGCGTCTTCGCGGCGCTCTGGGAAGCGGTGCCGTTCGATGTAGGCGCGCATCATTCCGCTGCGTGCCACGCCGGGCCTTATGACGGAGCTGGCGGCGACCAGACCGAGGTAGTCGTCGACCTGCAACTTGCGCATGAGCATGCGCATGGCCGGCGATTCCACATAGAAGCATCCAATGGCCTCGGCTTCGCGCAACAAGTGTTGCACGCGCTCGTCCGCTTTGAACCGCTTCATGTCGTGGATGTCAATGTTGGCTTCTGGATCGGTTTCGGAGATGATGTCGAGTGCGTCTTTGATTTTGGCCAAGCCGCGCTGCGAGAGAATGTCAAACTTGTGGAGGTCGAGGTCTTCTGCGACGACCATGTCGTATTGCGTAGTGGGGAAGCCTTTTGGGGGCAAAAACGTGGCGCACGTGCGGTGAATGGGCCGGTCTGAGATCACAATGCCACAGGCGTGAATGGAGATTTGGTTGGGGTAGTCGCGAAGGACTCCCGCATAGCGCACCACAGCCCGCTCGACCTCTCCCAGTTTGGCCGGATCAAACCTTCCGTTGGCCAGGGTGTCGATTTCGTGCTTTGGCAAACCGAAGACCTTGCCCAACTCTCGAACCACGGCTCGGTATTGAAATGTGTTGTAGGCACCGAGAAGGGCCACGTGCTCATATCGGTCAAAGATGTACTTCGTGACGTCGTCTCGGTCGGTCCAAGAAAAGTCGAGGTCGAAGTCGGGTGGATTGGAGCGGTAGAGATTAATGAAGCGTTCGAAGTAGAGGTCGAGTTCAATCGGGTCTACGTCGGTGATTCGAAGCAGGTAGGCCACCAAGCTGTTGGCTCCGCTGCCCCTTCCGACGTGGAAGTAGCCCTTGGACCGGGCGTAGGTGGTGATGTCCCAGTTGACGAGGAAGTACGCGAGAAATTCTTTTTCTCGGAGAACTTCGATCTCGTGTTCCATGCGGTCGAGAATGGTTTCGTTGGCGTCGGAGTATCGGTAGGCAATGCCTTCGGCACACAGGTCACGAATCAAACGTTCGTCTTCAACGATGGAACCGGTGAAGGTGCGGATGTTGCGGTGGGTGGCGCCATCTTCTTGGTCGCCGAGGTCGCCATCGAAGTCAATGTGGCAGGCCTCGAGCAATGCGTTTGCCCGCTCGATGAGCCAGGGGAACTCGGAATAGGCCCCCTCGAAGTCTCCTGTGCGCAAAAGCCGGTCAGTTTCTGGCGCAACCTGATCTCCATTGAGCTTCACCAAGAGGCTGTTGTTGTCGATGGCCCGAAGCAGTCGATGGGCATTGTGATCGCGTCGGTGCCGAAAGGTGGCGGTTTGAAGGGCCACCATTTTGGCATGAGGTGTGCGCTCACGTTCCCTTTGCAAGTCGAGGCGGAGTGCGCCCAATTCGTGAGGCCGGACCCCCACGAATTCATCGCTGCGCAAGACATTGGGGTCGAGCCAATGGTCGGGTTCGTTGCGCAAAGCCCAGGGATAAATCCACACCACACCGTCGAGCTGTGGCGCGCGAGGGGGAACAGAGCCTGGCTTTCCGGCGCGTCCTGAGTGGAGCAGTTGGGAGAGAAAGTGGCAGAGTCGCTCATAGCCATCGTGATCCCGGGCCAGCCCGATGTAGCGCTGCGTTGCGCCGATGCGAAAATCCACTCCGAGCACCGGCCGAATGCCATACTTGGGGGCAAGGCGCGCAAAGTCTGGCCCACCGGCGGTGCAGTGCACGTCGGTTAGGGCCATGCACGTTGCGCCAGCAGATTGTGCTTCGGCCAGCAACTCCTCTGGCCGCATAACGCCATAACGAAGGCTAAACCAAGAATGGCTGTTCAGGTACATAGTGAGAGGTCGGGGTGTGCGGTGTCAGGGCCTAGAACAGGGCGCTTTGGCTGCCGGGGGCTTCATTGTTGCGCCGTTGACGCGATGGGGATTCGCTTATGCCAAACATGTCGAGCGATTGGTGCAGGTCGAAGTCGTATTCTGGAAAAACGCGTTGGCCTGTGGGTTGCAGAAGAGTGGTGCCGTTGAGCCGGGGATTTTTGATGTCGGGGTGAATGGGGTAGGCGTTGAGTGTTCCGTCTGGAATGGGCCTGAGGAGACGGGTAACGTCTCCAAGGGCGGTGACCGGGTCCAGCCAGGTGCGCTCGTCTTCGGGATGGAGGATCACGGGAGAACGGTGATGGCCAATGGCGTTTAGGGCATCACATGCTGTGGTGGTGATGATGGCGAATGAGCGGACCAATTCGCCGGAGGCGTTGTCGGTCCACTCGTCCCAAATGCCGGCCAGTGCAAAGGGCCGTTGGCCATCCCTTGCATAGACCACATAGGGTTTGGCGAGCTTTTCGCGTTGGGGGCCTTCGATGAAGGCGTCCGCAATGACCAAACAACGCCGGGTTCGGATGGACTGGCGGAACATGGGCTTTTGCAGAATGCCCATTGCCCCTCGGTAGTTGGGGTCGTTGTCGGCATTGTGGTCTCCTTCGCTCCGGGCATTGATCATATAGAACTGCTTCTTTGCCCAGGCCGGGGTAAAGCCAAACTGCATGCTTTGCAGGGCCTCTGGCTTGTCGCCCGTTACAATGGGCGCATGATCACCGTGAGACACGTTGGTGTTCGGTGGCGGAGGGGCCTCGGTGTAATCGGGCCCTGCAGTGACTTGGAAGCGTTTCTCAATGGCTTCAACGGAGGTAACGGTAACATAGCGTCCGCACATGGGAGGGGGGGGTTATTGGTGGCGGTTGGCGAGAAGCAGAGGTGCGTCTCCAGAGAAGGGATTGGTGCGCCCGATGGTGCGGGCACCTAGGCTTGCAGCAGAGACAACGCTTCGGTCGCCAAACCGTTCCCGAAGGCTGTCCATGGCGCGGTAGAGCGACTGTCGGTCTTCGTCTTCATCGAAGAGGTCCATTTGCATTCCACCACCGACCAGGTGGCTGTAGCGCACGCCAACAAGTCTGACCAGCACGCGACGGTCGTGAAGCTTTTCGAAAAGCTCCAGGGCTTTTGGGACGAGCCTGTGATCGGCGGCGGTGTAAGGAATTCGGGCTTGCATGGTGCGGGTGTCAAAGTCGCTGTACCGGACTTTGAGGGTGATGCAGGCGGTGAGCTTATTGCCGCGACGGAGTTGAAAGGCCAAGTTTTCGGCCATGGCAATCAGGATGCCGCGCAGGTGATCGGTATCGGTGGTGTCTTTCCGGAAGGTGCGCTCTGTGGAGATGGACTTCCGTTCGCTGGTGGGCATGACGGGAGAAGGGTCCTCTCCTTGTGCTTTTCGCCAGATCATCCGACCGGACTTTCCCAGTACACGTTCCATCAATTCCACGGGCATCTCTTGGACCGTGGCGATTTGGCGGACCCCGAGATTGCGCAGGATTTGATAGGTTTTTTCCCCCACCATGGGAATCTTGCGAATGCCCAAAGGGGCCAAAAAGGGCCGCTCCGTTCCGCGCTCGATTCGCAGTGCGTTGTTGGGTTTGGCCTCTCCAGTGGCGACCTTAGAGACAGTTTTGTTCTGCGAAAGGCCAAAGGAAATGGGCAGTCCGGTTTCGCGCATAACGCGGTCTCGAAGTTCTCCCGAGTACTTCCAGCAGCCAAAGAACCGGTCCATCCCTGTGAGGTCGGCATAGAACTCGTCGATGGAGGTTTTTTCGCAAACGGGTACCGCTTCGCGGACGATGTCGGTCACGGCGTGGGAATATTTGGAATACGTGGCCGAGTTGCCCCGAATGACCAGGGCTTCGGGGCAAAGTTCCCGTGCCATTCTCATGGGCATGCCCGAATGGATGCCGAAACGGCGCGCTTCGTAACTGCAGGAGGCGACAACGCCGCGGTCGCCGGTACCGCCGATGAGCAGGGGCTTTCCGTTTAATCGGCTGTCCATCAACCGTTCAACGGACACAAAAAAAGTGTCGAGGTCGAGATGAAGGACGGTACGCTGTGTGGACATGTCAACGAAAATGGGATGCCAATTTAATTGGCATTTCCATACGATGAACGTCAAAGTGAAATTTCCGTTGAATTCGGGGAATCAACAGTTGTTTCCGAAGAGTGAAAGGAGTTCGAGAATGTCGGAGACGCCGACCACGTTGTCGCCATCAATGTCGCCGGTACAGTTGCTTCCGGTGCACCCAAAGTTGGCCAGAAGGTCCAGTGTGTCCGAGACGCCAATGATGCCGTCGCCATCGATGTCGGATGGGCAAGAGCAGGATTCTGGGGCAGTCCAAGCCACATCTTGTGCGCTGCTGCATGCGGGCAAATCGGTAAAGAATCCACCAAATGCTTGGGCATTGCCGTTGGATGAAAACCCACCGAGGGTGACGGGGTAGGTTCCTCCGTTTTCGGGGACGTCGATCAGGTTTCCACCGAGGTTGAGGAAGCCGGTGGCCGGCGGGTGGGTTACTTCGACCAGAATGTCGACTTCATGTTCGCCATTTTGCGGTTGGCATGCCCCTACGGCATCTAGCGTCAACGCCAAGGAGCAGGGACAGGGTTCCGGTGCGGTCCACGCGTCGAATACGGCGAACCCACAAGCGTCGTCCTCGGTGAAGGTGATCAAGAGGTTGAAAGAATTCCCGTCGGCAACAAGGCCAGTTAAGGTCACATTGGCCACGTCGTTGTTCACGGGAAAAGTTTGTCCGTTCACCTCGACATCTCCCGCTCCTTCGGACAAGGAAAATTGCAAGGTCACTTGTTGAGTGTAGGTCCCGTCGAGGGGGCTACAAGAGGTCTGCTCCCCGATGGTGCTGGAGATCAAATCGCAGGTGGCTCCGTTGCAGGATTCAGGTGCGGTAAACAATGCCGTTTGGGTGAGGTCACAGCTGGGGTCTCCTGTGAAATAGGCTGTGACTTCCACACTCTCTCCATCCGAAGGCAGGTTGTTGAGGCTGACCGTTTGGGGACTTCCCGTGACGGTAAACAAGGATCCGTTGACGTTCAAAAGTCCCGGTGGGGCATTGTCATAAATCAGGATGACCTGTTGGCTGTAGGTGTTGGTTTGGGGATTACACGAAGACTGAGAGCCGGCCAAAAGAGCGGCGATTCCACAGCCTTGTACACCCCAACCCATGTCGGAGAACATGGCCATAACAAGGGGGCCGGGGTCGTGTATGGCTTCGCCCGTGTTCAAATTGGGCGTCATCAACGCATTGACATTGCCCGACAGGTACATGTCCTCTCTCAGGTGGGAGAAGCTGGCTCCGGGTTCCCATGGGTTGGGCGCATAAATGCCGGGCGGCGCGGTGGTGGCGGCGAGTCCTTCGGGTCCGGACCACACGAGGCCTCCGCCTGTGAGGGCATTTCCAAGACTGCTTGTGCCATTGTTCAGGTCGAGTAAACTGCCTCCTGAATTGTTGTCGTTGATGAAGGTGTCGTAGACAAAAGGCGACCCGCTTTGTCCGACGAACCCCGTATTTCCAGCCAGTGTTGCACTGCCGATGAAGCCCAGTCCATGGCACAATTCATGAAGAACCACCGTGACGAAGTCGTACGCCCCAGGGGGCACGTTGCCGTCGACACCGAAATACCAATTGACATCGCTTCCGAAGTTGCAGGTGATGTCGGCTTGAGAAGCCTGAAGGTCATCCTCGTTTAGTTGATTGGCCAGTGCGGCGGGATAGTAAACGTTTGTGGATGGGGCACCGCTGAAATTGCGGTGGATGGTCGCGGGAGATGCCGAACCCAGAATGTTGGGCCCGAGGTCCGTCCATGTGGCCTCGACTTCGATCGCGACAGCACTGTTGATTTGTCCAGCCCAGATGTTGACCGCGTATTGAAAGGCAGATTGTGCGACCGGAGGGAAATTGGAATAGGTGACCTGAATGTTCGCGTTTGAACTTCTCCTTTGGGCAGGCGCAGGCGTGAAATGGAAGTGGTCTTCCGGTATGCCAACCAGGCCGTCGCAGCCAACGGCTTCACAGGCGGTGTGGTTGTGCATGGCCGACGCCGGGAGTCCAAACATCTTTTGAGCCGATGCAGAGGTCAGGCCCAGGAAAAGGGTCAACAGTCCACAGACCAAACGGTGCGGCACAAGCGAGAGGGTCATAGAAGAAAGATAGCTACAGATTGTCAGATTCTCGCGAAATTTAGTAATGAATTTGCATTCGATTACATGTTGTTAGTCGACGAATCTTAGTTTTCTATCTATCTTTTTTGAAAAACAAGGTGGCTCAATCTTGCCTCAGTGGCCCCGCGGGCCAAATTGTAGAAAACCAACCAATGGCCCGCCAGGCCTCTTGGACTTTACTCGGTCCAATTGCGTAAGGCGCAAAAAGGGGGTTGTTGGACGTTAAGAGCAGGTCTCCTTCTTGATCCAGCCTGTTTTCCACCCGCTTGAAAACCAGTCCATCTTCTTGGGTCGCGATCACATACGGACGGCCGCTGCCCACGTCCTCTAGACGCTCTACATAGGCGCACAAGACCCAGGTTCCGCTGGGAAGGGGAAGCATGCTGTCGCCTTCTATTTGAAAGAAGCGAAGCGTGCGGTCTTGTGGCACCTCCGGCAAAGGCAAATCGAAAGTGGGTAGATTTCCTATCCACTCTGGGTCTCCAAACCCCGCAGTGTACCCCGCTGCGGCTTTGGTGCTCACAGCGGTGATCCTTTCTTCGCCTGTTTTACGGTCTGTTGGAATGGGAAGAATGCGAAGGTCTTGTTCCATAGGACGCTCACTTCCGCCGAGGACAAGGGTATCCAGGGAGACCTTTAAGATGTGCGCCAAGCGGATCAAAACGCCCATTCTCGGCTCTGCACGGCCTTCTTCGTACGCGCCCAGTGCAGTGCGTTTGATGCCTGCTTTTTCGGCCAAGTCCGTTTGGGTCCAGCCTTTGGACTTTCGAAGCGTGCGGAGCTGAGATCCGATGCGCGTGGTCTCCGCCATTTTAGGTGGAAGCGACAACCGATTTGACCACGTCGAGTTTGGAGGTCAGCAAGCGTTCAATGCCATCTTTTAGTGTGGCGGTGGAGGATGGACAACCGGCACAGGCTCCGCGCAGTCGCACGTGAACGGTCCCTTCTACAAACGCCCGGAAATCAATGGCGCCTCCGTCTGCTTCAACGGCAGGACGGACAAACTCTTCCAACAGGGCGGAAATCTCCTCGTCGTGCGGTGTCGCCACAATGTCTTGGTCATTCAAAGCCACAACCTCGGCCCCTTCTCCAGCGGAAGGTGCGGATGTTGAGGGTGTAGATGCCGTTTTGGGTGGGGGCACTTTTTCCACGGAAACCGGGTGCTCGGAAAGCCATTGTTGCACGTACTCGCGCATTTGCATGGTGATCATTTCCCAGCCAATGGTGTCGTCTTTGGTCACAGAAACAAAGTTTCCGCTGATGAAGACGCCGGCCACAAAGGGAAAATTGAAGAGCTCTTCTGCCAAAGAAGAATGTCCTGTACACTCCGCTTTACTGGTGAACTCAGCTTGCGCGTTTCCTTCAATGAGGGCGCGGTCGGCGACGAATTTCATGACCTCTGGATTCGGGGTCATTTCGGCATACACGCTTACGGGATGACTCATGGTGCGAATATCGAACAGTCGGACGTTCTATGCTCATGTCCGTGCATGGGTTTGGAAAGCAGGTTGCCGATATCTTGCCCTCCATGATTCCCATCAGGACGACCGACATGTTCCGTTTCTTTTTTGCTGCTTGTTTTCTCTCTCTATCTGCAAGCTTAGTGGCCCAATCGGGCTCCACGTTTCCTGTGAACGGCACCCCAGATGCCCGCGCTGAACTTCACGTTTTTGAAGGGGCAGCCTTTCATCTGGCCGATGGCTCCGTTGTAAACGATGGCCACTTGGTGGTTCGTCGTGGGCGGATTGAGGCTGTTGGCGCCGGGACCTACGATTCGTCCGAGCCCCTGGTGCGACATGATTTGTCGGGTCAGCACGTGTACCCCGCATTTGTTGATGTGAATTCGGGTTGGGGTTTGAAGCGCGGAGAGCGGTCCCGATGGGATGGCAAGCCTCATGACGAAAGAGAGGACACTCAAGCGGCTTTGGGGTGGAACAGTGCCTTGCATCCAGAATTCAATTCTGCCGCCGCTTTTGTTCCGTCCGAAAAGGAAGCCAGTCAATATCGGAGTGCCGGTTTTGGTGCCGTTTTGACTCACCGTCAGGATGGCATTGTGCGGGGGTCGGCCACTTTGGTGGCGTTGTCCAAAGACGCGCATGATGCTGTTTTGATGCCAGATGTTGCGGCTTGGCACAGCTTTTCCAAAGGGTCATCTCCGCAGTCGTATCCGAGTTCCTTGATGGGCAGTATCGCGCTGTTGCGTCAGACGTTTTGCGATGCCGAATGGTACCGTCAGTTTGAGGCGCCCGAGGAGCGGAACCTGTCTTTGGAAGCATTCAACGACGGCCTGACGCGGCCGCATTTTTTCGAGGCAGGAAGTTGGTTGGATGTGCTTCGTGCAGATTTGATTGGCGACGAATTTGGAATGCAGTACGTCTTTTTGGGCGGTGGTGAGACCTATCGTCGGTTAGATGAGGTTGCTGCAACAGGTGGGGGGATGATTGTGCCTTTGGATTTTCCAACGGCCATCGATGTGTCGGATCCATACCTCGCCCGGTTGGTGTCCTTGGCGGAGATGAAACACTGGGAATGGGCGCCATACAACCCTGCGAGAGTGCGGGAGGCGGGCATTCCCATGGCGTTGACCATGCAAGGTGTAACCAAGGGAAAAACGTTCTTGACCAACCTTCGGAAGGCGGTTGAACTGGGCCTCTCACCAAACGATGCCTTGGCTGCATTGACCACGATTCCCGCTGGAATGGTGGGGGCAGAAGACCGTGTGGGCCGATTGGCAGCGGGCTTGGAGGCCAATTTTCTGGTGTCCGACGGGCCCTTGTTTGAAAAGGGAACCGCATTGAGGGCGACGTATGTCCAAGGGGTTCGTTTTGAAGTCGAGTCGGAGCCAGAAGCCGACGTCGAGGGCCGTTACAGTTTGAATCTCGATGGCCGAGACTTGGTGTTGTCGTTGGAAGACGGAGAAAAGGGCCCCCGCGGCAAGTGGTGGCCTGCGGGCACAGCAGAAGATCAAATTGACTCTCTGTCGGGAAAGGCCATGGTGAGTTTGGATGGCCGGGACCTGGTGTTGAGAATCTTGGACGATGCGATGGGTGCCTATCGGTTGGTGGGCAATGTCTACGAGGGCAGTCGCATCATTGAAGGTCGAGGGGAGCGCCCCGATGGTACATGGATTGAATGGGCGGCTTTGCGGCAAGGCGATGTGCTGGCTGCGCCAACTGTAGAAAGTGCTCCGCAAGAGACCGGTGTGGAGAAGGAAATGGACAGCACCCTCGATGTGCCGACGGGTCCAGGTCCGCTCACCTACCCATTCACGGCATACGGTCGTACACAGAGTCCCGAGCAGGGCAGTTGGCACTTTGTTGGCGCCACAGTTTGGACCTGTGGTCCGGAAGGAAAAATCGAGAACGGGGAAGTCATGGTGCACAAGGGCAGGATTGTTGCCGTGGGTCAGGACTTGGACCCGAGTGCCGTGTTTGGCAAAACTGTTCCTGAGTTGGTTCGAATCGACGCGAAAGGCAAGCACCTAACGCCCGGCATTCTCGATGAGCACACCCACATTGCCGCCAGCCGCGGCATCAACGAAGGCACGCAAGCCTCGAGCGCAGAGGTCAGCATTGGGACTGTGGTCAACAGCGAAGACGTGAACGTTTACCGGCACCTTGCAGGGGGGGTAACGGCAGGCCAGATTTTGCATGGATCGGCCAATCCAATTGGCGGTCAGAGCGGCATCATCAAATTCCGCTGGGGCCAAACGCCCGAGGAGATGTTGATTGAAGGTGCGGACCCTTTCATCAAGTTTGCTCTCGGCGAGAACGTGAAGCAATCCAATTGGGGCGACAAGCAAACGGTTCGGTTCCCGCAAACCCGAATGGGGGTAGAGCAGGTTTACTACGACCATTTTCATCGGGCGCGTGAATACGGCGAGGCTTGGGACCGCTACGAGGCCAAGCGAAAGGCGACGCCGCGAAGGGTGTTGCGCAAGGGAGGTGGACCGACCTCTCCTCGCCGCGACTTGGAGCTGGAGACACTGTTGCAGATTTTGGAATCCGAGCGCTTCGTCACTTGTCACAGTTACCGACAAGACGAGATCAACATGCTCATGCACGTGGCCGACTCCATGGGCTTCACCTTGAACACATTCACTCACATTCTCGAGGGTTACAAAGTGGCCGACAAGATGGCCGAGCACGGTGCCGGAGGATCAAGCTTTAGTGACTGGTGGGCCTACAAGTTTGAGGTCAAAGACGCCATACCATACAACGGCGCACTGCTCTGGGAGAACGGGGTAGTGACGGCGTTCAATTCAGACGACAGAGAGATGGCCCGTCGCCTCAATCAAGAAGCTGCAAAAGCCGTGAAGTATGGCGGTGTACCCGAGGAAGAAGCGCTCAAGTTTGTGACGCTCAACCCGGCCATCCTTTTGCATTTGGACGACCGTATGGGGTCGTTGGAGGCGGGCAAAGATGCAGACCTCGTGATGTGGTCGGACCACCCACTGTCGGTGTATGCCCAGTGCGAGCAAACGTATGTGGATGGCCGCCGATTGTTTGACCTCGAAGAAGATCAAGTCATGCGGGACGCCATGCGAACTGAACGAGCCCGATTGATTCAGCTCATGTTGGACGCACCTGGAGCCGACAAACGAAAACCGATGGAACGGATTCCGCCCCATTACCATTGTGACACCTTGACCGAAGAGAACCGATGATCCGCCGTGTATCCTTGAATTTCAAAGCCATGAAATCCACCTTTCTCTTCGCTTTTTTGTCCATCACTGCGGTGATGATGGCCCAGCCAAACTTGACGCCCGGAGCGCCACAATCTGAACGCATCCTTGTCCTCGGTGGCACGGCTCACCTGGGAACAGGAGAGGCCATAGAAAACGCCGCCATTGGATTTGAGGATGGCTTTATTGATTTTGTGGGCGCGGCCCGTGATGTAGATCCCAAGCGATATGCCCGTGTGGTGAATGCCGAAGGCATGCACATTTATCCTGGGTTCATTGCGCCCAACAGCACGCTTGGCCTCATGGAGGTGGCAGCCGTTCGGGCGTCTCGGGATTATGCAGAAGTGGGCACCTTCAAGCCGAATGTGCGCAGCTTGATTGCCTACAATACGGCGTCGGACATTACCCCAACAGTGCGCACAAACGGGGTGTTGATGGGGCAAATCACGCCGCGAGGTGGGGTCATCGGAGGGTCGAGTTCCATTGTGCAATTCGACGCGTGGAATTGGGAAGATGCTGTGGTGCGTGCCGACGACGGCATTCACTTGTATTGGCCATCCACCCACCACAAGCATTTCGAAGACGGGCGTGCGCAATTGCGGAAGCGCAAGACTTACGATCAAAAGCGCTACGAAATCCGAGACTTTTTTGAGCGTGCCCGCGCGTACGCTGAAGGCAAGCCTGTGCAACGTGACCTTAGGATGGAGGCCATGCGCGGATTGTTCAAGTCTGGAGACCGCAACGCCCCTGGTGTGACCACGCTGTACGTGCACGCTGGAGATGCCAAGCAAATTGCCGAGGTCATTCGATTCAAGCGGTCCGAAGGCCTAAATCGGGTGGTCTTGGTTGGTGGAGCAGACAGCTGGATGATGGCCGATCCTCTGCGGGAAAATGGCATTGCGGTGATGCTGCAGCGCACACACACCGTACCGCGTTATGCCGAGGACGACATCGACCTGCCTTACAAGTTGCCCAAGCTGCTCGAAGACGAAGGGGTAGAATATTGTCTTCAGGGGGAGGGCCGCATGCCCGAGATGAACACGCGCAACCTGCCTTTCTACGCGGGAACAGCCGTGGCCTATGGTCTTGAATATGAGCAGGCCGTTCGGGCATTGACCTTATCGACGGCAAGGATTTTGGGCATCGACAAGACCTGTGGGTCGCTGGCTCCTGGCAAGGATGCGACATTGTTTATTTCTGCTGGAGATGCCTTAGATATGATGACCAACGACGTGCGTTATGCATGGGTCCAAGGCCGCGATGTGGTTCTCGACAACAAGCAAATTCAGCTTTACGAGAAGTACAAGGCCAAATACGATGCTCAGCGTGCGGCACGGGACCGCTAAGAGAAGAGCTTGTGATTGAAAAAGGCCCGCTTTTGGCGGGCCTTTTTTGTGGAAGAGAAAGGGGATGGTGACCGATTAACTGTCCAGCAGGATCGGCGTGTCTTTGGGCGCTTGCACGCCGTATTTGAAACGAATGTTTTCTCGGACGCTGGGTTTCACGATGAGGTCCCACTCGATGCGCCCCGTGTCTTTGTTGAGCTTGCCTCCGCCGAGGTTTTCGGCTTTGACTTCCACGTCCTCGTCATTGGACAACGGAAGCTGATCATCGATGACAATCCGGATGGGTTGCTGCTTTCGATTGTCCACGGTGATTTCCCAGGATCGCTCTAACTCACGCTTCCCGCTAATGATGTTGGTCTTGTTGTCGTGGGATTTCAATTTGCGCCGAACCTGTATTGCGGGATCGGGGCCCAGAGAGAGACTCAAGGTGTCAGAGGCCAAATTGAGGGCCAAGGTGCTTTCCCCCACAAAGTCATCTTCGAAGTATATGCGCAATCTTCCGCTGATCAGGTCCAGTTCCTCCCAGTCGAGAATGTGGGCCATCAAATAGGCTTGCGCATCCAGTTTGGGTGTGGCTTGGTAAAGAAATTCGGTGGGCACTTCCATGTTCTTGATTCGCACCGTTTGAACCACTCCGTCAGACGCAATGCTGTACTTCGCAGCGATGTCAAAGCGCGTTTGGGTGGGGGTACTTTGAACGGTCACCGAGGCATAATCGAAGGCCTGCGCTGCCCGTTCCGCTGCACGCTCTTTCCTGCTTCCAAAGAGGGACCCCCGTTGGGCTTCGTCTGCCGATTCGATGTCGTCTGCGAAATACGCCATGGTGGTTTCTTCGAGCATGTCGAGGGCCGGAGCCAAGGCCACGTTCATCACGTTGTTGGAGACGGCGATGTTTTCGGCGACCATGCCCATGCTTGAGTAGCTAATGTTGCGCGCATGGCTGGGCACATCGATCATGTAGAACCCGTTGATGTCGGTCACGGCATTTCGTCCACCGGCCACACTCACGGTGGCCCCTACAAGGGGCTGCCCTTGGGCATCGTACAATTGACCTCGCACTTGCCGAACGGAGGGGTTGTATGTCTGGGTTTTCAACCAATTGTTGGCCGCTGCCGCTGCGGAGGTGGCTGTGCCGTGGTGGCCGCGATGGTTGGCGTGCAGAAACCAAGGGGTGAGGCTTGGTTTGGAGCGGTTTCGGTTGGGTGACCCTGTGGAAACACTCAGGTTGACCCTATCCCAGTCCTCTCCGGTCTGTTGGTGAACCAGCGCGATGCTCTCGAGTTGAAGCGGGTCGGCGACGCTTTCCACCCGGGCATTGTATGCGGGATCCCATCCCGCTTGTTGCATCCAATAGCCAAAGCTTACCGTGCCACTGGTTTGGGCCTTGGCTTCTGTGTGGATCAACAGCTCCAAGTGGGTTTCTGTGGTGAGCGGTGGCAGTGCCGCCATGGCCAGATCCAGCTCAGTAAGGCGGTTCTGCATGTCTCCAATGCGCTTGTCGATGGCTTGCCTCTCCTGCAGCAGGGCAATCCTGCGTTCGCGCATGAACTGCGTTGCTTCGATGAGGCGGTTGAGGTCAACTCCACTGTCCTTGACGGTAAACTGCGTGTTGTTGGCGAGCAGTTGTTCTTCCTTGTCAAGAATGGTGTACCAGTGTTGTTCCTGCTGCATCAGGTGGTACACGTGGTTGCGTTGGGTTTGGAGTTGACTTCGTTCGGCTTGGCTTTCGGAACCGCTTAGGGTGTCGGTGTGGTATTGATGGGAGACCGAGAGGATGGTAAAGTCGCCTGTTCCGGTAATGCGAACTTCACTGGGGTCAATGGCGGTAGGCAGGTTGGGAAAGACGAGTGTTGCGGTACCTGCAGGGACAACGGCATTTGCCGTGCGTTTGACCAGTGCACCTTGCCGATAGACGGTAACATGGTCGATGGTGTGGCGGACTTCTTTCTCTTGATCAGGGTTTGCAAGAGCCAAAGGGGAGAGCCCAAAGAGGACGAACAGGGAGAGGACAATGCGTGGGAGCATGGGCTTGGGGTTTTGATGTTCTCCGTTCACGTTCCAATCCCCGTGCCAAAATTTCGGAACTTGGGGTCATGCGAAGTGTCTATCCTCCTCTGCTTTTGCTGCTTCTATTGGGTTTCTCCTTCAGTGAGCTGGCCGCTCAAAAAATATTTTCGGTAGACCACGAAAGCCGCGCCGACATCAAGGTTTTTGTCGTGGATTACGAGAGCCGTGCCGACTTGCTTGTCTTCAAGCAGGACTTCGAGAGCCGCGCCGAAGGCAATGACGGCCATTGGTGTTTTGTGGACTTCGAAAGTCGAGCGGATAAGAAGATTTTTTTCGTGGACTACGAGAGCCGTGCCGACCTCAAGGTTTTCTTCGTGGACTACGAAAGCCGTGCCGGGTGGCGCAACAGGTCCAAAAAGCACTGGCTGTATTGAGGCTTTTTCCTTTGACCAATAAGGTCAGTAACCGAGTGCACTTCTGAGGCGCGCTACGGTGGCATTGGCGACAACACGTGCTTTCTGTGCGCCTTTCTCAAGTTCAGCATCGAGAGCGGGCAAGTCGGCCATGTAGCGGTGAAAGGTGTCTCGCTCGTTTGCGAACCCGTCGACAAGGGCGCCCAACAGGTCTTTTTTGGCATGCCCCCAACCATAGCCTCCAGCCCTCAACTTCTCGGCCATGTCTGCGGCTTCTTTTGGAGAGGTCACGAGACTGTATAGTTGAAACACCACAGAACTGTCGGGGTCTTTGGGCTCTTCGAGTGGTGTAGCGTCGGTGACGATTTGTTTGTTGATCGTCTTCTTGAGGGTCTTTTCGTCTGCAAATGGATCGATGGTGTTGCCTTTGGACTTGGACATTTTGGCTCCATCTGTTCCCGGAACGTACATCGTGGCTTCGTTCGTTCGTGCTTCGGGCTCAATCAGGACGTTGCTGCCCACCTTGTGGTTGATTCGTCCGGCAACATCGCGCGCCATTTCGAGGTGCTGCAACTGGTCTTTTCCCACGGGAACTTCGTTGGCGTCGTAAGCCAAGATGTCCGCTGCCATGAGCATGGGGTAGCTAAAAAGCCCGGCATTGACGTCCTCCAACCGATCGGCCTTGTCTTTGAAACTGTGGGCAAGGGTGAGTCGATTGTATGGAAAGAAACAGCTGAGATACCAAGCCAGTTCTGTGCACTGGGGCACATCGCTTTGACGGTAAAAGACGGTGTTGTCCGTGTTCAATCCGCAAGCGAGCCAAGCCGCTGCAGCCGCATACGTATTGGCGCGGAGCTCCATGCCGTCTTTGATTTGGGTCAGGCTGTGGAGATCGGCGATGAACAGAAAAGACTCATCTCCGGAGGTTTCCGCAAGTTGAATCGCTGGGCGAATGGCACCAAGAACGTTACCCAAGTGGGGTGTTCCTGTGCTTTGAATGCCGGTCAAGATGCGTGCCATGTCTGCAAAAATACGTTGGACGGGTCCTTGTCACTTACAAATCCTACCCCGCCTCAAGCACGTGAAGCGCACCCCAACCGCGTCCTTTACAAAATGAAGCACATTTTACTTTGTCTTGCCTTTTGCTCGCCCCTCTTCTGCAACGCACAAGCCTTGGAGATTGATTATCCCTACAATCCGGATTATGACGCGACAGGGGACATCGGAATCAATGATTTGCTTCCTGTTTTGACCTTGTTTACGCAACAATTTCAAGCCGAGGGAATCATGGTGGACACCTTGTCGTTGGAAGGCGCATTTCTGATGATGATGGGTCAAATTGCCGCACTGCAACAACAGGTAGAGACTTTGCAGGCGCAGGTCATCCCGGGTTTGTCGGACCACTTGAGTGTCGTGGATGGCGAGACCCTTCTTGTGACGGGGGCGAACCTCCAGGTGGTCAATGGGAACGGCATCACATCCAGCGCGAATGGCGTCGGAAATGTCATCATTGGATACAATGAAGCCGATTCTGCAACCACTGAGCGTGGAGGCTCACACAACTTGGTCTTGGGACGATACAATCAATACGGTTCGTTCAGCGGCATTGTGCACGGCCTGCGCAATTCGGTACTGAATGACGAGTCTGCTGTGATTGCAGGCTCAAACAACCTTGTGTCCGGCGTGCGCAGTGCGGTGATGGGGGGAGACCAGAATACAGCGTCAGGCAATAAGGTGGTGGCCATTGGTGGTGGAAACAACGAAGCCAAGGGGTCCATTGCCATTGCCTTGGGGGGCCAGGAAAACACAGTGGACCTCGTGGGATCAGTGGCCATCGGAGGAAGAAGCAATCAGGCCTTGGGGGGCTTCTCGGTGCTTGTCGGTGGCGGCAACAACATTACCCGGGGCTATAAAAGTGTTTTGGCGGGGGGACAGAGCAATGAAACGTTGAATCAGGATGGCGTGAACGATCAGTTCTCTGCTGTTTTTGGAGGTCGTTTTAACAAGTGTGGTGACTACTGCGGGTCCATTGCGGGGGGAAACTCAAACACCCTGTTGACCGGATTGAACGAGGTTCCAAACTACTCTTCGCAGAGCAAGACCATTGTTGGGGGCACCTCCAATGTGAATGAAGCGTCGTCCTACGCCACCATTTTGGGGGGCAGTGGCCTTCATTTAGCGCCGCGCGATACCGCCGATTACTTTGGAGGACAGGTGGGGTTTTACGGTCCAACAGGCGACGTGGGAATAGGGACCGCACTTGGAACGTTCGGTTCTGAGACGCCAAGGGTTTACTTGGGGAGCAGTGCCAATCCCCAATTCATTTTAACGGGAGACCCCCAAGAAGAGTGAGCTTTTGTAGCGCAACACAAAAAAACCCCGGGCTTTTTGGCCCCGGGGTTTTTGATGTTGTAAAGCGTTGGCTGTGGTTCAGCAGAACTCGTCGTAGGCAGCCTTCAGATGCTCGGCGAGCATATCTGCGGTCCGTCCTTCGATGTGATGACGCTCCACCATGTGGACCAGTTTGCCGTCTTTGAAGAGGGCAACAGCAGGGCTGCTTGGTGGATACGGCAGGGTGTGCTTCCGCACGCGCTCCACAGCTTCTACATCAAAGCCTGCGAAGGCGGTGAGCAGTTTGCTTGGGAGTTTGGCGTTCTCGAGGGAAGCCTTGACGCCAGGGCGCATGGAGCCTGCAGCACAGCCACAGACACTATTGAGGACCACCACAGAAGTGCCTTCCTCTGCGAGGGCAGCATCAACAGCGTTGGCGTCCAAAAGTTGGGAGAAGCCGGCTTCAACGAGCTCGGCCTTCATGGGGTTAACAATTTCAGCGGGATACATGCGGCAAAGTTATTCTTTCTCGGGCGCTGTAGAAGCCAAGAAAAGTTCGTTGTATTGATCCCCATGAATGGGGCTCGGAGCATCGATCATGACGTCGCGACCTTGGTTGTTTTTGGGGAAGGCGATGAAGTCGCGGATGGTGTTCACGCCGCCGAGCATGGAGCACAGCCGGTCGAACCCGAGGGCCAGACCGCCATGAGGAGGAGCGCCGTAGCGGAAGGCATTCATCAAAAAGCCAAACTGTGCCTCGGCCTCTTCGGGGCTAAACCCAAGCAAATCAAACATCCGAGCCTGGACGTCTTTGTCGTGGATTCGAATGGATCCTCCACCAATCTCCACGCCATTGATGACCATGTCGTAGGCGTTGGCTCGGACCGCACCTGGGTCCGAATCCAGAATGTCCATGTGTTCGGGTTTGGGCGAGGTGAACGGGTGGTGCATCGCGTGGTATCGCTCGGTGTCTTCGTCCCATTCCAAGAGGGGGAAGTCGACCACCCAAAGGGGTTTGAAATCGAAGGGGTCTCGAAGGCCCATCTCCGACCCCATGTGCAAACGCAATTCGGCGAGTTGTTTGCGTGTGGCGTCAAGGCCACCGCAGAGAACGAGCATGAGGTCACCTGGTTGTGCACCTGTGTGTGCCGCCCACTTTGAGAGGGCGTCTTGGTCGTAAAACTTGTCGACGCTCGACTTGAGGCTGCCGTCATCGTTGACCTTGCAGTAGACCAGGCCGCGCGCACCAATTTGGGGGCGCTTTACCCAATCCGTGATGGCGTCGAGTTGCTTCCGAGTGAAGCTCGCAGCGCCGGGTACAACAATGCCGAGGACGGCTTCGGCACTGTCGAAGACACCGAACCCCACACCTTGTGTGACGGGCGCCATGTCTTGGAACTCCATTCCAAAGCGCAGGTCGGGCTTGTCGATGCCGTACTTCTCCATGGCCTCGTCGTAGGTCATGCGCGGGAAGTCTCCGATTTCGCGGTCGAGTACGGTTTTGAACAGGTGGCGGACCAGTCCTTCGAACGTATTCAGGATGTCTTCTTGTTCCACAAAACTCATTTCGCAGTCTACCTGCGTGAATTCGGGTTGGCGGTCGGCCCGCAGGTCCTCGTCGCGGAAGCACTTCACGATTTGATAGTACTTGTCGATTCCGCTGACCATCAGCAGTTGCTTAAACGTCTGTGGGCTTTGGGGAAGGGCGTAGAACTGACCTGGGTTCATGCGGCTTGGCACCACAAAATCCCGGGCGCCTTCTGGCGTGGACTTGATGAGAACAGGAGTCTCGACATCGATGAAATCAATGCTGTCGAGGTACTTGCGGGTCTCAATGTTGATGCGGTGCCTGAGCAAGAGGTTGCGTTGAACTGGGCCGCGGCGCAAATCGAGATAGCGGTATTGCATGCGAAGGTCGTCTCCTCCATCGGTGTTGTCCTCGATGGTGAAAGGCGGGGTGTCCGCAGCATTTAGGATGGTCAGCCCTGTGATTTCGATTTCGATTTCACCGGTTGGAATCTGCATGTTTTTGGACTCACGTTCGCAAACAGTGCCAATGGCTTGGACCACAAATTCACGGCCGAGCTTGCGGGCTTGGCCGCACAAATCGGTGTTGGTGTCCATGTTAAACGCGAGCTGCGTAATGCCATATCGGTCGCGCAGGTCGACGAAAGTGAGGCCGCCCAGATTGCGGGCGCGTTGGACCCATCCGCTCAAGGTGACGGTTTGGCCGATGTGTTCGGTGCGGAGTTCGCCGCAAGTATGGGATCGGAGCATGTCGAAAGTGGTGCGGACGGAGGTGCCGAAACCGCGCGGCAAAGGTAAGCCGCGCTTTGTCCTGCGTGCATGCACAAGGTTGGCATGTCATCAACGGGGAGACGTGGGTCTTGAGCAGTAGTTTCGGGACATGTCTGAAAAAGCGCAAGAATCCATGGCGCGCCTCGAGGCGATGAAGGCCGAAGCCCGTTTGGGTGGGGGCGAAAAGCGCATGGAAGCCCAACACGGAAAAGGCAAGCTTACCGCACGTGAACGTGTGGATTTGCTGCTAGACGAAGGCAGTTTTGAAGAATTGGGCATGTTGGTCACGCACCGGTCCAACCTCTTTGGACTGGACAAACAGCAGTTTCTCGGAGACGGCGTGGTCACGGGGTACGGCACCATCCAAGGAAGGTTGGTGTACGTATTTAGCCAAGACTTCACGGTGCTGGGGGGGTCATTGGCCGAAGCCCACGCCGAGAAGATTTGTCGGATCATGGACCTCGCCATGGACAACGGAGCGCCGGTCATCGGACTCAATGATTCAGGGGGTGCACGCATTCAAGAGGGGGTGGTCTCTCTGGGCGGGTACGCCGACATTTTCCACCGCAATGTGCAGGCCAGTGGTGTGGTGCCACAGATCAGTGCCATTCTTGGCCCTTGTGCTGGGGGTGCGGTTTACAGCCCGGCTTTGACCGATTTCATTTTGATGACCGAAGGCACCAGTTACATGTTTGTGACTGGACCCAACGTGGTCAAGACGGTCACGCATGAAGAGGTTTCGGCCGAGGATTTGGGAGGGGCACGTACCCATGCGACCAAAAGTGGGGTGGCCCATTTGACAGCGCCGCATGAGGTGGCCGCAATCGACCAAATCAAAGGCCTGCTTTCCTACTTGCCACAAAACTGTGAGGAAACGCCGCTGGCCAAGCCTTACACCCCAACGGACGAGGTGCGGCTTGCACTCAACGGGTTGATTCCGGACAATGCGCAGCAGCCCTACGACATGCGCGACGTTGTCAAGGAGCTGGTGGACGGCGGTGAATTTCTTGAAATCCAGCCGGATTACGCAGCCAACATTGTGGTGGGTTTTGCCCGGTTGGCGGGCCGTTCCATTGGAGTGGTTGCCAATCAGCCAGCGGTGCTGGCGGGGGTGTTGGACATCGGAGCTTCCACCAAGGCCGCGAGGTTTGTTCGGACGTGCGACGCGTTCAATGTGCCGTTGTTGGTGCTGGAGGATGTTCCGGGATTTCTCCCGGGGACGGATCAGGAGTGGAATGGCATCATCACCAATGGCGCCAAATTGCTCTATGCTTTCTCCGAAGCCACAGTGCCGCGGATCACGGTGATCACGCGAAAGGCGTACGGCGGCGCTTACGACGTGATGAACTCCAAGCACATTGGTGCGGACTTGAACTTTGCTTGGCCCACCTCTGAGATTGCGGTCATGGGGGCCAAGGGCGCAGCGGAAATCATTTTTCGAAAAGAGATTGCAAGCGCAGAGGACCCCGCGGCCAAGTTGGCAGAGAAAGAGGAGGAGTATGCGGCGCTTTTCGCCCATCCTTACCGCGCGGCTTCTCGGGGCTACGTCGATGAGGTGATTGAGCCTGCCCAAACCCGGGTTCGGTTGATCAAAGGTTTTGAGATGCTTCAAAACAAAACGGTGCGCAGGCCCAGGAGGAAGCATGGCAACTTGCCCCTCTGATGACGTTTCTTGGGAACATCTTGTCCCGTATCGCCCTTACTTTCATAGACCCAAAACAAAAAATGATGATGCGCAATATTGTTGCAGCCGTGCTTTTTAGCGGCATTCTAATGTCCATGTCCGCTCAAAGTGGCCTTCCAGAACTGTCCATTGGCGACAAGGCACCTTCTACGGAGATGAAGCTGTTGAACATCGATGGACAAGAGTGGAGTCTGATTGACTTGGCTGGAGAGAATGGCATCCTCGTTGTGTTCAGTTGCAATACGTGTCCATTTGTTGTGGGCCGAGAAGGCAAGAGCGATGGTTGGGAGGGTCGTTACAATCCGCTCGCTGGAGTGGCCCGTGCGAACGGAGTGTCCACAGTGCTCGTGAATTCGAACGAGGCCAAGCGCAAAGGCGACGACAGCTTAGAGCAAATGAAACTGCATGCTGTTGAAGCGGGATATGCGATGCCATATGTGGTGGACAATGAGCACAAATTGGCCGACGCTTTTGGAGCGCGCTCAACGCCGCATGTTTATTTGTTTGACTCCGAATTTCGGTTGGTCTATCGCGGTGCCATCGACGACAACGTAAACTCGGCCGATGAGGTAACGGAGCGTTATGTAGAGGAGGCCATTGAGCGCCTGGTGAATGGCAAGAAAATCAAACCTGCAGTGACCAAAGCGGTGGGTTGCTCAATCAAGCGGGTGAGCTAAGAAATACCCGATGCTTACAAACGAAAAAGCCGTCCCATTTGGGGCGGCTTTTTCGTTGTTTCCTTCTTCGTTGAAGAAAGGATAGGGACTGTCTTAGATCACAAGCAGAGCGTCTCCGTATGCATGCATC
>CBFHQM010000026.1:8835-11414 GCA_965657965.1 uncultured Flavobacteriales bacterium | reverse complement strand
TTTACCACCTCGGTTGATGCTGTTGTTCACCACATCCACACAATCTTTGGGAATGATGAGCTGCTCTGAATCCACTTTGTGCTTGGTCAGGTCTTCGACTTCGACTTCCCTGAATGTGCCCAAGCCAATGTGCAAGGTCAAGTAAGCGGTGTCGATGCCTTTGATTTCGAAGCGCTTCATGAGCTGCTTGCTCATGTGCAGTCCAGCTGTAGGGACGGCGACGGCACCTTCTTTTTTCGCGTAAATCGTTTGGAAACGCTCGGCGTCTTCCGGCTCGACGGGGCGGTCGATGTATTTGGGCAACGGGGTCTCTCCCAAGGAGAACACCTTCTGACGAAACTCTTCGTTGGTGCCGTCAAACAAGAACCGCAAGGTGCGGCCTCGGCTGGTGGTGTTGTCGATGACTTCTGCCACCAAATCTTCGTCTTCTCCGAAATAGAGCTTGTTTCCGATTCGGATTTTGCGCGCAGGGTCGACCAACACATCCCACAAGAGGGATTCGCGGTTCAGTTCGCGAAGAAGGAACACTTCAATGACAGCCCCCGTCTTTTCCTTGTTGCCGTACATACGGGCAGGGAAGACTTTGGTGTCGTTCATCACCATCACATCTCCTTCATCGAAGTAGTTGATGATGTCGCTGAATTGCTTGTGTTCGATTTCACCGGTCTCTCGGTGCACCACCATCATGCGGCTTTCATCCCGATTGATCAGTGGGTACTGTGCCACGAGGTCTTGGGGGACATCGAACTTGAATTGGCTGAGTTTCATCCGCTCTACGCTCATCTCAATGGGGTTTTCAGGGGCGGGCGAAGTTAGGCATTGCCCCGACGGGGTTCAAGGGTGCAACCCCTCAGAATGACAACTGACTTCAATTGGCCTTCGGAGCCGGGTCTGGAAGGGCCTTGATTCGGGTGGAGAATTCGTCGATGCTCCAGCAGGAAGAAAGGGGGAAATCCCCACTGGCCGTGCGTCTTAGGGCGGAGAGGTAGGCGCCGTTGCCTGTGATTTCACCCATGTCTCTGGCCAGCGCGCGGATGTAAGTTCCTTTCGAGCAGCGGATGTCAAACCCCATTTTTGGGACCTCCCAACCGGTCATTTCGAAGTGATGAACGTTCACATCGACTGGTTGAAGGGCAATTTCCTTGCCCTTTCGCGCCGCTTTGTACGCGATTTGACCGCCCACCTTTTTGGCGCTGTACATGGGGGGCATTTGAGAAATGGCTCCGGTCAGTTTGGCAGCGGCCTTGAGTAAAATGTCCTCGTCCAAAGTCGAGGGGTCTCCTTTGGGTTTGATTTCGGTCTCTCGGTCGTGGCTGTCGGTTGTGGCGCCAAAGGTGATGTGTCCGTCGTAATGTTTGTCTTCGGCTGTCAGCTCATTGATGCGCTTGGTCATACGACCGGTGCAAATCACCAAAACACCCGTGGCCAATGGGTCGAGTGTTCCAGCATGGCCCACTTTGATTTTGCGAAATCCGCCGCCGTGACGAATCAAGTGTCGAACCTTATTGACCACATCAAATGAGGTCCATTCGAGCGGTTTGTCGATTAAGAGCACTTGTCCTTCTTGGAAGTCCTCCCAAGTTTCGAAGGTGTGCACAGGCCAGCCATTCATGGCACAAAGGTCGTAATGACAGGGGTCAATTGGGCAGGGGTTGCCGTCTGCAAGCGCCCTTTTGCCTTGATGAGGGGGCGGGAGCGGTGTGCGATTTTGATCGGGTTGTATCCAAAGGTGTGGTGCAGGGGCGAACCTTAGGCTGGGGTGGCGGTTATCTTCGCGCGCCCATGAACCTTCAGGACCTCCTTGGATTTTATGACCATGATGCCCGTACGGGAAAGGTTGCCGATGCTCTAGAAGAGGCAGGAGGCAAGGTGGAGGCGCGAGGGTTGATTGGTTCGGCCCGAAGTTTTTTGGCGGCCCAAATGATTCGCCGGAGCGGTGGAGACCACCTCTTTTTGTTGGAAGACAAAGAGCGCGCAGCTTACTTCATGAACGACCTGGAGAATTTGCTCGGAGAGGGCGGGCATCAGGTGTTGTTTTATCCGCGTAGTGCACGGATTCCGTACCAAGAGGAAGGCACTGACAACGCCAATGTGGCGATGCGGGCAGAGGTCATGAGCAAGTTGGGGGCATTGCGGGGCAAGGTGTGCATTGTCAGCTTTCCCGAAGCTGTGGCGGAGCAGGTTACCACCCGCAAAGAGCTCAAGCGCAACACTTACACGATTAAACGTGGGGACCGCATTAGCCAAGATTTTCTCGACGACATCTTGATCGATTACGGGTTTGAGAAAGTGGACTACGTCTACGAGCCCGGTCAGTATGCCATTCGTGGAGGCATCGTGGACATTTTCAGTTTTGCCTTTGACCACCCTTATCGCATTGAGCTTTTTGGGGATGAGGTCGATGGCATTCGCAAATTCGACCCCTCCGACCAGCTGAGCGTTGGAAAGATGGACCGGGCGGTGATTGTTCCCGATGTGGGGGATCAAATGCTCAGGGAAGAGCGGGAGCCGTTCTTGGACTTTTTGGGAGAGGGTTGCACAGTTTGGACGTGGGACGTTCGCGGCGTTGTGGACCAACT
>CBFHQM010000026.1:5345-8489 GCA_965657965.1 uncultured Flavobacteriales bacterium | reverse complement strand
CCCATTCCCGCAGAATTGAGCGAGGGTTTTGTTGATGTGGGCCTCAAGCTGGCCATTTATACAGACCACCAAATTTTCGAGCGGTATCATCGTTTCCGACTCAAGGACGGATTCAAAAAGAACAAGCAGGCGCTCACCATCAAAGAGCTCATGAGCCTGGAGCCTGGCGACTTTGTGGTTCACATTGACCATGGCATTGGTGAGTTCAGTGGCCTTCAAAAGGTCGATGTTGGGGGCAAGGAGCAGGAGGCCATTCGCCTCAAGTACAAAGGGGGCGACATCCTGTATGTGAGCGTGCACTCGTTGCACCGGATCTCCAAGTTCACCGGGAAGGAGGGCATGCCTCCGAAGATTCACAAGCTGGGTTCTTCGGCGTGGGCAGCGACCAAAAGCAAGACGAAAAAGCGGGTCAAAGAGATCGCGTTTGACCTGCTCAAATTGTATGCCAAGCGCAGGGCGTCTCGGGGGTTTGCGTATACCCCAGACACCTACCTCCAAACGGAATTGGAGGCAAGTTTCATGTACCAAGACACTCCGGACCAGCTTACGGCGACAGAAGCCGTGAAAGAGGACATGGAAAAGGAAGTGCCCATGGACCGCTTGGTTTGTGGAGACGTCGGCTTCGGAAAAACAGAAATTGCAATTCGGGCGGCGTTCAAAGCGGCGACCGATGGCAAGCAGGTCGCCGTATTGGTGCCCACCACCATCTTGTCGATGCAGCACTTCCGAAGCTTTTCTCGGCGCCTCAAAGACTTCCCAGTCACGGTGGATTACGTGAACCGCTTCAAGACAGGCAAGAAAATGACCGAAACGGTCAAGGCATTGGAAGCGGGAGAAATTGACATCCTGATTGGCACGCACGCCATTGTGGGCAAACGGATCAAATGGAAGGACCTCGGATTGCTTGTGATCGACGAGGAGCAAAAATTTGGTGTGGCCGTTAAAGACAAGTTGAAGACCCTGCGCGCTACCGTGGACAGCCTGACCCTCACAGCTACGCCCATCCCAAGAACGTTGCAGTTTTCCTTGATGGGAGCGCGTGACTTGAGCATCATGAGCACGCCACCTCCGAACCGCTATCCTGTGGAAACGGAAATTGGGTCGTTCAACGAGGAGCTGATTCGCGACGCCATTTCTTATGAGCTGTCTCGGGGCGGTCAGGCCTATTTCGTGCACAACCGCGTGGGCAACATCCGCGAGGTGGCCGGCATGATCAACCGCTTGGTGCCAGACGCGCGTGTGGGCATAGGGCATGGTCAAATGGACGGGGAGCAGTTGGAGCGCGTGATGGGGGACTTTATTGATGGCGCCTACGACGTGCTCGTGGCCACGACCATCATTGAGAGCGGAATCGACATCTCCAACGCGAACACCATCTTGATCAACGAGGCGCACACCTTTGGCTTGAGCGACCTGCACCAGTTGCGGGGACGAGTGGGGCGATCCAACAAGCGGGCGTTCTGTTATTTATTGGCGCCACCATTGCATGCCTTGCCCACAGAGTCTCGCAAACGCTTGCAGGCCATGGAGCAGTTTAGCGAGTTGGGCAGCGGCATGAACATCGCCATGCGTGACCTCGACATTCGGGGGGCGGGCAACCTTCTGGGGGGGGAGCAAAGTGGCTTTATTACGGACATCGGATTTGAGATGTACCAGAAGATTCTCGCAGAAGCCATCCGTGAACTCAAAGACGAAGAGTTTGCAGAATTGGCCAAAGAAGAAGCGGATTCTCGTGAGCACTATGTGGAAGAGACCGTGCTCGAAACGGACTTGGCGCTGATGTTGCCGGATCACTATATCGCCGACATCTCGGAAAGGATTGCCCTTTATCGTGAGTTGGATGAGATGGCCGACGAAGAAGGGTTGCAGGCGTATGAGTCGAGGTTGATTGACCGCTTTGGCCCTCTGCCGGAGGAGGCTGCGGATTTGCTGGAGACCATTCGTCTGCGTTGGATGGCGCAAGTGGTTGGGTTTGGCAAATTGGTGCTCAAAGGAGGCAAGCTCATCGGGGTGTTCCACGACGAAGAGGGGAGCGATTACTACAAGGGGGTGAGATTCCAGAGGGTGCTCGACTACCTGCAGGCCAACTTGAAGGGAGTGCAGATGTACCAACGCAACGGGGCGTTGCGCTTGCGGGTCGAACCCGTGGAAAGCCTAGATGTGGCCATGGCCATCTTGCGAAAGCTGAGTGGCACGCCTGCGCCAACCAAGACCCGACCTTCAGAATTGTCGGAGTCGTAAGGGGCTGTTCCAGCGCCGCATTGCGCATTCCAATATTACTTGGGTCCGTCGGGCTTTTCTTTGGGTGACCAGGTAATGCCTGCCCGAATCCATCGTCCGGGTTGGTCCACGTTTCCGATGTCGGCGTATTGAGCGTCGAGAACATTGTCCACGCGCAAGTGAAGCCCCATCGGCAAGGATTCAGGAGACCAACGAAGTGTGGAGCCGAGCAAATTGACCCACCCAAACTCCACTTCGGTTCCGGTCACGGGGTCGAAGTATCCGCCATTTCGTTCTTGCAGGCTCCACCGCACATCCAGATGGAGCGCGTCCGCAAGGCGATATCCCATCATCAAGTCGGCTTTGGTGTTCAGCACATCTAAAACGTAGTTGCTTTCAAATCCATCGCTGGTTTCATCGGCCTGCAGAAACGACAACCCCAAGGTCAAGTAGCGCAATGGCGACACGGAAGAGTTGGCTTGGGCCGATAAGGTGAGCTCTTGTCCGGTAAAGTGCACCTGCCGTAGGTTGGTCGCTTCGGTGACGGAAGATCCGTTGTAGCGCACCCAGTCGATGAGGTTGCGTCCCCAACGGTGAAAGAGGTGCTGGGACAACACAAGCCGATGCCCACTGCTTAAATCTGTCGTGAGTCGGTATCCAAACTCCAGGTGTTCTGCCTCTTCCGGAAGCAAGTCTTGGCTGCCCTGAGCCCCGCCCACTGTGTAATAGAGGTCTGTATAAGAAGGCATCCTGATGGACCGGCGCGCTGAGGCAAAAGCAACGGCCCGTCCGGTTTGATCAATCCGGAGGGTCAACGCGGCTTCGGGAACAAAGCGGGGTTGACTGGATGCCGAGTTGATGTTCCAAGCGGCCAATGCCCTTGCGGTTAGGCGGCCCCATTCCGTTAAGTGTCCCGCGGCCAAA
>CBFHQM010000026.1:0-5223 GCA_965657965.1 uncultured Flavobacteriales bacterium | reverse complement strand
CCCGGCAGCAGATGTCCACCTTGCGAGGCCCCTTGCGCCTGTTGTGGCAGACCGATGAAGATTGGCTCCCTGATACCAGGATGGGGCGTTGCCCGAGGGGGAGACCAATTGTCCGGATGCGTCTTCGGTGTAATACCCCTCGCCCTCTCGAAAGAGCTCGAAACGGTCGTGGTGGTTGCGGTGGTGAATGCCGGCCTCATAGGTCCAGTCTCCGGATTTGCGTTTCCAAGTGAGCTGGCCTTGCCACAAGCCCACCTTTTCGAATTGCTGCGGAAAATTGGCCGTGTAGAAGTCCTGTGCGCCAAAGGCCGAAGCAAGGTGTCCAAGGCTCATGTTGAACGTGCCCCACTCGGTTTGGGCTTGGCCTGAATACCGCACTCGGCTCATTTTCAAATCGGTGTTGTCGCGATAACCCGAGGACGACGCGCGACTCGCACTTATCCGGTGTCGAAGTTGCCCTTGCCCCCAGCTGCGTTGGATGCGCAAGCGATTCCAGTCGAAGCTGCCGCCCTCTGCGCTCACTGTCGTTTGGTCCTCTGTTCCCGGTCCTGCATGAAGAATGACGCCACCGGTCACACCACCACTGCCAAGGGCACCGCCACCTCCGCGGACCACCTGGACCTTTTGGATGTCCTCGGGGTCAATGGGGAGGTTGAGAAGGTGATGCGCCGTGTGTGGGGCACTCCACCGAATGCCATCGACCCACAGTGCCACTTGTTCAAAGGATCCTCCTCGGAGGGACAAGTCAGTTTGGGCACCGAACGGGCCGCGTTGCCTTGCGTCTAGGCCAGGCACAGATTCGAGGAGTCCATCGAGAGCCGGTTGAGCCGCGTTTTGTAGGATTTCTTCGGAAAGAACGGTGAGGTTTTTCGGCAGAGTCTGGGGGCCATCGGAGAAACCAGACTGAATCACAGCCTCTGTGATAACAAGGGTGTCTTGTGCAGAGACGAGCGTGAGGCCGAAGCCGAAGAAGGCAATGAGGTATCGTGTGGGCATGATGCTGGTTTGCGCAACACAATCCTACAACAAGACGGGACAGGTTTGAGTGGGTCTCGCGCAGGATTTAAACGGGGACCTTTTCAGTGCTCAATGCCAAGGTTAACCGCTCGATTTCTTCCGGATGTCCAGTAAAAAGTGGCGTCCGTTGGTGCAGGGATGTGGGTTGCACGTGGAGCAGGTCATGCTGATGACACCGCGTGCTTCCGCCAGCTTGGTTGGCTAGAAAGGCCAGCGGCTGTGCCTCGTATAGCATGCGGAGTTTTCCGCCGGGCTGGGCGTCTGTTCCAGGGTACATGTAGATGCCACCTTGAATGAGGTTGCGGTGAAAGTCGGCGACCAGAGCCCCGGTGTAGCGCGCCGTGAGCCCGCGACGCCGACAGTCTTTAACGTAAGGTTTTACCCCGGGAATCGATTTGTCGAGGTTGGCGTCGTTAATGCTGTATACCGTTGACGCTTCCGGAAACTTCATGTTGGGGTGGGAGAGGAAGAACTCTCCGATGGAGGGGTCGAACGTAAAACCATTGACGCCGCAACCCGTGGAGTAAACCAACATGGTCGAGCTTCCGTAGAGCACGTATCCTGCGGCGACCAAGTCTCTGGCGGGCTGCATAAAGTCTTCTGGGGTGGCGGGCCCTGTCAAAGGCGACCTGCGCCTGTGAATGCCGAATATCGTGCCGACGCTAATGTTGACGTCGACGTTGGACGACCCATCGAGGGGGTCGATGCAGACCACGTATTTCCCATAACCCCGTCCATGCCCTCGCTCTGAATGGTCAACGTGGATGATGCCCGCTTGCTCCTCGGAGACAATGCCGCCCACCTTCAGACAAGAGCCCAATACACGATTAAACGTGTCGTCGGCATAGACATCGAGTTTTTGCTGGGCTTCGCCCTGTACGTTTTGGGTTCCGTTTCCGTTTTCTTGGTGGGTTCCAAGAATACCAGAAAGTCCAGCACTGTTCACGTGCCGATTGACCATTTTGGCCGCTGTCCCGATGTCGGTCAGCAGCCTGGAGAGGTCACCTGTGGCGCCAGCGAATTCCGCTTGACGCGCCACAACAAATTCTTGTAGCGTATTGGCTCCGATCATTGCAGAGAGCTTCGTGCGAAGATACGCTTTGTGGTGCCACGGGCGGGTTCATGCACGAATTCTACATTCTTATTCTTCTGTAGGAAAATCGCGTGCTTAAAAGCCCGCGCTTCGGAAGAGATCAAGACACCGAAACGACGCGTTTTGCGAGTTCCACAAATTCTTTCGGAGACAGTTGTTCTGCGCGTTGTCCGCGCCATTCTTCAGGGATGGAATCGGCATCGAATCCACCGGCGCGTAGCGCATTTCGTAGGGTTTTACGGCGCTGACCAAATCCCGCTTTGACCACCTTTTTTAAGGTGTCGTAGTCAATGTCAGGGTCGTTTTCTGGTGTTCTGACGAGTCGAATCACACCGGATTGGACCTTGGGTGGCGGCAGAAATGCACCAGGCCCAACGGTGAAAACATACTCGCAGCGGTAGTAATTCTGAAGCAAAACCGAAAGGATGCCATACACTTTGGTGCCATGCGGTGCACAGACGCGCTCGGCCACTTCCTTTTGAAACATGCCCACGCATTCGGGGGCTTGCTCTCTCCACTGAAGGAGTTGGAACAGGATCTGACTGCTGATGTTGTAAGGAAAATTTCCGACCAAGGCGAAATCACCCGTCATGCCGAGTTCCGCAGGTGTGCTGCGCAATACGTCGCCTTCGTGGATGTTCTGAGGGTCAATCCAGTCGCAGGTTTTGAGGTGCTGAACAGATTCGGTGTCGACTTCGACCACGTGAACATGCTGCGAGAAGCGCTGAATGAGGGGGCGGGTCAAGGCCCCGGTACCTGGGCCGATTTCCAGAATGTCCATGGTGCTTTCAGGCGAGACCAATCCAGCGATTCGCGCAGAGACCGCAGGATCTTTTAGGAAGTGCTGTCCCAGGTGCTTTTTTGCGCGGACGCCTGCATCTCGGTTTTGGTGGTGGCGGCTCATTGGTCTCGAAGGGCGCCGTGCGCAATCATTTTCATGGTGGTCCTAAAGGCGAGCGCTTTGGTACCAAACAGCGCTTGGCCTTTTGCGCGCATCGAAGGTGCGAATTCTTGCTCGTATTGCTGAAAGTCTTCGTCGCTGGCCAGTTCATATTGAACAGTATAAGTGGGGCCAGTGTCTTCGGTGGTTTGGAGCTCACAAAATCGAAATCCGAGGAAGCAACCAGTGGCCAACATGTCGCGCAAGTGGTCTTTGAGCATCCAAGAAAGCCAAGCTTCTTGCACTTCGGGTTCTACACTGACGGTGACGTTATATATAAGGCTTGTTTTACTCATGAATGACTGTTTTTGATAGACGAATATCTCTTTTCTTGTAATTAGACGATGAAAAATGATGTTTTATCGATAATTCTAACTATCTTCATGCTTCGAGAAATCTTAACTGAGATGAATTTGATGCGCTCATTCCTTACAGCTGTAGTCCTGATAACGACAAGTTTTGTCGTTCAGGCCCAGCAAAACTACGGGATTGCCTACCAGGCAGTAGCCCGTGATGCAGATGGCGACGCCCTAGAAAGCGCCACCCTAGATGTTCGGTTTAATCTGATGGACGGCACAGACGCTGTCGTCTGGACTGAAACCCACGCTGCAGTGACCACCGACGAGTTCGGCTTGATTAACCTCACCATCGGCAGTGTCGAGGGGGCGGCTGCTCTTGCTCAGATCGACTGGTCTACTGGTGGCTATGCCTTTCAAGTAGAGGTGAACAGCGGCAATGGCTTTGCAGCCTTTGGTGCCTTGGCTGTTTCGTCTGTTCCCGTTTCGCTTTACGCGTTAAGTGCTCCGGAGCCCAAAGCCGATAGCCTTGCGGCTGTTGTGGCACAGGAGATGAGCGACCGTTCATCTGCCGACACGGGCCTTCAGGGACAGATTGACGGCAACGACACGGACATCTCGGCCAACGCCACTGCGATTTCGGACGAAAGTGCTGCACGCATTGCTGCCGATACTGGTCTTCAGGGACAGGTCGACAACAACGACACGGACATTTCGGCCAACGCCACTGCGATTTCGGACGAGAGTGCTGCTCGCACCACTGCTGATTCAGGTCTGCAGGGTCAGATTGACGGCAACGACACGGACATTTCGGCCAACGCCACTGCGATTTCGGACGAAAGCGCTGCACGCATTGGTGCCGATACTGGCCTTCAGGGTCAAATCGACAGCAACGACACGGACATTGCTGCGAACACGACTTCGATTAGCACGAACGCCACTGCGATCTCGGACGAAAGTGCTGCACGTATTGCTGCCGATACTGGTCTTCAGGGACAGATCGACAGTAACGACACGGACATTTCGGCCAACGCCACTGCGATCTCGGACGAAAGTGCTGCTCGCACCACTGCCGATTCAGGTCTTCAGGGTCAGATTGACGGCAACGACACGGACATTTCGGCCAACGCCACTGCGATCTCGGACGAAAGCGCTGCACGCATTGGTGCTGATACTGGCCTTCAGGGTCAAATCGACGGCAACGACACGGACATTGCTGCGAACACGACTTCGATTGGTACAAACGCCACTGCAATCTCGGACGAGAGTTCTGCACGCACCAACGCCGATTCTGATTTGCAGGGTCAAATCAATGATGAAGCGACGGCCCGTTTCAACAATGATGCATTTCTCTCGGGCATGATTGGAGCCAACGGCACAGCAGATGCGGCTTTGGAAGTTCGCGTTTCTTCGTTGGAAGGCCTGAGCTCTTCTGCAGCTCTCGATGCAGTGGATTCTCTCGACACTGCGCACTCCTCTGAAATTCTCTCGAACACCACATCGATCAGCAATGAAGTTTCTGATCGCACGACTGCAGACTCCAACCTTCAAGGACAGGTTGACGGCAATGACACGGACATTGCGGCCAACACGACTTCAATTGGCACGAACGCCACTGCGATTTCGGACGAGAATTCTGCGCGTACCACAGCTGTTTCAGGCCTCCAGGGCCAGATCGACAGTAACGACACGGACATTTCTGCCAATGCAGGTGCAATCAGCACAAATGAATCTGGGATCTTGACCAATGCGGGGGCGATTAGCACAGAGACTACGCAACGTTCCGCTGCAGATGTCAGCCTCCAAGATCAGATTGACAACTTGCCAAACAGTGTCCCTTCGATTTCAGCTGTTGTGGAGGACATGCTCGATGGCAC
>CBFHQM010000025.1:9788-37645 GCA_965657965.1 uncultured Flavobacteriales bacterium | reverse complement strand
TTTCGTGTGCGGGATTTCTATGCCGAACTTGGGGCCTCATCTCCGTCATCATGTCCACCTCTGTTCGCTTCCTGTTTTCAACCAGAGGCGTTTCACATGAGAAGGGGTCATTCGCACCAGTTCCATTAACGTAGAAGCATCCGCCAAATAGGCTGTTTCTGTGATGTGAGCGGAGGGAAGATGAAGTGCGTCCATGTCGGACCAAGTTGAAAGCAGGACTTGGGCCGTTTGACGGGTTCGATTGGCGTCGCTGACCAGCAGGGTGTCTGTTTTTTCCGACAAAAAGAGACGGCCTTGGTGTGTCGTCTGAATTTTCCCGAATTCGGAAAGGTCTCGGCTGTGGTCGTGCTCTGCGTCAAAAGGAGAGACCGCTTGCCCGTGACGCATGAGCATCAAGACTAACATTTTATTTAAACAGCTTTAAAATTGAATTCAATGTAAGACGCGATTTTTTTTTAGTCATGCCTAACAATAAAGATGGGCTTCCCTAATTTTGAGGTCATGCCGACCATGTCCGTGGAGAATTACTTGAAAGCCATCCTCTCTTTGCATGAAGAGGGGAAGACACAAGTGAGCACGAATGAACTGGCTCGACGTGTGGAGGCCACTCCGGCCAGCACCTCGGCGATGTTGAGGAAATTGGGGGAACGAGGTTGGGTCAAGCACAAGCGATATCACGGCGTTCGATTGACGGAGTCTGGCCATGCCATTGCCATGAACATCCTCCGGCGCCATCGCCTTTGGGAGTGTTTTTTGGTCGAACACCTGGGGTTTGACTGGGACCAAGTCCACGATCTCGCCGAAGAGTTAGAGCACGTTGACAGCAAAGAATTGGCGAACCGTTTGGATGCTTTTTTGGGGTTTCCGAAGTTGGATCCACATGGAGATCCCATTCCGGGGCCCAACGGGCGTTTTCGCTCTGTGGCAGCGCGCACTTTGCTCTTGGATGCCCCGCGAAACATCGAATTGGTGGTGGTGGGCGTCGTGGATGGCCGCGATGCATTTCTTCGCCATCTCGGGGTCTTGGGCATGTCGCTGGGGACCCGTTTAACGGTGCGCACTCGGCATGCTTTTGATGGCAGTTTGGAGATTCAGTTCAACGACGATGATGAGCTTCAATTGGTGTCTCCTTCTGTGTGTGGGCGGTTGTGGGTGGATCAGAACAATCCAGAGCCCGTCATTGTGTTTCCCGACGCACAGGATACCCAAGATTAACGTGCGGGATAGACAGGAGACATGGAGGCCATAGAGTCATTTTTCATCGAGATTGGACCAGTTTTGGCGGCGTTGCTCGCCACAACATTTACTTGGCTATTGACAGCGGCTGGGGCGTCTTTGGTGTTCTTTTTTAAGGAGTTGCACAGGCGTGTCTTGGACGGCATGTTGGGTTTTACCGGTGGGGTCATGGTGGCGGCCAGTTGTTTTGGCCTCTTGATTCCGGCGATCGACATGACGGGAGAGGAGGGGTTGGCGGGTGTAATGCCGGCGGCCATTGGGTTTGTTGTGGGGGCTCTTTTTCTCTACGCGCTCGACAAACTGACACCGCACCTGCACATCAATTTTGACCGCAGTGAGGCCGAGGGTCCCAAGACCGACTGGCACCGCACAACGCTGCTGGTGATGGCCATCACATTGCACAACATTCCGGAGGGCCTGGCCGTAGGGGTCATGTTTGGCGGTGCCGCTGCGGGAATCGAGGGGGCCACCATTGGTGGAGCGATTGCGCTGGCCTTGGGCATTGGCATTCAGAACTTTCCTGAGGGCATTGCGGTGAGCATGCCACTGCGGCGCCAAGGTGTTTCTCGTGGTCGATCTTTTTGGTTTGGCCAGTTGAGCGCCATTGTGGAGCCCATTGCTGGCGTTGTAGGGGCGATTGCTGTCCTCACCATTGAGCCGCTTCTGCCTTATGCTCTGGCCTTTGCAGCAGGCGCCATGATTTATGTCGTGGTGGAGGAGGTCATTCCCGAGACACAGCGGGACAAATACACCGACATTGCCACGCTGGGTTTTGTCTTGGGTTTTGTCCTAATGATGGTCATGGACGTGGTTCTGGGCTAGGCCTCCAATAGACTCAGGCTGTGTCCTCGGAAGCCAACAGGTCGAGGACGTCGAGCCCCATGAATTGCCCCGAGCTCATGAGCAAAAACACGGTATTTGGGCCTTTGGCGGCTGCAAGTGCCTGCGCGATTTCCGACGCGGAAGTGGCCACGCGGACAGCCTTGTTTTGAAAGGCGCCTTGGACGATTTCGGCAGACAACGGGGGGAGTTGCTTGTGCTTTAAAACGTCCGGAGAAAAGCAAACCCAAGCTTCGTCTGCGGCGTCCAATGCCCCAGCATAGGTGGGAAGGAAGTTCGGGTTGAGGCTGCTAAAGGTGTGCAGTTCAAGGATGGCAATCAACTTCCTTTTGGGGAACTGCGTTCGGACCGATCGGGTGGTGGCGGTGACTTTGGAAGGGGCGTGTGCAAAGTCTCTGAAGACGGTAGAGTCGCCGTCGGGAGTGTGGATGTCGGCTTTGCGCTCAAGACGCCCAGCGGCGCCCGTAAAGTCCTGCACAGCAGTCAAGAAGTCCGAAGGCGTCACGTCCCATTTCTCAGCCAAGGCCATGGCCCCAGCGAGGTTCAAGGCATTGTGGGGTCCCACCAATTGTAAGGGGGTCGTTCCTTCTGGAGTTTGCACGTTGAGGCATCCATCGACAATGTCGAAGGCGGGGGTGCTGTAGGGAATCCACTCCAAGTCCGGGCGCTCGAGGCGGATGCCTTCTACGACACGTTTGAGCTCGTCATCTTCTGCGCACCAGACCACGCAGCCATTGGGGGCCATGCGCCGCAGATACTCTGTGAATTGGTCTCTGTAGACATCGGGATTGGGAAACACATTGATGTGGTCCCAGGCGACCCCCGTCAAGATGGTCAAGTGTGGCCTGTACCAGTGAAATTTGGGCGTCAAGTCAACGGGAGAGCTCAGGTATTCATCGCCTTCGAGCAGCATGTCGGCGGCGTTTGTGATCTGAACCATGCGGTCAAACCCCGCCAATTGAGCACCCACCATAAAATCGGGTGTTCGGCCCAGTTTGTGCATCACGTGAAGGAGCATGGCTGTAATGGAGGTTTTTCCATGGCTACCTGCCACCACAATGCGCCGTTTGGCTTTCGCCGCTTCGAACAAGAACTCGGGATAGCTAACCACGTTGAGTCCCATTTCGGTGGCTTTGGCCAGCTCGGGATTGTCCGGGCGCGCGTGCATACCCAGGATGACCGTGTCCAGCGAAGCATGGATCCTCTCGGGAAACCAACCCATCGCGTGGGGCAAAAGGCCCGCTTTTTCAAGACGGCTTCGACTGGGGTCGTGAACAGCATCGTCGGATCCCGATACCGTATGCCCTTGGTCGTGAAGGGCCAATGCGAGGTTGTGCATGGCAGCGCCGCCAATGGCAATGAAATGAACGTTCATGTTTGGTTTTCCGCGGGTAAAGAGGGGTGGAAGGTCAGCTTGGCTGCGGCAGCTGTGGCCGGGATGGGGCCGATCAGAGCGGCCAGAAATGGGCCGGCAACAGGAATGGCCAGAAGCAGGGAAAACACCATGCCAATGCCGATCAAGTGTCCCTTTTGTTGCCATCCGTTTCGAATGGAGGTGCGCCAGTCCATTCCTTGTTGCTCAAAGACGGCATCAAAGACGGCAGCTCCATAGAAATAGGAGCCTACGGTCCAGCTCGTTGCCAAAAGAAAGGGGGAGAACAGCACGGCGATAGGAGGGGTGAAAATCGTGAGCAACAACCCCAAAATGGCCAGGGTAAGGGTCAATCCCATTTCCATGAGAAACAAGCTCAGAGCGGTACGGATGCCGCGTGCGATGTCACGCAAAACAGAGGCAAGGGACAGGGGCGTGGCTTGCCCTGTCACTTTTTGCTGAATCGTGGCGGCCAGCAGGCTCATGAAGGGGGCGACCAACGTCAGGAGTAGATACTTCGTCACTTTGATTTTGAGCCAAAACACCAATGCGATCACACCCCAGTGGAGCACCCATTCTAATTGGTCAACGGCCCAAGAAAGCAGGGAGCTCCAGAAGCTGGGGTCTGCAGAGGTGGCCTGCGACTCCGTCAGGGGATGGGGGTCGAGAGAGGGCGCATCTTGACTGGTCAAGCCGAGGGCATCCAAGCCACGATGCAAGGCAGCTTGTGCTGCAGAATCAAGTTTGGTTGTTAGCCACCATCCCAGCGAGGTCAACAATGCGATGGCACCGGGGCCGACGGCATGAAATGCCTGCAGGTTGTGGCGTTTTAGGTAGCCGAAAGACTGAATCCAAGCACCCCATGCGGCAGTGAACTGGCGCAAAAAAAGAGGCGTTGCGATGCGGAGGCGGACCATGGGTCCAATTTCGGTGGCGTGTGGTTAAGCTCGACCGAATCTGGCGCCAACTTTTGACAGGTCATCGAAGAAGCCAGGGTAGCTCTTGTCCACGGCTTCAGCACCGACGATTTCTATCGGGGCCCCGGCGAGGCCGAGAACGGCACCCGCCATGGCCATGCGGTGGTCTCCTCTTGCATCAAATGTGCAGGATTCAATGGCTCCAGGGTACACTTTCATTTCGTCTGACTCGACATCGAGTTCCACGCGAATGCCGGCTTTGCCAAATTCTTCGGCGATGGCTTGACCGCGGTGGCTCTCTTTGTGCTGTAAGCGATGGATCCCTTTGATGACAGAGGGCTTTTTACAGAACGCGGCATAGCAAGCCAAGGGAGGAAAGAGATCTGGGCAATGGGTGGCGTCAAATTGAATTCCTTTTCGACGTCCACGGTCGACACGGATCCCCGAGTCGGTCCGCATGAGTTTGGCGCCACTCAGCAACAACGCGCCAGTGATGGCTTGGTCGGCTTGGGTAGGGGCGTTGCCCAGACCGTCTATTTCGAGGAACGGGTCGCCTGTTAGCGCAGCGAGGACGAGCAGAAAGGCGCCGGCGCTCCAGTCACCAGCCACAGTTTGATCGAAGGGTGGGTACTGCTGATTGCCGGGAATGTGGAAGCGTTGGTACTGGTCGTGGGTCACTTGGATGCCCACCGAGGACAACACATCTAAGGTCATGTCCACGTATGGACGGCTGCGGAGTGCATGAACGTTGACGATGGAGTCTTGCTGGGCGCAGGGGAGGGCCATCAGGAGGCCCGTGAGGAATTGACTGGACAATGTCCCGTCCAACTCGATTTCGCCGCCTTGGAGGGGTCCATTTAGGCCGATAGGGGCGTGACCATTGGTCAAGCTTACTTCGACGCCTGCCTGCGCCAAGGCGTCGGCCAAAGGGGTCATGGGGCGTTTCTCCAGTGTGCCCTCTCCGACCAGCGTCATGGAAACATTGGACAGGGCTGCGATGGGGCTAAACATGCGGATGCCGAGGCCGCTTTCGCCGAGATTCAATTCCGCACTCCTCGGGTCGAGCCCTCCTTCGATCCGGATCGCACTTTTGCCCACTTCGGCTTCTGCCCCAAGTCCTGCCGCTGCAGACAAGGCTGCCCAGGCGTCTGCGGCATCGGACGGATTGCGAATCCAGCTCTCACCTTTGGCGAGGAGTGCGGCGGCAATGAGCCGCTGCATGTGGCTTTTTGAGGGAGGCGCTGAGAGGGTGCCGGACAGCGCGGACGGGTGCGCGACCAAATTCATGGTTTGCTCACCACGTACAGCGTGGCAATCCCGCCCGTTAAGGGGTGGAGCACACAATCGGTGAATCCGCATTCCTCCAGAATTCGGCGCATGTCCTCACCCTCGGGGAAAGCTTTGACGGATTCTGGGAGGTAAGTGTACGCCGAAGCGTCTTTGGAAAACCATTTGCCCAAGGTGGGCATGATGTACCGGAAATAGAGCCAGAAAAGCTGCTTCATGGGGAACATGCGCGGCTTTGAAAACTCCAAGATGTAGCCTCTTCCTCCGGAGCGCATGGTGCGGTTCATCTCTTTGAGTCCTGCAGGGAGATTCTCGAAATTGCGCACGCCAAAGGCCACGGTGAAGGCGTCGAACCGTCCGTCTTCAAAAGGGAGTTGCTCTCCGTCGCCCAAGACCAATTCAACCCTTCCGTCTTGTTTTGCTTTGGTCACCTTGGTTCTGCCGATGTCGAGCATCCCCGCAGAAATGTCAACGCCGACAACCTTCAGGTGCGGCGCTTTTTTTGCAGCTTCAATGGCAAAATCCGCTGTACCTGTGGCCACGTCTAGGACTTCTTTGGGGTCCTGAGACAGGAGCATTCGAACGGCTTTTCTGCGCCAGAGCTTGTCGATGCCCAGCGAGAAAAAGTGATTCAAGAAGTCATAGCGGTGCGCGATGTTGTCGAACATGCGCGCGACTTGCGCTTTTTTGGCGTCATTTCCGCCATAAGGAGTGATTGGAGTACCCATCGAGGGTGCAAGTACGGCATCAGCCGACCATCGTGTGCCCTTCGGGGTATTTGTAGTTCCTGCTTACGACTGAACGTGTAAAAGCGAAGGCCACGGTCAAGGTTCCCACCCGGCCAATGATCATGCTTGCAATCAAGATTCCACGTCCGACAGGGCTGATTTGTGAGGTGATGCCCGTACTCAGTCCCACAGTCCCCAAAGCACTGACTTGCTCGAACAGCAAGTTCAGAAAGCCACGATTTTCTTGAAGCAGGTGAGGTTCACTTAAGGTCAATGCAAAAGTCCCCAGCAGGTTGAACAACAAAAAGAACATCAGAATGCCCCATGCGCGGCTGCGCAGTGTCTTTCCGATGGTCCGGCGGAAGAGGTGGGGGTGTTGAAGGCCGCGAATGGTACCCATCAAATCGGCAAACACCACAGCAAATGTGCTGGTTTTGATGCCGCCGCCAGTGGAGGAGCTGGAGGCGCCGATGAACATCAGCACAATCATCAAAAACAGCATGGGGGTACCGATGCCGCCAATGTCGACGGAATTGAATCCACTGGTGCGGGTGGCGCTTTGGAAAAAAGCCGTGGTGATGCGCCCCGTCCAGCTCATGTTCTCAATGGTCCCGCCAGGTCCACATTCGAGGAGCATGTATGCGAGGGCGCCCAGTCCAACGAAGCCCAAAGAGAAGTAAAGGGCGATTTTGGTGGGGAATCCGATTTGGCGCCAAGGGTTGCGCATTCGGTCGCGAAGAGCATCGCGAGAAAACAAGTCGAAAATCGCCACCATGCCCAACGCGCCGAAAAAGACAAGCAGGGTCACGGTCCAGTGCACTAGCCAAGCCTGGCTAACCCTTGGGTCGGCAAGTCCGCCGGAGAAGAGAGAGATGCCTGCGTTGTTGAAGGCGCTAATGGACAGAAAGAAGCTATTGAACAGCCGGTCTCCAAAATCCTCGAACAGTCCGCCGGGCCAAAACAGGAACAAAGCAAGTGCGCCGGCGGCTTCGATGCCGATGCTCCACAGGATCACACGTCCGAGGGTGCCGCGGCTGCCGAGGATGCTGCCACGGTTCACGAAGTCCTCGATCACATCGTGCTGACGAACCCCAACGCCAAACCGAGCGAGCAACGACAAGAGGGAGCCAAAAGCGATGATGTTCAAGCCGCCCAATTTGATCATGACCATGAGTACGACATGGCCTTTGTGGGTGAAGAAAGTCTCCGTGTTCTCGGTCATGAGTCCGGTCACACAGGTGGCACTTGTCGATGTGAAGAGGGCATCGAAAAAGCGCATGCCATTCCCGTCGGTCGTCATTTCGGGCAGCATCAAAAGTCCGGTCCCTGCCAAGATCAAAAACAGGAAGGACAGGATGAAGAGGGTGGCTGGGTGAAATCGAAAGCGGGGAAGTGTCCTGGCGCGCTCCGACAATTCCATGAACACGATCACCAAGAAATAAGCTTGGACAAGCCAGACTGTCCAGTCTTCGACAGATTCTATCCCCAAAGGGTCTAAAGCGCGTCCTAAAAAGACTTGTCCGGTCGCAAGGTCGCTGATGCCCTCCACGATCAACAGCCCCATCAATGCGGCTTCGAGCTTGTTGCTTCGAATGAATTCCAACGGATGAAAGTCGAAGAGCCACTTCACAAAAAAGTGGACAACGTAGAAACCGAAACTCAGCTTGATGATGCCGATGAGGTTGTGTGCGATGTCGGAGTCGAGTGGAAATCCGTAATACGCGATCAGGCTAGCGAAGGCCGAAAGCGAGATGACGACGTTGATGGCCTTGAGCGCAGAGAGGACGCGCGCTCGAATGGGGTGAAGCCCCACATTCACGCGTTCCCGGAGCTCATTCAAGGTCATGACAAGGGCAGTCTTTGAATTTCCTGCCGCAGTGCTTCAGCGTCGATAGGGACCACTCCAGGGGTCTCGCAAACCAGTCCACCTGCGAGATTGGCCACGGCGGCAAGCGCCGAATAGGAAAGCCCGGCTGCAAGCAGAACAGTGGCCACGGCGATTACCGTATCGCCAGCGCCCGAAACGTCCAGGATTTCTCGAGGGTGGGCGGGATGTTGCGCATCTTGGCCCGAATGACGAATCCGAACGCCGTGTTCGCTTAAGGTGAGCAGAATAGAGTCTGGCCGGAGGAGAGATTCGAGTTGTTGTAACCCCGTTTCAATGCCTGTTAAGCGCGCATTGTGGTCGTCGGACTCCCATTGGAGCCCCAGACCTTCTTTGAGTTCTTTAAGGTTGGGCTTGAAGAGAGCTACCTCCTTGAAGAGCTGAAAATGTCTGAATTTGGGGTCAACACTCACGGGGATTCCACGGGACTTGGCTTCGGAGAGAACGCCGGCGATGACCTCGGGAGACAATGCGCCTTTGTCGTAGTCTTCGAGGAGTATGGCGTGGTGGGTGTGTGTGTCGAGTGCAGCGCAGATGGCACTGAGCAAAAGTTGAGCGTCTTGGCTGTCGAGGTCGGTGTCGACTTCTTCATCCACACGAATCAGATGCTGACCTCCGCTCATTACCCTTGTCTTGAGCGTGGTGGGCCTTCCTTTCACAGCTACAATGCCGTCGGTCACCATCCCGGACTGGGCCAAATTGGCTTTGAGGTCACGCCCTGCATCGTCGTCTCCAATGATGCCGCCAAGGGTAACCTGACAGCGAAGGCTGCGCAGGTTTAATGCAACGTTGGCAGCGCCACCGGGGCGACGCTCTCTCGTGGTGGCCCGCAAAATGGGCACGGGGGCTTCTGGGCTAATTCGCTCGACGCCGCCAAGCAAGTATTGGTCCACCATGAGGTCGCCCACGACCATCACGCGCATCGTTTTCGCTTGATCGAGTGCGGCGATGGCGCCGTCTCGGTCTTCTGCTGTCCAAGGAGATGAGGTGGGGCCCATGGGCTTCATTCCGTCAAGTTCGCAATCGCACGTCCAATCCTGCGAATGGCTTCGTTGAGTTGTGATTCTGAGGCGGCATAGCTAATGCGAATGCAGTTGGGAGAGCCAAAAGCGTCTCCGCCAACCGTGGCGACATCCGCCGCTTCGAGCAAGTACAAGGCGAGGTCTTGTCCGCTTTGGATCGTGCCGCCCTGATGCTGCTTTCCGAACAGAGCAGACACGTCGGGGAAGATGTAGAATGCACCTTGGGGCACATTGACTTCCATGCCGTCAATGGCGGCGAGTCCAGCCACCACCAAGTCGCGTCTCTTTAAGAAGGCGGCTTTCATGTCGGCGGAAAGTGCGCCTCCGCCTTCCATAGCACGTTCTGTTGCCTTTTGAGAAATGCCACTGGCACCACTGGTGAACTGACCTTGGAGTTTGGTGCATGCCGCCGCGATCCAGTCTGGGGCAGCGATGTACCCAATCCGCCAGCCTGTCATGGCAAAACCTTTTGAAACCCCATTGACCGTGACCGTGCGCGCCATCATTCCCGGTTGAGAAGCGAGACTGGCATGGCCTTCGGTAAAGTTGATGTACTCGTAAATCTCGTCGGAAATCGCGATGACGCGAGGGTGTTCACGAAGCACTTCGGCCAAGGCGGCCATTTCTTGTTCGGTGTAGACGCTGCCCGAGGGGTTGTTGGGCGAATTGACCATCACAATGCGCGTTTTGGGCGTCATCGCTTGGCGCAATTGTTCGGCGGTCATTTTGAAATCTTGCTCAATGCCAGTTTCGACGGCCACCACTTTCCCGCCTGCCAAGTTGGTCATGTCGGCATAGCTCACCCAGTAGGGTGTAGGAAGGATTACTTCGTCGCCGGGGTCCACCAAGCTCAGCACCACGTTCATCAAGCTCTGTTTGGCCCCAGTGGAAATCACAATGTGCTGCGGCGCGTAGCTCAATCCGTTGTCGCGCTTCAGTTTGTCGCAAATGGCTTGTCGCACATCTGCATACCCGGGCACGGGAGGGTAGTGCGTGAAATTGTTCTCAATGGCTTCGATCCCGGCCGCCTTGATTGCATCGGGCGTGTCAAAGTCGGGCTCTCCCAAAGAGAGACTAATGATGTCCCGGCCTGCCGCCTTGAGTTCGCGGGCTTTTCTGCTCATGGCAATGGTGGCGGATTCGCTCAACCTGCCGAGCAATTGGGACGTCTGGGATTCCATGTGGTGTTCAATTCTGGTGCAAAATTACACTTCTCACTTCGCCTTCCGGGTGCAGAGGAGCATCAACGATGCACCAACCCATGTCAGGAAGCCATTCACGGGCAAAAGAGCGAAGCCAAAGCTGAACCCTTGGGATTGTGTCCATTGTTCCAGAGACCAGCCTAAAATGGGCGCCAAAATGGCCAGAAACGGAATCCAACGGTCTTGTTGAGGGCGCAAGGGAGCTTGGCGCAACAGGGCGAAAGCGAAGAGACCCAACAATGGACCATAGGTGTAGCTGGCCATCTTGAATAAGGCCGCAATCACAGAGGTGTCGTTGACAGCGTGAAAGACAAGGATGAGTGTGCCCACAAGCAGAGAGACCATCAGATGGGTGCGCTGCCTCCGTTGGTTGTCTCTTGGGTCAGAACCCGATTCCGGAAGCCCCAAGAAGTCGACGCAAACCGAGGTTGTCAATGCAGTGAGTGCAGAGTCGGCACTGGAAAGGGCAGCGGCCATGAGGCCCAAAAGAAAGAGAATGGGCAATGCCCAACCCATGGCGCCGTCGAGGGCAACCGTGGCGAACAACAAGTCGGCGCGTTCCACCGTCATTCCTTGTGCAGTCGTGTACATCAGCAGCAAGGCACCCAATCCGAGGAAGAGCAGGTTCACGAACACCAAGACGACAGAAAAACTGCCCATATTCAGTTGGGCTTCTTTGAGGTTTCTACAGCTCAAGTTCTTCTGCATCATGTCCTGGTCTAATCCTGTCATGCACAATGCGATAAAGGCTCCTGATACAACCTGTTTTACACTGTGATTGGGCGCTCCCCAATCGTCTAAAAACCACCATTGAGCATGGCCAGAATTCGCAATGGCTTCTGGGACTTCCCAAAGCGAGAGCCCTAAGTTTTGAGCAATCAGGACGAATGCTGCGCCGGCAGCCAAAAGCATGCAGGCCGTTTGTAGGGTGTCGGTCCACACCACAGTGGCAATGCCTCCGCGCCGGGTGTAGGCCCAGATGACCAGCAGGAGTGCGGCCACCAGCGCAGTCAGCCTGAACCAAGAGGCCAGACCAGAGGAGGCAGGAAATACCGTTTCATTCAGCACCAAAACAACCAAATAGAGGCGGAATGCCGCGCCAATGCTCCGGGAAAGCAAAAAGAAGCCGGCGCCGGTCAAATAGGCACTTTGGCCGATGCGATCCCCGAGGAATCGGTAAATGCTGGTGAGTTGAAGGCGATAGTAGAGCGGGAGCAAAACGGTCATAATGATCGCGTAACCAATTAAATACCCCAAGACCATGGGCATGTATCCAAATTGTTGCGTGCCCACCCAGCCAGGAACAGACAGGAACGTGACGCCACTGAGTGAAGTCCCTACCATGCCAAAGGCGACAGCCCACCAGGGGCTTCGTCGCCCGCCAAGCGAAAAATCAGCCATACTGCCGCTTTTACCGGTCTTTTGACCCAGTACCAACAGGAGGGCCAAGTAGCCCAGAACGGCCACAAGAGCCAAGAGAGGGGAATCCATGGTGGCAAGCTACGGCGCCGCGTAACTTTGGCGTTGTGGAGATGCCATCACGACTTATTGATCGCGCGGTCGACCAGATCGCAGGCTTGCCCGGCGTGGGAAGGCGAACTGCATTGCGCTTGGCCTTGCACTTGCTTGGAAGAAATGAAGAGGACGTGCGGCGTTTTACCGAGGCCATTCAAGACATGCGAGAAGGTGTCAAGGCTTGCGGAACCTGTGGAAACTTGGGGGAAGAGGAGACGTGTACGATTTGTCAGGACCAGCGAAGAGACCCATCTCGCATTGCGGTCGTGGAGGATTTGCGGGACTTACTTGCCATTGAAGGGACAGGTCATTTCAAGGGTCGATACCATGTTTTGGGCGGTGTGATCAGTCCGATGGACGGTGTCGGTCCTGCAGACTTGCGTGTGGATGGACTGCTGTTGAGGGCTCAGGCAGAGGCATGCGAGGAAGTGATTTTCGCGCTGCCCACCACAATGGAGGGGGATACAACCGCTTTTTATTTAGACAAGCGACTAAGGGATACAGGAGTGAAAATCACGACTTTGGCACGCGGTGTTGCAGTGGGAGATGAGCTTCAATATGCCGATGAATTGACCTTGATTCGGTCCTTGCAGCAACGTTTGCCCTACGCCTCATCAGGGGGTACGTCTCCCGGATGATGCGGCTTTCCGTCATTGTGGTCAGTTACAATGTGCGTGGGCATTTAGGGTTGTGCTTGGATGCAGCTTTGGTCGCCATGGACAGGCTGGGATCGGGAAAGTCTGAGTTGATTGTTTTTGACAACGCAAGTTCTGATGGATCAGCGGATTGGGTTCAGTTAAATTATCCGCAAGTCGAGGTTTGTGCATCGCCGAAAAACCTGGGTTTTAGTGCCGGCAACAATGCGGCTTATGCCATGTCGAGCGGAGAGTATGTACTGTTGCTCAATCCCGATACAGTGGTGGCAGAAGACACGTTCGAGAAGGTGATGCAACATGCAGACTCGCACCCTCAGATCGGCGCGATTGGGGTTCCGATGTTCGATGGTTCGGGCCGTTGGTTGCCAGAGAGCAAGCGTGGAATGCCAACGCCTTGGGCTTCCTTTTGCAGGCTCAGTGGGTTGTGGCGTTTGGCGCCCAAGACCAACGCACTCAATCGCTACTACTGGGGCGCCGTGCCCATGGACCAAACCTCGGAGGTCGAAGTGTTGAGTGGAGCCTTCATGTGGATGCGCCGCGCGGCCCTGGAGCAGGTGGGGATGCTCGATGAATCTTTCTTTATGTATGGTGAAGATATTGACTTGAGCATAAGGATTATAGATGGGGGTTGGGTGAACCATTACTTTAGTGATGCGCCCATCATACATTTCAAGGGGGAAAGCACGAAAAAGGGGTCCTTGTCGTATGTGCGCATCTTTCATGATGCCATGCGGATTTTCAGCGAAAAGCACTTTGCGGGCACCCAAGCTTTGGCCATGCGGGTGATGATTCGGTTGGGGATCCAGCTGAGGGCAGTGTCTGCCTTTGTGAATGGCTGGATGTCGCGGCAGTCTTTGACCCTCATGGACATGGGACTTGCGGCTTTGGTTGGTTTGGTCTGGACCGGCGTGCACTCACGTGTCTCAGGGATAGATCATCCTGTTCTTCCAATAGCGATATTGGCCGGGATTGGTGCCGCTTCAGCAGGCATGGCCAATCGTTGGATGGGGACGTACGACAGGCCTTTGGTCCGCATGCGGGCCATTATGGCGGGTTTGCTGTCTGCTGTTGCTGTAGTTGCGCTCTATGCTTTGTTGCCAGAGGGGCTGCGCATTAGCCGTGTTGCAGCGTTGTTGATGGCGATGAGTTTGCTTGTGTTGCCAGGCTTGTCCCGCTCGGTTTTGGTTGGATTGATGCCGGGCCGCTACCGATGGCGAAGGCCAGGTGCTTCTGTGGGTCTACTGGCCACCGAAAGTCGACAGGATGACTTGAGGAAATGGGTTGAGTCATCGTATGGCAGTTCGTTGAAAGTGAGTTTTATAAAACTGGGAGATTCGGGTGATTTAGAAGCGTCCGCACGCCGGGATGAAATGGTGTTGTGTGATGCAGAATTGGGGGGGGCAAACACGATTCAATCGGTTCGAGCAGCGGGTCAATTGGGGATAGACATGCGCGTTGTCCCTCGCATGGAATGGCTCGCGCTTGGAGGGGCCAAAACAGGAACGGCGTACGGTACGCAGATTCCTTGGGGTGCCGATGGCTTGGGTCGGGTGGAGCGCCGTCGGGCCAAAAGACGGGTAGATGTGATGTGGTCCCTCTGGGTCTTGTTGGTGGGCGGAGGCCGCGGCCGTTGGCAAAAGGAGTTGAGCAGATCCAATGCGCGTGAGGTGTTGGCGAACCGAAAGACATGGCTCGGTTTTCATGGAGGTTGGTCTGGAGAGGAGAGATTGCCGCAGCTCAAAGTGGGGGTCTTTTTTGTGGGGAGCGGTGTGCGCGCGAGTGCTCCAGATGAAGCCAAACGACTGGACCTCAGATATGCATTTGACTTTGGTTGGATTCGGGACGTCGAATTGTTGATGACCTTAAGAATGGATTGAGAGAATTAGGGGGAGCAGGTGTCTGGACTCCGTACCTTTGTGGCAGTTCAAAGTCCCCTCCGGGCAATACATCCATGGAGATTCTTTTACCAAAAATGGGCGAGAGTGTGGCCGAAGCCACCATCATTAGATGGGCGGTTGAGGAAGGCCAGCATGTCTCTGCCGACGACCCCATCATCGAAATTGCCACAGACAAAGTGGACTCTGAAGTACCGGCCCCAGAGGACGGTGTTTTGGTGAAGCACCTCGTGGCAGAGGGCGATGTGGTCCAAGTGGGCCAACCCATAGCTGAATTTGCCATCGACGGTGAAACCGCCGTTGTGTCGGCTCCGCCTACTGTTGAATCCGCCCCAGCCGTGGAGGCGCCCTCTCCAGAAACGCTTCAGGCGGTGGAAGCTCCACTCAGCCCGGTCGTACTTCAGGAAGTGTCTGCAAGCAATGGCAAAGTGGCACGATCAAGTGGAGGTCGTTTTTTCAGCCCTCTGGTCAGGAGCATCGCAGAAAAGGAAGGGGTCAGCCAGCAAGAGTTGGACGGAATCTCAGGATCTGGTAAAGGGGGAAGGGTCACCAAACGTGATGTGCTTTCCCTGATTGCCAATCGAGGAGTCTCTTCTGCTCCGGGGAATGCCACGGTACCGAAGCCTGTAGCCGTTGCACCTGTCGCGCCAAGTCCTCAGCCCAAACCGAAGCCTGCTCCAGTTGTGAGTGTGGATGGGGAAGATGAGATTGTGGAAATGGACCGCATGCGGAAGCTGATTGCGGATCACATGGTGCGCAGCGTTCAGACGAGTCCGCACGTGACTTCATTTGTAGAAGCCGATGTGACGCGAATCGTGGATTGGCGCAACAAAAACAAGAAAGAGTTCCAAGCGAAGACGGGGCAAAGGCTGACTTTTACGCCCTTCTTTATTGAGGCAGTGGCAAAAGCGCTGCGCGAGTTCCCTGGTGTCAATGCCTCTGTGGACGGTGATCGCATTGTGCTCAAGAAAGGCATTCACATCGGAATGGCCGCGGCAACACCCGAAGGCAATTTGATTGTTCCTGTGATTCGACATGCGGACCGTTACAATCTGAATGGTCTAGCGACCATTGTCAATGACTTGGCCAATCGTGCACGTCAGGGCGCTTTAAAGCCAGACGAAGTCAGTGGAGGAACCTACACGGTTTCGAACGTCGGGACCTTTGGCAATGTCTTCGGTACGCCCATCATCAATCAACCTCAAGTGGGCATTTTGGCTTTGGGCGCCATTCGAAAGAAGGCAGCGGTGGTCGAAACCGCCGACGGGGACGTTATCGCTGTCCGACAAATGATGTTCCTTTCGCACAGCTACGATCATCGCGTGGTAGATGGTCAACTGGGGGGAAGCTTTGTTCGTCGCGTCGCTGATCACCTGGAGTCGTTTGACCCCGGTCAGCCAGTGGTTTAAGCGTGTTTCGCTCTCGGTGTCGCCGTAAGATTCGGCGCACAAAATTTTGAGGGTGGACTTGACAATTTTACTCGGATTCCGTTCCTACTTTGGAGGCACCTATGCCGCGCCCTCTTCTGCTTTTTCTGACCGTGTTCTCGGGACTTTTCTGCTCCGGTCAGCTCGGCTTTGACCGTGGCCTGAGCTTTGAATGGGAGCGGAGCGCTATTGTGTCGGAAGAGGGGAGCTACGGGAAATTCTCTTCTGCTGCCGAGGCGTACACAGAAGTGAACCGACTCATCATCGAAGAAAGCTGGGCGGAGGCAGAGCTCTTGTTGGCTCAGTTGATGACAGACGCTGAGGACAATCGAAACTTTGCGTACAAACGTGCCCTTTGTCTTCGCTCCATGAAAGGTCGTTTGGCAGAAGCTGTACCTCTTGTGCACAAAGCCATCGATGGAGATTTTACCAGACGCTACAATGCGTTTGATGTGAATGCCACAGTCCCGCCCGCAGAGGCCTTGGACTTGGCGCTGGAAGTGTTGCAGTTTGCCGGGCATTATGCCGAAGCTCAGGCGGTCGCAATGGTGATCATGGAGCGGTACCCCAAGCGCGATTTCCGACATGCTCAAGCCAAACAAGCTTCGGCAGATTGTGCTTTCGCGGCCCGGTGCGTAGAGAACCAACAGCCAATGGACATTGTGGCGGAAGAAGCGCTGAACAGTGTCAGTTCGGACTATGCGCCAGTCATTACTCCAGACGGGAACGTGGTTTACTTCACCTCTTACCGGGATGACATTGAGGGGTTGAATCGCAACCGAGGTCGGATTTTCAAATCCAGCAAAACAGGCAATGAATGGAGTCCTCCAGTTGCCTTGGATTTAGGAGAGTCAAATCGGGACATGACCACCGTGGGGTTGATTGGGGACGAAGAAGCGTTGGTCATTTATCAAAGCAACCGCAACGCAGGATCTCTTTGGGAATTGGACAGGGACAACCTTGGCGGGTGGGCGTTGAAAGAGAAGGTCGGCTATCCAGTGGCTTCTCGGCATTGGGAGACTTCATTGACAGAACGGTTTGATGGACAGGAGCGCATTTTCGTTTCAGACCGACCGGGTGGAATGGGGGGAAGGGACCTTTATCGGTCCGTGTTGCTCCCGAATGGGACGTGGTCTGAGCCGTTGAATTTGGGTCGGAGAATCAACACCGAGGGAGAAGAAGAAAGTCCTGTGGTTAGCGCAGACGGTCGAACCATGATGTTTGCCTCGAACGGGCACCAAGGCATGGGCGGGTTTGATTTGTTTCGTTGTGTTCGGCTGGACAATGGCAGTTGGAGTGATCCAGAGCACATGGGCGCTCCGCTCAATACGCCTCGAGACGAGGCCATGGTCAGCTTGGACGCCTCCGGTCAAACCGGTTATTTGTCCAGCGCAAGAGCAGGAGGGGACGACATGGACATTTACCGTGTGGATTTGACAGAAAGTGCAAATGAGGCCTTGGCGGTTTTCATTGGCGACATTCCAAATTGGGTGAAGGGAGATGTCTTGGAGGTCAAGTCAGTGGACGACGGTCCCGCGATTTTTCGTGTCTTTCGTGCCCGTTCGGGCTCGGGAAGTTTTGTGGCCGCCATCCCACCATGTCGAGAATACCGCTTCAAGTGGATGAGGAAGGGCGAGACATTGGCCGCAATGACTCACTTTGTGGACTGCGATGCGGCCTATGGAAATGGGAATCAGGTTCAGCGTTTGGATCCGTTCGGCGAAAATGTGACGACGCCCATTGCACCCGAGGACAATGAAGCGTTAGAAGATGGAAAGGAGGGTTTGATTGTCGAGACAGCACAGGACGAAGTGCCGACGGAAACTGTGGTGGCGCCAAGTCATTCGTTTGACGCGGTTTCGGACGGATTGACCCTTTCGGATACGGAGGAAGCCGCTGAAGACATGGCCACCGACACCGAAGAGGAGAATAATACAGGCGCGCAGGAGATTCAGGAAGAAGACCCGTCTTTGGCTGAGGACCCGACTGTGGCGGAGGATTTGTCGGACCTGACCGAAGAAACACCCTTGACTTTGGTCGAGTTTGAGGCTTTGTCTGCTGTGATTGAATTTGGATACGGACGTTACATGACGCAGACCACGTCTTCAGAAGTGAAGACGGTGGCCTCGGAAATTGCCGCACGATGCGCCATGGGAGAAGTTCCCGTTTTGCAAATCGAAGGTTCTGCCTCTTTCGTTCCGGTCAAAAATAAACGGGCCTATGAGTCCAACGAGGAGTTGGCTCGGATGAGGGCAGAGAAAGCCCGGGATGCCATGATCACGGCGATGTCGGCGGAAGGACTCCAAATTGGAGTGGATTACCAGATTGTCTTGGATTGGAAGGTTGCGGGTCCCGAATTCAAAGGGGATGCCATTGCGGGTCAAGAGGTCTACAAGAATTACCAATTCGCAAAATTCTCTTTGGGAAGGCAACTTGTAGAGAAAAGGCACTGATTCCGGCCCATCTTCGCTGCATGGATGTGATTGACCTGAACCTCTCTTTGGAGCGTCCCCTCGTTTTTTTTGACCTTGAAACCACAGGCACCGATGTGGCCAAGGACCGCATTGTAGAAATGGCCTTCGTCAAGGTCATGCCCGATGGCCAGTGGCATGTCCGCCCGGACAAAGCGCAAGGCCAAACACGGTTGTTGATCAACCCCGAAATGCCCATCCCAGAGGGATCTTCGGAAGTTCATGGCATTACGGACGCCGATGTGGCCAATGCGCCAACGTTTGAATCCATGGCAGCGCGTCTCTACCGCTGGTTAGAGGGTTGTGATTTGGCGGGGTTCAATTCAAATCGGTTCGATGTGCCATTGCTGGCCGAAGAGTTTTTACGGTGCAACATTGCCTTTACGGTGGAGGACCGGCACTTGGTGGATGTCCAAAACATCTTTCACAAGATGGAGCAGCGGACACTCCGAGCGGCGTTGAAATTTTACTGCAACGAAGAGTTGGACGGGGCCCACGAGGCTTTGCCTGATATTTTGGCGACCATTAAGGTGTTTGCCGACCAAGTCAAGCGGTACAAGGACCAGACCATTTTGGATTCGCGTGGAGAGCAAGTTGGACCGTTGCCTCAGGATGTTCCGGGCATCGCGAAATTTGGACAACGTGCGAGAAACGTGGACATGGTTGGCCGTTTTGTGTTCAACGATAACGACGAAGTCGAAGTCAACTTTGGCAAGTACAAGGGGCAAAAGTTGCGAGACGTGTTGACCAAATTCTCTGGCTACGGAGAGTGGATGATGAAAGGTGACTTTCCGCGCTACACAAAGTGGGTGGTGAAGGAAATGATGGATGAGATCAAGGCTGGCAGATGAGCCGAGGGCGCATTGCCGTATTGGTGTCCAATGACCTCGCATTTGATCAACGGGTCAGAAAGACCTGTGCGTCGTTGCAAAAAGCGGGATACGAGCCGGTTCTTATTGGTCGTCGAATGCGGCGCTCGGATGCCCCCTCTATCGACCGTCCTTACGTTACGCGGCGCATGTGGTTGCCTGTGGTGTCCGGCCCAGGTTTTTATCTAGGACTTCAATACGGACTTTGGCAGCAGCTCAAACGGTGCCGCGCAGAGGGTGGACTGACGGCCATTTGGTCCAACGACCTCGACACGCTTTGGCCGGCCATTCGCGGAGGCAAGCGATGGGGGATCAAGGTGGCATACGATAGCCACGAGTGGTTTACCGAAGCGGAGGGCCTCAAGGGTAAGCCGCTGCGCAAGCGAATCTGGGAACGGTGGGAGCAACGTTGTTTCCGACACCTCAGTCGCATGCTAACCGTCAATGAATCCATCGCGCAAGCCTATCGGTTAAAAGGGCCTGCAGTGGAAGTCGTGCCCAATGTTCCAGAAAGACAAAATCCGCCAAAGCCCATGTCCAGAAAGGAATTGGGTTGGCCAGAGGACAAAACGCTCCTGTTGATTCAAGGCGCCTTTATGGACCAAGACCGAGGTGCATTGGATGCAGTTCGGGCACTGGTGCATCTGCCCGACGTTCACCTGGCCTTAATTGGTGCTGGTCCAGAATGGGAGGCGGCACCCAAAGTGGCAAGCGAATTGGGGGTTCAAGACCAACTCCACCTTCATGAGCGCTTGCCATTTGATGTTTTGCGGCGTTGCACTGCAGCGGCAGACATCGGGTTGTCCTTGGATCGTCCGACGGTGGACAATTTTAGGTTCAGTTTGCCAAACAAGTTGTTCGATTATGTGCACGCAGGACTTCCTGTAGTGTGCTCGAACTTGCCTGTGGCCGGACGTTTCGTGGAGGAAGAAGCCGTAGGGGTTGTGGTGGGCCGGGCTTCCGAGAAAGACCTCCCTGCAGCAACGGCGAAAGCGGTTCAGGAGCTCTTGTTGAACTTGCCTTCTGCGGCTCACTTAGATGGGGTGGCTTCTCGGTACCACTGGATGGCCCACGAGCACAAGTTGCTTGAGGCGATTCACTTTCCGCGTTGAGCGGTCATTTTCCAAAGGGCTTTGCCGATCAACCAAAGCGGTTGAACGCAACGGGCCCACCCGAAAGGCAGACGTTCTTTTTTGATGGCCCATTCTTCCCTGTACAAGGCCATGTTGAATTGGCGAGACAATCCGCCCGCCTGAACGCGGACCCAGTCCTCGCCAATTTCCCACTGGGCTTGTACCTCCGCCTGGAACAGGTCGATGTTGAGGGCGTAATCCCCCAAGACCCGGTAGTGTTCTGAGAAACCACCCCATGCGCGGATCAAGGCCAGGGGGTAAGCCATGCCTTGGTGGTGTGTTGTATTGCGCCAAATCAGAGAGCGGTCCCACCGTGCTGGATAATGCACAGGTACGCGTTGTTCAGGGCTGTCGATGCGGACGCCGCCCAATTCAATGTTTACAGGATCAGCAGTCCACCGTTGGATGGCACTGGAAAGGCCTGGGAGTGGAAGATCTCCGGCACCCAAAAACAAAATCCGAGGAGCGGTGGCCCGTTGGATCATCTTGTTCATGGCGTCGTAAACCCCTGTATCTGCAGCAAAGTCCCACAAGGGATGAGCGGGGTGCGCCATCAGCACAGGGTCGAATTCATCTGAATGCGCCGACCCCACTTGGACCAGGATTTCGATGTGATCCAACAAAGACAACTCAAGCCAAGCGTCTAGTGTGCGCTGCAGGGCTGCGGATTCAGCAGGACCAATCAGCGGAATGGCCACAGTGAGGCGGGCCGACTTCGGGGTCATTGGCCCAATTGTGGAGGTTCGGGTAGCTCTTCTAAACGTCCTTGGTCACATTGCAATATCCTGCCCGGGTGGCGGTGCAGGATGCCATGGTCGTGCGTGGCCATCAGCACGCAGCGGCCTTGAGCGGCAAGCCCATGAAGAAGGTCAAGGATGCCTTTGGCGGTTTGAGGGTCTAGATTCCCGGTGGGCTCATCGGCCAAAATGAGTCCAGGCTCATTCAGCAACGCGCGGGCAATGGCCAGGCGTTGTCTTTCTCCGCCACTCAATTCGTGGGGCCTTTTGTAGCCTTTGTTTTCGAGGCCAACCGCTTCAAGTACCTCTCCGATGCGTTGGTCTCGCTTGGCGGCATCCTTCCAGTCGGTGACCTTCAAGACAAATTCCAAGTTGGCTTTTGCTGTGCGGTCAGTGAGCAGCTCGAAGTCTTGAAAGACGATGCCGAGTTTGCGGCGCAACAAGTGGACTTTGTTGGGCTTGAGTTCGTTTAAGTCTACTCCACACACTGCACCTTCTCCGGCTTGCAACGGAAGTTCTCCGTACAAGGTTTTGAGAAGGCTGCTTTTGCCCGACCCGGTTCGTCCGATCAGATAAAGGAACTCTCCGGCTCGGGCTTCAAGGTGAACATCGCGCAGGACGATGTGCTCCTCTTGGTGAAGGTCCGCGCCGGAGAGCGCAATCAAGGGGGCGTTGCTGTCGTTCACTCGACGCTGTAATCTGCTGCGTCCAATTTGGGGTTCAGCTTGACCTCTGTAATGGTCATTTTCATCTCTTGGCTTCCCGTGGACATGGTCATTTCGCTTTCGAACTGAAGGCCTTTCACTTCGATGGTCGCAGTATAGTTCATCGTGATGGTCATGTCCCCGCGTGGTGAGGATTCCGATCGAACGGACCGGGTGCGCAGAGACGTGGCGACATTGAACCAAAGGCTTTCTTTGACCTGACCGTCTTTGCGGATTTCGATCAAGTATTGAGGCACTTCGTCAATCTGATCTACGCCGAGGAGCTCGGCTTCAAGGCCGAAATCGGCGAGGTGCAAGAACTCGACAATGTCGAAATCCCGTTGGGACCCCAAGACCTTGTCTTCGTCCATGGCCGTGGTTTGACCCATGGCGATTTCGGCTCCTTTGGTGCCATCAAAACGGGTTTCTTGCATCACATTTCCACCAGCGGAGATGCGCATGTAGCCCGCGCCTTGGTTTTGGTAAGCTTTTTCCATGAGCAAGGTCATGGGGCCTGCAGCCATTTCCCCCGTTTGACTCAAGCCTTTGATCTTTTCAAACTTGGCCAAACCGCCACGGGCTTCATAGTGGGCTCGGAAAACATCGTCTGCTGTCATTCCATCTGGTGCCGGATCGAGCTCTTTGAGCGGTTCACCGTAGGCATCGAAAAATTCAACTTGACCTGAAGCGGCAAATTGAGACAAACCTTCAGCCACATCGCGGTTTCCTGCAATGGTAATGTTCATGTTGTCGGGGCGGAGGTAGGTGCGAGCCACCCGCTGAACGTCTTCTACAGTGACCGCGTCAAGGCGTTCTAGGTAGGTCGCGTAATAGTCCGATGAATACCCGTAACGTTCAATGTTGAGGGCGAATCGGGCAATGGTCTCGGGGCGTTCCAAAGAGAGGGCAAAGCTGCCATTGAGGTAGTTCTTTACAAACTGCAAACTGCTGTCCGCTGCAGGTGCCTCTACCATTTTCCGTATTTCGGAAAGGAATTCAACAAGAGAACTGTCCGTGACTTCATTTCGGACACTGGCCCGTGCACTGAACCGGCCGACCAATTTATCGGGGCTGGCAGAGCTTCGCGCACCATAGGTGTATGCCTTGTCTTCGCGAAGATTTTGATTCAAGCGACTGCCAAAGAATCCGCCCAGCATTGTATTCATCACACTCACCGCAACCACATCGGGATGTCCTGGCTTGAGGTACATGGGGAAGGTGACGTCAATCACACTTTGCACAGCACCGGGAACAGGGGCAAAGCAAACCCGATTTCCTTGCGGTGGAACGGGACGGTTATACCGTTGTTTGTCCACCTCATTTGGGCGCCATTCTCCAAAGTATTGGAGGGCTTGTTTCTTGGCAGTTTCAGGGGTGATGTCACCCACAATCACCAAGTAAGCCACGTTGGGTTTCCAAACGGAGGCATAGTGCGCCAAAAGGTCTTGGCGCGTGATGGCTTCGACGGTTTTCTCGTTGGCACTTTCACCATAAGGATGGTTCAATCCGTAGGTCATCGCAGCAGAAAGCCGACCTGAAATTTGGTTCGCGTCAGTCGCGCTGCTCGCGAATCCGCTCAGGGTTTGCTTCCGCTCTTTTTCCATCTCTTCCTCGGGGAAGGTGGGATTCATGAGCACATCGGACATGATGTCCAGTAAGGTTTCGCTGTGCTTGACAAGGCAGCGGCCATTCATGCCAAAGCCCGAGGTGCCAAAGCTGGCGCCAATGCGGTCAACAGCTTCGTCAATTTCGGCTTTGGAGCGTGTGGCAGTCCCTGCGCGCATGAGGGAGCCCGCCATGCTGGTGTATCCAGCGCGTGCGCCTTCGAAAATGGGGTCTACGTCCAAACTCAGACGATAGCTCACGCGGGGAAGTTTGTGGTTTTCGACCACAATCAGAGTGAGGCCGTTTTCTAGCTTTTCTACAGTGTAGTCACCGAGCACAATCTCGGGTGCTGGAGCAGGAGCAGGAGCTTGGGACCGGTCAATTTGACCATGACTGGCCAAGGGCATCAAGCCGACGAGGACCAAAAGGAGGGAGGCAATGCGGTTCATTGTGCGTTCTCGTTGAGGAAGTAGAGGATAACCCGACGGTCGTGGTCGTAGTACTTGATTGCGGCAGCCTGAATGTCTTCGGCTGTGACCGCCATGTAGCGATCGATTTCATTGTTGATCAAATTGGCGTCACCGTAGTACATGTGGTAATTGGCCAAAGATTCGGCAATGCCGCGCATGGTGCCGTTGGACTGTACAAAGCCACTTTCGACTTGGTTTTTGAGCTTTTCGAGCTCGGCTTCTGAGATGCCCAAGGCTTTGACCTTGTTGATCTCGTCCATCATGGACGCTTCCACTTCTTTGGGGTCTGTGCCAATGTTGGCCACCGCATAAGCAATGGTTTGACCGGGATCCTCGAGGCCAAAGCTAAAGGCCCCACAAAAAACGGCGAGCTCCTGTTCGTCAACAACCGCGCGATTCAAACGGCTGGACTGTCCACCGCTCAAGGCGGTATTGAGCAGGTCCACTGCGTAATAATCAGGTGTGCCCTCGGCAGGAATGGGGTAAGCCATCAGGACCAGTGGCAGCTGATCGTCGCCCCAGATGGTGTCGCGGACCTCGGTTGTTTTGGGTGCCTCGGTAATGTCGGGGCGTGGAATGTCGATCGTGCCCTCTGGGATCGAACCGAAATAACCTTCGATCTGCTTCTTGAGCGTTTTGCGGTCAAAATCACCAGCAATCGACAAAACGGCGTTGTTGGGTACGTAAAACGTCTTGTAGAAGTCGGTGAATTCCTGGTCCTCTGCTGCATTCAAATGCGCCATCGAGCCAATCACGGGCCACTGGTAGGGGTGATCCTGGTAGGCCCGTTTCATGGTCTCCTCGATCAGATTGCCGTAGGGCTGGTTGTCCACACGCTGGCGGCGCTCCTCCTTGACCACTTCACGTTGGGTCTCAATGCCAACAGCCTCTACTCGTGCGTGGAGCATGCGCTCGGATTCCAACCAGAGACCAAGCTCGAGTTGGTTGGAGGGGAGCACTTCGTAATAGAAGGTTCGATCGTTGGATGTGTTGGCGTTGTTTTGACCACCTGCATTTTGGATGTACTTGAAGAATTCACCACGTCCAATGTTTTCTGACCCTTCGAAGAGCAGGTGCTCAAAGAAGTGGGCCATGCCTGTTCGTTTGGGGTCTTCGTTTTTTGAGCCCACATGGTACATCACGGAAACCATCGCAATGGGGGCGCTGTGGTCTTCGTGAAGAATAACGTGGAGTCCGTTGTCGAGGTCGTACTCCTCAAACTGGATGGGCGCTCGCTGTGCTGCGGTGGCGCCAATGACTGCCGTCAGGCAGAGGGTCAAAATGAATCGCATGTTCCGGTATTCGGATTGGGAGCGACAAGATAGCCCGACCTTCGGGTAAATTCGTGACCGTCATGGACCATCGCCTCGAACCCGGCCCAAAGAATTGGGCAGACCTGCAAGTTGCGTACGATGCTGACCGCATTGTGCTGACCGATGTTGCCCGCGCCCAAGTGGCCCGCGCGCATGATTTTCTGATGGAGGTGGTCGCTTCGGGCCGCACCGTGTACGGTGTCAATACCGGTTTTGGTCAGTTGGCCAATGTGCGGGTGGGGGCAGATCAGCTGCATCAACTCCAAGAAAACATCTTGCGCAGCCATGCGGCAGGCTTGGGAGATTCCTTGCCACCGGAAATTGTGCGTTGGATGCTGCTCTTCAAAGTCTGCGGCCTCATCCGCGGGCACAGTGGGGTGCAGCCCGAGACGGTGGACCGTTTGGTGGACTTCTACAATGAGGGGCTCATGCCGGTGGTTCCACGACAGGGTTCATTGGGTGCCAGCGGAGACCTCGCTCCTTTGAGCCACATGTGTTTGCCACTGATGGGCGAGGGGGAATTGATGCAGCGGGATGCAGCGGGTGCCTGGGTTGCGCGCCCAGCAGCCGACGTCTTGAAGGAGAAAGGATGGGCGCCCATTGCTTTGGGACCGAAAGAGGGACTGGCCTTGATCAACGGTACCCAGATGATGTCGGCATTGCTGGCGTATGGTCTGCAGCAGCTGGAACACCTCTGGGAAAAGGCCCACGGGATTGCCAGCCTCAGCCTTGCGGCTTTTGAAGGGTTGGATGCCCCTTATCACCCGGCTGTTCATGAACTGCGTCAACACCCAGGCCAACAGGCCAGTGCAGCCAGGATGCGCGCTTGGCTCAAGGGCGCTGATTTTCTTCGCGAAACACACGAATGGGTTCAGGATCCCTACAGCTTTCGATGCATTCCTCAAGTCTATGGTGCCGTGCGCACCGCATTGGACAGGGGCATTGAAACGCTCGAAGGAGAAGCGACCGCAGTCACCGACAATCCGATCCTGTTGCCAGAAACCGGTGAGGTAATCAGCGCGGGCAATTTTCACGGCGAGCCTTTGGCGGTGGTGTTGGATCACATGAAGGTGGCCGCCAGCGAGCTGGGCACCATGTCGGAGCGCCGCATCTTCAAGTTGCTCAGTGGCACCCGAGGACTTCCTCCATTTCTGGCTACCGACCCTGGTTTGGACAGCGGATTGATGATTGTACAGTACACAGCCGCGAGCATTGTTGCCAGAAATAAAATGCGCGCCATGCCAGCGAGTGTGGACACCATTGACAGCAGCAACGGTCAGGAGGACCACGTGAGCATGGGAGCGAATTCGGGATTACAACTTCTCGCTGTCATCAAGGGTACCCAAGAGGTTCTTGGGTGCGAGCTCCTTTCTGCGAGCCAAGCGCTTCATTTCAGAAACGCCCCAGGCTTGTCGAGCAAGCAGGCGGAATGGTTGTCGGACTTCCGAAAAGTGGTGCCACCCCAAGAGGGAGATGCTGAACAATCGTCTCTCATGAGGCTTTCCATCGATTTTCTGAGACGCTGACAAAGCTGCTTATACGCATTGGTTGAACTTTGAGGAGAGCTCAGGTAATTATCCTGTCAAGGTTGGATATTGACCGAAGGTTTTTGGACCTTCTAGCGAACCAAATTGTACGATGAGCAAGTCAATCTGCCTTTTGATGCTGCTATGCAGTGCCTCTGTTTTTGCCAATCCAACGTTTGAAAATGACGCCGTTGAGCGCCCTCCGCTGGACTGCAGCCCCTTCTCGGATTTTATTTCTAACGAAGTCATGACCTTGAGTTACACAGCTTCTTTAGGAGAGGCATGTGTGACCGTTGAATCCACCTTGTTCTTCGACGCTTCTGGAACAGCGAGCGAGTGGGATGCAGAGGGCAATGTGCTGTCGAGTTTCTCCTATGAGGTTGCAGACTTGAATGGTCAATGCGTGCTGTCTTCTCCGGTGGGCTCATGTGGAGCACAAATTCTCGCCTTCAATAATGACAACAGTGCCCTGACCCTGACCGCAGATGGCGAAGACGCCAGCTTGACCCCGGTCATAGAGAACACAGACGATTGGGGCATTTTTCAGACCTACGCGATCTTGAACGACGGTTCCTCAGACGCCTATTACGCGGGCGGAGCGAATCCAGACAACGTACATCCAGCCTTTGGGGGAGTAGACTTGGGCAACTTCTCATCCAGTGAAACGCTTACTTTGAACGGTGGCGAAATCAAAACGTACAAGAACAACAGCGCCAATGTCTGTGGCGGAAACACACAATACCGCGTTTACGCTGACGGTGACACGCCAGGCAGTTTTAATGCGGTGTCTCTTGCTTACAACTCTGATTTGGGCTCTGGGGATCAGAAGTGGAGTACATCTAATGCAGGCATCGACTTGCTCGATGGTTTGACTTTGGGTGATTACACGTTGGAGATCTATTGGGATGCCGACGGTGATACTTACGGAGGATGTGGGTTCACCAACACCGAAAACAATGCTGGAGCAAATTATTTGGCCAGCTTCTCCTTGGTCTCTTATGGATGCACTGACAACACGGCCTGCAACTACGACGCCAGTGCCACCGT
>CBFHQM010000025.1:0-9691 GCA_965657965.1 uncultured Flavobacteriales bacterium | reverse complement strand
ATCGGCGACCAATGCTGGTTTGCGGAGAACCTGCGTACGACGGTGTATGCTGATGGCGCGGCGATACCGGAAGTCACCGGCGATGCTGCATGGAGAGGATTGAGCACAGGAGCCCGTTGTGATTATGACAACGATGCAAGCAACGTTGCGACCTACGGCCGGCTGTACAACTGGCATGCTGCTACAGATGATTCGGAGCTGTGCCCAACGGGTTGGCATGTGCCTACTGATGGTGAGTGGACGGCATTGGAGACTTACTTGGGTGCAAACGGCCACGGTGGTACTGAAGGCACGGCCTTGGCGTCGACGTCAGGCTGGGATTCTGGAGGCAACGGCACGGATGACTTTGGGTTTTCGGCCCTTCCGGGCGGCTACCGCAGCTACCGCACTGGCTACTTCGACGGTGCCGGGAGCTACGGCTATTGGTGGAGTTCTTCGCCAAGTGGTGGCAATGCTTGGAGCCGGTACTTGGACGACGTCGATCCAGTCATCAACCGGGACAACTCCAATTCACGGAGCGGCTTCTCGGTCAGGTGTCTTAGGGATGCCGACTGAGCGTAGCGAAGGAGGGTTGACCCTTTGAAACTTTGGAGGCCGCAGGCCGACGGGGAGCACCAGCCGGCCCCAGGTCAAATCAAAGACAAATGAGAAAAAAGACCCGCTTTGGCGGGTCTTTTTTATTCGGTTTTCCCCATCCCATGAAGAGAACTCAAAACAGCGCCAAACTCGAGCCGGAGACTGCTAACTTTGACGTGCTATGGGCACGACGGAAATCGTCTTTATTCTCCTCATTTACCTGCTGCTTTTTGGCACTAAAGGGCTCCCTTCTGTTGCAAAATCCATGGGGAAATTCATGCGACAAGTCCGAGACGCACAGCAAGACATTCAACGGGAAATTCTGAGCGGCACCGACGAACTTCGAAAAGGCGCTGCCACTTTTGGTGATCCCGTTGGCTCTGCTGCCAAAGGATTTGAAGACGCCATGAAGGGTCCAACAGGAACGCCGCGTTCCAGCTCAGGGATGCCCAAAGATGGCGTACCCACCCCACCAGAAACCCAAGACGAAGCGGCAAGAAGCGAAACGCACACCGCCTCTTCCTCTAACTCAGACGAGGACGTCAACCTAGAGGACAAGACCACATAAATGGACGTGTTGGCCCATATTCCTGCGCTCATAGCGCTGCTCATGGGGCTGGCCCTTTTGGTTGGAGGAGGCGAACTCTTGGTACGGGGCGCGGGTGCCTTGGCTTTGAAAGCCAGCATCCCTCCTCTCATTGTTGGACTGACCGTAGTCAGCATGGGCACTTCCGCACCCGAACTGTTTGCATCTGTACAAGCGGCTTTGGATGGCAACCCGGGCCTCTCTGTTGGCAACGTCATCGGCTCCTACATCGCGCTCACGTGGACGGCTTGACCCTCCTAGAAGCGCCCTTGAAGGCAGGACCAGTGGCCCGCTGTCGACACTGGCCTGGCCTGCTCCAATCGGCATCCCTTGAAGCTTGGAAAGCCGCCATCCCTTGGCGACAAAATCAAATCACGGTGTATGGAAAAACCCATGACGAACCTAGGCTCACAGCTTGGTTTGGGCCCGCCTATTCGTACAGTTCCATTGTCTGGCCCGCTACCCATATTCCAGTTGAACTAAAAGAGCTTAACTCACTTATATCAAAACACTTAAAGTGCAAAGAATTTGATGCAGTCTTGTGCAATCTCTACCGCGACGGGAAGGACGCGATGGGCTGGCATCGAGACAATGAGCGCGCAATCGACCCCGCAGTGATTGCCTCGGTTAGCCTGGGCGCGTCACGCGACTTTAAGATCCGTCAACGCAGCACGCGAGAAACCTGGACAATACCCTTGGATCATGGCGATCTACTGTCCATGGAAAACCTCCAGTCCGAGCATGAACACGCGCTCCCTCGGCGCACCAAAGTCACCGGTCCGAGATTGAACCTGACCTTCCGCCATTTCCTCTGAAGGCGGGGCTTAACTTGCATCACCATGTCTGTACACGCCTCCGCCAAGCGCATCACCACACAGGTGCTGCAGGAAATGAAGCACAACGGTGAGAAAATCGCCATGCTCACCGCCTATGATTACTCGATGGCCCGCATCGTAGACGGGGCCGGTGTCGATGTCATTCTTGTGGGCGACAGCGCCTCCAACGTGATGGCCGGTCACGAGACGACCCTGCCCATCACACTGGACCAAATGATCTACCACGCCGCCGGTGTGGTCCGGGCCGCCAAAAAAGCCTTGGTTGTGGTCGACCTCCCCTTTGGAACCTATCAGGGCAATTCCAAAGAAGCCCTCAACAGCGCCATCCGCATCATGAAAGAGAGCGGCGCCCATGCCGTCAAGCTCGAAGGCGGAGCCGAAGTCCGCGAAAGCATCGAACGCATCCTCACCGCTGGCATACCCGTGATGGGCCACCTGGGGCTCACCCCACAGAGCATTTACAAGTTTGGCACCTACACGGTCCGGGCCAAAGAAGAAGAAGAAGCCAATGAGCTGAAGGCCAACGCCAAGCTCCTTGAAGAAATCGGCTGCTTTAGCCTGGTACTCGAAAAAGTACCCGCCGCCTTGGCCACCGCAGTCAGCGAAAGCCTACATGTGCCCACCATTGGCATTGGTGCAGGGGGCGGCTGCGATGGCCAAGTGCTCGTCTTGCCCGACATGTTGGGCATTACCCAAGACTTTTCCCCGCGCTTCTTGCGCCGATACTTGGACATGGGACAACAAATGCACGACGCCATCGGGCAGTACGTCTCGGACGTTCGCGCCAAGGATTTCCCCAACGAAAACGAACAGTACTGATGGCCGAGGGCAAAACCTTCGCCCACAAGCCCAAGGTGCCCATCGTGATGAGCACCCCGGAAAACTTGGAGGTCCTTTTTGAGGACAATCACATCATTGCAGTCAACAAGCGCTCCAGTGACATCGTCCAAGGCGACATCACCAATGACCGCACGCTGGACAACGTGATCCGCGAGTACCTGCGCACCAAGTACAGCAAACCTGGCGAAGCTTGGCTCGGAACCATCCACAGGATTGACCGTCCTGTGAGCGGTGTGATCTTGTATGCCAAGACCTCAAAAGCCTTGAGCCGAATGATGAAGGCGTTCAAACACCGGGAAGTGGCCAAGACCTACTGGGCCGTGGTCAAAGGCACACCCCCGGCAGAGCAAGGGCACGTGGTGAATTGGCTCAAGAAAAACCAGGAGCGCAACAAAAGCTACGCGCACGACAAACCCGGAGACGGGCGCAAAGAATCTGAGCTGAACTATTACGTTTTGGGCAAAGGAGACCACTACAATTTTGTGGAGGTTCACCCCAAAACAGGCCGCCACCATCAAATCAGGGTAACGCTGGCTGCACTGGACTGCCCCATCAAGGGCGACATCAAATACGGCGCAAGGCGCACCAACGACAACGCGTCCATTCACCTTCATGCCCGTCGAATCGAATTCGTGCACCCCACCAAACGCGAAGTGGTCCGCATCATCGCACCCCCTCCAGAGGACAGCTTGTGGGACAAGATGCTCGAGTTGGACGAAAAGGTCCAGCAGAGCGGCTCAGACCCGCGTCCGGGGCAGTAAATTCGCACCGATATGGAAGCCAAGGAACACGTCAAGTGCCTGATCATTGGATCAGGCCCCGCAGGATATACCGCCGCCATTTATGCCGCTCGCGCGGACATGAAGCCCGTTCTCTATCAGGGAATGCAGCCCGGCGGACAACTCACCGAAACGACAGACGTCGACAATTTCCCCGGTTATGCGGAGGGAATCAATGGCACCGCCATGATGGTTGACCTCGAGAACCAAGCCAAACGCTTCGATACGGATGTACGAACCGGCTGGGTCACCAAGGTGGACTTCAGCGGCGACAAGAAGCTCGTCGAAATCGAAGAAGGAAAGCACGTGGTGAGTGCAGACTGTGTGATCATCTCCACAGGAGCTTCCGCCAAATGGCTGGGGCTCGAAAGTGAGACTCGCCTGCGCCTCAACGGTGGCGGAGTCTCGGCTTGTGCCGTTTGTGATGGCTTCTTCTACCGCGGCCAAGAAGTGGCAGTGGTGGGGGCTGGAGACAGCGCCTGCGAAGAAGCGAGTTACCTCGCCAAGTTGTGCACGAAGGTTCACATGCTGGTACGTCGCGACGAAATGCGCGCCTCCAAGGCCATGCAACACCGCGTGATGGGCATGGACAACATCGAAATCCACTTCAATACCGAGACCGTCGACATTCTCGGTGCAGAGCAGGTCGAAGGTGCACGAGTGGTCAACAACGTCACGAAGGAGGAGAGCACGCTCGACGTCACCGGGTTCTTCTTGGCCATTGGACACAAACCCAACACCGACATTTTCGCCGGACAAGTCGACCTCGACGAAGAAGGCTACATCGTGGCCGCGAAGCCTGGCTCCTCTTACACCAATGCCGATGGCGTTTTCTGGAGCGGAGACGCTTGCGACAAGACCTATCGCCAAGCCATTACAGCTGCAGGCACCGGCTGTATGGCCGCACTTGACGCAGAGCGCTGGCTCGCGGAAAAAGGCTTGCATTGAGCCGCGCAGGGCTGGTCGTCGCCTCGCTGATTTTCCTCTGGAGCTGCGGCGAACCAGCGGCACAGCTTGCTGCAGATGGCTCGGGCAGAAGTAAAGTCTCAACAGACAGTACTGTGACCTCCACTTGGCCCAAGGCCGAGCTGCTCGGACAGTTTGATCCAGCGGGCCATCCGGCATTCGAACGCGTGCCCAAAGCGTGGACGGACAAGGACAACATCTACCTCAGACGAGACGCTCTTGACGCGTATGGGCAAATGCGCAAAGGCGCAGAAGCCGCTGGCATACGACTGTTGGTGAGAAGCGCTACGCGCAATTTCTCCTACCAAAAAGGGATTTGGGAGCGCAAATGGGAACGCCCCAAGTACATGGGGTGGCAGGCTGTCGACAAGGCCAAGGACATCATGACCTACAGCGCCATGCCCGGTGCGTCCCGACACCATTGGGGTACAGAAGTCGACTTGAACGCCTTCGAAAACGACTGGTTCACTTCTGGCGAGGGGGCCGCTGTCTACGCCTGGCTGCAACAGCACGCGGCAGAGTACGGGTTTCACCAAGTCTACGACGACAAATCAACGGGTAGAACAGGCTATGAATTGGAGCGCTGGCACTGGTCTTACCTGCCCATTTCAGGCCCCATGCTCGTGGCCTTCAACGCCACAATTTCTCCTCAAGACTTGAGTCAATCCAACTTTAGTGGCTCGGCCAGTGCCGACAGCCTAAACGTGCTCACTCAGTTCGTGAACGGGGTGAATCTGCCGACCGGCTATTCCAAAACCGAACGGTAAGCTTCGAGAATCTGCCCTCCCACGGCCGCTGTGGTGAAACGCGCTTCTGCGTAGGCTGCGATCGCCTTTGAATCAAAAAGGTTGCCCTCGCTTTTGCGCCGGGCCAAATCCAAAATGGCCCCTGTCAAGGCGGCTTCGTCCTCCGACTCAACCCGAATGCCAAGTTGGGGTTGTACCCCAAGGTGCTCTCCCACTCCACCTACGTTTGTGGCCACCACAGGCAGCCCGGTGCACCACGCCTCTAGCAATACGCAAGGCAAGTTTTCGTAGCGACTAAACAGAACAAAGGCCTCAGATTCACGCATGGTGTGTGCCACTTCTCGTGCCGAAATGGGCCCATGAAAGTGAACCCGGTCTGCCAATTTCAACTGCTTTGCGAACGCCGTAAACCCCGGAATTTCCTTTTGCCCCTCACCCGCACCTCCGTACACATCCAAAGACAGGTCCACCCCTTTTTCCACCGCCTGCCCAACCGCACGCAGCATGCCAAAGATGTTCTTGTGCTCATCCACCAATGAACTCACATGCAGGAGTCGAAGTGGGCCGGAATCGGTGTCATAAAACCTAGGCTCTTCGGCCAAAAAACAAGGGTCCACCACATTCGGCACTACAGTGTAAGGCACTGACTTGGCATAGCGCGCCATGGCCTCTCCCAGGTGATCAGACACGGGCAAATGAAGCGCTGCTGCATTCAGCGTTTTGCGGATTGCTCGCCTCTCAGCGGGTCGGAAATCACGCCCGTTTTCGTTGTGGTACGCTGTCCAATGTTCAGACACCACCAAGGGAACATTCCACTTTTTAGCCCATGCCGCTGCCGGGGCTGCAGCCTCTGCTGCAATGTGCAAATGAATCAGGTCAGGAATCCAGCCCTCCGCAGTCAAACGCTCGCAAAATCGATTATACGCTTTCGCCATTCTCCAACGACGTGGCTTGGCATTTTTGACGGGCAAAAAATGGGTGCGAATGCCCGACTGATCTTCGCTCAAATTCAAGTGAGCAAGCCGGGCTTCATCACCGGAAATACCTGGCCACGCGTGGATTACGCGACTTTCAACCTCACTTGGAATGGCAGAAATGTGACGTCTTACAAAGTTCCCAAGCTGGGGGTGAACCTCGTTTGGATGCCAACTGGCAAAATGCAAGACGCGCATGGATGCAAGATGCGAACCAATCACCACACCCTGAATTCGTGAGCGTAGTCCAACATCACATAAAATGTTTGGACCTTGTTAGACCTAACCAAGCCAAATGTCACCTCTTTTTTTCAAGAGACTATTATCGGTATTCTACGCAGTTTTTATGTCCATTGCAGTGCATGGACAGCAACAATCCGTTGACGATTTTATAAATAATTTGTCGAGTGTTACGACTATCGACCCGACACAATATGCAATCGAAATCGATACGGTTGCAGTCAACATCGGCCCTCTCGGTAACGCAGACTTGACCGGCTTCAATTGTTACCGCCTCTACGTCACGACAGGCAATCCGGACGACCAACTTTCCGCCATTTTCGGCAACGAGTCGACGCCAGCATCCCTTTTGACCACAGGGCAGTTCTTCCAGTCTACCCCGCTTGGTGCTGTGACCTCCGCAGGAATTTTCGAATCCGCCTGGGGTTTCTATCCCTCGAACGAATTCGACAGTTTCGTTACCATCGGCATCGATGGTCCTCACTCCTCCGCCAACGGTGAAGGAGAAGTCCTCACCTTACAATCCTCTACCAATCCATGGCAACCTGTGTTCGAGCCAGGAAATGGTGCATGGGGTTCTGGCTTTACCCTCTCCGACCTTACCGGCGGAACGTGGTTTACTCAACCCAACTACACCAATGGCATTGCGGGTGAGAGCCAGCGGGTCTTGATCGCTCAGTTGACCACCAACGGCACGCTGAGCGGGAATCTATTTGCGCAGTTTTTCTTGGATGGAGATCAATCCTCCACCATTTACCTCGACCTGGACATCCCGGTATACGGGTGCACCGATGACACGGCTTGCAATTTCGACGAATTGGCCAACACAGACGATGGCAATTGTCAAGACTTGGATGACTGCGGAATTTGCGGAGGCAGCGGCATTGAGCCCGGGAATTGCGATTGCGACGGAAACCAACTCGACGCTCTGAATGCGTGTGGCGGAGACTGCGCTGCCGACGCCGATGCCGATGGCATCTGTGACGACGTGGATGACTGCGTGGGTCAGCTCGATGACTGCGGAGTCTGCAACGGGCCTGGCGCCATCTACGATTGTGGGTGCGAAGGCATCCCAGCTGGAGACTGCGACTGCAACGGCAACCAACTCGACGCCCTCGGAAACTGCGGCGGTGACTGCGCTGCCGACACCGATGCCGATGGCATCTGTGACGACGTGGACGACTGCGTGGGACAACTCGATGACTGCGGAATCTGCAATGGACCTGGTGCCATCTACGACTGTGGGTGCGAAGGCATCCCAGCTGGAGACTGCGACTGCGATGGCAATCAACTCGACGCCCTCGGAAACTGTGGCGGCGAATGCGCTGCCGATGCCGATGCCGATGGCATCTGTGACGACGTAGACGACTGCGTAGGACAGCTTGACGACTGCGGGATCTGCAACGGACCCGGCGCCATTTATGACTGCGGATGTGCCGATATCCCAGCAGGCGACTGCGATTGCGACGGAAACCAACTCGACGCCCTCGGAAACTGCGGCGGTGACTGTGCTGGCGACATCGATGGAGATGGCATCTGTGATTCAGAAGAAATCCCTGGCTGCACCAACGAAACCGCATGCAACTACAATGCGGATGCTACAGACGAAGACGGGTCCTGTCTGACCAACGACGCCCTCGGAAACTGCGGCGGTGACTGCACCGCTGACGCCGATGCCGATGGCATCTGTGACGACGTGGATGACTGCATAGGACAGCTTGACGATTGCGGAATCTGCAACGGGCCCGGCGCTATTTACGAATGCGGATGCTCCGACATTCCAGCAGAGGATTGCGATTGCGATGGAAATCAGCTCGACGCCATTGGCATTTGCGGAGGGGACTGCACGATCGACGTCGATGCGGATGGCATTTGCGACGATGTGGACTTCTGTGTTGGTCAATTCGATGACTGTGGCGTTTGTAACGGCCCAGGTGAGGTTTATGACTGTGGATGTATCGATGTGGCCCCCAATGCCTGCGACTGCGATGGAAATGAACTCGATGTCCTCGGTGTTTGTGGCGGCGGCTGCACCGCCGACGCCGATGCCGATGGCATCTGTGACGACGTGGACGACTGTATTGGACAGCTCGATGATTGCGGAGTATGCAACGGATCCGGCGCCATTTATGACTGTGGATGCGTCGACATTCCCGAAGGCGACTGCGACTGCAATGGAAACCAGCTCGACGCCCTCGGAAACTGCGGCGGTGACTGCACCGCCGACGCCGATGCCGACGGCATCTGTGACAACGTGGACGACTGCGTAGGACAGCTCGATGACTGCGGGATCTGCAACGGCCCCGGCGCCATCTACGACTGTGGGTGCGAGAGCATCCCCGCTGAAGACTGCGACTGCGATGGCAATCAACTCGATGCGCTCGGGAACTGCGGTGGCGACTGCGCCGCCGACGCCGATGAGGATGGAATTTGTGACGATGCAGACGACTGCGTGGGACAGCTCGACGACTGTGGTGTTTGCAATGGACCCGGCGCCATTTATGACTGCGGATGTGCCGATATCCCAGCAGGCGACTGCGATTGCGACGGAAACCAAATTGACGCCCTCGGAAACTGCGGTGGAGTCTGCACCGACGACACGGATGGCGATGGTGTTTGCGACAGCGACGAAGTTTTTGGCTGCGACGACCCCCTCGCTTCGAACTACAACTCCAATGCAACTGAGGACGACGGTACGTGTGTTTATCTCGGCTGTACAGATTCAGATGCAGACAATTATGACCCAACAGCCAATGTCAATGACGACAGCTGTGAATACCTCTGCGTTGGTCTTGCTGGTTGCACCTACCCCACCGCAATCAACTTCTCGGACGACGCCGTTTGCGAAAATGGCAGTTGCGTCTTCTTTGAAGTCCCCCCCAATTCCGAGTGTCCTTTCGATACCGATGGAAACGGCTTTATTGGCGCTGCAGACCTCATCGTGTTCCTCTCCATGTTTGAAAACACCTGCGAATAAGACCTTTTGAAGCCTCCACTTCGCCCGACTAACGAGCTCGATATCGTGTTTTAACAGGCATTCTCAAGCGATCCTGAACTCCGGCTTGGGAGGATAAGGATTCGGGCTATCTTTGGCGGCCTTAACGGTGGCTATAGCTCAGCTGGTTAGAGCATCGGTTTGTGGTACCGA
>CBFHQM010000024.1:31511-38052 GCA_965657965.1 uncultured Flavobacteriales bacterium | reverse complement strand
TTCGTATTGCAGTCGGCGAGTGCCGATGTAGTGTGGGTCAGTGGCGGACGACGGGGAGGCGCCATTGGCCGGTGCCGTCGGTGAGGCGGACGGTGTAGTGGCCGGGGGCCAAGTCCGCCAGGTCGAGGGTGCGGCGGCCTGTGGCCTGGCCGCTCCAGGTGGTGGACTGAACGGTGCGGCCCTGGAGGTCCAGGACAGCCATGTTCAAGTCGAGGACGTCGGTGCCGAGGTCAAGGTCCAAGAAGAGCTGACCTGAGGTGGGATTCGGGTAGGCCTCCACGGCGTTCAAGCCCGCGATCTCGCCCACGCCCACAGGGTTGGTGACGGTGACCGTGAGTGGCACGCGTGCCGAGCTGCAGCCCACTGCATCCACGCTGACCTTCCAGTCGTAGAAGAAGTAGTAGTAGTTGAGTGCATTGGCACCGTTGACGCTCGTGCCCGTAATCGCTCCGAAATCGCCCAGTGCGTAAGGGTAAGACTGTTCAGAGCCAATGCCGTCGCGCCAGAGCTGAGGATTGTCTGAACTTACGCGCAGGCCATACCCCTCGCCCATGGGGACGAAGAAGTTGAGCTCAACCGTGTTTTCACCGTCCTGCATGTTCACTGTCGAAGATTGGACGGTCGTTCCGTTGGCGTCAACCAGCGTCACAATCCGTGTCCCCAAGCCATTGGCGTAGGCCTTCACCGAATTGATGGTCATGCTCTGGTAGGCGTCGAAGACCAACCAGAAGCCATTGTTTTGATGGTGCTGTCCGTTGACCTCATCACGCATCGCCTTGGCGCCGGATCCTGTGGTTCCGGGGTTGCCAGACTGGCTCTCCACCCAGAATGTGGTGGTTGCGCCCACGAATGTGGACACGTCGGGACCGGTGGCAAAAGCGAAATTGCTGCCCTCCTCTTCGTACCAAAGCAGGTTCTCTCCTGCTGCATTCAGCACCACGTCCGCGGGATCCACAATCGTAAAGTCCTCGGTGGATGGCGCTTCGGGGTTAGGGTACACATTCACAGCGATTTCTTCGCTTAGGTTTTCTGCGCCACAGGCATCAATGAAGGTGAGTTGGAAAGTGCCGGAGTTGCTGACTTCAATCGACTGACTTTCCGTGGTCACGTTCCAAAAACACGAACCGCCGTCGGGGCCGGAAAGCAGCACAGAACCGCCTTCACAGAAACCGAGTTGTCCGTTCACGGCTACTGCAGGAGCCACTGGCTCCAAAACGTCGATCACCACCGCGTCGGAGGTAAAGCTGCATCCAGCCTCGTCGGTGAGGGTAACGCTATACGTACCGGCCTCTTCGACCTCGATGCTGCTGCCCGTGGTGCCATTGCTCCAGTCGGCCGTATATCCGCCTTCGGTGGACAGCGTCACGGACTCTCCGGGGCACAAAATGCCTTGAGGTCCAGATTGGGTAATGGTGGCGTCGATGAAGCAGAATGGAGGCAGGACGATGTCGTCGACCCAGCATGCGTCGGCTCCGCCACTGATGATGTTGTCCTTCTCGTAAGACCAGCTGATGGTGTGGAAGCCGGCAGTCAGGTCGAATGCCTCCTCGGCCCAATCCTCTTCCCCACTCCACTCGGCCACCATGGCGCCGTCGATGTACATCCGCAGGTAATCCCATCCGTCCTCGGTGGAGACACGGCGGGCAAAGCTGACTTCTCCGTCGCCCAAGAACTCCAAAGCGATGGTCAAGGCTGTGGTTTCGTTGTCGCCAATGTCGCCGCTTTCCATGCAAAAGGCCCCTTGGTAAGGGTTGTTGTCGGTCACAAACCAATCCTCGCTGCCATCATAGGCCCACGGGAAGGTTTGGTCGTCTCCGCTCTCCCATGTCTCCATGATCAGGTTGATGGGCTCAAAGAAATCGGCAGAAGTCAGGTACAGGTCCTGCTCATCCGGCCCGAAGGTATTGAACGTAAAGACCATCGGCAGCAATCCACCTGGAGCCGCGTCCTCGGACACCTCCACACCATAGCTCTGCGTCACCGCAGCGCCCGGCTCGATGTCCTCCATAACGTAGTCGCCATTGTTGAACATCGTGACGTCGGGGTGCTCGAAGTCCAAGAGACCCAATCCGCCTGGAGCGGCATCGTGGCCATCGTTGATGATGGTAAAGGTGAGCGTGGCCGTCTCGCCGCTTTCCAAGATGCCGTTGCCGCCATCTTCTACTGTGAGGTCGACGACTGTGAAATGCGGTGCATTCAAGGTGGTGCTGAACGTGGTGTTCCACACGTTGCCGCCGGCATCGGTGATCTCCACATCGAAGGCCACCACATGCTGGTCCTCGACTCCTGCGACCACGTCGTAGGTGAAGCCAGGTACAGTCAAGGATGCGTCTGCGGTGATGTTGCCAGCGGAGACTGTAGCATTGGTGATGTTCACCCAAGCATCGTCTGTGCTGATGGTCACCTGCACGTCCATGGCCGTTTCGATGCCCACGTTGGCCAAGTCCAATTCGAGTTCAATGCTCTCGCCTTGGTCGACCATGCCATCGGCATCTCCTGCGAGGTCCGAAGTCGCATTGCCATTGCTCAACACATAAGGGCCTTCTGCGGGCACAGCTTGCACCACGGACTGGTAGGGAATGGTGTTGTACGCCGTTCCCGTCAACAAGTAATCGCCTGGAACACCCAAGGGCGCATCGAGTTCGATGGTCGCCGTGCCGTTTTCCACAAAGGCGGTACCCAAGATCTGGTCGCCAATGGTCAAGGAGACCAGTGCTCCGTCGGTGGGGCAAGCCACCACAATGCTGGGCGTGCCCAAGAAGTACACTTCCTGATGTGAGAGGGCCAACTGGCTTGGGAAGGCCGTCCGCATGACCACAGAAGGGTCACCGAAAATGCACCAGGTGTCCATCATCTCTTCGCCGCCGCCGCCATAGGCGTCGATCATGCCGGCACAACCGTGGGCCACAATGGAGCCAAAGGTGTGCTTGATGTCCACTTCGCCGTCTTCAACCACGAGGTCCACCATTTCGTCTTGGCCCTTCATGGGAGGAGCCCAACTCTGCAAAACGCTCGAGAATGCACCGCCGATGCCGCCAGCAGGTGCACCATTGTTGGTTTGCTTGATCCACATCTCGCCAAAGCAATCGCCGGAGCCCTCGCCTTCGTCAAAGTCACCCACGCAGCACGCAACGGGAACAAAGAAGCCGTACATGCCAGCGTTGGTGGTTTGGGCAATGGCGTTTACGTCGAATCCACTGGAGGCAATGCCGCCGTGGTATCCGTGCCCGGTGTAGTTGATGAAGCTCAATCCCTTGTTGACCAACTGCACCATGTCGTTGGCGTTGGGGCTGCCACCCTCGTCGGCGGTTTCTCCACCGGTGGGGCTGTTGCCTGTTTGGTTGCCGTCATAGAGCTCCCAAACCTCTTGGAAGCCATAGTCGAGCAATTTGTCCTTGATCACGTTCTGGTGCTGCCAGTCGCTCTCGTTGTTGTCGCCAATGCCGGCGCCTTCGTCGGACCCAATGCCCACGCCCACGTTGAACCACTCTTCACCAAGGAAGGGGTTCTTCTCGTATTCGAGGGTGCGGTCCACCAACGTCTGCATCTCGGCCACATTGTGCACCAGCAGACGACCCACAAAGAACTCCGGGTAGTGGTCGTCTCCCTCTACAAAGGAGTAGCAGGGATCGCAGTATCCATCGCCTCCGCCATTGGTAATCAATGTAGCGGGCACTTGGTCCTCGTCCCCTCCGAGGATCACATGGGTGAGCCCTTCGTTGAAGTAAGCGTCAGACAGGTAATCCTTGATGGCGTTATAGTCGTTTCCAAAATCGGCGGCATAGATCACCTCGGTGGTGAGTCCTTTTTCGCGCTTCCACTGCACCAGTGGGGCCAGAACGTCGTCGTACATCGCATCGGTGACCACAATCAACTTGCCGTGTTCTTGGATGTAGTCGTAGCGGGCTTCTCCTGAAGAAGCGTTCAGGAAACGGCGACCCAACTGGTCGGCGAATTCAGCCGTTACCCGAGCAGGCGCCACTGCGGGATTCACCGCGGCAGCCTCATTGTTCACGATGCGCACCGTAATGGAGGAGTGACTGCGAAGCACGTTCGTGACCGCGTTGTATTGGAATGGAAAGGCCCAAACACTTTGACCGCGTACACCGCGCTGGACAAAAGGCGACTGCAACGAGGCCACTTGGGCGGGGAAGAATTGGTCCTGTCCGTACACGGCGCCTTGCTCGAAGGGAACATCGGCAGGGGTCACGTTGCGGTACAGGTTGCCCTTGCTGGGGGCCACTTCCACGTTGGGAATGTCTTGGAATTCCACATCGATCACCTCGAGGGCCGTTCCACTGGCCGCATCGATGATCACTGTGGCGTCCACTTTGGATACGTCAGGTGCACCGGCGCGAAGCAGCGGAGTGTCGCCCAACACGCGGGGGATGATGGCCTCTCCCATGTCGGTTTCTACCGCATTCAAAATGGGATCAGAAAATTCGAAGCGAATGACGATGCCTTCTGCGTCGTCCGAAACCAAGGTGGCATTTTGCGCCACAGCGGACGTGAGTGAGCCCACCACGAAAAAAGCGGCCAACAAGGCCTTAAAAGGAGAAATGTGCATGCTTATGATTTGCAGGTCATTGAACAATGAGACGAATCCAGCCTCCGGAATCCCCTGCGCGAAGCAGGTGCAGTCCAGATGACCAACCTTGGGTAGAAATGCGCCAACCTTGGGCTGTGCCTTCAACGTCACAGGAATGCAACGAACCCAGAGGGTCTAACCGTTGCATCGTAAAAGAAGAAAATTCGGTTTGGATGTCGCTTCCACTCAACACCACCTGTGTGCCCGCCTGGACCGGATTGGGCCATGCCACCAGGGGAACCTTGGCCAATGCCGAGGACACTTGGCTGACCGCTCCATTGCGCAAGTCGTAGTAGACATTGACAAGGGCATCTGGATTGCCCGTGGGCCATACCCAAAAGTGAAGCACGCACTCCCCTTCCAACGAGAGTGCATTCACCAGCAGTTTAAGATAACCGGCACCATCCGAAGGGCAGGAAATCATATCTGCACTGTTGGGGATCCCGGTGTAGCACTCGCCCAGATCACACAGGTTCACATCCCAGCCATCGGTCCACCCGCCGTCGATCCAGCGCCAGGACAAGGCCAGTGAATCTTCGGTTTGGTTGGGGAAGTCAATCTGGAAAATGCGGGTCAAGCTGTCGGTGGTGAACATCTCCACCAAACTGTCCGTGGGCGTTACGCCGAACTGAGCGCTTGATGCATTTGGCGCCAGCAGCGCAGCACACACCAAGAGGGAGATCGAAAAAACGCGAACCATGGTGGCAAGATACTGTCTTCCACCCTGTCGATGTCGAGGCAAGAGCACCAGTGGGACAAAAGTTGGCTTGGGTTAAGGCGCGCCAAAAGTTTGGTGCAAGGCAGAAGTGCGAAAAGCAAAGAGGCCTTGCATTTGCCGTTTGATCCACCATCCGGCCACAGCTTGGCCAAAACGCCCAAACGGCAGGCGGTATTCCAATTGATCCACAATCTCGGTGCCGCCCTCCTCCAATGCCCGAAACCGATGGGTGTGGTTCCAAATGGAAAAAGGCCCCTGCCGCTGTGTGTCCCTAAACCAAGCTTCGCGCTCCCCCTTTCCTGCGGGATGAACTTCTTCGATTCGGGTGAGCCACCCCGTCCGGATTCCAAGCGCGGGGGACACCGAAATCCGAATTTCGAGTCCAGGATGCAGCGGAACATCGCCGTTGCGCTCAATGCGCACCTTTTGATCCGGCGGTGTCATGGAAGTGAGGTTTTGAGCCGTTTGGAAAAAGTCCCACACTTCCTCCATGGGCGCTTTCACGCAAACGCGGGTCTCCAACTTCTGGGTGGTGTTCATTGACAAAGGGCATCAGCGGCCCAAGCCGCCATCAGCAGGTTGGGCTTGGCCGCACTTTCGAAGCCCAAAGATTGGATGTAACCGGCAGATGCACTCAAGACTTTATTCGAAGGATGCGTGGGGTCAGTGTTGAAATCGAGGTCGATTTGTTCGACGTCTGCCCCCACCTCTTCCCGCAGCAAGTGGGCCAAAGCCACTGAACGTTCGGTTTCGCCCCACAGTTTCGTCCACATGTCGAGGATCTTGGGCACCTTTTCTTTTCGGTAAATCACATGGGCGCCAGACCGAGGAAACCGAAACACCACTGTGGTCACGTACACGGTGTGGTTGCGATGATTTTGGCTGTCACATCCGATGACAAGTGCAAAAGCACTTCCGGAGTTTTGCATCTGCGCCACGTATCGGCACACATCAAACGTGCGCCTTCCCCCCATGACTTTGAACCTGCGCTCGGATCTGTCTCCTTCCATGGTTATCAATGTATTCCACGTTCAGAAAAGTGAAACATTGGTCGCCTAAAGCTTTCCCACAACCTCATCAAAAACAAACCCCTTAAATTGGAAACACCCGCCGTTGCGGGTGCTTCTCTACGATTCACAACTGTGGTTGACTTCCCTTCGAGGAAGTGCCTGTCAACCACATCTCTAATTTACACATTATTCTCTTTGTGTGCAAATTATACATTTTTATCTACA
>CBFHQM010000024.1:0-31488 GCA_965657965.1 uncultured Flavobacteriales bacterium | reverse complement strand
ACACACATGGCTCACCGGGCTTTGTTACCGTCATTGGCCAATTGTTCGACCATGATGGCTTTGAGTTCTGCCTCGGTGTAAGGCTTGCTCAAGAACCCATTCATGCCCGCCTCAATCGCTTGCCACTTGTCCTCCTCAAACGCAAAGGCACTGAGCCCCACAATGGGGACTGCACGTTTGGATGATTTGCTCTCGGCCGCCCGGATGAGTTGAGTGGACTCCCTTCCATCGCAAAGCGGCATTTCTATGTCCATCAGAACCACATCAAAAGTGTCCTTTGCACATGCCTCTGCGGCCTCCAATCCATTGCCCACCACCCGCGCAAGACAACCCCATCGCTTCAACAGCGTTTCTACAATCAACACGTTGGCGGCATTGTCTTCGGCCACCAATACACGAAGGCCAGAGAGGGGCAACCCTGAGTTTTGACCATTTTTTGTCGGTGCAGAGGCCTTTTCTACTGCGAAATGAAACCGGAAACTTGCCCCTTCTCCAAGCTGGCTCTCCACCGACACGTCTCCGCCATGGAGGCGGCACATCTGTTGGACAAGGGCCAGCCCCAGGCCCGTTCCACCGTGTTGGACTTGTCGATTGGACGCCTGTTTGAATCGATTGAACACATGTTGCTGATCCACTTTTGAAATGCCAATGCCCGTGTCCTTTACCTCGACGGTCAACTGCCCCTTTCCAGGTCCTTTTGACCATTTGGCATTCACTTCGATTCGCCCCTCATCGGTAAACTTGACGGCATTGCCCACCAAATTCATGACCACCTGAGTCAACATTTTGCCATCCAAGAGGTAAGGCTCTTCCAACGCTTTTGACCACTTGCACTCCACCTTGACATCCTTGGCTGACAGGATGGGTCCAAATGAGCCGACCACATCCGAGAGGACTTTGGACGGCACTGTGGGAACCCGCTTCACTTCCATTTTGTCGGCCTCCAATTTGGACAGGTCCAGCAGACCGCTCAGCATGCGGTGCAACAAGGTGCTGCTGTTTTGAATGGCGGTCAAAAACTCGCGTTGCTCCTCGCTCAGTCCAGAATCACTCATGAGACTGGACATGCCCATGATGGCATTCAAGGGGGTGCGAATTTCGTGGCTCATTCGGGCCAAGAACTCACGCTCCGCCATTTGAGCGCGCTCTGCCGCCTCTTTGGCAATGTGCAGCGCGCCCTCCTTTTCCTTGCGTTCCGAAATGTCGTAGTGCGTGCCCATGGACCCTACGATGTCGCCATCGAGGTTGCGCAAGGGAACACCGCTAATCAACAGCCATTTGAGCTCGCCAGACTTGGTTCGAATCGGCATTTCGTACAACCCGCTCTTTCCGCGGTTTCGCATTTTTGCGACCGCGTCCATGGTGCTGTGCAAGTCTTCGGCAAGGAACATCTCTCGGGCATTCTGCCCCAGGAGTTCCTCTTCGGCGTAACCCACCAAGTCACAGAATTTTGGATAAGCCCGAACAATCCGTTCGTCGAGGTCCACCTCCAGAATCCCCAGCTCCATGTTTTCGATGATGCCACGGTAATTCTGATTCGATCGACGCAGTCCATGAACTTCGCGTTCGAGCAATTCGATGCGCTTGTGCACATCACTCTCTGGATTTAATCGGGAGGCATCGGGCATAACAACAGCAGGTAGCACTAGAAGTTAAGCCCGACAAACGCCATCTTCGTGTACGAATATGCCGATATCCTTGCGGGCCATCCCCTTAATTCTATTGGGTTGTATCCTCCTCTGTTCAGTGCGCGGAACAGCACAACCCGACCTTAGACGTTGGTCGGTCATGGTGTCTGATTTCGAAGTCCGCGGATGGGCTCAAGACATGGAGCTGCTCGAACCCGGCAGCATTGTGAATCCGATGGTGCCCGAATTGACCGTGGACCATTGGCGTGAATTCAGCCCCTGGGCCAAGTCTTTGATTGCCGAGCTCGAGGCCTTGCCTTTGGCAGAGCACCACGCAGATCGTGCACTCGACCGTCTTCTGGACCAAGGCATGATGCGGTTCAAATTGGTTCACGCCCAATCCGACCGTTACCGCGGCGAAATGGAAGCCCAATTGGGCTCCGAGGGCTTACCGCTAGAGTGGGTCATCTTGCCCATGGCGTTGACCGGCTGGGACAACGGCTACTACGGACCAGGCCGACGCGCCGGACCCTGGGCGATGGACATGCCAACGGCACTGCAACTTGGTTTGGAGGTGCGGCGAGGATGGGACGAGCGCCATCTGCCGGAACGGATGGGGCCGGCAGTTTGTGGGCGAATCGGCCAAGTCCAATCCGAATTCCCTGCCTCTCCCCTCCTGCAAGTGATGGCCTTTGTGCGTGGCTTTGAAGCCGCCCGACAATTTGATGCCGACCGCCTCGATGCCGACGTGTTGGGTTGGCTTCACCTGTTGCGCGTTCTCCTGCAGGTCGACCGCAACTTCCAGCGCGACAGCTTTGCGGCGCTTTGGGCACTGCGGGCCAGAGATTGGCAGGCCCATGCCTGCGCTACGGATGCCCCGCTGTTTTTTCAATACTTGGCCCGAGCGGACGTGGACTTCCGAATGATCCGCAACGAGAATCCATGGTTCACCACAGATTCCATTGGCCTAAACGCCGCACGAAACAAAGTGTGGCTCCCATCGGCATTGATGCAGTCTGCGGAAACGCCCACCTTTTCCATCGCAGAATGGTGCACTTGGCGGCCTCAGCCGGACGCTCCCGCTCACCTTTGGCAGCACGTGGTCCGTTCCGGAGAAGTTCTTGGCACCATCGCCCGCCGCTGCGGGGTCCGCATCGAAGACATCCAAGAATGGAACGGCTTGAGCGGAGATCAGATTCAAGTCGGCCAAGCATTGAACATGCGGTGTCCGCCTCCTAAGGCTGCTCCGCCAACCACACCCAACCCCAAGACAAGCGCCCCATTGGACGCATGGACTTGGCATACCGTCCGAGAAGGAGAATCGTATTGGACCATTGCCCAGCAGTATCCCGGTGTGGCGCTCGACGACCTTTTGACCTGCAATGACACTCCGCCCGAGGCGCTTCGCCCGGGCATGCAAATCCGCATTCCATCCCCATGAGCAGCCCCTCCTCCTTTGGGCCATGGCGCCCTGTGATGGCTTTGCTCTTGGTGGGCACATGTGTGGTTTTCCTTTCGCGGATTTGTCCCGAAGAAGGATGGAATGTGGCAGGCGTGCACATCAAAATGCCCATGCCCAAGGCCTTGGCTCCTTATTTGAGCGCCGAAACCGCACCCCCCATTGTTCACCGGTGGGCGCCCGAAGACGTGCAAGACCTCTTGAATACTTACGATGCTCAGCTGACCGCCGCCGAGTCTTCTGAGGAGGCTCAAGCCATGTCTCCATCGACACCAGCAGATGCCTTGGTGTCCATCGATTCAACATCCGCTCAACCTGATGCGCTGGACACCCTCTCGTCCACGGCTGACCCGGCTCCTCAAAACTCACCCAACCCAATACCCCTCGATTCTGCCGCTTTACGCTCCCCTGTGAAGGCCGTGGTTGACCTCGCTGCAAACAGCACGGGAGACTGGATTCCACTGTCCCTTCGCGTGCGCATTCCAAAACCGGCCCAATGCCAATTTGACACGCTGTTCGCGCGATTGAATGCAGGACTCCCGGTCACTGTATTGCACTTTGGCGACAGTCAAATCGAAGGAGACCGCATCTCCGGCACCCTCCGGCACAAATGGCAAGCGCGGTGGGGCGGATATGGTCCCGGCATCCAACCCCCCGTCCCCTTGGTCCAGAGTTTTGCCTTGTCTCAGCGTCACTCGAGCCAATGGCAACGCCATACCCGTTATGGTCGTCGCGACACCACAGACCAAGACGAGAACTACGGCCTGCTGGCCAGTTATGCCACAGCAACCGTTTTGGATGGAGAACCCGCGTGCCTCACCCTCCAACCCGAACGCAGGGCCCACGCCTCTTTTGGCCAGTGGGATGGCCTGTCGGTTTGGCACGACCAAGTGGCTGTGGAGACCGAGGTTATGCTCAACGGTCTCCCTGTCGACACCCTGCGCGCTGGAGAGCCTGCAGGCCAAATCACATGGACTGTGCCCCGAACGCCTTCTGGGACGGCTTCCCCTGCCGAAGTGTGTTTTTCGGCAACACCGCCTCGGCTGTTTGCGGTTCACCCGCTGGGTGCAGGCGTCCAATGGCACGCCGTGGCCATGCGAGGATCTTCGGGAACCTTGTTCCGCAAGCTCCATCGCCCCACCTTCTCCAAGCAACTCCGGCAAATCAACCCCGACCTCGTCGTGCTGCAATTTGGAGGCAACACCGTCCCTTATTGCAAGGACTCGGCTTCCGCAGAACGTTACGCCGGCTGGTTTGGACGCCAAATTCAATTGTTTCAATCGCTCGCTCCCCATGCGGCCATCTTGGTGATCGGCCCGTCGGACATGGCCCAAAAAACGGGCCTTGAGTGGACCCCCTATCCTCAATTGGATGCGGTAAGGAACGCACTCAAAGCGGTGTCGCTCGACCAAGGTGCCGCACATTGGGACCTGCTGGAGGTCATGGGGGGATTGGGCAGCATGCCGGCATGGGTAAAGGCCACACCCGCATTGGCTGGAGCAGATCACGTTCACTTGACCCCCCTTGGTGCAAAGAAGGTGGGCGCTTTGCTGGATCGGGCGCTCTGGGCCGAATTCAGATCTTGGAAACGCGGCGGTGGCCAGAAGCCGATGAGTGGCATTGTGCCAAGACCAGCGCAAGCCCTGCCGACCCCCATGACGTTGCAACATGCGCCGTAAGTCCATCCCTGCATACCGACGACTGGCCTGCTTTACCCTGGCGCTCTTGGCCTTTTCTTGGCCCAATCTAGCCCAATCCACAGCTGCGCTCGAAGCCGAGCACGGAGAGCAGCAGCGGGGAGCCATGGAATTGGACCCCTTTCGGTCAGATCACCTGTCTGGGCTAGGAAGCACCGCTGCACGACTGTACGGCGCGTCCAACCTGACGCGCTTCTTAAGCCAATGGCGCGACTTGCTGACCGAGTCCAATGCCGCGTCTGGTCCACTGCACATTTTGCACTTCGGAGGTTCTCATGTGCAGGCGGGAAGAATTGGATGGGCCTTCCGTGCCCGTCTCGCCGCTGACCGTCCAGGACTCCGGGTATCGCGGGGGATTCTCCCTCCACATCGATTGGTTGGCGAGAACGGCCCCCCAGAAACGGGGTGGTCATGCGCATCGGAATGGACCGGACAACGCTCGGCCCACCGCCGGCATCGCGGAGATTGGGGTTTGAGTGGTCTTGAAGCCAGCGCGGACTCTTCCAGCCCCCTTCAACTGTGGTCGACCCACCCTTTTGGCAACGACTGCTATTCTTCTCTTATGGTGCTGACTCGACCCAATATGGAGGGCGGTTGGACCCTGGCCAACGAGGGACTGCCACTCACCCCGAGGCAAAATGGCCTACACGAAGTCACGTTGACCAATCGCGACTTGCCCGACACCCTCTCCTTGATGCCCCCCACTGGAAAGGCATACCTCCACGGCGTCTTGCGACTGCACGACGCCCCCGGCTTGATTTACCACGATCTCGGCGGCAATGGCGCCAGCACAGCAGCCTGGTTAAGGCACCCTCACTTTGTCCTGCAACTCCAAGAACTCAAACCCACACTCGCCATCTTGGCCTGGGGCATCAACGACGCCCACATGTCGCCAGATCGATTCAAGCCGGTTCGATTTAAACAGCGCTACGGCGCGTTAATTGACTCCTTGCGGGCGGCCTCTCCCGGAACCGACATCTTGCTGGTCACAAACAACGACAGTCACTATCGCCAGCGACACAACCCCAATGCAGAAGCCGTGCGCAGCGCGATGTTGGAATTGGTGGAGGAGAAAAAGGTGGCCTGTTGGGACCTTTACGGCTCGCTCGGTGGTGCTCGCTCCATCGACTGGCTTTACGACCAAGGATACGCCGCCTCAGACCGGCTGCATTTTAACCGAAATGGCTACGCGTTGATTGGAGACATGCTCTACGATGCCCTCATCCAAGCGGCATTTGAACTTCGCCCCCCTGAGCCATGATGGACTTACAAGACATGCTGTCCTATGTTCCCGGCGCCCCTTGGACATTTTTGGAAACCAATTTCTGGCTGTTTTTGCTGGGGGTTTTGGTGGTCAACGGCTGCCTTCAAAAGGACCGTCACCGCGTCCTGCGCCACGGCTGGCTTGTGCTGGCCAGTTTGCTTTTTTATTGGAAAACCTCGGGGTGGTTTGTTTTGATCCTGTTGTTCTCCACCGCGAGTGACCACATGATCGGACACCGCATCGCCCGGTCATCCCAACCTGGGAGACGGAACCTGTGGTTGGCCTTGAGCATTGCCCTCAACCTGGGACTGCTCTTCTACTTTAAGTACACCTATTTCCTGACCGACGCTTGGAACACGGCCACAGGCAGCCACATCATCCCGCGCAATTGGCTCGCCATGGGAACCAATGCTGTCCTTGGCACCGCATGGTCCGTGGACCGCATTCTTCTTCCCGTCGGCATTAGCTTTTACACCTTTCAGACCATTAGCTACACCGTCGACATTCATCGCCGAAAGGTGCAGCCCCTCAAACGGTTAAGCGATTTCGGTTTTTACGTGTCCTTTTTCCCGCAATTGGTGGCGGGGCCCATCGTGCGCGCAGCTGATTTTGTGCCCCAAATTTTGAACCCCGCCCGGGTCACCAAAGCGACGTTCGGACTGGCAGGCTTTTGGATTTTAAATGGCCTCCTCAAGAAAGTCCTGCTGGCCGATTGGATTGCCGTCAACTTCAACGACCGAATTTTTGCGGCCCCCGAAGCCCACAGTGGGTTCGAAATGCTCATGGCGATGTACGGTTATTCCCTGCAGGTCTACGCCGACTTTAGTGGCTACACCGACATGGCCATTGGTGTGGCCCTGCTCATGGGGTACCGCCTTCCTCAGAACTTCAACAGCCCATACAAGGCCGACAGCTGTGGCAACTTTTGGAAGCGATGGCACATGAGCTTAAGCGGGTGGCTCAAGGACTACCTGTACATACCCATGGGTGGGAACCGCAAGGCCTCTTGGTTTACCGCCATCAGTGCGGGCTTTCTGCTCACGTTTGTGATTCTTCTCCGTCCCGACCCCGCCTTCATTGGCGTGACCTTTGGGGTTCTTCTCGCTGGCTGGCTGGCCATGGCGCGGATCCCCCACTTCAATCAATGGGTGACCACCAACGTCAACATTTGGATGACCATGCTCCTGGGTGGATTGTGGCATGGTGCGAGCTGGAACTTCGTGATTTGGGGCGGATTGAATGGCCTAGGCATTACCGTCTATAAGCTCTGGAGAAAGGTGAGCCCTTGGGAGGTCAAAGACCGGTTCTGGAAACGTGCAGTGGCCATCCTCATCACGTTTCACTTTATCACCTTTACCCGAATCTGGTTCAGGACCGCATCCCACACCACTTGGTCGAGCTTTGGAACCAATCACGACCTGGCCGGAGAGTGGCAGTCTGCCCTTTCTGTGCTCTCCACATTGAGTGCCCGTACTCCGTGGACGGTCATTCAGGAGGTTTGCTCACACTTTGGCCATGTCTTCGCTGTGATGGGAATAGGCTATGTGATTCACTTGCTCCCTTCAAAATGGAAAACCGAATATCGACGGGCTTTTGTGGAGGCGCCGTTCGGTGTGCAACTGCTTCTGGCGACTGCAGGAGTATCGGTCTCCATGGCCATTCTTTCGGCTGGAGGGACCCCCTTCATCTACTTCCAATTCTGACGCTCCCCGATTGGGCCTGAATCAAGCGAGCAAAGCACGACAAGACACAGGCGCAGGCATTGCCACGTCGACGGCGAAGACGAATGCAATGGACCAGCCACAGCTGTCTAAACTCACAAAATCAAAGAGGAGATCGAAGCAGCGAATCCACGCTGCAGAAGATCAATGCTGGTGGTCGTTTGACTCGGAGACGCATTCAAACTGCACCCCATCGTATGCGCTGCAGTTCTTGGTATTGCGACTGCATCCTGTGGCGAAGGCCAAAAGCCACAAGCACCCCATCGTGGCAACAGCGACACGCTGCATGCGAAATTGACGGACCTGACCTAGTTCAACGGACGGATCGTCGTTGCGCTGAATGGCAATGGCGCGGGACTCGGGGCGATTTCGGTTCGTCATGGCGAATGGACAACGAATGTAGGGTCTGAATTGTTGTGTGAAAAATCCACTAACGGTCTCCACCCGGCTAACTTCGCACCATGGAAAATGCCCCGGAGAGCCGCAATGAACAGCGCTTACTCGACTTGAGTTTGGTTGTTCTGGTGGCCTACAACCTGATTTATCTGATGGACATTGTACTGCCCGAAGGCGCGGTACAACACCTGTCAGCGGAGGTAATGGCGTTCATTGATGCGCGTCGAGGGTGGATCACTTTGTTTGAAGCTGTGGCCGGTGTTGCCTTATTCTTGGATTTGATCGTGCGCTTTGATCAATACCCCGAAAAGCCCAGGCGCTACCGCATCCTGGCTGTGGCCATCGTGGGTGCAGGCTTGATTTTCAAGGGCTTTACTTTCTACCTCAACTCCTCCTACCTCGAGTGAGTCTACCCCGCCTTCAATCGTCCCACTGGTATTCGTAATCCACGTCTTCTAGGCGCTCCGGTTGCGCCCGAAAAGCCATAAACCGCTCTCGCGTCCAAAGGATGAACTCGTATTGGGTGAGCGCCTTCAAAACAGCTTCTCCCGGATCGACAAACGACACAAAGGAATCGAACTCTTCTGGGCTCAGCGACACAATGTCGTAGTCCACGTACTTCACCAAAAGCTCCTTGAGCAATTCCCTTCGGCGGTCCTCGTTTTCCAACCTCGCCACTTCCCGCTTGCTTTGCTCCATGCGGTTGAACTGCTCGTACAAGAAGGTGATGGGACTGGTCAAAGCGTTGATGCCACTTGTTCGGTTCTCCCGCTCTACGTATCCCAAGGCTTGAATGTCCCGGACAATCTCGCCCAAATCGCGTGGGGCGATGATTTCTGCTGTGGCCACATCGACCGCCATTCGGGCCAGATGTATGGTCCAGTTCCAGCGTCCATTCTTGGGTGACTCCTGGGGCACACGCCGACTGACTGTGCGAAAACCAATCGAGGCAAACTGCAGGGTGTCCCCTGGCATCACCTCAATGGCAAAGCGCCCGCTGCCGCTGCCGAACCGCCCCTCACCTGTGGATCGGTTTACAATCATGCACCCCGGTAAGCCTCGGCCATCGGGCCCCAACACCTCCCCCATGAGTCCAACCTCCAACGTGTCGACCATGGCCACCGTCTCTTGGGCTTGCATTGACGTGGACAACAACACCGATACAAGACCGGCTAACACGAGGAGGAACGGGGGACGCATTGGCACGAGGAATCTACTGCTAACTTGGGCACGGCATGGCCAAAGATCTTGAAAATGAAGCCCGCAAGCGGGCGGTGCAAAGAATTCGCGAAGCCAAGGCTGGGCTCACCTCCGAAATGAAGGCGTGGTCCGAGCGCATCCAAAATGGAGACCGCGTGGCGTTGGCCAAAGGCATTAGCCTGATTGAAAGCCACAGAAAAGAAGACCGCGCCCCTTCCGAAGCGTTGCTAAGCAGCCTCAACGTCGCTTCGGGGAAAAGTCTCAAATACGGGTTCACAGGGGTACCCGGAGTGGGCAAAAGCACGTGGATAGAGGCCGCCGGCATTGCCCTCATCGAAAAAGGCCATCGGGTGGCCGTTCTGGCGGTCGACCCTTCGAGCCGAAGGACGGGTGGAAGCATGCTTGGCGACAAAACCCGCATGGCCGCGTTGTCGCAACACCCCTTGGCCTATGTGCGGCCCTCACCCACCGGAGACACCTTGGGTGGCGTGGCCCGCGCCACCGCAGAAAGTGTTTTGCTCTGCGAAGCGGCGGGATTTGACCGCATCTTGATCGAAACCGTAGGGGTGGGCCAGAGTGAAACGGAGGTCCGGCGCATGTCCGATGTCTTTGTTCTGCTGATGCTGCCTGGCGGCGGAGATGGTGTTCAAGGCATCAAACGGGGAATTTTAGAATGGGCCGATGTGGTCCTCATGAACAAGGCCGATGGCCCACGGGAGCGAATTGAACTCGCCAAATCCAGTTTGACCGCATACCAAAGTGCGTTGTCGCTTTTGCCCCCACCACTGGATGGCGCTCCCCCACTCTTTGGCACAAGTTCCGCCCTGGATGAAGCCGGCGTGACCGAGTGGATTGACCGCATGGAAACGCGGCTCTCCAATGCTACCGAAAGCGGACAACTCGCTTCGAGAAGGCGCCGCCAACACCAAGACATGCTGCACGCCATGTTGCACACCGAGGTTTTGCTGCGGACGCAAAGTCAACCTGGGTTCAGCGAAGCGTGGTCCCGATTACAAAAAGAAGTGGAACACGCACAAACCCCTCCCTTCGATGCCATCCGGCGCTTGCTCGACGGTTTAAATTGAATCAACCGCTCCGTCGGATGAGGCGCGGATTGAACATGATCAACGCGCCCCTCTTTTTTGAACTCGCACCTTGGACAGTCTGCTTGGGCCTCGCACTCGCCGTGCGTGACAGCGTTCATGGGCCACCTCCGCCCTCGCATCCTTTCCTGAGCATCTCGGAGCACCCCCTTTGGACCGGGACTTGGTTGCTATTGGGCTCCGGTTTTTTGGGCATGGCATGTTGGGGACACGAAGCCACTTTTGGCCCCTTCGCCAGCCTGTGTTTTGCCTTTCCTGTGGCCACCAACATCGTGCGACATCACCTTGGACAACAGCTTGTACAGCGGACCCGGGCCCATCGGGAAACCGCCTGGCTGATTTGGCGTAGAGGCAGCATCCAAGACGAAATTATGCGTGCGAGAGAGCACGAAGCCATGGACAGGCGATTGAGGCGCTGCCGCTCGACCCTGCTTCTTTCCAGAGGAGATGCCCAAGACTTGGACTTCTTGTTTGACCAATTGGAATCCAAATTGAACCAGCACCCCAAAGACACCGACTTGGCGGTTCAACTGGTGGGCGGCGTTGCGGCCCATTTGCGCCATGTCTTTATGGAACGAGACCAAGATGACCTGCCCCTGCACGAGGCCTGTCGGCACATCGCGCGCTGGGCGGACTGGCTTAACACCATGGGGCTCACGCAACTTGAGGTTGTCGGCGCCCCCGATTTGATGCATGTGTCGGCTTCGAAAAAGGTGCCTTCCATGCTGTTTCTTGGCGCCGCAGAACAAATGGGCATTGCAGCGCTTGCCGATTCCAACCCCGGCCCCATTGAATGGCGGTGGGCCATCCAAGATGCGACCGTGGTGTTCACTTCGAGCCAGGGGCCCATCGGTCCGTGGTCAAGCCATGCAGTACAAGACTGGGATGCGGCCTTCATGCTGCGACACGGAGGCATTGCCCACGCTGGAGGCGCTTGGCATTGTGAATTGCCCCTGTTGCCCAGCTAAACTCAACCTGCGGCGAGCTGCTCCATCAACTGGACGACTGTGCCTGTGGATTGCCCCCCTGTTTTCATGTTGCGCAACGTGGCTTCCCCACGCTCCGCTTCGTCGCTGCCGATGATCAAAACGTGCGGTACCCCGCGGTCATCTGCGTATTTGAACTGCTTTTTAAGCTTGGCGGGATCGGGGTACAATTCCGTTCGATGCCCTCCGGTGCGGAGCTGCTTGGCTGCCTGCAGCACCTGGCCCAGCGTGTCCTCTCCCATATGCAGGACCAAGACATCCAAGTCTGTGGCCAGATTGTCTGGAAAGGCATCAAAATGCTCGAGTACATCGTAGATGCGATCGGCACCAAAGCTGATGCCCACACCACTGACGCCCGGCATTCCAAAAATGCCGGTCAAGTCGTCGTAACGTCCACCTCCGCATATGCTGCCCACTGGGGAGTCCACCACTTGCACTTCAAAAATGGCACCGGTGTAGTAATTCAACCCACGGGCCAAGCCTGGGGCGAAGACCAATTCCGGTGCACCAAGGCCTTCTGACTCCGCCAGCGTCCACAAGGCCACCATGGCCTCTACGCCTTCTGCAACCAGTGGATTCGGAAACTCCTCTGCCAAAGCCGCCATGCCCAAAACGCCATCGGGACGCGATTGAAACAGACGTGTGGTTCCGTCTTGCACTTGCGCGTCAAACCCCCTTTGATCCAACTCTCTGCACACCCCGTCGATGCCCACTTTGTCTTGTTTGTCCACGGCCACAGTCCATTCGGTGAGCCGGTCGCCCACGCCCAACACTTCTGCTATGCCCGCCAAGATTCTCCGGTCATTGACCAAAATCCGAGGTTGGGGCACACGAAGGCTGCGCAATGCTTCGGCAAACAAACTCACCAACTCCAACTCGCAAAGCACCCCCGTGGAACCAATGATGTCTGCGTCGCACTGGACAAATTCTTGGTATCGCCCTTTTCCCGGACGGTCACCGCGCCATACCGTTTGCATCTGGTAGCGCTTAAACGGCATGGGGATCTCGTTCCTGTGCATGGTCACAAAACGCGCAAACGGCACCGTTAAGTCATAACGCAATGCTTTCTTCGACACCTCAAAAGAGAGGGCTTTGCTGTCGCGTTCGGCCAACGTCTCTTCCTTGGCTTTGGACAAAAAATCCCCGTTGTTCAGGATTTTGAAAATGAGCTGATCCCCTTCCTCTCCATACTTGCCCGTCAATGTAGACAGGGCCTCCATGGCCGGTGTCTCGATGGGTTGGAACCCACGGGATTCAAATGCGGCCCTCAACGTGGAGAAGATCCACTGCCTTCTGGCCATGACCGCTGGGGTGAAATCTCGTGTACCCTTGGGAATGCTCGGTTTGCTCATCTCGAAAGCCAAAGTTAGCCCCCCGATATGGGCTGCCCTTGCCCTTTCAAGTTCCAGATTAAAATTTGACCATCGTCGCCGGCAGAAGCCAAGGTCTCAGGCCCCAAAAAACAGAGGGCATTCACCGACCGCGTATGTCCAGACACCTGAGGTTTGGCCAGGCGCTGCTCCAACGCCAAGGTGTTTGGGTTCCAAAGGGCCACACTTCGGTCGCGGGACGACGTCGCGACCCAACGGCCGAGGGGATCGGCTTGAAGCCTGTACACCGAACCTTTGTGTGCATCGATGCGCAACAAAAGCGTCCACTCCGACTCCGAAGCCCGCCAAAGGCAAAGGGCCCCATCGGCGCCCACTGTGCCCCATGCGGACTTGCCCGGCCATGGCAGAATGGCGCGCAAGCTGCCTTCGTGCAGTTTTTGGCTCCATCCCATTTTCAAATGGTGCAACTCCCCTTCGTGCGTGCCCACTACCCAACCGCTGTCGGTTTGGGCACAGCACCGGACTCGGCCAGGCACAGCGCCCAGCACCTGTTGGGTTGGCCAATGGAGCAACCGACCATCTGCGCCCCCACTGTGCGGGCCCGCCAACTCATAGGCTCCTCCTTCGTGTCCCGCCAAAATGCGGGTATTGTCGGGTGTCCAATGCACCAACCCCCCGTTTTCTCCCCCCGCGACTATGCCAGTTTCGTGTGGATGAACCGCAAACAATGCACCCTCTGTGCGCACCATGGCCTCTCCTTTCTCGGACCATTTTGAGTCCTGCTTTGCCCAACGGACAAGCCATCCGTCTCCGCCGGCACTCCAAAGGGCGCCGCTGGCGTCTGTGGCCAAATCATAGACAGCCCCGTGGTGCCCTGTCAGCACTTGCTGCAACGCCCATGGCCCCTCACTCTGCTCCGACGTCTTGCTCAAACCCATGGCGCGAAAATATTCACCAAAACGCAGGTTTTCATACTCACCATGGACCGGTGAGCCATTGAACTTCGGCCTCCCCTCTCTCTGAAAGCCAGCGGTTAACCCGCGAGAAGTGGCCGCACCCAATGAACCCCCTGTGCGCACTAAGTGGGCTTGGGTGGGGTGCCTGAAGGATCACGTGATCCGGATGGAGAGCCTGCAGAAAGGGCGCCTGAGATTGGGCGTGTTTGCCCCACAACAGAAAGACGACTGGTCGAATGTTCAACCCCGTTAATATGGACTGGGTCACTGCGTCCCAACCGAATTTGGCATGGGATGCTGGGTTGCCCTGCGCCACAGAAAGGCTGTGATTGAGGAGCAAGACCCCTTGCTCAGCCCAGGACGACAAATCACCATGCACCGGCGGCACACCCAGTCCATCGCGGCTGAGTTCCTTGTATACGTTGCGCAGCGAAGGAGGAATGGCCAATCCACGGGCCACCGAAAAGGCCAGCCCATTGGCCTGTTGCGGACCGTGATAGGGGTCTTGGCCGAGGATCACCACCCGCACCTTCTCTGGCGCCCCCACCAAAGTCAGCGCCCGAAACCAATCTTCGGGCTTGGGCCAACACGGGCCCGACTGGTAGGCCAACTTCATGGACTTTACCAGCGCCTCAGAGACACCCGAACACACCAAGTTCCGCCATGCTGGTGCGGAATCCATTTGATTTCTTGGGTCGTAAGAATCGGCTTCTTTCATGGCCATGTGTGAAACCTCCTAAAATACAAGTGGGCAATGGTTGCGAAGGGTTAATTCTAAGGGTACTTTTGATGTCCCCCCATGATGACTGAAGAGGTAAAGGAGAAACTGATCGCGACGGAAGGCAAGCAGCTCTATGGCTACCAGGCCAAGGCCATTGACACCATCATGGAGCGCATGTCGAAGTTCAACGAGCGCTACAACTTGTTGTACCAACTCCCTACCGGAGGCGGAAAAACGGTGATTTTCAGTGAGCTCGCAAAGCGTTTCATTCTCGAGCAGGGAAAGAAAGTGCTGATTCTGACCCACCGCATCGAATTGCTGGGCCAAACGAGCCGCATGCTGACCGACATCGGCGTCGAAAACAAGATCATCGACTCCAAGGTCAAAGTCCTGGACGAGGACAAAGACTACTGGTGCTACGTCGCCATGGTCGAGACACTGAACAACCGCCTGAACGACGAGCACATTGTGTTCGACAAACTGGGCTTGGTCGTGATCGACGAAGCGCACTACAACAGCTTTCGCAAGCTGTTCCGTCACTTCGACAATCAGAACCTGCTTGGCGTGACCGCCACTCCCCTGTCCAGCAACATCAAATTGCCGCTCAAGGACAATTACCAGGAACTTTTGGTGGGAGAGTCCATTTCCAAACTGGTGAATGAGGGCTACTTGGCCAAAGCCAGCACCTACAGCTACGACGTGAACCTCAAGTCATTGAAGGTGGGCATCAACGGTGACTACACCGTATCGAGTTCCGAACGGCTTTACGGCAACTACTTCATGCAGGAGAAGCTTCTCTATGCATACGAGGAGAAGGCCAAGGGAAAGAAAACGTTGATCTTCAACAACGGCATCCACACCTCCCTCATGGTGGCTCAGCTGTTTGAAGAAGAAGGCTATGAAATTCGCCACCTCGACAACACCCACACCGAAAAGGAGCGCCAAGAAATCTTGACTTGGTTCCACGAAAAGCCCGATGCGATCCTGACTTCTGTGAGCATTCTGACCACGGGATTCGACGAACCCTCTGTGGACACCATTATCCTGAACCGCGCGACAAAATCACTGACCCTCTACCACCAGATGATTGGCCGAGGATCCCGAGTTTTTAAGCAAAAGAAGGACTTCACCGTCATCGATCTGGGCAACAATGCCCGCCGCTTTGGACTGTGGGATGCGCACGTCAATTGGGACGACATTTTCCGGGCGCCAAACGCCTATCTCGACGGGCTGTACACGGACGAAGAAATTGAGGAGACGTTTGTCTACGAGATGCCTGAAAAGCTGAAGAAGCTCTTCAAGGTGGAAGATTTGCCCCCCTTCATCATGAAGGACGCCTACATCGAAGCTACGCGGAAAGGCAAACGTCCAAAGGCCGCCATTGAAGCCAGTTTGGCGCATCATGTGGAGATGATTGCGGGCATTGCCGAGGACGAATTTCATGGCATCGAACTCATTGAAGAGCTCGAAGGCGACATCGAACAGCGCATCCGTGACTACACGAAATGCATTTCCAAAACCACCGACAATTACCGTCAGTGGCTCATGGATGAATACAACCGCAAGCTGAAGCAACAGTTGCGGATGGCGTTCGAGGACTGATTCGTTTGCAAAACGAAGGGGGTCGCTCACAAAACAAAGCGAACACCGAAAGCATCTAAACCACTGGTTTCCTTTTTATTGGAGCCATGCTTCTGGTGTCCATCTCCTCTGACCATGGCCTCGCCTTGCTTTGGGCTGTGGTGGTGGGAATGACAGCGGGTATCCTCGCCACCGCTCTTCGCCTCGACCGCAGACAATGGAGGAAATGCGGGCAGGCCTATTGGCTCCACAGGACCCCTGTGCAGTGGCCTTTCCTCCTGCTTGTCTCCCTCTTTTGCTTGGTCCCTGCTTTCGGACAAGCGGCTTCTTGGCCATTGCCCCTTCTGGGGGCTGCGAGTCTGTTTGGGTTCTGGATGAATTTAGATGGGACCGTGCGACGGCATCTGCAAAAAGAAGAGGAGCGAAGGCAAAGCGAATTGCACCATTGGCACAACCGCAAGCCCGCCGAAGAATGGCGCGCGAGACAATCCCTGCTCAAACGAAGGGAATTGGCTGCAGTTCAAGCCGACTCCATTCGGCATTTGATGGATCCCCACTTCCTGTTCAATGCCCTCAACGGCATCATGCATGACCTCCTCAAAGGACAGCACGCCAGCGCTTTGTCCAACCTCAGGGCCTTCAAGCGCTTGGCCGTGCGCCAAATTCAAGCCAGTCAAGGTGGGTGGTGGAGCTTAGAAGAGGAATGGAAGGTCCTAGAAGACTACCTCCAATTGGAATTGCGGCGATTACAGCGCCCCCTTGACTGGTGCATTGCCCCCTTGGATGCCAGCATCAAGGACCGGACCATCCCGGCATTTCTTGTCCAACCCTTGGTCGAAAACGCCCTTTGGCATGGCTTGGGTGGCACGGCAGAAATTGGCCCGGGCCGGTTGACCATAGAAGCGGCATTGGATGGTGAGTCTCATGCCCGCATCGTGGTCACCAACACCACAACAAAATCCGCCATTGCCTCTGCGCCTCAAGAGATTGGCCAACCCAACCGACGACGCCATGCCACCGAGCTTATCCGCCAGCGTTTGCGCTTGATTGACGGGCAAGGAGCGTCAAAACTGGACATCCGAAAAATGGAGGACTTGACCGAAGCTTCATTGGTCGTTCCCTGTCGCAAAAAGATGTTGAGAATGAATTGATTTTCGGTGTCTCCTTTTCCGCAGAAAATGTAATTTGCGCCAACACCTGTTGCATTATGAAACTCCAAACGGAGAACATTTATCAAGTCATCGAATTGGCTGCGCCACCGGCGAAAGTCTTCGAGACACTGCTCGATCAAGACGCCCATTTGGCGTTCACCGAGAAAGAGGCGTTTGTTCAGCCACATGAAGGCGGCGCCTTCTCCTTGTGCAATCAAAACCACACGGGATACTTTCTTCACCTTGTTCAGAACAAGCGCATCGTACTCGCCTGGACCCACAAGAAGTTTCCCGCCGGTCACTTTACCACAGTCGACATCCGCTTGTCCAGAACAGAATCTGGAGACACCTGCCTGATCCTGAATCACCTGGGAGTTCCCTCAGGAGACGATGGCTGGATGACCGAGTCGTGGACCAAAAGTTACTGGTCGCTGCTCGCTGAGCACCTCGAGACGTCCGCGGTTTTGACCGCTTGACTCACGTCATGGGCCAACGGGGCAGTGGCCCCTCGTCCAGCCTACCAGGCGCATTCCGCATAGAGGAGAACTGACCGGCCATGGCAATCATGGCCCCATTGTCTGTGCAGTATTGAAAGGGGGGAATGTACACCTCCCACCCCCTCTTGTCGGCGAGGGCTTGAACCGCTTCTCGCAGTCCAGAGTTGGCACTGACCCCACCTTGAATGGCCACGGCGCAACGGTTGTATTTGTCGGCGGCCTTTTCCAAACGCGACACCAAAATGGTCACGATCGTGTGCTGCAAAGACGCGCAGACATCTTGTTTCCACTCTGTGTTTCTCGTGCGCTGATCGCTGTTTTTTTCCAACGTGCGGAGCACTGAGGTTTTGAGTCCACTGAAGCTGAAATCCACCCCCCTGATTTGAGGTGACGTAAACTGGAATGCGTGGGGGTCTCCCTTTTGCGCCAATCGGTCCACCTCGGGACCTCCCGGATAAGGCAGCCCAATCAGTTTGGCCACCTTGTCGAACGCTTCGCCGGCAGCGTCATCCAGAGTGGTTCCCACCACATTCAAGTCCCAAGGCGAGGCCACATCTACGAGCTGGGTGTGTCCGCCACTTACGGTCAAGGCCATCATGGGCTGTTTGGGTGATGCTGCACCCGAGATCCAATGCGCGAGCACATGGGCCCGCATATGGTGAATGGGCCACAAGGGCACATCCAATGACCACGCCAAACCACGGGCAAACGCGCTGCCCACCAACAAAGAACCATTCAACCCCGGCCCTCGGGTGTACGCGATTCCATCCAAATCAGACAATGCACAACCCGCTTGGGCCAAAGCGCCTTCCAAAACGGGCAAGATGTGACGCTGGTGCGCTCGGGACGCGAACTCAGGAACCACACCTCCATATTTGGCGTGGATGTGTTGCACAGCCGTGAATTGTGACACCACGACATCCCCCTCCATGACCGCGATGCTTGTGTCGTCGCACGAGCTCTCAATTCCCAGCATTCGCTTGGCGGGAACCACAATGGGCACCTTGTCCTCCAAAAAATCCTTCATCGGTTCCTCCGACATGAAGTGTGGCATTGTTTATGGTGCGAAGTTCGCAGTACGGAATGAAAAAGCCATCGTCCGATTCAAATGACGCCTTAAACGTCAAGCGCACCTGGCCCAGACGGCTCCTTTTGGGGTTCGTCTTGGTGCTCATCGCGTCGTGCTTCTGGCTGGCAACGCCCGCTGGACAGCGGTTTGCCGTGCGCTATGCCGTAGCGCAGCTCAACGACGCGTTGCCTGAGTCCTCATTGCCCCTAGACGTGAGCGTGGCCTCCGTGGGCCTCGGATTTCGACCGATCGGCGTTCAAGTTCAAGACTTAATTTTGAAGGTCGATGCGCCAAATGGAGATACTTTGCTCTCCGTTCTCACCGTCCGGGCGCAGCCCAATGGTCTTTCTCTGACCCGCTGGAACGCCATCCACATCGAAGGAGCGACAGCCACAGGGACCATGATGGATGTCTTGGAGCAGTGGACCGCTTCATCGGATAGCTCGCCTACTTCTCCCGCGGCCCCGACAGACTTTGAGTTGAGCAGCCTCACGGCCAACGATGTATCCTGGTCCTTTGACAGCTTGCAGGCCGGATTTGTGACTTTGGATCAAGTCCACATTCGATCCCTTCGCCTTTCCCAACTCGAACAGTCCAACGGCCACATCGACTTGGGCGGTGTGGACGCCCGCATCGACATCCGCGCTTCGACAACAGACAGCGAAACCTTTGGCTACGCCATCAAAATGAACGGGACGGCCGACACCTGGAACGCACAGGTAGAGCGAACGCCCGGGCCAGTTCCCGTTTGGGAACCGTATGGGGACCATTGGTGTCCCGACGTGATGACTGTTCAAGGTCAACGTACAACCGGGTTATGGGCGCTCTCTCTGGCAAATTCACACATCCAAATCGACGGTGAGGCCGCGTGGCGTTCCGATTCTCTTCGATTCAATCGTCTCGAAGTTGACGCACAAGATCTGGCCGACTGGTCGCCTTCCCTCCCTCCCTTTTCTGCTGCGCTGACCCTGGTCGGCCCCCTGGTCATCCCGTTGACAGACACCACGCACCTGCCCGGTCAATGGGACCAAATGGAAGCCTTGGGGACCTTGTCTTGGGAAATCACGACGCGCAGCAAAACCGGCCATCCAGCGTCAAGCTCGGGTCTGTGGACGCCGCAAACCGGCCAAGTCGAGGTGGCCATGGACATTGACTCTGACTGCTTTCCAGCGCTGCAAGGCCATGGTCCCGCCTTGGATGTGGCGGGGTTTGTGCCGAGCTGGCCACTGTCAGACAAGGCACCTACAGCGTCCCTCTATGGCTCTTGGCAATTGGATCACCGGGGCAATGGCAATGGACTCAATGTGGATGAAGGCAATGTGAGCCTTGCGGTCTCGCTTGACTCGACTGGACTGTGGCGTGCACAATCCAGTTTGGGTGCCCAACTGATGCCTTTGGCCATTGGCGAGACCTTGGATCTTCAAGGACAACTCTCCGCCCAAGCGAGTGTGGCTGTCGACTCCAATGGCCGGCTGTCCGCCTGGTCCTGCGACCTTGACATTGCGCAAGGAAAGTGGTTCCCTCACCTCCGCTTCGGTGCCCGCCCAGTAAAATCCAGTCCGCCCCTTCCCATGCGCAAATTCGAATGGAGCGCAGCCGGGGACAGCCTTCGTTTCAATTCCGAATTGGACGGGGACTTCTTGAGGGGCACCCTCTCAGGGCCCATGCAACTCGAACAGTGGATTCGGCCCTTTGAAACCGCACTGGCGTCGGGTGGCTTCACAAAACCAGCGCCCCAAGCAGGACCAGCAGAAGATTGGTCCATCGACATCCGTGTTCTGCGCGACGACCTGCTGGAGCGATTCAGTGCAGGTACAAAATCGGTGGGACCGTACTCCAAACTGGTGGCCGCAAATACCGAGGGTGAACTCCGCATTGACCTGAGGCTTACCGCGCTGCATTGGGGGGCACTCAAAACGCGCCGACTTAACCTCAATGGCCGAGGAAGCGCCCATGCCTTGACCGCTCAATTGGACGTAAACCGAGTGCAAGTGGGAGAATGGACGCCTTTTGAATCTTTGGAATTGGCGGGCAACGTCGACTTGGAAGCCCGTTCTTCCATCGGGGCTTCGTGGACGGGTCCCGTAGAGGGTCAAATGCAGGTCAATCACCAACTGTATCCGGACGGTCGGCACGTGATTCACCCCACACTGGCCTCCTTCCAACACGCTTCGGGAGATTGGCGCTTGGACACCTTGGCCCATCCGGAATTGTCCTGGCCCCATGGCGATTGGCGGTCACTAACGGTCGATCATGTCGACTGGATTGGATCCTTGGGCGCCGTTTCCATTGGAACCCCGGACTCGAGCCTCCTCGACGCGGCCAACTTCAATGTGAGCTTGAATGGCGTTCCCCTCGAAACGGTCTCGGAATGGACCGCGGAAACCATGAGTCCGCCGCCGCCGCCCATGAAAGGCACGCTGAACGGAGACATGGCGCTGGACCTCACCCAAATGCACGCTTTTGCCGATGTCCAATGGCAAGATGCTTCCATTGGCGCCTTTGGGTTGGGCGACCTGTGCGTGAGTCTGCTTTGGGACGATGCGCCCGTGGGCACGCTTCAACAATTCATTGGCGACAGGGAAGTGCTCTCGGCCACAACCCTGTCCAAAGACAAAGCCATCCTAAACTTCAAGGCCTACCCCGTAGAGACATTGAATCCACTGCTGGCCAAAGGAGAGGTCGAGATTGCCGGCAGCGCCGATGGCAGCGTCGCCTTGGACTGGAGCCAAGGGATGCCGTTGGCCGAAGGTGACTTGACCCTCGATGCCCATTCCATCTCCATTGGTGCCACCGGCGGCCAACACAGCTTGAATGGTGTGCTTCGCATCGACCCCGACTTCATTGGCATGGACCAAGCGATTGTGCTCGATGCCGACAGCAACCAGGCCCGACTCAACTTGTCCGTACTGCACACCGACTTTGCCGATTGGAACTACGACTTGGGGCTTTCCTTGGAAGAGGAACCGTTCCGCGTCATGGACTTGCCTCCCTTGCCCTCCCGCCTTTTCTACGGTGCCGTGATGGCCACGGGCAACCTCGATGTTTTTGGAGACGAGTCCGGGCTCTTTATCGAGGCGGAAGTCAAGAGTCAAGCGGGAACCCAATTCACCCTGCCCTTGGACGCATTGGAAGGGGCAGGCATGCCCAGTGGCATTCGTTTTGTCGGGAGTGCCGAAGAAGCAGCACCACCAGAACCACGTGCACCTTTCGGACTCACCCTTGACCTGGAATTGGACGTCACGCCAGATGCCCAACTCGCCTTGGTGCTCGACAGTGAAGCTGGAGAACGTGTCGATGGGCGCGCCGAAGGCCATCTGGCCATTTCCATGGACCCAGAATGGCCCCTCTCCATTGAAGGCGGCCTGACCATTCAAGAAGGCCATTACCGGTTTAGCCTGCGCGACCTGTTCACCAAGCGCATCGAAATCGCACAAGGCGGGCAATTGAACTGGAATGGCAACCCCTACTCTGCCGAGTTTAACCTGCTCGCTTTGTCCAATTTGCGCGCCAACCCCAAGCCCATTCTACCGGGCATTGTGGACCTTGAAAAAACAGCCGTCCAAGTGGGCATGGGCATTCACGGCATACTTGAGGCCCCGGAGTTGGATTTTGTGGTGCGCTTTCCACAATATGAAGCCAGCAACCCCAGCCTGCTCATCGCCGCCGAATCGGCGCTGTCTGCGCCCGAGGAAATGGAGCGTCAAGCATTTGCATTGCTGGCCAGTGGCCAATTCATTCCCCGATCGGGCGACAGCGACATGACGGGACAATCGGTGGTGGCCACCCAAGCCTCAGAATTGGTCTCCTCCAAGGTGTCGGAACTGCTAAGCGGGCTGTCCGAAGACGTCGACATTGGACTTCGCTATGTTCCTTCTGCCATCGCGGGCGGCGCATCCACCGACAACAGCGACCCCAGCATTGTTCGAACGGAAGACGCGATTGAACTCGACTTGGGGGTCAACCTCATGAATGACCGACTGCGCATCAGTGGCACCCTCGGTGCCCAAGGTGGGAACGACGTGATGTTTGAGGACTTCCGCGGCGGAGTGGACGTTCATTACAAGCTGACTCCCGACGGTCGCTGGGAACTTTTGGGGTACCAAATGCCCTTGAGCAACTTGGACCAAGAAGACGTCAAGCGCGGCATAGGCGCGGCGTATCAAATCCGATTCAACCAACTCAGAGAGCTGTTTCGACGCGACTCCAAGCCCAAGACGGAGTCCCCGTAACTTGGCGGCATGAGATTGACTTGGCTCCTTCCTTTGATTTGTTTGTTGATGGTCACCGCTGCACAGGGACAACCTGTTTTAGACAGCAGTGATTTGCCTCAAGGCGGAACCGTGTATCTCCGGGCCAATGCATTGCCACCGCTGAACGCGGGAGATTTGGAATCGTCAGGGGCCGACTTGACTTGGGACTTCGCCGACCTGACGGCCACTGGAGAAACGGAGACAGAATACTTCCCCATGAGCGAAGCCAGCTTTACCACCCAGTTTGTCTTTGGCTCGGCCGACCACTTCACCGCCTTTGAATTGCCCGACTTGGGCGAAGACTTCGCCTTGCCCATTAGCGGCGCAACCACCTATCGTGAGTATGGCAGCGATGCCTACAAAACAGTGGGACTCGGCATCACAACGGACTTCCTAGACTTGCCTGTCATCTACGAAGACGACGAGGAACTCCTTCCCCTGCCTCTGGCTTACGGTGCTTACCTCGAAGGCACTTCGGCTTTCACCGTAGAACTGCCCGAAATCCTTTACTATTCCACCGAGCAAACCATGGAAATTGAAGTGGACGCTTGGGGCACCTTGATCCTCCCCGGTGGCGCATTCGAATGCTTGAGGGTCCGGCGCGATTTTGTCGCCCAAGACTCAGTCAACATTTCGGCCTTTGAAGCGGGCTTTTCTGTGCCCCGTGAGGGAACGGTTTACGAATGGTATGCACAAGGAGAAGGCATGCCCGTTTTGTCGGTTCAAACCTTGGCCGACATTCCTGCAGTGTGGCAATTCAAGCCGGGCACGAGTCAAATCGCCAGCTTGCCTGAGTCCACTGTCGATTGGCGCATGGGCCCCTCTCCCCTTCAATCTGGCGCCAACTTGCGTTGCCCAGGTCTGTTGAACCGCGAGATTGTGGTCACCGACATCCAAGGAAAGCGCTGGCACGAGGGTGCACCCGCTTGTGATGCACAAGGGGCATTCTTGAGCACTTTGGAATGGCCAAGTGGGCTGTTTTTGGTGCGGGATGTCGCCACGGGCCAAACGGGCCGGGTTATCCTGCGTTAACGTCTGCGGCCATGTCCAAGGCCATGGCGCCTGCCGTTCGTGTCTGCACCGGAGTAAAGGTGCCTGCCCGGTCTTGCAACCAAGCTTTTCCTACCCGGCGGTTTCGGAATACGCGGACGTTGGGCTGCATCCGGCTCATCATTTGATACAGCCTGTCTCGCCAAACCAACAAGTGAGCGGGAACCACAATGGCCCTGTGGTGCACGCCCACCATGGCACTGGTTTGGGCCATCCAAGTGAGGGCTGCACGGTCCAGCAGCAAGTGAGCCCGTGGAATCACGATCAACTCCGCCACTTCCCTTTCCCCAAGCAATTCTAGCCTTTGTGCAGCCACCCGCTGCATCAGCGGCAAGTCCACAATCAGATCCTCGGCCAACTCCACCGTCAAAAGGCCTTCTGAAAAATGGAATACCCCGTATGGGGCCTGATAGGTGAACGCATGCGTCATGCGCTCAAGGTCGCACTGAATGCAGGGCGGTTCTCGGGGGTCGTTTGCGACCTATCCACAATGCACCGGGGAACCTGTGCAATCCAACGGAAATCAGGGACAGGCGAACTCGGCCACGTCCCCTTCCGTTTCCGGCGGAAGACAGAACTGAAGCGCCGCAGTGTGCTCGCCCTCCACCAACTCCTCGACAGAAGATTTGGAGATGCCAAGGCCCATTACCTCCTGTGTGGCGCGGCTGGCGAACAGCCCCAACCCACCTGTGATGTTGGTGTACACTGGGCGATCTTGAATGATTCCGGTCACCGGAGCGTTGACTGCGAGGTAGGTGTCGAGCTCCTCGTTGGCGATGCTCAACCTAAAGTTGAACGCCCGAACGCGGTCGATGCTGTTGTTCCACGACCCCAGCTCTCGGGTGATCAGGGGATCGGCTTCAAGGCTGTTGGCCAAGAACAAGAAAAAGCCCTCTCCATTCACCGGGAGTTTGATCTCTTCCCCGCCTTCGTCGTCGTCGGTGGTTTCCTCGCCCAAATCCCATTGCAGGACTTTTTCTGTTTCAGAGGCCAAAACGGTGTGCGCTGCGTCGGCCCAAACCCGCTCCGTGTAGAGCACCTCTATGGCCGCTTCGTAACGCTTGGCTCCCGTGGTGGAAGACCATTTAAAATTGACATTGGGGTAGGTGACAAAGCCGCCGGAGCCGCTGGCAAAGTTCAAACTGAAACCCGGGATGCCCGACGGCGGATTGCTGATGTTGCCCAGAGACTCGCCAATCAAGGTGGTCACGCCTGTCAAAGGGACCCGCCCATCGACAAAGTCCACGGTCAAGCGGTACACCCGCAACTCGTCGGAGTTGCCCGGTGCAGAAATCTCCATGCCTCCTGGCGTGTAGAAGTGATACGCGCGGTATTCAGGACCGTAAAAAATTCCGTTCTCGTTTTTGTCTTGCAGGACAGAGTCCAGCGCAGTGTAGGTCACCAGCGGGTTGGAAAAACCAGTGTCGTCGCCAGAGAACCCTTCGACGGTGATCAACACCTCTCCCGGTCCGTATTCGCTGCTGTCTGCGATTTGTGCGAATTCAAGGTTATTGCCTTCTCCCAACCACGTGCGATTGACCCTTACCCACTGCTCTTCCGCTCCAGGATCGAGCAAGGAAAACGCCAAGGTGCGCTCCTCATAGGGCGCATTCAATTCCACATCGGTGGTGCAGCCCAGGCCACACAGCACCACAACCAACAAAAACCAGACGGCACCTGAATCCTTCAACATGATGCAAACTTAACCTCCGAGGCCGAGCAGAAAGGCCATGGTGTCCACGCCGTCCGCATAATCGCTCAATCCGGGGCATTGGGCTTCTCCAAATGGGAGCCCACCATGCCCTACGCGACATTGAATGTCGTCTTTGCCAGCCTCCAAACGTTGCTCAACTTCTGCAATGTCGTCGTAGCGCTGGTAGTGCAACGCCCCCACTGGCGACACCCAGCCTGCATCCTCTTTGAGCAAGACAAAGCCATTCTCGAGCAAGTCCACCGCTTCCATCAGCCAAAGGGCCTTATGGTAGGTGTAGTTGTTGTAGAAGCGATGGTGGTTGCCCAAATGCGTCCAATCCACAAACGCAGCAAACAGACGGTCGAGGTCGAAATCTCGGGGAACGAAAACCTGAGTCACATTGCGACACCCCAAACCGAAGTAGCGGAAGATGTCCTCCGACAGGGCCTGAATTTGGGCGTGGGTCTCGCTTCCGTCCAATACAGCAACAGAGGTACGCTGGCCGCGAATGATGTGCGGCACCCGCCCGAAATAATGCTGGAAATACCGACCGCTGTTTCGGCTTCCGGTGGCAATCACTGCATCAAACCCATCGAGTCTTTCGGTCTCCAAAGACACTTGTTCTTTCAATCCCGGGCACACATTCGCCCAGCATTCCAACAACGCTGCGGTTAAACCGGCATCGTCGCGACTCGGCTTGACCTTCACTTGGTGACCCGACACCACCGCACACAGCAAATCGTGCAGCCCCACAAAAGGAATGTTGCCGGCCATCACAATGCCCACGGTTACGGGTTGACCTTCACTTGACGAAACAGGCAAGCTTTCTAGCCACGTTTCGACGGCCTCGGGCGCCAAAGCGCGGCTCCAAACCGTCGCTGCATGGCGAACTTCTGTAGGGCTAAACCAGCCATTTCCATGCTCGGCTTTGTCCATGGCCTGCTCCAGCGCACCCCAATCTGACGAGGCTGTACCCTCAGTAATTGCAAGCAATCCGCCCTGAAGTGCAGAAAGAAGTTGACGGGCCCGAGCCTTGTCGACAGTGGTGTTTGAAGCGACCATGATCATGAAACTATTGACAGCGCAAAGATGGTGGCAACATCTTGAGGGTTTGAGGGGTTATTTTTGCTCAGCGCAAGATTCCAAGACAGAACCACGCCATGGCCATCATGATCACCGACGCCTGCATCAATTGCGGAGCCTGCGAACCCGAATGCCCCAACAACGCCATCTATGAAGGTGGCGCAGAATGGACATTTGCGGATGGAACTGGATTGAAAGGAGATGGGGACCACCCTTCTGCCGGACAAATCAACGCCGAGGCCACGCAAGAACCGGGCAGCATGGACGTTTACTACATCACAACGGACAAATGCACCGAATGTGTAGGCTTTCACGACGAACCCCAATGTGCCGCAGTCTGTCCTGTAGACTGCTGCGTGGACGACCCCGACCACGAAGAATCGGAGGACCAGCTGCTCGCCAAGAAGGCGTTCATGCACCTCTGATGCATGGAGTGAAGGCGTTGGTGCTCTTGTGTGGGCTTGGATGCACGGTGGTGCAGGCACAATCCGATTCGTTTGCACCGATCCGTTCCATTCACGCTGCTTTGGCAACCTGTCAGGGAGACGATTGCAAGAGACTCAGCGATACCTTGGCTTCGACCTTGGAAGAGATGCTGAGCATCCCCGGCGCCATGGAAGGTTGGCCGGATCAATTGGACTTTATGGCCGGCGTGGCCTCTGCCGACAAAGCACTCAGGGTCTTTACCTGGAATTGGACCCATGACAACAGGACCTCGAGCTATGGGGGGCTGGTGGCAAGTCGGCTTCGAGAGAATGCAGACCTTGTGTTTACTGCGCTCTATGACGAGCGCAGCGACGATCGGCCAGAAGAAAACCAGACGTACCGATTGGACGAGTGGCACGGCGCACTGTACTACCGCATGGTGCCCGACCCTGTGGAAACCAACACCTATTTGCTGCTGGGTTGGGACGATGCCGATGCACAGGTTACGCGCAAACTGATCGAGCCCATTCAGGTTCGAAGTCGCGGCCTTCGATTCGGTGCCCCAGTCCTTCAATCTCCAACAGGACTGCGCCGCCGGCACATTCTTGAGTACGCCGACGCGGTGCAGGTTTCCCTGCGCCACCAACCAAAAACCAAGGGCCGAACCGGCCAGCCCGAGCGCATTGTCTTTGACCATCTCGCTCCTCAAGAGCCACACCTGACGGGCATTTCCGCCTATTACGGCCCAGACATGACCTTCGAGGCCTACGTGCCGGGAAAGCGCGAAGGAAGCCCTTGGGTTTTGGAGCAAAATGTGGCGGCCATACAGCCTCTGCAACAGGACCGTCCATTCAACGATCCACGCCAACGAAAACGCCGGCGAAACCGCCGATGAAAATCGGGCCTGTGGCTATCTTGAGCCCATGATTGCACGCGCACTCCTCTTCGCTGTTGGCTCGGTCTTTTTGTCTGGATATGCTCAAGCGCAAACCAGCACGGATTCGCTCATCGATGATGTTTATGGCGAGCAGACTGTTCGCCCCTCTTCCTTCACATTTGACCATGTGATTCACTACGATCTTGTCCAGCGTGTGGACGGAGGCGACGGACTGCCTCCCCGGAAAATTGAAGGGCGCATGGACCTGTATTTTACTCCCGGAGACAGTGCCTATGCTCGGGTGGTGAACGCCAACGGAAATCAACTGGTCAACATTGGTGATCTGCCCACACAAAAACAGTACACCCTGTCCAACTTGGGCGGCGTTAAAGTGGGGTCCGAAATCGATTTGACCGACGTTACACTCGACACCTTGTTCGTGTCTCGGGTTTCTGGCGACCGTGAAATTCATGGCCGCATGAGCGCGCATTATTGGTTCGAAAAGGGACCGCACATCGACGAGATGTGGGCCGACAGCCAAGCCAGCGAAACCGAGATCAACATCGGACGCCTCTGGCCCCGTTTTGAATCGGGCTTTCAATCATTGGCCGTGGGCACGTACACCGGCTTTGTAACCCGGTGGATTTCCATCGACACCCGATTCAACCGCGAACCGCGCATCGTCCTCGAGTTCGAAAGCATTGAAGCGCTGGACACGCCCATTACCCTCTCTTTGGAGGGCTATCTCTTTCCGCAGAGCGAAGGGGAAATGATGCGCAAAAGGCTCGAAGCCGAGCGCAACTGATCAGCGGTCAGCGCTGTCCAAAGCGGACTTCGGTGGCCCCATGGCCATATTTTCGAGGATCTCCTTCCCGACAAATGCAGTGCGGCCAAAAGGAAGTGAGCGCTTCTCTGATTTCTTGACGAAGCCGACCTTGGCCCACACCGTGAATGAAAATCACGCGAGGAATCCGCTTCTCTTCTGCCCTGCGCATCATGCGGTCAAAGTGCTCCATTTGCAGGCTCAGCATTTCGTGCGGGGTGGCCCGATCCCGGGCACCGGTCAATGCATGAAAATGCAAGTCCACTTCCAAGTGCTCGTCCCGCTTGCGCATGTTGGTGGCATCGGGATTCCGGTACTTGACATCGAATTCTTTCTGGGACGCTTTGATCAGGTGCTCGTCCACGTTGCGCTCTAGGAGCTCCCCTTTGGTGATGTCTTTGGAGGCGTACGCCTTGGCCTCTTCGGCCAAGTTGGGCATGGGCAGGCAATCCTTTGCCGGAAAGCGCATGGGGAAACCGTCGTCGTCTTCGATCAGAAGGGTTTGCCCACCGTCCTCCAACGCGAGAATTTCCCCCTCGCCACTCTGGTGTAAAAAACGCACCTTATCTCCCACGGTAAATGCCGTTGCCATGCTCACAAATTAAACCCAAGCTCCGACAAATTTGCCTCGGCCGAGTAGCTTTACTTTCACCTTCGTTCAAGCCCCTTCTTTATGCTCCGGCTCCTGCTTTTTCCTTTCTTCTTTTTGGCCCTGTTCGCCTCATCCGCCCGCGCTCAAGAAAAGGTCGACAGCACGGATTTCCCTCCCGGGTTTCGCCCCTTTGTGCATTTGATTGGAGAGGCGGAAGTGGTGGCTGCCGAGGATGGGCCCAATTGGCGCGCGGTGGACATCAAGGATTACGACGAATCCAAAGACAAGTACATGGAACTTGAAGCTTTGGTGCTCAAGGTCTGGCCTCAGGTCATGATCATCACCACCATGCTCGACACGATGCGGCCCGCCTTCTCAGAGGGCATTGGCGCAGTGCCGGACAGCGCGCTGCAGGCCCAGCGCGACTCCATCGCAGTCGGAAAAGCGGAGCGGAAAGCAGAGAAAAAGGCGGAAAAGAAAGCGGAAAAGAAAGCGCGAAAGTTGGGTGTCCCCACGGAGGACGAAAATCCGGATGTGGCCGATGCCGCCAACAAAGGGCAAGACGATCAGGACACGTCAGATTCCGGCATTTCAATCGAGCGTGGGAATGCTGAATCCGAACCCTCAATCGACACCATTGCGGTCTCCAACGACCCCTGTATCATCGCACTTCAAGAACAGCAAGGCTATTCTGTATTGGACAGCTTGGATGCCGACGGCATGCAGCTCATGGTGTCCGACACGACTGTGCAAGAAGACTTTGGATTCAAGGAGGGCTTTTTGATGGTGCACCTGCTCGACCGGCAAAACCCGGGCATGCTGGCGTTTGCCGATGACTATGCCAAAGCGGTCAAACTCCCCTTTTGGAGCACCATCAAAATGTTTTCTCGGCTGAGTGGCTATCGCCTCACCAAGAGCTACAACCCCGATCGCTACGATGGCAGGCTAGAGCACATCATCCGCAAGCACGGCTTGGACCTCCAACCCTCCCCTTGCGAATAGCACAAGGGCAGGAACCGATACTCAGAACCCAAGCCCCTGATTGCCGAGGCCATCAGCGCATGGGACGGCCGGCGTTGACGTCTTCGATGAAGCTCGCCACGCCGCCCATGAAGGCGTCCTGGTCGTCCCACATGCACAGGTGCGACCCGTTGTAACAATGCAAGGACCGGCCGTTGGCCACAAGCGTGGCTTGTTGGGTCATTTTGTCGGGGTCCATGGTGTCGTACTCTGCGCCCACCATGAGGGTCGGCACCGTGATTTCGCCCAGGCGATCGGTGATGTCCCACTCGATCAAGCGCCCGCCCACACGGAACTCGCTGGGCCCCTGCATGAGGTCGTAGAGCTTGTAGTTGAGGCGCTCAAAAGAACCGGTGATGGCTTCGGGCCACTCCTCCAAACGGCAGAGATGCTTGGCGTAGAAATGCTCGTCGACCAGTTGGAGGAAGGTCTCGTTTTGAATGTCGCCTGCGGCCTCAAAGGCCTCGAGGCTGTCGAGAATGGCCGGATCCATTTGCGGACGCAAGACCTCTTCGTTGTACGCCGCGTACTCGGGAATACTCGTGACCATGTTGCTTACAATCAAACCTTTGAGGTTCTCTTGGTAACGCAAAGCATACTCCATGCCCAAGATGCCGCCCCAGCTGTTTCCGAGGATGTAGAAGTTGTCTTTGTTCAGGCCGAGGGCCAAGCGGACCTCCTCCACTTCTTCGCACCAGCGGTCGATGGTCCACAGGTCTTCCGTGGGCTGGTCGCTGTAGTAGCTCCCGAGCTGATCGTAGTAGATCACCTCGTATCCCCGCGATTCGGGCAGGACGTCGCCGAGAACCGTCATGTACTCATGGGTGCAGGCCGGCCCCCCATGCAGGGTCAAGATTTTAACGTCGGCACTCTCCCCTACCGTCGGGGTAAAGACCCGGGAGCCGTTGGAC
>CBFHQM010000023.1:590-40382 GCA_965657965.1 uncultured Flavobacteriales bacterium | reverse complement strand
CGGTCGCCGATGCGGCCATCTTGGCCGAGGCCGACCAGACCTTCCCGTACATGCCGGATGGCAACGCTGGCTTCGCCCTCGTGAAGGGCGAGCCCGACAGCTTCGAGATCATCGACTTTTTCGCCAACTACGAAGGCGACAACGACGAGGTGGGCTTCTGGACGGTTTGCGGTGACGAGACGGTGACCACTGACAATGTGACCCTGGTCCGCATGTCCGCTTTCCAAGGCAATCCGAACCCATCCGGTGAGGACCGCAGCAGTGAAGATGGGGTGACCGAGTTCACCCTGGGCAGCCTCGCTGCCGGCGTGTGCGAGTGGGACATCTACGCCGCGGATGACTTCAGTCACATCGGCATGCACACCTACGATGGCCAATGCGCCACGGGCGGTTGCACCGACATGGAGGCCGAGAACTACGACCCGAGCGCTGGATACGACGACGGCTCCTGCTTCGACAGCAATGTGGCCGATGAGGTGGCCGCCAGCTTCGCTACGGGTGTCTTCGACGAGGGCGCTGCCGAGATCGTGGACTACCACGCCGGAACGCAGCGTTTGTTCTTCGTCAACGCCAACGACGGTCAGGTCGGTGCCTTGAGCATGGCCAACCCCGACACCCTCGAGTTCTTGTTCTACATCGCCCTCGACAGCGGCAAGCCCAACAGCGTGGCTGTGGTGGGTGACGCTGTGGCCGTGGCCGTGGAGAACGATGTGACGGGCGTGGCCGGTGAGGTCCGCTTCTTCGACACCGATGGCAACTTCCTCAACAGCGTGCCGGCCGGATTCCTGCCGGATGCGTTGACGGTGAGTGATGATGGCAACTTGCTGGCTGTGGCCAACGAGGGCGAGCCTGACTACAACATTCCCGTTGACCCCGAGGGCAGCGCCACCATCGTGGATTTGTCCAACGGCGTCATGAATGCGGTCGCCACCCAGGTGAGCTTCACCAGCATCACGGAGAGCGACCTCGACGAGAGCGTCCGGATCTTTGGACCGCAAACCAACATTGCGCAGGATCTCGAGCCGGAGTACGTGGCCTTCAACGGAGACAACAGCCAGCTGTTCGTCTCCTGCCAGGAGAACAACGCCATGGTGGTCATCGATGTGATGTCTGCAACCGTTTCGGACATCTGGGGCCTCGGATTCAAGGATCACCTCCTCGAAGACAACGCCCTGGACGCCTCCAACAGTGATGGGGCCATCAACATCACCAACTGGCCGGCCAAGGGCATGTACCAGCCCGATGCCATCCACAGCTACACCGTCGGTGGGGAGACCTACATCCTGACCGCCAACGAGGGGGATGCCCGCGAGTACTTCTACGAAGACAGTCTGGGCAATGAATTTGAAGCGTATGTGGAGGAGACCCGCGTGGAGGACGTGACGCTCGACCAGAGCTTGCTCGATGCCTATCCGGGCCTGCAGGAGAATGAGAATCTCGGCAGGATCAAGATGACCACCTCCATGGGTGACACCGATGGTGACGGCGATTTCGACGAGATTTACACCTTCGGCGGCCGTTCCTTCTCCATCTACACGACGGACGGTCAGCAGGTGTACGACAGCGGAAGCGACTTCGAACGCATCACGGCCGAGTTGATTGCCGAGAACTTCAACTCCACCAACGACGAGAACGACAGCTTCGACAACCGTTCCGACGACAAGGGACCTGAGCCGGAGGGCATCGAAATCGGCATGGTCAACACGCGCATGTACGCTTTCATCGGCCTCGAGCGCGTGGGGGGAGTGATGGTCTATGACATCACGGACCCGCTGAACCCGACGTATGAGCGCTACCTCCAGAACCGCGACTTTGACGGGAATGCCGAGGCGGGCACTGCTGGCGACCTCGGTCCGGAGGGCCTCGTGTTTGTGGGAGCCGATGAGAGCGCAGATGGCGAGGCGTACATCGTCACGTCCAACGAGGTGAGCGGCACCATCACGGCGCACCGCTTGACGAGCCTCTTCGACGTGGTCTATGGCTGCACGGATGAGGAAGCCACGAACTACGATGCCGACGCCAACACCGACGATGGCAGTTGTGAGTACATCGGATGTGAGCTCTTCATCTCCGAGTACGGCGTGGGCAGTGGCAGCAACCGCTGGGTGGAGATTTACAACCCGACCGGACAGGATGTGGAGCTCGACGGCTACGCTTGGCCCAATGTCTCCAACAGCAACCCGTTCCCGGGCAGCTACGAGTACTGGAACGGGTTCAACGACGGCCACGTGCTGGCCGCGGGCGATGTGTACATCCTCGCGCACCCGGATGCCGATGCGGCCATCCTGGCCGAGGCCGATCAGACCTTCCCGTACATGCCGGACGGCAACGCCGGCTTTGCATTGGTCAAAGGAACCGAAGCCGACTTTGAGATCATCGACATGTTCGCCAACTATGAGGGCGACAACGACGGCATCGGTTCTTGGACGGTGTGTGGCGACGCGTCGGTCACCACGGACAACGTGACCCTTGTGCGGAAGTCCGCGTTCCAGGGCAATCCGAACCCCTCCGGAGAGGACCTCGCCAGCGAGGATGGCATCACCGTCTTCACCGAGGGCAGCCTCGCGGCGGGCGTGTGTGAGTGGGAGATTTACCCCGCCGATGACTTCACGCATCTCGGCATGCACACGTACGAGGGCAATTGCACGCAGCCTCCGGTTCAAGGGTGCATGGACGAGGCCGCCTGCAACTTTGATGCGTTGGCGGAGATGGAAGTGGAAGGCGACTGCGACTATGAGAGTTGTGTCGGTTGCATGGTGTTTCAGGCATGCAACTTCGATGCACTCGCCACGCAGAATGACTACGAACTCTGTGATTTCAGCGAATGTGCAGGGTGTACTTACCCAGCCGCTTGCAACTACGACTCCACTGCTTCTCAGGATGACGGATCCTGTGACTACCTGGCGGGAGACTTGAATGGAAGTGGCGCGGTCACAGTGGCCGACATTCTGCTGCTGTTGCAGACATTTTCGAGCACATGTGACTGATTCAATTGCCCGGTGCTTAAAACCAGGAAAGGCCGCCTTTGGGCGGCCTTTCTCTTGGTTCTAGCGGGCGGTCGTTGGGCTCGACTGTGGCGTGTAACGAATTGGTGACACAGGGGTAATCTTGAAAAGTGGGTGAAGGTGGGCTGTCTCAGTCAATTTGCCTGCGGTTCACGATGTCCATGAGCGTTCACCTTTTCCTTCTTTTTTCCTTCTGGCTTTTCACGTCGACGTCGACGGGGCAGTTGGTCGATGCTGTCACCTCCAGTTATGCCACCGGCGTGTTTGACGCGAGTGCCACAGAGATTGTCGATTACCACGCCGGAACGCAGCGTCTCTTCTTCGTCAACGCCAATGCGGCACAGGTCGGCGTCCTGAGCATGGCGGATCCCAATGACCTCGAGTTTCTGTTCTACGTCGAGCTCGGCAGCGGGTCTCCCAACAGCGTGGCGGTGGTCGGAGACGCTGTCGCCGTGGCCGTGGCGGCCGACACCGCCGGGGTGGCGGGGGAGGTCCGCTTCTTTGACACCGACGGCGCTTTCCTGCACAGCGTTCCGGTCGGTTTTCTGCCGGATGCGCTCACAGTGAGTGACGACGGAACGCTCCTCGCCGTGGCCAACGAGGGCGAGCCCGATTACAACATCCCCGTCGACCCCGAGGGCAGCGCCACCATCGTGGACCTCTCGGCTGGCGTGACCAACGCGGTGGCGACTCAGGTTCCGTTCACCAGCATCCAGCCCGAGGACCTCGACGGGAGCATCCGCATCTTCGGTCCGGACGCCACCATTGCACAGGACCTTGAACCGGAGTATGTGGCCTTCAGCGCCGATAACAGCCAGCTTTACGTGTCCTGTCAGGAAAACAACGCCATGGTCGTGATTGATGTGGCCACCGCCAGCGTCGTCGACATCTGGGGTCTTGGTTTCAAGGACCACCTGCTCGCGGGACAGGGGCTCGATGCCTCCAATGCGGACGGAGAGATCCAGATCGCAAACTGGCCCGTCAAGGGCATGTTCCAGCCGGACGCCATCCATCCGTACACGGTGGACGGTGTGACCTACCTCCTGACCGCCAACGAGGGCGATGCCCGGGAGTACTTCTTCATCGACAGCTTGGGCAACTACGGCACCGGCATCGCGGAGGAGGCGCGCGTCAGCCAGGTGGAGTTGGACCCGAGCCTGCTGGAGGCCTTTCCGGGGCTTCAGGACAATGCGAACCTCGGCCGCCTCAAGATGACCGAAACCCTCGGCGACACCGACGGCGACGGCGACTACGACGAGATTTACGCCTTCGGCGCGCGGTCGTTTTCGATCTACACCACCGACGGCCAGCAGGTCTTTGACAGCGGGGATGATTTCGAGGCCATCACCGCGTCGCTCATCCCGGATAACTTCAACTCCACCAACGACGAGAACGGCAGCTTTGACAACCGTTCCGATGACAAGGGGCCTGAACCGGAGGGCATCGAGATCGGGACCATCGGCGCGAGCACCTATGCCTTCATTGGCCTAGAGCGCGTGGGCGGTGTGATGGTGTACGACATCACTGACCCGCTCAATCCGGTTTACGTGCGCTACCTGCAGAACCGCGACTACGACGGCGTGGCCTCGGACGGAACGGCGGGCGACCTCGGTCCGGAAGGGCTGGTGTTCGTCGGGGCCGAGGAGAGCCCGGACGGCCATGCGTACATCGTGACGTCCAACGAGGTCAGCGGAACCGTGACGGCGCACCGTCTCGTGGAGGCGTCCGAGGTGGTCGAGGGGTGCACGGACGACGGAGCATTCAACTTCGACCCTGCGGCCAACATCGACGATGGGACCTGTGAATTTCCCGATTGCGACCCCTTCATTTCCGAGTACGGGGTCGGCCCGGGCCTGAACCGTTGGATCGAGATCTACAATCCGACAGGGCAGGACGTCGACCTCGATGACTACGCCTGGCCCGCGGTGTACAACAGCAACCTCCTGCCGGGCCAATACGAAAATTGGAACACCTTCAACGCGGGCCACATCCTCGAGGCGGGAGACGTGTACATCCTCTGCCATCCACAGGCCGATTCGACCCTGCTGAACGCCGCGGACCAAACGCTGGCGACCTTGCCGGATGGCAACGTGGGGTTTGCCCTGGTGAAGGGGACTGAGGACGATTTTGAGGTGGTGGACTTCTTCGCCAACTGGGAAGGCGACAACGACGAAGAGGGTGCCTGGTCCGTCTGTGGGGACCCCTCCGTCCGAACCAACTTGGTGACGCTGGTGCGCAAGCCGGCGTTCGATGGCAATCCGAACCCCTCGGGTGAAGACCTGTCGACCAGCGATGGGGAGACCGACTTTCCGCTGGGCAGCCTCGCGCCCGGCGTCTGTGAGTGGGAGGTGTATCCGGTCAACGACTTCAGCCACATCGGCAGCCACATCTATGCGGGGGAATGTTTGCCTCCAGTGGTGGGGTGCATGGTCCCGGTGGCGTGCAACTATGATCCTGAGGCCAATGAAAATGATTTGGCGTCCTGCGATTACTACAGCTGTGCCGGATGCATGTACCCGGGAGCCTGCAACTTCGACCCGGACGCCTTGGTCGACGATGCGAGCTGTTTTTTTCTGCCCGGCGATGTGACGGGCGATGGCGTCGTGGGCGCAGCGGATCTGCTCGTGATGCTCGGGGCGTACTTCACATCTTGCCTGTGATGCTCCTCACTTGACCAAAAGGAAAGGCCGCCCTCGGGCGGCCTTTCTGTTGGGCCTGGACATCGGTTGAACCGCAGCTCAGTACTGCGGCTCGAAGTCCATCGCGTCGAGCATGAAGGCCCACTTGTCGGTCTGCTCGTCGAGGATCTTGCCGGTTGGCTTGCCCGCGCCGTGGCCGGCGTTGGTCTCGATTCGGATCAGGACCGGGTCGGTGCCGGCGTGGGCGGCCTGCAGGCGGGCGGCGAACTTGAAGCTGTGCGCCGGGACCACGCGGTCGTCGTGGTCGGCCGTGGTGACCATCGTGGCGGGGTAGTCCGTGCCGTCTTTCAGGTTGTGGAGCGGGGAGTAGCCGTAGAGGTTGTCGAAGTGGACCTTGGAGCTGTCCGAGCAGCCGTATTCCGGGATCCAGCCCCAGCCGATCGTGAACTTGTGGTAGCGGAGCATGTCCATCACGCCCACCGCCGGGAAGGCCACCTTGGCGAGGTCGGGGCGCTGGGTCATGGTGGCGCCGACCAGCAGGCCGCCGTTGGAGCCGCCGGCGATGGCCAGGCGGTCGTGGCTCGTGTAGCCCTCGCTGATGAGGTATTCGCCCGCGGCGATGAAGTCGTCGAAGACGTTTTGCTTGTTCAGCAGCATGCCGCCCTCGTGCCAATCTTCACCGAACTCGCCGCCGCCGCGCAGGTTGGGCATGGCGTAGACGCCGCCCTGCTCGAGCAGGACGATGTTGGAGGTCGAGAAGCTCGGAGTCAGCGAGATGTTGAACCCGCCGTAGGCATAGAGCATGGTTGGGCGCTGGCCGTCCAGCTCGAGGCCCTTCTTGTGGACGATGAACATGGGCACCATTGTGCCGTCCTTGGAGGGGCAGAAGACCTGCTTGCTCTCGTATCCGGCCGGGTCGAAATCCACGTCGGGCACGTAAAACGGCGTGCTCTCGCCCGTGGCCATGTCGTAGCGAAAGATGCTCGTGGGGTAGGTGAACGATGTGAAGGCGTAGAACAGCTCGGTGGCGTCCTTCTTGCCGCCGAAGCCGCCCGTGGAGCCCGTTGCGTTGGGCAGGGCGATCTCGCGGGGGTTGGAGCCGTCGGCGTCGTATCGGGTGACTGCGTTGCAGGCGTTCTTGAGGTGGGTGGCGAAGAGCTGGCCGCCGGCGGTGCTCACGCCTTCAAGCAGGTGCTCGCTTTCGGGGACGACGTCCGACCAAATGCTGCGGTCCGACGGGTTGGCCGGGTCGACGGCGACGAGGCGGTACTTCGGCGCGTCGATGTCTGTCATCAGGAGCATCCGGCCGTCCATGTGGTCCACGATGTTGGAGCGGGTATTGAAACCGTCGACCACCATCTGCCAGTCGGCGTTCGGGTCGGTGAGGTCCTTAATGTGGAGGTTGTTGCCGTCCGTTCCCGTGCTCGAGTTGAGGATCAGGTAATGGTTGTCCTCAGTGGCGTAGGCGAAGTGGTAGCGGTTGGGTTCGTCGTCGTTGCGGAAGATGAGTTCGTCCTCGCTTTGCGCGGTGCCCAGCTTGTGGAAGTACACGCTGTGGAAGGTGTTTTCGGCAGAAAATTCACTGCCATCGGGTGCGGGGTAGCGGCTATAGTAAAAGCCATTTCCGACCCAACTGGCTCCAGAAAACTTGACCCACTCAAGGATGTCTCCGGTCTCTTCTCCAGTTTCGAGGTCCATGACCCGGATTTCTTGCCAGTCGCTTCCGGCAGCATTGCGCATGACGGCAATGTAGCGGTCGTCGTCAGACGCGCTGGACAAACTGGCCGTGACGGTCCCGTCTTCGCTCAGGGTGTTGGGGTCGAGAAAGACCTTGTCTTCCCCGTCGAGCCCCTCTCGGACATACCACACGCTCTGGTTTTGAAGTCCGTCGTTTTTGCTGATGTAGTAGCGGCCTCCAATTTTCCGAGGGGCGCCGACCTTCTCGTAATTGAAGATTTGCTCATAGCGGTCGCGTATGGCGTTGCGAAAGGGGATGCCGTCGAGGTGGCCGCGTGTAACGGCATTTTGCGCCTCCACCCACGCACCCGTCTCTTCGCTTCGGTCGTCCTCTAGCCAGCGATAGGGGTCGGCCACTTCGGTTCCGAAGTAGGTGTCCACGACATTCTCGGTTCGGGTGTCCGGATAGTTCAGGCTGGTCATGGTTGTGGATTGTGGGGCGGAACCGCAGGCGGCCCAGAGGAGGGCTGCGGCGATGGGGAAAATCAAATTTCGCATGTCGTGAATCGGGTGGCAAATTAGGCGACATGATGAACAGCCACGAAATCGATTACCGCATTCACGGAGATGACCTCCAGACCGTCGAAGTTGAATTGGATCCGCAGGAAACGGTCATCGCAGAAGCCGGTGCCATGAATTGGATGGAAGAAGACATCTCTTTCGAAGCGCGCATGGGAGATGGAACCGAAGCCAACAGCGGAGTTCTTGGCAAACTCTTTGGCGCGGGGAAGCGCATGCTGACGGGAGAGAGCTTGTTTATGACACACTTTACCAATCGGGGCGCGATGAAGCGCAACGTTGCTTTTGCGGCGCCTTACCCGGGCAAGATTGTGCCCGTGGATTTATCCGCTCTGGGCGGTCATTTGATATGCCAGAAGGATGCTTTTCTCTGTGCAGCCATGGGGACGACGGTGAGCATGGCGTTCAATAAAAAATTGGGGGCCGGTTTTTTTGGGGGCGAAGGATTCATTCTTCAAAAACTACAGGGCAATGGCATGGCCTTCTTGCATGCCGGAGGAACGGTGGTAAAACGAGAATTGAATGGAGAGACATTGCGGGTGGACACCGGATGCATTGTGGCGTTTGATGACACAGTGAATTACAGCATTGAGGCCGCCGGCGGACTCAAGAGCATGCTGTTTGGTGGCGAAGGCTTGTTTCTGGCAACCCTCAGTGGGCACGGGACGGTTTGGATGCAGAGTTTGCCATTTAGCCGTTTGGCCGATCGCATTCTTATGAATGCGCCCATGCATGGGGGAAAGTCCAAAGGGGAGGGAAGCGTTCTCGGTGGATTGGGCAGAATGATGGACGGGGTGTGATGAAGGGAGAGTGAGCCAAGAAGGGAGCGTGTGAATTCCGGTTCGGGACCAAACCCTGTTTTTTGCCTACTGAACACCAAATAGTCATGATGAATTTGGTTTTTGTGTCGATTAATGGGTATATTTATGGAGCTCAACCCAGATTGTGCTCAAATGAACCGTCTGATTCTCCTCCTCATTTGCCTGCTGGCTGCGACGTTTGGTCGCGCCCAGGCCCCTAGCTACGGTCTTTCCGTAGAAGAATTCATGGTGCACGATTCCGGTCCCTTGGACGGAATGACAACGTACCGCATCTACATGGACTGCGTCAATGCAGACGACATGGTATCTGCGGTGAGTGGTGATGCGATATTTCCCATGAACTTGTCGACCACGACGTCCTTCTATCAGGATGCCCTCGGTGCGGCCACGCCCAACGCGGTTAACCCGTTGTTGTTCGGGTTTTACCCGGATTTGGAATACGACACTTGGGTCACGGTGGGCATTTCGCAAACTGCTAACGGAGCATCAGGAGAGGGCGAAGTGAGCACAGTGGAAAGTCCAACACAGGCCTGGTTGCTTCCATTTGAAAATGGCGGAAACATTGTGATGGACGATGCAACGGGAGGTGCATGGTATGTCACGCAGAATTACAGCAATGGTGTGGCAGGAGACGATTTGAAAGTGCTTTTGGCACAATTGACAACAGATGGCGAGGTTTCTGGAACCATGCTTGTTCAAGTCTTTGAAAACGGGGTGGGAGAGAGCGACATGCGCTTTCATTTGAGCTTTGAAGGCACAAATGGTTCAGGCGCAGGAGGATGTATTGATCCCGAGGCGGACAATTACAACTCAGGTGCAGCCGAGGACGATGGGTCATGTCTCTATGGCGGATGCATTGATGTTACGGCTTGCAATTTTGACGAAACAGCCAACGATGATGATGGGTCATGCGTATACGCCGAACCATTTCAGGACTGTGCGGGTGCGTGTTTGAATGATGCCGACAATGACGGCACTTGCGATGAGCAAGAGGTGGTTGGTTGCATGGATGCCACCGCCTGGAACTATGACAGTACTGCAACCGATGACAATGGAGAGTGCATTTACTTCAATGCCTGTGGCATCGAAGCCGATGCTGTGGTCACGGCAAGCAGTTTTGACTTTAGTCCCAGCATGTTGACCCTCGATGTGGGTGCAACGGTGGTGTGGGTCAATACAGGCGGCCTCCACAATGTCAATGGAATCACCGATCAATTGACGGGCTTGCCTTTCGACAATCCTCAGCCTTTTAACATTCCAGCCGCTTTGGGCTCACCCGAGGGCACCTGTTTGGGGTCGTTTACGTTCACCAACCCAGGGGTGTATCACTACAACTCTTCCGTGGCCAATCAAGCCGCTTTGGGCATGGTGGGTACGGTCATTGTGGGCAATGGCGGTTGCACGAATTCAGCCGCCACCAATTATGATGCGGATGCGGAGTTTGACGACGAGTCGTGCATCTTTTCTGGGTGCACGGATGCCTTGGCCAGCAATTATGAAGCGGCGGCGACCATCGACGATGGCTCTTGCTTGTATCCGGGTTGTACCGACGAGTCTGCGGCCAACTATAACGCTTCTGCCAACGACAACGACGGGTCTTGTTTGTACCCAGGTTGCACGGATTCAGAGGCGTTCAACTTTGACGAGACAGCCAACACCGACGATGGAACATGCGCTTATGCAGGTTGCACGGATCCGACAGCATGCAATTTCGACAGCGAAGTAGAGGTCGACGATGGATCATGTTTGACTGCAGAAGGAACGTGGGGCCTCGATTATGTGGACTGCGAAGGGAATTGCCTGAACGATGCAGACCAAGATGGTGTGTGCGATGAGGTCGAAGTCGAGGGCTGCATGGATACATCGGCTTGCAACTTTAACGGCTTTGCCACAGAGGAGAATGGCACGTGTGATTACTGTTCATGCGGTGGAGGAAACGACACAACTTATGTCGTTGGTGACACGCTCACGGTGGCCACGTTTGTCGATGATACTGCTGGTTTCGAACTCGATGTCGAGTGGGTGACGACGCATCAAAGTGGAGATTTAGAAGGATTGTCAACATACCGGTTGTATGTGGTGTTGGACAGTCCAAGTGACCTCTTGAGTTCTTGTTTTGGAAACGCTTCAAATCCCATGCTCATTGCGGCAGATGAGGGCTTCTATCAGGATGCGGTAGGCGGCACTTTTGGCACGAGCATTAACCCATTGGTTTTTTCTGTTTTCCCGACGGCTGCTTTTGACAGCTGGGTTACGATTGGCCTGGATGCGGCACCTACAGCTGGTTACAGCACTGTGCAAAGCGCTCAAAGTCCGGGACAGAACTGGGTTGCAGCATTCGACGACCAGAACGAGTTGCGCATCGACGATGCCGTAGGTGGGGCTTGGTTTGTCACGTCTTCGAATTTGAATGGCGTACCTGATCAGGACCTTCGGGTTCTGGTGGCACAATTCACCACATCTGGTGTGGTGGAAGGGACGCTTCCCATTCAAGTGTTCCCCAATGGGGACGGCTCGAACGAAATACGTGCCGCGTTCACCTTTACCTCCGAGGGTCTCGGAGAGCCACAGTTGACCGAAGTGATCGGCTCCGGTGGAGGAGACAATACCTGTGGTTGCATGGACAGTGCAGCTGACAACTACGATGCAAGCGCCTTGTTTTCGGATGGCAGCTGTGAATACCTCGGCTGCACAAACGATGAGGCGCTCAATTTTGACGCGTCGGCCAATGTGGACGATGGATCCTGCATTGTTGCGGGATGTACCAACCCAGAAGCGGACAACTACAACCCAGACGCCAACCAAAACAACGGTTCTTGCATCCTCTCGGGTTGTACTTACGACGACGCATCCAACTTTGACCCAACGGCCAATACCGACGACGGGTCCTGCATTTATTATGGTTGTGTTGACTCTGAAGCGGACAATTTTGACCCGACAGCCAATACCGATGATGGGGGCTGTATTTACTTGGGTTGTACCGACGACGAAGCCGACAATTACGACGAAACTGCCACCGTGAATGATGGCACATGTCAATACTTGGGTTGCACGGTTCCCGTGGCCTCGAACTACGACGTTACAGCCAACGTGGACGACGGGTCTTGCTTGTTCCCCGGTTGCACCAACTCCGAGGCCACCAACTTTGACCCCACAGCCAATGTGGACAATGGCACTTGCTTATTAGAGGGCTGTTTGGATGCGGAAGCGTCCAATTTTGATGCGTCGGCCAACACCGATGATGGCAGTTGTTTGTACCCTGGTTGTACTGACGCTGGCGCATCCAACTATGATGCGGATGCCAATGATGACGATGGGACGTGTCTTTTCCCCGGTTGTTTGGATTCAGATGCGGTGAACTACGATTCCACGTCCAATGTGGACGATGGGAGTTGCTTGTTCGGAGGTTGTGTGGACGAAACAGCAGAGAATTTTGATCCGGGTGCCGATGTCGACGATGGCTCCTGCCAATACTTGGGCTGCACGGATGCTGCCGCAGACAATTACAGCGATGTGGCAACGTTGGACGATGGCTCGTGTGTTTATTCTGGCTGTACCGACCAAAATGCGGTGAATTACGAAGTGACAGCCACCTTGAATGATGGCTCTTGCTTGTATGGAGGTTGTTTGGATCCCGCGGCGTGCAATTATGACGCAAGCGCAGATTTGGAGGACGGCTCATGTAGCTATCCTGCGGCGAGCAATGTGGATTGCCTCGGCAATTGCCTGAACGACGCCGACGGCGATGGCACTTGCGATGAAGATGAATTTAGTGGTTGTATTGATCCCCTTGCGTGCAACTACAATGAGAGCATGACCGAGGACGACGGGAGTTGTGATTACTGTTCTTGCGTTGGTGATGTTCCAACCGGTTTGAATGCCCTGGATTTCGGGTCCAATGTGGAGGGCTTTGGTCTTCGGTTGGAGCGGGTAACCGACCACACAGAGGGTGACATGGCCGGCATGACCACATGGCGCGTTTTGGCCAATGTGGCCCACCCCGAAGATCAATTGTCGAGTGTGTATGGCAATGAGACTGTGCCCCTGAGTTTGTCCTCTACAGCGCCGTTTTATCAGCACTTTTTGGGCTCCACGTTTGCCACAGGCATCAACCCGATTTTGTTCGGTCAATTTCCTGAATTGCAATACGACAGCTGGGTAACGATTGGATCGGATCAGACGGCGAATGCTTCGGCGGGTGAGGGGGACATTCAGAATGCCCAGAGCCCTGGTCAGAATTGGATCATTGGTTTTGACGCTGGAGGGGACATCGTGATGGACGATCCGACGGGTGGCGCATGGTTTGTAACCAATGTGTATTCCAACGGCGTAGCTGGAGACGACCTTCAAGTTCTGTTGGGTCAGTTTACCACTTCGGGAACGCTGGAAGGCACCTTCAACTACCAGGTTTTCTTAGAAGGGGATGGGGCCAACGATGAGCGTGTGACGGCGAGCTTTTCTTCGGCTGATTTGGTGGGGCAAGCGCCACCAGCATGCGGCTGCACGGACGCTACGGCGGACAACTACGATGCGACTGCCGATTACGATGACAACAGCTGCGTGACCGCGGGCTGTACAGACGGTGCTGCGGACAATTACAACACGGAGGCCAATCAGGACGACGGATCATGCCTGTATAGCGGTTGTACCGACAGCGGTGCGTTTAACTACGACCCGACGGCCAATGCCGACGACGGCTCCTGCATCTTCTTTGGTTGCACCAACCCTGCCGCCAACAACTACAATGCAGCCGCCAATTTCGACGATGGATCCTGTGAGATTTCAGGGTGTACCATCTCGGGCGCGGAGAACTACAATGCGGAGGCGACAGAAAACGACGGCTCTTGTGTGTTCGCTGGTTGCACAAACGAGACGGCAAGCAATTACGATCCTCTGGCTTCCATCGATGATGGGTCCTGTGTGATTCCGGGGTGTACTGACCAAACGGCATCCAACTTTAATCCAGATGCGACTTTCAACAATGGGACATGCGCTTACCTCGGTTGCACCGATGAGACGGCATGCAACTTTGACGATGCGGCTGTGACCGACGATGGGTCTTGCACGTATCCCGAAGACCTTCACGGTTCTGTGGAATACGATTGCAATGGCGACTGTGTCACCGACAGTGATGGCGACGGCATATGCGACGCGTTTGAAGTTCCCGGGTGTACCGACCTGATGGCGTGCAATTACTTTGGCGCCACCGACGACGATGGCTCTTGCGAGTATTTGACTTGCGCCGGGTGCAGCGATACGGAAGCCTCCAACTACGACGCAAACGCTTTGATTGTCAATGATGACCTCTGCGAATACCCCGGTTGCACGAATGCAGCAGCGGACAACTATGACGTGGACTCCAACGTGGACGACGGCAGTTGCATCTTCTCGGGTTGTACCGACCCAGAAGCCGACAACTACGATGCACAAGCCAACTTAGACGACAACTGCATTTACCTCGGTTGCACCAATGCTGCCGCCGACAACTTTGACGAGACCGCCAACACCAACGATGGCTCGTGCATTTTCTCGGGTTGTACGGACCCGGAAGCGGACAACTATGACCCGCAGGCCAACTCGGACTCGAACTGCATTTACTTGGGGTGCCTCGATTCGGAAGCCAGCAACTACGACGCCACGGCGAACCTCGACGACGGGACGTGCGCGTATTTAGGGTGCACAGACAACGAAGCGTGCAACTTTAATGCATCGGCCAACACCAATGACGGCAGTTGTGATTACCCTGCAACAACCAGTGTGGACTGCGACGGAAATTGCTTGCTCGATTCGGACTTGGACGGGGTGTGCAACCCCGATGAAATTGCGGGCTGCCAGGTTCCAGGTGCGTGCAACTACAATCCCAATGCCACAGATGGGGGTGTGACTTGCAATTACACGAGCTGCGCGGGTTGCACCGATCCTACTGCGGACAACTACGACGCCACAGCGACGTTGCCGAGTGGCGACTGCCAATACCTCGGCTGCACGGACGCTGAGGCAGACAACTTCTCTCCGGGCGCCAACGTCGACAATGGTTCATGTTCTTATGGTGGATGTACCGACAACGCCGCATACAACTATGATTCGAACGCATCTCAAGACGATGGCAGTTGCTTGTATGCAGGCTGTATCGACACCGAGGCATGCAATTACAATGAGAATGCCGACACGGATGACGGCACTTGTGCTTATCCCGATTCCGGTTACGACTGCTTGGGATACTGTCTCTTGGATTACGACGGAGATGGCATTTGCGATGAGTTTGAGGTTCCGGGATGTACGGCCCCAACGGCCTGCAACTACGATGGCCTCGCCACAGAAAACAACGGAACATGTGAATGGGCATCCTGTGTTGGATGTACCGATGCTGCGGCCAGCAACTATAGCGATGCGGCGGTCATCGACGACGGAAGTTGTGCCTTTGGTGGGTGTACCGATCCTTCCGCTTTGAATTACGAAACCCAAAGCACTTTCAACGACGGCTCTTGTCTGTACGTGGGGTGTACCGATGCTTCTGCTTGCAACTTCACGCCTGGAGCCAATTTTGACAATGGGTCTTGCGACTTTGTATCCTGTGCAGGTTGCATGGTGTTCATTGCGTGCAACTATGACCCAGCGGCGACGATCTACAATGCAGATGCATGTGACTTCGTTTCCTGCTGTGGGGATGAGGCCGCAGACAACTACGACGCATCGGTGTCCTCACTGTTGGTGGAGGGTTGCCTGTACGGAGGCAGTGGTTCGGTGGTCGAATCCAATGGTTGTGAGCTCTCATTTGCCTGCAACTTTGGTGATCCAGAGAACGACTGTGAGTTCTCTTCCTGCGCAGGTTGCATGGAAGAAGGCGCCTGCAATTACGATGCGTCCGCCACATTGGCCATCACATGTGTTTATCCCGAAGATGCCTATGGTGTGGACTATTTGGATTGCAACGGTGACTGTCTGAACGACACGAACGAAAATGGCCAATGCGATGAGCTAGAAACGGCAGGATGTACCGATCCATCCGCATGCAACTTGGATGGCACGGCCACCCTCGAGGACGGGTCATGTGAATACACCAGCTGCGGCGGTTGCACGTTGGAGACGGCTTGCAACTTTGACCCTGAGGCCGACGTCAACGACGGATCTTGTGAATACGCTTCTTGTGCCGGTTGCATGGATGAATTGGCTTGTAACTACGACGCGTCCATCACCCTCGAAAACGGCACGTGCATCTTTGCTCAGCCCGAGTATGATTGCGCTGGAAACTGCTTGTCAGATAGCGATGGAGATGGCATTTGTGATGCATTCGACGAGCCTGTTTTTGGTTGTGTGGATGCCACGGCTTGCAACTTCGATACGCTGGCTTCTCACGACGATGGATCTTGTGACTTCTGTTCTTGTTTCACCACCACTTCCAACAACCCCAATTACGGAGTAGAAGTAGAGCTTGTGGCCGAAAATGGAATTCCCGGATACACCACTTATCGCGTGTATGCCACCACCTCGGGTCCAAATGACTTTGTGAGTGCCGTCACTGGACTTGCTGGAACTGAACTCGAGGTTCAAACCACGGGAAGCTTTTACCAAAACCCTGTGGGTGGGGTTACGCCTTCAGTGGTCACCGGCATTTTGCTCGGCTTTGTTCCGGACTTGGCTTACGACAGTTGGGTCACGATTGGCTTGGATCAGAAAGCTTCGTCTTCGAATGGAGAAGAGGATGCCGCCACCGTTTCGGGTGTGTCGCCAAGTTGGACTGTGGCCTTCGAAAACGGAGATGACATTTTGATCAACGACGGAACAGGCGGAGGCTGGTACGTTTTGAATTCGGCCACAAATGGTCTGGCGGGTGATGATCAGCGGGTTCTGCTGGGTCAATTCACGACCGACGGAGAACTCAGTGGTTCTATGCGGATTCAAGTCTTCCCAGGAGGAGATGTAGACGCAGACTTGCGCTTTGAAGCGACATTTAGCCAGCCCGATTGCGGTTGTACTGACCCTGCAGCATTGAATGCTGGCGACGCCACCTACGACGATGGCAGTTGTGAATATGCGGGTTGTACGGATGCAGAGGCAGACAATTTTGATGCTTCAGCCGACATCGACGACAACAGCTGCATCTACAGCGGGTGTACCGACCCATCGGCAGACAACTACAATCCTCAGGCTACGGTCTTCGATGGGACTTGCTTGTTCTATGGCTGTACCGATCCACAGGCAGGCAACTACGATGCCACAGCCAATGCCAATGATGGCAGTTGTGATTACGAAGGATGCACATCGCCTGCAGCGACCAACTACAATCCAATCGCCACCTTGGACGATGGCACATGCCTCTTCGAAGGTTGCACCGATGCTGCTGCGGCCAACTATGAGCCGGGTGCCAATGCCGATGATGGCTCTTGTTTGTACCCAGGTTGTACAAACCCCGCGGCCGACAACTTTGACAATGGTGCGAACTTGGACAATGGCACGTGTGTGATTTCCGGGTGTACCGATTCATCCGCCGACAATTTCAACGCGGACGCCAACAACGAAGATGGCAGTTGCGCATACTTGGGATGCACCGACTCAGAGGCCGACAACTTCGACAGCGAAGCCAATACGGACGACAACAGTTGTCTCTACGGAGGATGCACTCAGATGGGGGCATGCAACTACGACCCAATGGCCAATGCCGAAGACGGCAGTTGCAGTTTCCCAGTGGATGAGTTTGGCGCGGACAACGTGGATTGCACGGGAGCTTGCCTCAACGACGACGACCAAGATGGTGTGTGCAACGAGGATGAGATTCCTGGATGTATGGACACCTCTGCGTGCAACTACTCAGCCGATGCAACCGACGACGACGGCTCATGTGAGGTTCTATCATGTGCAGGTTGTACGGACGAAGATGCCGACAACTATGATGCAACAGCCAGCATCGACGATGGCTCTTGCGTGGTCTCGGGCTGCACCTATCCAACTGCGACGAACTTCAATCCGCTGGCGACAGTGGAGGATGGCAGTTGCGCCTTTGGCGGTTGCACGAATCCTGCAGCCATCAACTTCAGCGTATTGGCCGATGTCGACGATGGATCTTGCATCCTCTTGGGTTGCACAGACTCCGATGCGGTGAACTACAATCCGGACGCGACCTTGGATGACAACACGTGTCAGGTTTATGGCTGTACCAACCCATTGGCGGTCAATTATGCCTCCAATGCGGTGGTGGACGACAACAGCTGCATCATCGCCGGTTGCACCAACCCCTTGGCCATCAACTACAGTGGAGTGGCCACGGTAGACAATGGAACCTGCTTGATTCTCGGTTGTACCAACCCTGCGGCAGCGAACTATGAGCCGACGGCGAACATCAACGACGGCTCTTGTGCCACGGGTGGTTGCACACTGCCGTTTGCGACGAACTACAATCCGACAGCCACGTTTGACGATGGATCTTGCATCATCTTGGGTTGTACCGATGCGAGTGCATTGAACTTCAATTTCTTCGCGACCCTGGACAACGGCACTTGCTTGTTTGCTGGATGCCAAGATCCTACAGCCGACAACTACAATCCGAATGCGGCGTTCGACAATGGAGACTGCCTGTACCTCGGTTGTACCGATGACGCAGCCATCAATTTCGATGCCGATGCCAATGCCGACGACAATTCCTGCATTTATCCCGGTTGTACAGATTCAATCGCGTCGAACTACGACGAGATGGCCAATCAGGACGATGGCTCATGCGTGTATCTCGGATGTATGGATTCTACGGCGTGCAACTTCGATGCGACGGCCAACAGTGACGACGGAAGTTGTGATTTCGTGTCCTGTTTGGGATGCACCGATTCTGCGGCTTGTAACTACGACGCATCGGCCACCCAAGAGGATGGTACGTGTCAGTATCCCGTGGATCTGTATGGTTTGGACTATGTGGATTGCGACGAGAACTGTTTGAACGACGTGGATGGCGACGGCGTATGCGATGAAGAAGAAGTGGCTGGATGTACCAATGAGGTGGCCATCAACTTCGACCCATTGGCCACCGATGAAGATGGCTCTTGCTTGATTGAGGGCTGCACAGATGATGCAGCGGCCAACTTTAATGCGGGCGCCAACACCGACGATGGTTCTTGTATCTATTATGGCTGTACAGATGTCCAAGCCGACAACTTTGATGCAGGTGCCAATACCGACGATGGAACATGCATTTACTATGGTTGTACGGAAGAAACGGCCGACAACTATGATGCAGGTGCCAACTCCGACGACGGAACATGCCTGTACTACGGTTGCACGGATGTCGAAGCCGACAACTACGATGCAACGGCCAATGCCGACGATGGTTCCTGCCTGTACAATGGCTGTATGGATCCAGAAGCGGACAACTATGACGCCGGAGCCAACGTGGACGACGGCACGTGTATCTACTACGGTTGCACCGATTTGGAGGCCGACAACTACGACGCGGGCGCGAATGCGGACGATGCTTCCTGCATCTATCTCGGTTGTATCGACCCCGAGGCCGACAACTACGACGCAGAAGCCAACACCGACGATGGGAACTGTGAATACTTGGGATGTACCGACTCAGCGGCGTCCAACTATGACGCTGGGGCCAACGTAGACGATGCTTCTTGCACCTATCCTGGTTGCACCGACAGTTTCGCCGACAACTACGATTCCGAAGCGAACCTGGAGGATGGGACCTGCGAGTACCTGGGGTGCATCGATCCTGCGGCCATCAATTTTGATGATTTCGCCAATGTGGATGACGGCTCTTGTCTTTTCTTGGGCTGTACCGACTCGGAAGCCGACAACTACGACCCACAGGCCAACTACGAAAGTGGCGATTGTGAGTACTTGGGTTGCACCAACCCTGAGGCCGACAATTATGACCCCAATGCCAATGTCGACAATGGGTTCTGTGTGATCTTGGGTTGCACCGATGCAGCGGCGGCCAATTACAATGCAGAGGCCAACACCAACGATGGAAGTTGCCTCTATGGTGGTTGCCTTGATCCGGCGTACATGGAATACGACAGTTCAGCGGATGTGGACGATGGCTCTTGTGAGACTTTGATCGTTCCGGGTTGCACAGACTCCGATTTTACGGAGTTCAATTCGGACGCGAACGTCGAGGATGGTTCTTGTGCAACGCCAGTTGTGGAAGGTTGTACGGATGCGAATTTCTTGGAGTATGACGCCGATGCGAACACCTATGATGGCAGTTGCGCTACACCGGTCATTCTCGGATGCACGAGTGATTTCTACACCGAATACAATGCCTTTGCGAACACCGATGATGGCAGTTGCTCAACACCGGTTGAAGAAGGCTGTACCGATCCGAATTACTTGGAGTTCAACCCTCTCGCCAACACGTACGATGGATCTTGTTTGACCTTGATTGTGGTGGGGTGCATGGACGAAACCGCGTGCAACTACGATGCGAATGCCAACACGGAAGGCGATTGTGCGTTCCCCGTGGATGTCTTCGGGGTCACTTACCTCGATTGTGATGGGGAGTGCCTGAACGACCAGGACCAAGATGGAACTTGCGACGAAGACGAAGTTCCGGGTTGCATGGACACTGCAGCGGTCAACTTCGAAGCGGAGGCGACCGATGAGGATGGGTCTTGTCTATACGGAGGATGCATTGATTCGGACTACATCGAATACGACCCCGCAGCCGATGTGGACGATGGCTCCTGCTCAACCTTGGTTGTGGAGGGCTGCATGAACGCGGACTACATGGAGTACAACCCAGAAGCCAACGTGGAAGATGGGTCATGTTCTGTGCTTGTTGTATTGGGTTGTACAGACGCCGAAGCCTGCAATTATAGCGGCGGATACAACACCGACGATGGCAGCTGCATTTATGCTTTTGACATCTATGGTTCAGATTTGGTGGACTGCTTTGGTGAATGTTACAATGATGCCGATGGTGACGGCGTTTGCGACGAGGATGAACTGGGCGGATGTACCGATGAGTCAGCCTGTAATTACAGCAGCTTCGTGACCGAAGAAGACGGAAGTTGCGAGTACTGTTCTTGCTACGAGCCCGAAGTGTTGGCTGGACCAGACACGCTTTACTTCGACAGTGACAGTCTCGGATATGGAGCCAAGTTGGTGCGTGTCATGGAGCACGTGGGCGGCGACCTCGATGGTCAGACGACTTACCGCCTCTTTGTTACCACGGCCTCTGCAGACGACAAACTGTCGAGTGTCTTTGGAAACGGTGTGCTGCCGTTGCATCTCAACACGACCACATCTTGGCACCAAGAGCCCGTTGGTTCCAACTATGGCTCTGCCATCAACACCCTGCTGTACAATGTCATTCCGACTTTGGCTTACGACAGCTGGGTGACAGTGGGCATTGATGAAACCTCGAACGCCGCATTGGGTCAATCTGATGTGCAAGGGGTAAGCAGTCCTGGCCAGAACTGGTTGGCGGCTTTCGCATCCGGCGGTGGAATCGACATTGACGATGACACAGGAGGGGCTTGGTTTGTGACCAACGACGCCACCAATGGCATTGCAGGAGATGACTTGGATGTTCTCGTGGCACAGTTGACCACAGATGGCGAAATCAATGGCGTGATCAACTTCCAGTTGTTCCTCGGTGGCGATACCGACAACGACATTCGTCCAACGGTGGCGTTCTCTTCTGCAGGGATGGCCTCCACTGTGGTTTCAATCTGTGGTTGTACCAACCCGGAAGCAGAGAATTACGATGCCGACGCCTTGTATGACGATGGCTCTTGCGGTGCTGCTCCTGGATGTACTTACTCCACAGCGAGCAACTACAATCCGCTTGCAGTAGGGGACGATGGCAGTTGTCTTTACGCGGGATGTACGGTGGATTTCTACCGCAACTACACCACCTATGCGACTGTGGATGCCGGGAATTGTTCTGATGCACCGCCTTGTCCGGATTCAAACGGCGACGGCAGCATTGGCGCATTGGAGATCACGGACTTGTTGGTGTTCTTCAACACCGACGGTGGTGGATGTGGAGTGTTCACTCCAATGACCGCGACTGAACTGGGGGTTGAGCCTTGCGCCATGCCTGGTGTCGACTGCGGAAACGAAGGGTGCATTTATCCTTCTGCACCAAACTTTGATCCCGGAGCGATCATCGACGACGGATCCTGTTACTGGAATGGATGTACAGATCCGACAGCACAGAACTATCAGCCTTTGGCCAATTTGGATGACGGCACGTGTGTCGCGCCAATCTGCTGGGACTTTGACTTTAATGGAAGTGTGGGCATTCAAGATCTTCTGGACTTGCTCTTGCTCTTTAACTCCGAATGCGGGGCGGAATAACCAAAACCACCAATGTTCCATACCCAAGGGGGTGTCTCTCAACGGAGGCACCCCTTTTTATTGGGGCTTACCTGTTGTTTCCAGAGGCCCGTTGCTGGTGTTCAATGTCTCAAAGCAAGGTGGGCGTGACGTTGCGGGCTTCGGCCAGCGTGGCGGCGGCGGTGCGCTTTTTCTAACAGGTGTGGGGCGTGGAGGGCACTGATGCCCATCCACAGAATGTTTGGTGCCTCAAAAGGTGGTTTTCATTGGCCTGTAAATTATTTTCGGCCCATGTCGACATTTGCCAAAAGCACATCGAAACCAACCTTCTTCCTTGGCTTGGTTCTGGTTATCCTCTTTGCCTCAATGGGGCAGTCTAGCGCGCAAACGCGGGCTTATGTCCTGTGCGAAGGGGCGCAAGATTTTTATTCTGGTGAGATTCTTGAGGCACCGAGGGTGGGCACTTTTGACGTCACCGCCGAAACTCCTGTATTCGAGGAGATTCATGTTTTTGAGGGACATTCTTTTGCAGCCGACCTCATTTTGGACGAGACAGGAGAAGTGCTGTTTGTGGCCGCCGAAGACACTGTGTACAAGATGGACGCCCAAACAGGTGTCATCTTGGCGGAGCAACCTTTGGAAGGGGCGCGTGAGCTTTTGCTCACCGAGAGCCGAGTCCTGGTTACCCGTGGTGACTATGACCCCGAGACTTTCGGTTCTGTGGCATTCGATCAATACTTGGTGGCCTTGGACCGTGAAGACCTGAGTTGGCAAGCCGGTTGGCAAGCGACGGAAGGAGAGGGTCCCATGTTTGCTTCGGAGGCGATGTGCGTTTTGGATGGACAGCTTTATGTGGGCATCAACAATGCATTTGCCTGGGGAGAAGAAGTCGGCATTGTGGGCCGCGTTGATTTGGCCACAGGAGAATACACGGAATCTGACTTGGGACCCGAAGGACTCAATCCGGTTCATCTTTTTGCTGCCGATGGAGGCGTGGTTTCTGTGAATGCACGTCAATTCGAGGCCACTTCTTTGAGTCGCGTCGAATCTGGAAGTTTGACGCTGACTTCTGTCGTTGCCGAAACGACAGCGGGATGCGGTGCTGCAGCCAAGCTGGGAGACAACATCGTGTTTCAAGTGTATGGTGAAGGAGACTTTCGTCTTGCTAACCCCTCCAGTTTGGTGTCTGCTGGTCCATGGCCAGGCAATGGACTGTCTGCATATTCCATGTGTGTGACCTCGAATGCAGTATTGTTGGGAGGGACAGACTTTGCGACCACGGGACAGGTGGACATTTTAGATCTAGAAGGAGAAGTGTTGGCTACGGTGAGTACCGGCATTGCGCCTGGTCAAATTGTGGTACAATCCGCAACCACCAATGTCGCCGAGTCTGTGAACATGAACAGCGAAGGACGCGAGGTCATGGCGCAATACGATGTGTTGGGCCGTCCGTATGGTTCGAATGCAGCGGGTCTTCGGGTGGTTCACTTCACCAATGGAGAAGCGGAAATGCGCTATCAGTTGGCCGATTAAAGGCCATTGATCGGGGGAACATTACCCAAAAAGGGACGGGACGCCGTAGAAATCGGCTGCAGTCCTGAGGATTTGTTGGTGCGCACGGTCGGAACCACTTTCCTTTCCTGAACTCTGGAAGTTGAACCATTTCCCAAAAAAGAAAGACCCTTCGGCATTCATCTTGGGCGCCAAGCCCAGCGTCCGTCCATTGAGGAAGGGCAAAAACCGCGCGAAATATTCGTCCAAACCTACGTCAATGGGGTAGGTGTACTCACGTTCCAACCAATTGCGCTCTGGGACCCAGCGGTCATCGCGCCATCTGAGTTCGAGTTGAGGGACCCTGCTTTTGACATGAAGCAAGTCGTCCTCTTGGGTCAATGAATAGACCGCCCCGGTGTCTGTTTCGTGGCGGTATTGAATGCGCATGCCATAAGGATACGCCATTCTCGTTTTATTCTGCAGGCCAAGCCCAAATTGAAGGCACAGAAGACCTCACAGGGGAGTGTGTTGTTGCAGTGATGGGGCTCAATCGTACGCGTCTTGGTGAATGCCACCAACAGCTCGCCCGCTGGGGTCAATGTTGTTTTTGAGCCTTTCGTCCCATTCCAAAGCCTTTTCTGTGCTGCAGGCCACGCTTTTTCCGCCGGGCACTGTTGCCGCAGCTGCGGCAGAGGGGAAGTGGGATTCAAAGCAGGCTCTGAACAGGTAGCCTTCTTTGGTGGCGGGCGGGTTGATGGGGAAACGAACCGCGGCGCGGGCAAAGTCCGCATCTGAAACCTGTTCTTGCGCGTGGTCTTGAATGCCGTCAATCCAACCATAGCCAACACCATCACTGAATTGTTCCTTTTGACGATTGAGGATGGCCTCGGGCAGGTCTCCCTCGAAAGCCTCTCGGATGACGGCTTTTTCCAGTTTGCCTTTTCCGCCCATTTTGACCGAGGGGTCAAGGCGCATGGCGTAATCGATGAACTCCCGATCGAGAAACGGGACCCGAGCTTCGATGCCCCATGCCATCATGGATTTGTTTGCGCGGGCGCAATCATATTGGTGCAGACCCATGACTTTGCGCACGGTTTCTTCATGAAATTCTTTGGCATCGGGGGCCATGTGGAAATACAAATAGCCGCCGAACAGTTCATCTGCTCCTTCGCCGCTCAAGACCATCTTAATGCCCATGGCCTTGATCTTTCTTGCCATTAAGTACATCGGGGTAGAGGCTCGGATGGTGGTCACATCGTAGGTCTCAATGTGGCGTATGACCTCACTCAAAGCATCGATGCCCTCTTGAATGGTAAAGGTCAAACTGTGATGAACAGTGCCAATGGCTTCGGCTACAGTCTTGGCCGCAGCCAGGTCAGGCGAGCCCTCGAGGCCGATGGAAAAACTATGCACCCTTGGCCACCAAGCCTCAGACTCTCCATTGTCTTCTACACGGCGGCGCGCATGTTGCATGGCAATGGCGGCAATCACGGAGCTGTCCAACCCGCCCGAAATGAGCAGGCCGTATGGAACGTCACCCATCAAGTGTCGTTGCACAGATTCAGTCAGAGCGGATTTGAGTTCTGCGGGCACATAGCCTCCCGTTGGAAGATCGCCTTCCATCCAATCCCGGTGATAGAAACCAGTGGGAGCAGTCTCGTTCGACGACCAAACATGTCCAGGAGGGAACAACTGAATGTCGTCACATTCGGCAGTCAAGGCCTTCATTTCTGAAGCGACCCACAACGCGCCTTGCTTGTCCTTCCCGTAATAAAGTGGGATAATGCCCATGGGGTCTCGGGCAATGAGCCATTCGCCGTTTTCGGGATTGAACAACACAAAAGCATACATGCCTGAAAGGTGCTGTACCAGGTCGGCGCCGTACGTTTTGTAGAGGGCCAAGATGACCTCGCAATCACTGCCGGATTGAAACGGGTAGTCAACACAAGCAGGGTTGTTTTTCTTCAGAAACAAGTGGTTGTAGATCTCACCGTTGACCGCGAGAACCGTGCCGGATGACGGGTCTTCTAGCGGTTGCGCACCACTCATCACGTCCACAATGGCCAAGCGCTCGTGGGCAACAATCGCAGTATCAAAGGCACGGATGCCGGACCAGTCTGGTCCCCTGTGTGTTTGCGCATGAGAAGCGTCCAACACGCGCTGCCGTGCCCGAGTTGACGATTCAGTTTTGTTGAGGATGGCGGTAATGGAACACATGGCAGAGAATGGGAACTCAATGTGGCGCCAAAGGGCAATAAAAATGAGCCAACCTGACAACCTTTTTCACGTTGCTTCGGTTTGTATTTTGCTACCCGTGCCCAAGCCCATGAAGACCCATTTTTTTCGAGGAACAGCAGTGTCCATTGCCGTGATGATGGCCAACGTCATGCTTGGTCAATTCGTTGTGGACACCACAACAGACGGGAACGATGCGAATCCAAACGACGGCATTTGTGCGACCATTGGGGGTGTTTGTACGTTCAGGGCCGCTTTGCAGGAAGCAGAATTGTCGGCATCACCGGTCACGATCGAATTGCCGGATGGGACTTACGAGTGGTCTTTGGGCGAATTGTTTTTGGATGACGGGGACATCACGGTATCGGGAAGTGGAGCAAGGACCACCATCGTCGACGCGGGGCAGGCAAGCCGGTTTTTTGACTTGAGCTCGGATCTGGTTTCGTTGACGCTCGACAGCATGGAATTTCGAAATGGGTTTGATGCCAATGATCCGGGAGGTGCCATCGAAACCAATTGCGACGACTTGGTGATGCACAGTGTGGTGTTCCGTGACTGCGAATCGGGCATCGGCTTTGGAGGTGGAATCCACAATCGCGGAGAGTTGGAGGCATACGGTTGTGTGTTTGTAGGATGTGTGGCCGAAGGAAACAATGGAAACAACGGCGGCGGCGGCGGCGGTGGCGGCATGGGTGCCGGTGGTGGCATTAGCAATTGGCTGGGCTCGGTTTCGCTTTTCGAAAACTGCACGTTTTCGGGATGTCAAGCCAAAGGGGGCAATGGAGGCAATGGAGGCGTCGGTGGCAATGGAGGTGCTGGAGGCCAATCGTTCAGTGGATTTGGTTCCGGCGGAGACGGCGGTGACATTGGCGGTGGCGGTGCAGACGAGGATGCAACAACAGCTGGGATTGGCGGCGGCGGCGGCGGCGGCGGATTTTCAACCGGTTTTTGGGGTGGAGGAGGACCAGGGGATGGGACTTCTGGGGTTTTGTTTGGAGGCAATGCGGGCGATGGTACAGCAGCTGGTGGAGCAGGCGGAGGTGGAGGTGCGGCCATGGGCGGCGCTTTTTTCTCTCGCTCGGGAACCCACACGTTTCGTCATTGTACGTTCAGCGAGAACCTGGCGCTCCCAGGGCAGGCAGGTGCATCATCAAATGGAAATGGGTCGAACGACGGATTGGGCAGAGGTGGCGCCATTGGTACGTATTCTGGCAACCTCACTATGGACAATTGCTTGCTCTACAACAATGGGGCTACAGGGTCTCCAAGCGGGGACATCGAAGATCTCTTCTTGAACAACAGCGGGCCGATTGCCTCTGTATCCGGATCCAATTTGGTGGGGATTATGGCGGGCAATGCCGAGACCGAGTTTGAGGCTACGTCTGCGGGCAATCAGGTTGGCGTCGATGCTGTGTTGTTGGCGTTTGGAGATTACGGTGGTCCTACCGATGGATACATGATCAGCACGTGTGAGCCATTGAGTCCAGCCAAAGATGCGGGCGCAATGTTGGGGGTTTTGCAAGACCAACGAGGGATGTTGCGCGATGCCAATCCAGACATCGGTGCCATAGAAGGACCGGAGAGTGTGGACCTCGATCCGCTGCAGACGCAGGTGTGCCCCGGAGAAACCACAGCGCTTGAATTGACCTGGCCCGACGCCACCACTACGTGGCCAGATGGGTCTGTGGGGCCAACTTGGGAAACGGGGGAGATCACAGGCGTGGCCACCATCCTCACCGCAGAGGGCTGTGAGGAGGAAATCGACATTGAAGTCACGACCATCAACCTTCAACAGGTGGACCTCGGTGCGGATACCACAGTGTGCCCGGGCGAGCCTGTGGATTTGGATGCAGGCAATCCTGGTGGCGCCTTTGTTTGGAGCACGGGAAACTTCAATCAAAATATACAGGTTCTGGATTCCGGCTTGGTCGAAGTCTTGGTTACGGTCCAGGGGTGCCAATCCTCCGGAGAGGTAATGGTGATGTGGTTTGATGCCTATCCCATGGCCCTTGAAGAAGAGGTGGTACTGTGTAATGGAGAGGAAGCCGATTTGGATGGCAGCGTCAATGGCTGGGCAGGACTACCTCCCAATTTTCAGTGGTTGGATGGCCCTGCAGATGCAGAATACACGGTAGACGAGCCCGGCTTTTACACCTTGACCGCCACGGTCAATGGTTGCGAGAGCACCGACATGGTTCAAGTGGTGGAGAGTCCCTTGGTCGGAGTGGATTTGGGCCCAGATTTGTTAGTGTGTCCAGACAGTCCTGTGCAGTTAAACAGCGGATACGCCCAAGGCATTTCCGTTTGGCAAGACGGCAGTGAAGGTGTGACTTTCGATGTGTCCAATACCGGCATTTATTCTGTCAATGTGACCATTGGGGAATGTCAGGCCAATGGACAAGTCTTTGTCGAAGTGGCCAGTCCTTTTGATGCCGAATTGCCGGCGGTGGTCAATTTTTGCGAAGGGGACAGTGTGTTGTTGTTTGCCGCGTTTGGTGCGAGCAATTACCAATGGCAGAATGGAGCAGTGGGCAACCAGTTGTGGGCCACTTTGCCGGGCATTTACGATGTTACGGTAACCCAAGACGGGTGCGATGCGGTGTCTTCGGTCTCTGTGGTAGAGCAAGGACTCCCTGCGTTTGATCTCGGTCTGGATTTGATTTTGTGCGAAGGGGAGTCCGTTACGTTGGAGCCCTCGGTTCCCGGAGCGGATTACGTGATTTTCAACGATTCCTTGTCTACGGAAGCATTGGAAGTCACCACAGAGGGAGAATACACAGCGACCGTGTCCTTGGCCGGTTGCATTGCGCGAGACACCATTGCGGTGGAGTTCCGCTCAGTTCCAGTTTTTGATTTGCCAGAGGACACCTTGCTTTGTCCTGGCGATGTCCTGACCATCGAAACGGGACTCGAAGACGTCTTGGTCACATGGAACACCGGAGAAGCGGCGGCGAGCATCGAGGTCAACCAGCCCGGTTCTTTTGTGGCCACCAGTCAAGTGAGTGGGTGTGAGTTTACAGACTCAATGTCTGTGGCCATCTCCGAGAACATTGTCCTCCCGTTGTCGGCCACATACGCTTTGTGCTTGGACGATTCCTTGGAGCTGAATGTCCTTCAAGGGCCCGGTGTTTACCCGGCTTCCTATCAATGGGAAGATGGCAGCTTTCAACCCTCACGCGTATTCTCGCGCTCCGGCGACCATTTTGTGGAGGTAGCGAACGTCTGTGACACGGTTTTTCAGGCGTTCGAAATTCAGCAAGTCGTTTGCGGCTGCCAGATTTATGTGCCCACGGCTTTCACGCCCAACAACGATGGGAAGAACGACGCTTGGTTCCCTGTTTTGGATTGCAACCCGTTCTCTTACAACGTCGTTGTTTGGGACCGCTGGGGGCGTCCCGTCTTCTCATCGGATGATCCAAGCGAAGTTTGGTACGGACAGGTCGAAGGCACCCCAGGATCCAAAACCCGCGAGAGCGGCCGTTATTTCGCCGTGGATGGGGCGTACACCTGGGAGATCATCATTGAACTCAGAAAGGGACGTACTCCGGAGGTGATCCGCCAAAATGGTGTGGTTCAAATCCTCCGGTAATCGGGACGATTAGCGCATTTTGTAGAGGAGGTCAGGGCGATCCGTGATGATGCCGTTGACCCCCATTTCGATGAGCGCAAACAAGTCTTCTTTCGTATTGGCTGTCCAAGGAATCACGCGAATGTCTTGACCTTGAAGCTGAGCCACATCGTTGGCGTCGATCAGTTTCCACTGTGGGGAATAGATGTCCGGCGTGAAGGTCAGTTTGTCGAGTTGGGATTGAACCGTTCCTTCTGTGCCCACCAGCCATGAGGTGGTCATGTTGGGATCGATTTGGTGAACGGCTTCCAATGCAGCGGCGGAGAAGCTCTGAATGCACACCCGATCGGCGATGCCCAATGCGCTCACTTTGTCGAGGACCAGCTTGGCGAACGTTGTTGCATCGGGACAAAACTCGGGTTCCAATTCAGCACTGTGCTTGATTTCTAGGTTGTAACGAACCTGTGCACCGTCGAGGAGGGGAACGGTCTCGGCGAGTTCAACCACTTGATCAAGGGTGGGCTTGTATGTGGGCAAGTTTTGTTGGTCTGGGAAGTCGGGAAGGGCCACCGATCCGCAGTCGAACTCTGCAATTTCTTCGGCCGTCATGTTGTGTAGGTTCCATGTTTTGGCCTGATTTTCTGAGATGGGCGCGTTGTTCGGGTCAAGGCATATTTGGCCGTTCATCCATGGCTCATGGCTAATGATGATTTGACCATCAGAGGAGATGCACATGTCCATTTCCAAGACATCGGCCCCTTCTCTTAATGCCAGAACAAAGCCGGGCATTGAATTCTCTGGCACCAAGCCACGTGCTCCGCGGTGTCCCTGAATTTCTAGGCGGTTTGGGTCGATTTCAACGAAAGTGTCTTCTTGACTTTGCACGCTTTCTGATGCAGTTGTGGCGCTGTCGGAAGTAGAAGGGCCGGAGCAGCCGGTGAGAACGAGCAAGGCCATGGCCGTTGCTGTGCCGAGTAAGGAGCGGATCATGTGTGCAAATTAGTTCGAATTGATTCCAAGACGAGACTTCTCTGCCTAAACGCTCAAAAACCTCCAGTGAGTAGAAACTCGACTGAAGGTTTTCGAAAAAGCGCAGGCATGTCGGCCCGGCATTCTATGGTCTCCTGGCTCAGATGGAGTAAGACAGGCTCACAGAGTAAGTCCGACCGCGTGTGAAGCTGGACCAATCATACATGACTCCGTTGAAGAGGTGGGTCATGCGGTTCCTTGGATTGATCAAGTTCCGGGCCTTGAATCCGATGCGGAAATGGTCGCCCCATCCTTTGCCTAAGCTCAGGTCCAAGGTGGGTGTGGGTTGTTGCATCACATTGGGCAGGGCGCCTTGGGTCACCAAGAACACCTTTGGGCCTTGAACATTGAAAGACAAAGTGGTCACAAAGTCCGCGCTGTCATTGATGTAGGTCATGACACCATTGATGATGTAGGGGGCTTGTCCGAAAAGGGCCCGCGTGTCTGGGTGATTGGGGTCCTGTGCACGGATGCTCTCCAGCTCAGCGTCTGGAATCTTGACGGAAGAACGGATCAAGGTCACGTTGCCAGAAATCGAGAGGTCCTTGAAGAAGCGTGCGCTGGTCACATTGGCCAAGTCTTTCTTGGCTTCAAACTCCACGCCCATCACATCTGCATAGGGGACATTGGACCAAGTCAGCTCTTCGTTCACAGCCTCGAGAACCTGCGTTTGCTCGATGGGGTCGCTGAAGTGCTTGTAGAACACCCCCGCAGAGATCATCTCGCCCAAGGTGGGGTAGTGCTCCAACTTCAAGTCCACATTGTCGATGCGGGTTTGTCCCAGTGAAGGGTTGCCTTTCAGGGTTTGCAAGGTCTCGAAGTCGAATCCACGGAACGGGGCTTTCTCACGGAAAACCGGACGGGCCAATGTTTTGCTGTAAGCCGCGCGCAAGTTGGTGGTCCGAATGGGGTCAACCTTGCCCAAGACGTAGGTCATGTTGAACGAGGGCAACAAGTTGGTTTCGTCCAATGTGCCCCGGTTGCTGGCAATCTGCTCAGGGGTCTGGTCCGAGGTGTCCCGGTTGCTTTCAATGCTCATGCTGGCAGACTCCAGACGCATGCCCAAGTTTCCGCTCAGCCGCTCGTTGACCCGTGCATCGAGCATGGCGTAAGTGCCCAATACGTTCAAGAACCCGGCATCGGAATTGCCCGGGTTGCTCACGTTGTTGGTTTGAATGAAGTCCGTGCCCTGCGACACAACCAGATTGGGGTCAGCGAAGTATTGGGTGGGATCTCCTCCGAAAGCGTCAAAGAACTGTCCAGAAGCCGCGAAAGTGAACGCCTCTTCCTGCTGGCTGCGCTCCGTTCTGACGAAGCTTCCACCAAAGGAGAGCTTGCCTTCTAGGCGGTCTTGGCCCGAGAACACGGGCTTGCTCACGTTGACCTTGATGTCGGTTTTGCTTTCTTCTAGGTCGCGCCAAAAGCGATTGGGGGCGGGGTAGCGATCGGGGCGAATGCTATAGAACCGGTTGGTTTCGGTGGGGATCTCCATGTTGCCAATGGCCACACCTTCTTGTTGAAGGGCTTCCACTGTTCCCGCCACGTCTTCCGCCCAATTGCTGCTCAAAACACCGTCGTCCACCAAGCCTTCGATCTCATCCAAGATGTCACCGGAATCCGAGGGGTCGAGCACCGTTCCGTCGGCATCAAAGAAGACGGCCTCGTCAACCAGGGCTTCGGTGTTGTCGATGTAGTTGTTGAACAGCACGCGCAAGTCCGGAGTGCTCATGCGGCCGTCAGAACGGCTGGCCACCCAGTCAATGGTGAACTCAGATTGTGGCATGTAGTGCTCGCCTCGCAATTGAAAGGTGTTCAGGGTGCGGCTTTGGTAGCGGTGTGAGCGCTGCTGTTGAATTTCGTCGCCATCCCGGGGGTTGAGTCCTTCTTGGAATCGGGCGCTGTTGGTTCCACTGGTGATGGTCATGCCCATCAAGGAGACCTTGTTGAACTCGTTCAGTTTGTAGCTCAAATTCAACAGGGTGTTCCAACGGTGGGTTTCGTTGGTGCGCTCGTCCGTGTAGCGCTGTTGCATGTCAAGGGCGTCCGTTCCCGCCACGTTTCCAGCGGCCCAACGGCCATAGATTCCGTCTTGGTAGCCTCGGGTATTGCGGGCGTACTGGGCCCCAAAGGTGTATCCGAGTTGACGCCCAAACAGAGAAGTTTGATTGCCAAAAGTGATGGAGTGCTTCATGTCCATGGCCGCAGTTCGGCGGACATGCTCCCAAGTGTTTTCAAAGCTCTGACCCACATCGGTGAGGCCTTGGTTGGCCTCAATGGATGCAGGAATGCCAGCTTGGAAGTACAAGGAGTCTCCCAATTGAGCGGCGCCCCACTGGTCGGCATATCCCAGACCGGTGAGCAAGCATTGGGCGTCACCGTATGCAGCAATGTCATTCAATGACCCCAAGCCACAACCGTTGAGGGCGTCTTGTACCACGCTGCTGGACAGCAAGTCGCGGTCGATGAGGAACTGGATTTGATCTGCAAAAGAGACAGATACAGTACTGGGCCATCCATTTTGGGCTGCTGCCTGAGCCACTGGGCTCAAGCTTCTTGAACCATCGTCGTAACCGAGCCAGTCTTTGCTGCCGCGTTGGCTGGACAGCACTTCTTTGCCCGTGGTATTGGTGTTCCATCCCAAGCTGCTGGAATAGTTGAACATGAACTGGTCCGGAAAGTCTTTGGTTTCTACGGAGATGTATGCGCCCGCCCAATCCGATGGCAAGTTGGCAGTTTGCGTTTTGACCACCTTCAGGTTGTCCACCAAGTTGGTGGGGAAGAGGTCCATTTCGATGGTGTTTCTGCGTGGGTTCATGGATGGAACCTCGGCACCATTCAACGTGGTTTTGAGATAACGGTCCGAAAGGCCCCGGACAAAAATGAAGTTGCCCACTGTAGAGACACCTGACACGCGCTTCATGGCGCTGGCAGCATCGTTGTCACCCGTGCGTTTGATTTGCTGGCTCGAGATGTAGTCAATGCTGGCGGCAGACTTCTTCTTGATGTTCTCCATGTAGGTGTCCCGAGCACGGTCCACCTTGGCCACCACTTCGGCGGCTTGCTCGATTACAAACGTCTCCGGGAAAAGGTTGAACTGAATGACTTGAACATCGTCTCCGACAATCACCACTTCTTGGACGATGGGGCGGTATCCAATGAACCGTCCAACAACATTGTAGGTGCCTGGGGCCAAGCCTTCCAAGCTGAAGTTGCCGTCTAAGTCGGCCATGGCTCCTTTGGTGGTGCCTTCAATGAAGGCGTTGCCGCCAATCAGGCTTTCGCCGGTATGGCCATCGTTGATTTTACCGCGGATGACCCCTTGAGATTGGGCTGTAAATGCTGTGGCCAAGATGACCAGGAGCTGAAGCAAACGCATGTGCTCTAATTTGTTCTGCAAAATGAATGCAGAAGCTCCCTCAACACGTTACCCTGATGTTAACCGCTCTTTTTCTTTTGGTGGTCTCAGCGTCAACAACCGGAGCCGGACGATAGACGCCAGTCTCCGATTGTGGATGAGAGAGGTAGATGCGGGAGGGATTTAACCCTGATTCGCGTTTTGGTCAGCGCTTGCTAATGATGGTAGACCAGTGACGATTTCCATCGGTTCCGCGCATGAAGTAAGCGCCTGTCGGAAGTGCTGAAGCGTCGATAGTGAGCTCTTTTCCCTGTGCTGAACCGGAACGAATCCAATGGCCATTGGCGTTCACCAAGATCCATTGGGTCACGGCTTCGGAAGGAAGGGCAAACGTCACGACATCTGTGCAAGGGTTGGGGTAGGCCAAAACGGCTTGCTCTCCAGAGAGAGTGTTGACCTGAGAGATGCCGTCACCAAAGAGAGAGCGCTCGTCACATGATGTCCATCCGAGTGCCCAGTCTTGACCAGACCCGTATTCGCTGTCTACATTGATGGGATCGGTGGCTTGCTGTCCTGCTGCGTCAAAATTGAATTGGTCATCGATGTCCAAATCGTTCATGATTTCTATGCCATTGTCGGCAGCATAGACGTCCAACTGAGCGTCTCCATCTTCCACTTCAGTTCCATCATAGTCCAAGGCATCTTCGCAGTTGAACATTTTGATGTTGCTCAAGGTGAGGTCGCCTGCGAGGTAAAGGTCAAATGCATCGAGAGGTGACTCTTTGTCTTCGATTTCGATGCCCTCTGCAACGTTGGCGAACAAGCCGTTGCTCACGTGGCCGCCAGAACCATTTCGGAACAGCAAGCCTTGGCCATCACCAACGCCGACAATGGTCCATCCTGTGACCGTGGGTGTGGCCAAGGGCATCTCATCGGCAGAAACGTTTCCATCATCGGAGTCGTCTCCATCCAACTCACCGCCTCGGTCTCCACTCAGTCCGGGTTGGTCTTGGATGGCCAACCAATGCGAGTTGTCTGCACCGTGATAGCCTTGATCCCAGTCGAAGCTGTCGTCTCCACAAAAGGCAACAAGGATGTGTGTGGCCGAAACGGCTCCACCAAAAAATTCAATGCCGTCATCCAAGTTGGAGACAATTTCAATGTGGTCGAGGGTGGTGCCGCTGCCCACACCCGCCAAAGTCAAACCGTTGATCTCGTTGGCTGCGCCAAGCTCGGTTCCTCCATGGCGAATCGACACGTAGCGCAAAATGCCGCTGTTGTCGGCGTCATCATCGCCTCCGTATTCTGCGAGATTGTTGTCGGTTGGAATTCCTTCGATTTGCGCAGGCCCCCCGAAGTTGGTCGTGGCATTGCCCAAAATGATGATGCCTCCCCATTGGCCGCGGGTGTCGTAAGCCACTGAACCATCGAGTGGGTCGCCTTCAAACGTGAAAATGATGGGGGATTCAGCCGTTCCGTCGGCGATCAGTTGTCCACCTTTGGTGACGATCAAGGCCGAAGCGTCCACTCCGCTTCCAGGGGCTCCTTTCACGACCGTACCGGGTTCAATGGTGAGGATTTGCCCCGATTCTACAAAGACGTATCCAGTCAGGATGTAGACATTGTTGGAGGTCCATGTGGTGGTTCCAGTGCTTCCCGAGACAGGAATGGTGTTCTGGGCGAAGAGAGCGCTGGTCAGCAGGCAGGACAATGAGAAAAGCAGGGCCTTCATGGCGAAATGAATATTTGGATTGAAATAGCTGTCGCAATCTCAATCTCGATTTCAAGCTGGATGTTGGTTCTGTTTTAACTCTTCGTAAAATGCCGAGCTCACCGGAACGGCAATGGGAAGCCTGCGTTAAGCTGAAGTGAATCGAAGGCAGAACAGAATCAAATTCCAGGGATCCAAGCGCATTGTACAATGCCCAAGATCAAGGTGGCCAAGGTGGCCCTTGACAGGGTCTTCCATCGGGTTTTGCGCTGAAGCAAAAGGAAGAGGCAAGCCGCCCACCCGGGGAATGGGGTTGCCCATTGTATCCAGCTGGGCCATTCCTCAATGCCCCCCCAATGTTGGATGCCCGCAGCGTACATCAGAGCCACACAGATCCACAGCACCAAACAAAGTCTCCGGGTGAGGTTCTCGCCCTTCCAGAGGGGGAAGGTGGATTTTTTTGCCGCGGCGTCGCCTTCCATGTCCATGGCGTCTTTTGCCAGCTCTCGAACCATTCCAATGGCCATGGCCATGGCTCCGTATGCCCCTAGGTTTTGAAGCAAATCTCTTTGAAGCTCTGGGCCTGCCCCTGAAGCTTCCAAAGAGGCCAGCCATAAGGGAACCATTCCCAGCAAAAAGGCGATGGAGAGGTTTCCTACCAAGGGCTTGGCCTTCCAGCTGGCACTGTAACGCCAAAGAATCCAGCTCACCATGATGGCCAGAATCAAGGGCCCAACAGAACCCACACTCCAAGACAGGTGGGCGGCGATCAACAAACCGATCAGGTTCAAAACTTGATGTGTCACAATCAAGACACGTCGCTTAACAGTCCGGTCCACCAAAGCGCGTTGGGGCCGATTGATGCGGTCCTCTTGAACATCGAAATAGGCGTTGATAATGTTCCCTGCGGCCATGAGCAAAACCATCACCAGTGTGGCCTCAAAAACCTGATTGACAGAGGTTTGAAGGTGGGGTCCTCCGGTGACCCAACGCGTCATCCAGCCGTATCGAATCAGCAGCAAGGTGAGCGCTGCGATGGTCAAATTGAGCGGCCGTGCAAGGACAATCAGTCCGCGCAGGTTGCTTCGCTTGCTGGAGAGGGGAAGAGCGGTCATGGGTCAGGAGCGATGAGGGGCGTCAATCATTTCGGTTTGACCTGCCACTGTTCGGGCATAATTGAAACCACTGTGAATGGCACAGGAGCCGGCATTGCCTTTGGCATCCATGGCCAAATAGCCCACTTGTAAATCTTTCACGGGCATTTTCCTCTTGATGCGATCGACGGCTTCTTCGCATGCGGTTTGCGGGTCGCGGCCTTGTCGAATGAGCTCGACGACCAAGAATGAGCCCAAGGTCTTCATGACGGCTTCGCCCAGGCCAGTGGCCGTGCAGGCCCCCACTTCGTTGTCGACAAAGAGGCCTGCGCCAATGATGGGGCTGTCGCCCACGCGTCCACGAAGCTTGTAGGCCAAGCCGCTGGTGGTACAAGCTCCTGCAAGGTTGCCTTCTAAGTCTTGGGCGATCATGCCAATGGTGTCGTGGTTTTCCACGTTAATGATGGGCCTGTACTCTGCGCTGGCCCGCCACTTTTCCCAAGCTGCGGCACTTTCGGATGTCAAGAGGTTTCGGGATTCAAACCCTCTGCTCAGCGCGAAATCTCGGGCGCCAACGCCAGCGAGGAGCACGTGGGGGGTGGTCTCCATAACAGCTCGGGCGACCTTCACTGGGTGCTCGATGTCTTCCAGAAAGCACACGCCGCCTGCGTCGCCACTTGGGGCCATGACGCAGGCATCGAGGGTGACTTTTCCTGTTCGGTCTGGCCGACCGCCTAGGCCCACTGATGTGCCCGTAGGGTCACTTTCGACCAAGGCAGTGCCTTCGACAACGGCATCCAGGGCGCTGCCTCCGGCTTGCATTTGCCGCCAGCCTTCTTCATTGGAGACCATGCCGTGATACCATGTGCTAAGCATATGTCCTTGGCGAAACCGAGCGACGTCGGCCAAACCACCCAAAGGCTCTGGAATTGCAGTTTCTGCGCCAATCAGGCGCATGGGGTCAAGTCCAAGCACGGCAGCCATGGCGGCTGCCCTGCGCAAAAAGGCACGGCGTTGCAGCATGTGTCCAATTTAGGTCGCCTTCCTTCGTCTTGGGAGAAGCAACAAAGGAAGAACGGCCAAATCGACAACCACGGCGAAACAAAGGGTCAACGACACGAGGAGGCCGATGTGGAATGTGCCTTCAAAGCTGCTGAGCATCAGGGTGGCGAATCCTCCGCACAGGATAATGGAGGTGACCACGATGGCCTTGCCTGTGGAAAGGAAAGTCCTGCGCAGGGCCCAAATTGGGGTGCGTCCTTGTCGGAGTAGGATGCGGTACTTCGCTAAAAAGTGAAGTGTGTCGTCCACTGCGATGCCAAACGCAATGGTAAAAATGATGGAGGTGGACACCTTCAAGTCGATGTCCAAGGCGCCCATGAACCCTGCGATAAAAAGCAGAGGGAGCACATTGGGAACCAATGAGATGAGGGTCATTTTGAGGCTGCGAAACAAAAGGCCCACAATCAGCGCCACTGCGGCAAATGCGATCAGCAGGCCCAAGACCATGTCGGAGGCAAGGAATCGGTTGTTGAGGTCGATTAGACTGGCGGTTCCTGTGATGTGCGTTGTGAAGGGGGGCGAATCAAAGTTCTTTGCCATGTGGGCATCGAGACGGGCTTGAAATACAGCGTTGCGCTTGGCCAGCGCTTTGGCACCTAGGTCTGCTGTTTTTGCTGTGATTCTGGCCAGTCCGATGTCGGTGTTCACCACATCTGTCCAACCTGGACCCGAGGCTTCTCCGTCGCGCCCCTTGCCCCATTTCGTGAGCCGTTTGAGGAGGCGATCCAAGGCGGCCCCTTCGGGGATTTGATCAGCAGAAGGCCGATCGCCATTCATCAGCCGGTGGGCGGTCCTGGCGGCCATGGCGGGTCCCAAAACACTTCCGGCGCCGACGTCGGTCTTGAGCCAGTGTTCAACGCTGTCGATGGTGGCCAAAACTTTGGGTTCCGCCATAATGTCCCGTCCAGGCTCGAATTCGAGGGCGAGTTCATACGGGCGAACACCTGAAAATGCACGTTCGAAAAAATTGAACTCTTGTCTCAGTGGGTCGTCTTCTCGGAGGTCCTCAAGCAGGTAATTGTTGACTTCGATTTGCGACACCAGCCCAATGCTCGCAGCGGAAAGAAGGGCCGTAGCGGTCAAGATGATGCTGCGGTTCCGAACGATTCGGATAAACCAGCGGGAGAGCCAAGGGGTCCAAGGCGAGGCGGAGGTCGAGGACGCACCTTCGGCCTGTCGAATCGGGGCTTGGGACCGAATCAAAACAGCCGGTAGCAGCGTAAAAGCGAGTCCAAAGGCAATGAAGACCCCCGCTGCAGTGTACAAACCGAATTCTCGGATGGGACCTATGGCAGAGGACAGTAGGGTCAAAAAGCCGAGTGCGGTGGTGAGTGAGGTTAAAAAAGTAGCCAGTCCGACTTCTTTAAAGGCTTTACGCAGAGCCGAAAAAGGGGGGAGGCCACCCCGGAGCTCGTCCATGTAGCGCGTAATGATGTGCACCACGTCACTCATGCCCACAACGAAAATGATCGTGGGCAGCACAATGGTCATAATGTCGATTCCTTTCCCCGTAACCTCCATAAAGGCCAAGGTGCCCAAGCCACTTAGAAGGATCACGGTTAAGGGAATCACAATGCCCCACCACGTGCGGAAAGCGAAGTAGAGAAATGTGATGAGCAGGATGAGGCCGAGTCCAACAAACAGCGCCACTTCACGTTCCATGACGGAAACGTAGTGGACCTGTGCATGCGCCCTGCCAGCGCGGTGTGTTTCCACTGTTAACCCTTGCTGGGACAGCGCTTCGCGCCAATGGTTTAGAACGGCATCTACGTTGGCGGCGATTTCATCGCAGCCTTGCTTGGAGAGCATGGCCGTTTGCCCCACAGTAAGGGCGAGAGATTGGCCATCAGAACTGAGCAGGCTGCCCACCCACTGGTCGTCACGCCAGAGATAGGCACTGTCGGCGAGGTAGTGCTCAGGTGCGTCCCACCTGAGTATGGGCCGCTGAAACACCATGCCCAAAACTGGGTCCTGGACCGGAAGGCGGATTCGGGTGGGGTCCATGACTTGGGTGACGCCAGAGACCTTTTCTAGGCTGTCCGATAGCGACCGGATTGCGCCGAGAAACTCCCGATTGAAAATGCCGTCCTCGTGCCGCACCCCAACGAGAATAAAGTCGTTGTCGGTGCTGAACGCCTCCCGGAATTGAAGGTAAAACGCCGTTTCGGGCTGGCCTTGTGGGAAGAAAGCTTCGAAATCATAGTTGAAGCCGATTTGAGAAGCCCGCCAACCCGAAAAAACCGTAACC
>CBFHQM010000023.1:0-580 GCA_965657965.1 uncultured Flavobacteriales bacterium | reverse complement strand
ATCGGTTTTCTGCGAGGAAGTCGTCGGTATTGTGATCAGCGTTCATGTGGTCTTGCTTCTGTTGCACAAGAGGGGGGAAGCAAGAAACACCTCACGGGGCGGTAGGGTTCTCCAGTAGGAACAAAAAAGGCGACCCCGAGGGATCGCCTTTTTTTGAACTGTAGAGGGAGAATCACTTCTCTTCGTTGACTTCTTCAAAGTCGACGTCGGTGACTTCCTCGTCGCCTTCTGCGCCGCCCGCTGCACCGGCATCGGGATTGGCACCTTCACCGGCACCTTGGCTGGCGTTGTACATGTCCTCGCTCGCGGCGGAGAACGCTTGGTTTAGGGCTTCGATTCCCGCTTTACAAGCGTCTATGTCTTGGGCGGCATGGGCCTCCTTCAATGTGGCCATGGCCGTTTCGATGGGGGCTTTTTTGTCTTCTGGCAGCTTGTCGCCAAACTCCTTGAGTTGCTTTTCCGTTTGGAAAACAAGTCCGTCGGCTTGGTTCAAGACCTCGACTTTCTCCTTGGCTTCTTTGTCGGAATCTGCATTGGCTGCAGCCTCGTCCTTCATCCGCTGGATTTCCTCGTCGCTCAA
>CBFHQM010000022.1:254-43474 GCA_965657965.1 uncultured Flavobacteriales bacterium | reverse complement strand
CGCAACTTGTTTCCCACCTTGGTGAAAAAGTGCTTGGCCTTCATTTTCGAAGTGTCCAGCTCTTCCAAAGCGGAAGTCACGGATTCTTCAAAGTGAGCAGCTTCAGTGGTATCTGAATCTGCATGAACTGGAACGAGCTCCATGTCGAGTACTCTCAACTTGTTTTGCTCTTTCAACTGATCAATGAACTCTTCGAGTCCGTTGTTTCGGCCCGTGACCACAATCAGGTCGGGAGGCGTAAAAAGGCACAGGCCCGCAGCTTCCGCTGCCTTGCTCGCTGAGCGAACGTCACACCCCAACTCTTCCAATTGAGTGAATGGTCGACGCGTGGTGGCGTCGGGGCCGAGAATTAAGATGCTTGGTTTTCGAATCATTACAACATCACAACACCCTGAGATTGAATATGTTTCGCCCCGCTAGTCAAAAGGTCTAGGTTGGATTTTCAGGGGCATGAATTGCGCTTGGCCGGGATGATGGGGAAAGTTGAGAACGTCTACTTTTGTGGTGTGAAATATGTACTCCGATCCGCCCACGACGAAGACACCCTTGTCGAGGAAGAAGTGGCCTTGGATGAGGCCGTGTCTGAAGGTTGGCACATCGTTCTTTACAATGACGACGAGAATACGTTTGACCATGTGATTGAGTGCCTTATGGCTTACTGTGGCCATGATGCGCTGCAAGCTGAGCAGTGTGCCATTATTGTTCACACGAAGGGAAAGTGCTCCGTCAAAAATGGCGACTTTGACGAGTTGGAGCCCATTTGTACCGCTTTGACGGAAAGAGACCTGAATGCAGAAGTAGAGCCGGCTTGAATCGGGCATGCTGTTATTTTCTGCGGTTAAAGCGTCCTCCCTTACTTTGCCGAAGCCAACCTGAATCAAATCCAATGTCCCACAACGTGCGTTTTTTGTGCGCCGCTGTGCTGTTGGCGGTTACCCCACCGCTTGCAGGACAATGGCAGGATGCGACCGAGCAATATGCACTGACTGCAAGTACCCAAGCCAGTTGGATGGGCTGCGGTATGAGCTTGGCAGATTACGATTCCGACGGCCTGGGAGACGTTACGTTGGCCGATAGCCAAGGCTTCATCTACGTATATCGTCAAGAGCCAAATGGCGGATTTGTTCTGGCCCATTTATTGGATGGTTCGGAACAAGCGCAAGGGTTGGCTTGGATGGATGTGGATGGTGATGAAGACCTAGACCTCCTTGTCACACGAAGGTTTGGGCCCATCGAGTTGCACATTGTGCATGGAGAAAATTTGATCAATGAAGCGGCGTTACGGGGCTTTCCTCAGACCCTTCAATGGGAAAGCCGAGGTTTGGCCGTGGCGGATTACGACAACGATGGCGACCTCGACGTCTACCTTTCGATGTACCACGATGGATCAACGGGACAAGTGTCAAATTTGCTGTTGAACAACGATGGTCTGGGTTTCTTTGCCAATGTGACTGCAGTCGCAGGCGTTGGAAATGGATTGACACAAACTTTTCAATCTACGTGGTGGGACCACGACGAAGACGGGGATATGGACCTCTGGGTTGTGAATGACCGTCAGCAATACGCGAACGCACTTTACGACAATCAAGGCGATGGAACCTTTGTGGACCTTACCGAAGCAACGGGTCTAGGTCAGGCCGTTTCTGCCCGCTCAGCCACCATTGGGGACGTGGACAATGACGGTGTGTTTGAGTTGTTCTCGGGCACCAACGGCAATGAGCCCAATGTTTTGCTGGATAAGGAAGGTGCTGGCTATTTCTGCACTGCTGCACTCGCGGGGGTAAATGGTGGGCTGAACTCATGGGGCAGCTGTTTTCTCGACATGGACGGGGACATGTGGCAAGATTTGATGGTGGCGACCAATCCCTTTCCATTAAGTCAACCCTATGAGAATTATCTCTACCTAAATGATGGGGATGGATCCTCTTTTAGCCTGATCGACTTCGAAAGCTCCAATTCGTCGGCTCAGCTGTTTTGCGTGGGCATTACCGACGTGAATCAGGATTTGGCACCTGACTTGGTCGGTTTTGGCAATCCGACGTCCGCTCAAGTATGGCACAATACCGACGTTGGGGAGGTGAATTCCAACAACAGATTGACCGTGCGTTTGTGTGGAACGGCATCCAATCGATGGGCCGTGGGCGCTCGCATTGAAGTCCATGCAGGGGGGCAGGTGCAAACGCAGTTGGTGAGCAATGGCTCTGACTTCATGACGCAACAAAGCGAAACCCAGTTTTTTGGTTTGGGCCAAGAAGACAGCGCGGACTCGATTGTTGTCCATTGGCCCAGTGGACTGCGGGAAACTTGGTTCGACTGGCCTGCCAATGCATCGGCCGCTTTGATTGAAGGGACGTCCAACGCTTCCATTTCTGTGCTAGGATCCAGTTGTGCAACGGACTCTGCCGTCGCTTTTTCTCCTTTCGATGCGCCCATCACCCTTTGGAATGGCGAACCTGTAGAGGGAACTGGATACTCACTTACGGAGTCGGAAACGGTGGTCTTGAGCTGCCAATGGATGGGGGGACTCTTTGAGTGGTCGGATACCTTGGTGTGGGCGGCGGAAGCACCGCATGAATTGACTGTTGGATGGACGGAGCCGGATTGTGCTGGGGAATTGGGCAATTTGACTTGGCAAACAGATTCGACTCATGTCGCTGCATTCTTGGGGTTTGAATTGACCTCAAACGGCATGGCCGAAGCTTATGGTGGTGTTGCGAGTCTGACCACAATCAACACCGAGAATGGATGTGAGCAGGTGCACGATTTTCATTTGGCTGAACCGCCTCCTCTGGGACTCTACATTCTTTATGAGCCACCATTGTGCCATGACGACGTGGCCGAGGCTTCAGCATCTGGCTTTGGCGGCACGCCAGCTTACCTGATCAATTGGTATGGTGTTAACCCTTCGATCATGCCAGAGGGCTCGGTTCCGCTTACACTGACCGATGCCAATGGCTGTGCGTTGGACTCTTCCATTCTTGTGGCATATCCTGAGCCTTTGTCTGCAGAGGTTATCGTTGTCCATGAGGATGATGGCGGCGACGCCTCCATTTCGTTAGAATTGTCCGGGGGCACCCTGCCCTACGGTATTCTCTGGAACGATGGAACCTCGGGCGAGTTCACCCTAAACAACTTGAGTGCGGGGCTGTACAGTTGGGTCGTCGAAGATGGCAATGGCTGCCTGATGCTTGGCTTGCAGAGTTTGGTGAACCTGTCTCACGAGACACTGAATCAAGGGCAATGGTCATGGGCAGTTCATGCAGAAGGTGCCACGTTGATGTTCAACGGTTCAATGAGCCCAAACCTTCTTTGCGAGATTTTCGGCTTGGACGGCCGGCTTCAGGTTTCCAAAAAACTGAACGGCAGTGGGCCTTGGGAATTTGAGCAAGGCCGCTGGCCCGAACATGGTTTTATTCGACTGACCAGACCATCGGGAGAAGTGTTGATGCGCCGGCTTTATTGAGCGGGCTGGGCGTGGATGGCGCTCGACTTCAGCCACTTGACCTCGTCCTCTGGCGATTCAGCCTTGAAAACGGAGGATCCTGCAACCAATACATCCGCTCCTGCTTGGACCAATTCGCCGGCATTGCTTCGGCCCACTCCCCCATCAATTTCAATCAAGAAATTGGCGCCAGCGGCGTGCCTCATTTCAGACAATCGTCGGGTTTTACTGAGGGTCGATGGGATGAATTTCTGGCCGCCAAAACCTGGATTGACACTCATCAAGCAAACCACATCGAGTTCGGACAACACTTCTTCGATGCTGTGCAGTGAAGTATGGGGATTAAGTGCCACCCCGGCTTTCATGCCGGCCTCACGAATGGCATGGAGGGTGCGGTGCAAATGTGGGCAGGCTTCCACGTGAACGGTGAGGTTTGCAGAGCCTAAGTCAGCGAAGGTTTGGATATACCGGTCTGGATCTTCAATCATCAGATGCACGTCGAGTGGTTTTTCGGCATGGCGCGCGATGGCGGCAATGACCGGCATACCGTAGCTGATGTTGGGGACGAACATGCCGTCCATGACATCGATATGATGCCAATCAGCCTCGCTGTGTTCAACCATGGTGACATCGCGGCCCAGATGGGCGAAATCAGCAGCGAGAAGAGAAGGCGCAATCAGATGAGACATGGGTCAAAGATGCTGTCATCTGAGTCATTCGTGCGAATATTGTGGCATGGCTTTATCGACAGCTTCCACACCTTCGCGTGATTTTGGCACGCGTGGTCCATTGATTGTTGGGGTCACCGGTGGCATAGGCGCAGGGAAAAGTACACTTTGCAAAGTGTTAATCAGCATGGGTTTCCCCGTCTACAATAGCGATGCGGAGGCGAAACGCCTGTACGGCCAGGATGCGCAATTGCGAACTTCCGTTGCGGAAGAATTTGGCCAGGAAATGTTCAGTGAAAATGGGGAGCTGAACCGCGAAGCATTGGCCAATGTGGTGTTTCAGTCGGAGCAGGCGTTGGCCAAGTTGAACGCACTTGTTCACCCTGCTGTGGGTCGAGATTTTGCCAAGTGGGCAAAGCGACTCGCGTCTCGTGGGTGCACGTGTGTTTTTCGGGAGGCGGCCATCTTGTTCGAATCTGGAGCGCATTCTCAATGCGATAAAACTTGGACTGTGGCGGCACCGCTTCCGGTCAGATTGGCACGTGTGATGAAGAGAAGCGGGCTGTCTGAGGCGGAGGTGATGCGGAGAATGTCCCGGCAATGGACAGACGAAAAAAGAGCGACTTATGCCGACGATGTGGTCGTCAATGACGGCATTCAGCCATTGATTCCCCAAGTGACCCAACTCGTGACCAAACTTGCCCTGAAATAGGCAACCTTTCGAACGAATTTCCGTCTATGAGTACACCTGTCTGAGCCATGTTGAACCTGCCTCCCTTTTGTGGCCGTGTATTGCTGATTTTGCTGGCCCTTCCCTCCTTTCTTTTTGGACAATGGGAAGATGTGTCACTGGATCATTTGATGCCGGTTTCAACCACTGGCAGTTGGTTTGGTTGTGGAATCAGTACAGCGGATTTCGATGGCGATGGATGGGACGATGTTACGGCCTCCAGCGTCGACGGAAGGGTGAGCCTCTTCAAGGGCGGGCCAGACGGCCTTTCACTTCACCAAGAGCTGAACCACGGCGAAGAAGCCAAAGCGGTATTGTGGGTCGACATCGACAATGATGGTGATCTTGATTTGTTTGCCGGCGTGATGTACCATGGGGTGCATTTGTACATGCAGCAAGACGACGGCGGTTTGATCGAAGAAGGCGCATCTCGGGGCATCCCCATGATCCCCGATTGGGATGTTCGGGGGATTTCCGCTTGTGACTATGACAATGACGCCGACCTCGACATTTACATCGCGAGTTACCATGCTACGGATTCGCCTCTGCTCCAAGAGAACATTCTGCTTCAAAATCAAGGCGACGGTACATTTCTCGATGTCACGGCTTTTGCCGGTGTCGGCAATGGCCTCAAACACAGTTTTCAGGGGGCTTGGTTTGACTTCGACGAAGACGGTTTTGACGACCTATGGGTAATCAATGACCGGTCTATTTATGTGAATGCACTCTACAGAAATCTCGGAGATGGGAGCTTCCACGACATTTCCTTTGACGTGGGTGCGGCCATTGGCATTGAGGCGATGTCGGCCACATTGATCGACGACGACAACGATGGCGATTGGGACATGTATGTATCGAACATCGAGAACAGCCCCAACCAACTTCTTCGAAACAACAATGGGTTGTACACTGATGTGGCGTCGCAGCTCGGGGTTGCTTCTAATCAATACAGCTGGGGCTGTTGTGCTTTGGATGTCGACGGCGATATGGATTCAGACCTGATGGTGGCCACTTATCGCTTTCCAAATGCCAACCCCTACGACAATCACTTGTACATGAACTTGGGCGCGGGAACGGGGTTCGAAGACCAGATCGAATCTTGGCCGAATGAACAATATCAATTGTACTGTTTGGGACGGTTTGACTTGGATGGAGATCGGGCGCCAGACATTGTTGGACATGGCAATGCCGCACATGCACAAGTGCTCAATAACACCAACCCGGATGGGGCCTCTCGGTTGTCAGTCAACTTGGTGGGAACCCAGTCGAACTCCCATGCGGTGGGAGCGGTAATTAAGGTCTATTCTGGCGGGATTCAGCAAATGCGTCTCGTTTCTGCAGGATGTGATTACATGACGCAGCATTCCTACACTCAGTTTTTTGGACTGGGTGATGCTGTGATGGTGGACTCGATGGCGATTGAGTGGCCAAGCGGGTTTCAGGAGATGCTCTATGACGTCCCTGCCGACGCGCCGTTAACTGTCATTGAGGGGGCTGCAAGCTTGGAGCTGGAGCCGCTGGATATGGTGTGTCCATGGCACTCCATGGGATGGAGTTTGCCCTTCGACACCGACAATGTCACGTATTCATGGAATGGTTTGCTTGTTGAAGGAGACCAATTGATTGCCGATTCTTCGGGGATCTATGTACTTGAGATTTCTTGGTGGGGCGGGCTCTACACTTTGAGTCACGCTTTTCAAGTGGATTTGCCAGTTGCTCCGGAATCTTCGTGGGCATTAATGGCACCGAATTGCGCTGGGGACTCCGGCGTCTTTGAGTGGAGTGCCCCGTCGGCAAACCATTTGATATGGGGACAAGACTCGTTGGCGAATCAAGGTGCCGAATTCGCCTTGCCATCCGGAAACCACAGCATGCAGTTTGACTATGGTGGAGGATGCATTCATGGTTTTGATGTTTTTGTTGCCAGCCCAACACCCGTGGGCATGACCTGCGACTTGGCTCAGCCTGAGTGCTTCGGGGAGTTTGGTCAAGCAACCATCGTGACTACAGGGGGACATCCGCCTTTGACACTGGATTATGGAACCGCCAACTTGGATTCACTCTATCCAGGAGTTTTGTCGCTCACGGTCACAGACACTTTGGGCTGTTCTGCGTTTTTGGAAGTGGTAGTGGTGGAGCCTGAACTGTTGACCGCTTCCTCTTGGTACGAGTATGCGGGGCTTTCAGATTCAGTTGTGGTGGGATTGAATGTGGCCGGTGGAACAGCGCCATACAATGTAATGTGGTCTGGCCCTGTCGATGAGGCGAGCAGTGTGATGGCACCGGCGGCATTGGCTTGGCTGGTTCAGGATGCCCAAGGTTGCTTGGTCATGGGCACGTTGTCTGTGCCGGTGAACACGGCTCAGTCTGTGGTTCAAATTTCAGATTTGCCATGGACGTGCTTTCGACAAGGTAGAGGGTTGATTTGGCAAGGGAATTGCGCTCAGATTGAGCGTATTTCGGCCTTTGATCGTTCGGGGCGTCAGTTCATGGACGCTCCGTTTGAGCATGAAGTTGGCGAGCAAATGGACTTGGGTATGATTGGACCTGTATTGCTACGGGTTCAATTGTTTGATGGCCGTGTTGTTGTGCTTTCTCGCTAAAACTTAGCGGCCATGGTGCACCCTAGAAAAGGGAATTGAGTCATGGTCTCCCTCCTGAGCGAGGTTCGGATTGAAGTCAGGTTTGTTTTTAGAGTTTATGTCTATTTTGCTCCATGATGGAACATTGGCATTGGTGGACATTGATTGCCCTTCTTCTTATGATTGGAGAGGCAGTAGTCCCGGGTCTTGTTTTGGGCTCCTTGGCCATCGGTGCATTGGCGGGTGGACTTTCCAGTGCGTTCACGGATTGGTGGGAGATTCAGCTTGTCGCGGCGTCCGCGGGCTCCATTGTGGCCTTGGTTTTTTTGAGGCCATTGGCCATGCGAAAATGGTTCAGTGGAGATTCTGTGGCCACGGGAGTCGACGCCCTGCCAGGGCGCAGAGTCAGGGTGACTGTGCCATTTGATCCCAGCACAGGTCGAGGACGGGGCCGTGTAGACGGGGATGATTGGCTCATTGAATTTCCGGTGCAATGGCAAGGCCAGCGCCCTGAGGGTGCTGCCACCTTGAATAATAGCGCGGATTGCGCCATCGGTGACGAACTCGAAGTTCTTCGAGTGGAGTCCAACGTACTTGTTGTGCGTCCCATCAAACAGAATCAAATTTGACCATGGAAGGCTTTTCATTCATTTCAATCACCTTGCTCATCTTAACGACTGTAGTGGTCGTCAGAGGGCTTCGAATCATCAAGCAAAATGAAGCCATGGTGATTGAGCGTTTGGGTCGTTACAACGTAACCCTGACGGCCGGAATCAACCTCATTATTCCGTTCATCGATCGCCCCAGAGGCAGCATTTGGAGGTTTGTCAAGGAGAATGCAATGGGCGAACGTGTTGTTGCGTACCAAATGTTGGACAGGATTGACATGCGCGAGACTGTGTTTGATTTTTCCCGTCAAAGTGTGATCACAAAAGACAATGTGGTCACTGAAATCAACGCGTTGATTTACTTTCAAATCGTCGATCCAGTGAAGAGCGTTTACGAGATCAACAATTTGCCCAATGCCATTGAAAAGCTGACTCAAACTACACTCAGAAATGTGTTGGGAGAGCTAGACTTGGATCAGTGTTTGTCCAGCAGGGACACCATCAACACAAGACTAAGGGCCATTTTGGACGAGGCGACAAACAAGTGGGGCGTGAAGGTGAACCGTGTGGAACTTCAGGACATCAATCCTCCACAGGACATCAAGGAGGCGATGGAGAAGCAGATGCGTGCAGAGCGCAGCCGTCGTGCTCAAATCATTGAGGCCGAAGGAACCAAGACCGCGGCGATATTGGAGGCAGAGGGCCGCAAGGGGGCGGACATCAATCAAGCGGAAGGAGAACGCCAAGCGACAATTCTTGCCGCAGATGGCCGGGCGCAGGCGCGTTTGCAAGTGGCAGAGGCCGAAGCCGAAGCCATTCGGAAAATTGCGGAAGCCGTGGCCACCACCAAAGCAGACCCTACCCAGTATTTGATTGCGGTTCGGTATGTGGAGGCGTTGGAGAAAATGATGGACACTTCAAATGACAAGTCACGCGTGGTGTTCATGCCGTATGAGGCAAGTGGCATGATGGGCAGTGTGGGAAGCATCAAAGAATTGCTGAAGGATTGAGCCTCGCTGACCTCACCAAGACTTTTGAAGCGTATCAATCGGCCCAACGAAAGGATCCGATCCCAACGCTGAAACAAAGGAAGACGTGGCTTCGGTCCATGCTCTCGGGTCTGAAGACACGTGAGTCAGAATTGCTCGAAGCCCTCCATGAGGACCTGGGTAAGTCTGAGCCGGAAGCGCGACTCACAGAATATTTTCCGATTCGGAAAGAGATCGAGTTTGTGCTGCGCAATCTCTCGTCTTGGATGCGGCCAGAAAAACGGCCGACTCCCTTGCAATTGCTGGGGACCTCTTCGCGAATTGTCCATCAGCCCAAAGGGGTTGTTCTGGTGATTGCCCCTTGGAACTTCCCTCTCCTCTTGACCATCAAACCGGTGATTGCGGCCTTGGCTGCAGGGAATCGAGTGGTGGTCAAGCCACCAGAACAAGCGCCAGCCACCTCCAAGGTCATGGCGGAATGGTTGAGAGAAGTCATGCCTTCTGATCGGGTACATGTAGCGTTGGGCGGCCCGGAGGAAGCCGCACATTTAACCTCTCTGGGTTTCGACCACATTTTTTTTACCGGCGGTACGCAAACGGGACAAAAGGTGATGCGCGCAGCGTCTCATCATTTGACTTCTCTTACGCTGGAGCTCGGTGGAAAGAGCCCCGCGATCGTCGACGCGTCGGCATCGCCAACGAAGGTGGCCGGTCGCATCGGCTGGGGAAAGGCCTTGAATTCGGGTCAGGTTTGCATTGCGCCTGATTATTTGCTCGTGGAAGAGCGCGCAGAAGAAGCGCTTTTGTTGGCTTTGATCGAAACCTGGCAAAGCTGGTTTGGAGCGCATGCGGAAACCTCGAAGGAATACGGACGGGTTGTGAATGAAGCCCAGTTTGAACGGTTGGTGACAGCCTTAAATGACGCGACGTCCAAAGGAGCTGTGGTGCGACATGGCGGCAGACATGACCGAAGCCAGTTGTTCATGGAGCCGACCATTTTGACCGGCGTCACTTTGGACATGGTGGTGATGCAGGAGGAGATTTTTGGTCCCTTGCTCCCAGTGGTCACATGGACGCGTCCAGAAGAGGTGGCGGATTGGGTGGCTGCAGTCAAGGATCAGCCCTTGGCCATGTACATGTTCTCACGGCACAAAAAACGCATTGCGCAATGGTTGGCCTCGACCCGATCGGGTTCGGTTGGCATCGGAGAGACGGTGGTTCAGATTGCCAACCCGGATTTGCCTTTTGGAGGCATCCGAAACAGTGGCATGGGGCGTTCCAATGGTCGCGCTGCGTTCGATGCGTTTTCCAACAAACGCAGTGTCATGACCCGGACATTGCCTTGGACAGCTGTGCCCCTCTCCTTCCCTCCCTTCGGCCCGGCCAAATCGGCGTTGGTCCGTTGGTTGTCGAGACGGCTTTGAGTGACGCTGGTGCCCAAGGTCAAGTCTGCTCTGACGTCGACTGACGTATCTTGACACTCCGATGTTGGTTCAGACCCATTTCCCGAGAAAGTTGGCGCCTAGGCGATACGACCAGTATCTCGCCTCGGGCTGGTTCAGGGGAAGCGTAATGCTATATAAGGTCGACCTGCTGTGCATCGAGGCTGGCATCTTTGGTGTGGTCAACATTCGCATGAATTTGGGGCAGTTCTCGCTCAAAAGAAGCCAGCGAAAACGCTTGTCCCGAAGCGACAAGAAGTTTTCGTTCAGCATTGGTACGGCGAAACCGGACGCGGAGAAAGAGGCACTCTATGCTATGCACAAGCACCGCTTCAAAGGGTTCATTCATCCGACGTTGAATGAATACCTGACCAGTGGTTTTCACAGAACTGTTTTCGATACACGCGAGGTGTGTGTGTACGATGGCGACCGTTTGGTGGCCGTGAGCTATTTCGACATTGGAGAGCGGGCAATGGCCAGTTTGATTGGGTTGCAGCATCCAGATTACAAGAAGTATGGCCTTGGGATTTACACCATGCTCAAGGAGGTAGAATGGGGGCAGTCAGCAGGTTACAAATGGTATTACCCGGGTTATGTTTTGGACCTTCCTTCGGACTTTGACTACAAGCTGAGCTTGGGTGAATTTGAATATTACACCCCAACGAAGCGCTGGGGGTCCTATCGAAATTTCGATCCGTCGTTGACCACAGGAGCGCGTGTGCGTGGATCCATGGTGGCACTTAAAAACGCATTGAGCGAGGTCGGCATTGCGTTCAAGGAACGCTACTATCCTTTCTTTTCGTTGGGATACATGGCGCCATGGCAGCTCGAGTTTTTGACGATGCCACACTTTTTGGAATTGGCAGAAACAGAGGGACGCCGACTCATCGTAGGCTATGAGCCCCTGAATCGGGAGTACAGACTATTGGACGTTGGAGAGACCGATCAGTTTAATCACCTCGTTCGCATGGACCACAGTGCGGGCTACGAGAGTGATGGAGGGCACCTGATGGAGATGCTTCAAGTGCGGAGAACGGTGGTGGCTCATTCGGATTTTGCGCCTTTGATTGCGCATTTGGTGTCCAAAGGCTGGAGTCGCCCCCCGGGAATGGCTTGAATTGATGCATCTCTTCCGAGCTTGCAGTCATGAAACTCGGGACATGGAATGTGAATGGCGTGCGCGCCGTTGTCAAAAAGGATTTTGAGGGTTGGTTGGCGTCCAGTGGTTTGGATGTGCTTGGATTGCAGGAGACCAAGGCCCAGGATGATCAGGTGCGAGAGGCGCTTTTTGGTTTGAGCGGAGATTGGCACGTGTACAGTTCAAGCGCGGTTAAAAAGGGCTACAGTGGCACAGCCATCTTGTCTAAGGAAGAGCCGCAATCGGTTGCGCATGGCATTGGTGTGGACGGCATGGACGACGAAGGCCGAGTGACCACGGCCGAATTTGCGGGTTTCTACTTTGTGACGGTTTACACGCCAAACAGTTCTAGTGGGCTGAAGCGCCTCCCGTTTCGTAAAGACTGGGATGTGGCTTTCTTGGCCTACCTAGAACGGCTGTCTCTGGAAAAGCCGGTGGTGTGTTGCGGAGACCTCAATGTGGCGCATCAGGCCATTGACTTGGCCAGACCCAAAGCCAATTACAACAAGACCCCAGGGTACACCCAGGACGAGATCGACGGTTTGTCGGCGATTCTTGATCGTGGGTTTACAGATGTGTGGCGACAGCAAAACCCCGATCGTGTCCAATACTCTTGGTGGAGCTACCGTGGAGGTGCACGCGAGAAGAACGTGGGGTGGCGACTGGATTACTTTTTGGCGTCAGCCGAAGCCATGTCACATTGTGGCCCTGCCGAAATCTTGGTCGATGTTCACGGTTCCGACCATTGTCCAGTGGTGATGGAATACAACGGTTAAATGCTATTCGCGGAGGAGCTGGATGGCGCCTGTGCTCTCTGTCCGGAGTATGTAACGTCCAGCAGCAGGCAGGGACAATCTCAAAAGAGATTGGGGGCACTCTCCTTTCTCCACAGTACGGCCTGTGGCATCGTAAAGGGTGTACGCTCCAATGCGTTCAGCGCCGGATTCAATCATCACCACGCCATCGGAAGATGGATTGGGCCAAGCTCGTAGCGACGGTGGCTGTAGATCGGCGACGTTGTCGAGTGTGTTTGTGAAAGACACGGTGCCAATCTGTTCCGGTGTAGGTGCAAATTCGGCATAGAGGCTTCTGAAGCCATCGATCAGGCTGTCGCCCTGAATGGCCAGTGTTGGGGCGACCCATTTGGGAGGCAGGCTTTGGTACCACACTGTGCATTCTACGTCGAGGCTGCTGTTTTCCTCCCACCCGTTGGGCAGTAAGAATTGAATTTGGTCTCCACCGGTGCCCTCCACGCCTTCGCTGTTCAGATTGAAATTGGGGTCGAGGTTGGCAGAGCCAACAATGGCGGTAGTGTCGTAAACCGCGTGGGAGGTCGAGAACCCTTGAGGGGTTAAGCGGTTGTCTTTGAGGTGGGCATGTGCGCGTTCCAAAACGGTGGTGACATCGCCGTTCACATCCCCAAGGACCAATTCGTAAATCACCACTTGATTTTCATCTGAAATTACGTCGTGATGGGGCTCCCAATCGGTTGTCTCCTGTCCAAGAATGTGGCCTGTTTCGGGATTCCAAGCTCCAGAATGAAACAGGGTTCCATTGTCGCCGATCACCTTCAATTCCACCCAAGCGCGGCGGGCTGGATATCCGGAGGGGAATTTATGCCCGGCCTTGTTGGTGAGGTTGACTTCTACCCGGGGCAGTCCAGCATCCAAGATCAATGCGGCGTCGATGTCGAGGCTTTGCTCCTGCAGCATGGTCAATGTTCGATCAATCGTGCTGTCGAATTGAGCTTCTGTGGCTGTCAAGTCGAGGGAGTCCACGTTGTTCCGTAGCATCCGCAGCATGTGCGTGTTGGCCCCAACGAAATAGTGCAAGGAGAAAGGAGAACGCGGTTGCAACCAGGCATACCCTCCTGCAATGCCGACGGGATCGTTGATTTGAGGCATGTGGCAGCCTTGGCATTCCTGTTGGGCAGGACCGGAAGAATAAATGGAGTTGACCCACTCGTGGTACGTCGCTTGTTCAATGACGGTCTCGCCGGTGTACTCCCCTTCTAGGGTCACACTGTTGGTGATCAAACTGTGGCAGGCTGCGCAGCTTTCAGATTCGGTCATGTGCTGACCAAACATGGGGTAGAACCCGATGAAGCTTTGCATGGGTTGATACTGCACAGGGTATTCATCCTTGCCCCCTCCGTATGGGCCGTAAATGGTGTCTTCTACAAAGGTCATCTCACCGCTGAATCGCGTGCCGATGCCATCGGCGTCTTGCTGGTGACAGACCGCACAGTTGACGCCATCCAAGGCCAAGGTGTCGGTGATGGCTTCGAGTAAGCTATAGTATTCAGCGCCATCGTGATGGGCGGCAAAGTGGCCGACCGGTGCGTGGCAACTGGTGCATTTGTCTTCTAGGCCTGCGGCGTGCGAAGGGTTGGTGAGCACTTCGTGACGGACTTTGGCGCGCCAGAAAGGGTCTTTTGTGCTGTTGGCCATGATGGAACTGCGCCAATCGTCCACCACGTTGACGTCCCAAGCATCCGGCATGGGCTCCATGGGAAACGTTTGACCGGCTTTTGAGGCCAAGTGATTGGGGTCCACGCCGTGGCAACCGGAGCATTTCCCCGAGCCATAGAATAGAGAATTGATGGTGTCGGGCAATCCGCCCAAGACATCGCGATAAAGGGCTCCCTCGACGCCGTGATGGTAAAACTGGGCCCGCTCAGCATCGGAAGCATCCAATGTAAAAAGGGCACCAGTGGAGACCAGAGCGACAACAGTCAAGAAGAAGACAAGGGAACGCTTCATGTTGTTAAGTAACAAAGGACCCCGCAACCGTTGCCGGGCGGGGTCCATAAGTGGTTGAGGGTTGGATTAGCGCAACACCACACGGGCAGTGGAAGTGCGGTTTCCTTGTGTCAATTTGAGCAGGTGCACTCCGCGTGGAAGAGCAGTCAAATCCAAAGTGCCCAGTTGGCTGGGGGCAGCAGCCTGACGGCTATACAGGACGCGGCCTGATGCGTCAATGACTTCGCAAAGCAGTTGGCCAGAGCCCGCTTCCCATTGCAACTGAACTTGACCTTCTGAGGGGTTGGGGAACAATTGTAAATCGCCTTTGAACGCACCGATATCGGCAATGCCCACGGCTGTAATGGTCACGGTAACAGGCACGCGCTCAGAAGCACAGGAAACACCTTGTGTGCTCACAGTCCAGTCGTAGAAGAAGTAATAGTAGTTCGTGGCGTTGTTGGGGTTGCTCACGCTGCTCGAGGTAATGCTGGCCAAGTCTCCCAATGCATAGGGGTAGTTCAGGTCTGATCCTTGTCCATCGCGCCACAATTGTGGGTTGTCGTCCAATGTTCTAAGTCCGTGCGCCACGCCCTCTGGAACAAGAAGGTCGAGGGTCACGACACTCTCTCCGTCGGGCACGTTTACCGTGACTTGATCCAAAACGGTGCCTGTGGCATTGATTACCGCAAAGGTCCGTTCTCCTTCCCCGCTGGCGAAAACCTTCACGCTGTTCAGGACCAAGGGCTGGTAGGCATCAAAGCGAAGCCAGTAGTTGCTGTTGTTGTGGTATTGACCTTCGCTTTGTGCGTTGGATCCTCCGACTGCACTTTCCAGGCCGTGGTTGATCACGTCTTCCACCCACAATGTGGTGGTTTCATCCAAAACAGGTGTGGTGTAGCTGTTTCCAACAAACAAGGGGCTTTCGGCAGTTTCGCTGTCGTACCAGTGAAGTTCGTTTCCAGAGAAGGCCAGGGTGGTGCTCGCAGGTGAGTCCATGGTTTCGTCCTCTACAACAGGGGTCTCGGGGGAATTGAACAATTCTACGGTTACTGCATCGGAGGAAGTGGGCTCTGCGCACTCACCGGCGATCGCCACGCTGTATGTGCCTGCTTCCGTAATTTGAATGGATTGTTCTATTGCGCCATTGCTCCAAGTATACTCGGGAGCAGAACTGGCAATCAAGGTGACGCTCTCGCCTTCGCACAACTTCAAATCGCCGTCGACCGAGATGGTGGGCACTTCGGGTTGATACACTTCAATGGAAATGGCATTCGAAACTCCTGCACATCCTTCTTCGTCGTAAACCAACACGGTGAAGTTTCCGGTTTCACCGACCACGATGGTTTCGGTGTCCATTCCATTGCTCCATGTGTAACTGCTGTATCCGCTAGGTGCGGTCAAGGTCACCGTCTCCCCTGGACAGATGACAGGTTGTCCTTCCAAGGTGGCCTCAAAGGCATCGACGAGGCAAGGTGCCTCAATCACATTGTGGTAAGTGTCGATGGCGGGGTCGACAATGGTGGTGGTAAACCCGCTGGGGAAGTGAACCACTGCGCTGTCGGCATATTCTGCGGTTCCCATTCCAAAGTGAGCATGGGTAGAACAGGTAATGCCGTAGCTCTCTCCTGCCCTGACGTCTCGGAGTTGAATGCCCCACGGGCCGTACAATGCGATTTGTGCCCCTACTGCATCGCTGTTGGAGATGATGCCTTGGAGGTCAAACGTCATCCAGTGGTTGTCGTTGCCTTCGTTCAAGTAGAACTGGTCGGGGTTGTTGTTGTCGGCCGACACATATCCGTTGCCATGGCTGGCAATCAAGTCGATTTGCCCATCGTTTCCGAAGTCTCCAGTTGCAAAGCTCAACATGGCGTCGTTGTATGAAAACGGCCAGTCCATCTGGTCAAATGTGCCGTCTCCATTGCCTTTAAAGTAATAATTGGAGCTGTTGTCGCCCGAGGTGATGAAGTCGATGTACCCGTCGTTGTCGAAGTCCACAAACTTGCTCTGCAGGAAGAAACCGCTCACTTCCATGCCACTCCCAGAGGTGATGTCGGTGAAGAACCCGTTGCCGTCGTTTTCCAGCAAGAAAATGGAGGCACTGTGGTTGGTCACTGCAATGTCCATGTCACCATCGTTGTCGATGTCACCAAAGTCGGCGGTCCAGCTTTGCTCAAAAAAGACCAGTCCCCGGTCCAAAGCTTCCTCGGTCCAGCCACCCTGACCGTCGTTGATCCAGAGTTGGTTGATTCGGCGAGGATCTTCTGGATCGTTCACAAACTGGCGGCACTTTGCAATAAAGAGGTCGACGTCGCCATCGCTGTCAAAGTCGGAGAATACAGTGCCGTAATTGCCGCTGTGGTCGGTGCTGGGGTAGTCGCTGTAGTCGTAGCTCGTGAGTGGCATGAGCTCCAAGTCATTCATGGGCATGCTGGACTCTGAGCCCTTCCATGTGCGGCTGAGGGCGTCGTCGTGACATCCAAAAGCGTCGAGAACGCCATCGTTGTCCAAGTCGGCCATGTTGCAGGCTTGCATGAACATGGAGCTGTTGTCGAGCTCGTCAATTTCATAGCTGTCTCCAGCGCCGAAGCGCATCAAGTGGACACCATCATAGCTGCCACCGGCAAAGATGTCTTTTGTTCCGTTGTTGTCGATGTCGCCAATGCAAGCGCCCCACTGATTCTCATCGCTAATTGGACCGTAGTGAACCGGAGTGAAACCTGTGCCGGTTTGGTACATCACGTTCACGTCTTCCCCTTGATCGAACAACACAATGTCGTCTAGTCCGTCATTGTCGACATCGATGAACCCAATGGGACCACCAGAATTGAACGAGCCACCGAGCATTTCGGTGGACAAGTTGAACGTTTGAGCGTGAATGAGCGCTGTGCAACAAAGCAGCACAGCCAGTAGGTAGAGGCGGTTCAATTTCATCCTATGCGATTTAGCAGGGTGACAATATACACAGCGCAGTAGCTGTATTGTTTCCCATGGTCTCTATAAAGGCAGGAAAGTCTGATTTGGTTGCACTTAATTTTGTCCCATGGCAAACCATGGTCGTGTGGCCTTTGAAACCTTGGGGTGTAAACTCAATTTCTCTGAAAGCAGTGCGCTTGGAAAGGGGTTGATGGAATCGGGGTATGCCCGGGTGGCCATGGACGACCGACCGGACGTCGTGGTGGTCAATACGTGCAGTGTCACAGACCATGCAGATGCCAAATGCCGCAACATTGTTCGGCGCGCCAAGGCGGCCAACCCGGAGTCTTTTGTAGCGGTCATTGGATGCTATGCCCAATTGAAGCCCAAAGAGATCGCCGACATCGAAGGGGTTGACCTGGTGCTCGGGGCGCAAGAAAAGTTCAACTTGGCAGGGCACCTCGACAAGCAGCGGGCTCGGAAATCAATTGGTGATTTTTCTGCGGTGATCGAGCGCGGCGAGATTCGGGATGTTCAGGCGTTTCATCCGGCAGTCAGCTCTGGTGACCGAACGCGAAGTTTTTTGAAAGTACAGGATGGCTGCGATTATTTCTGTGCCTTTTGCACCATCCCTTTGGCTCGAGGACGCTCGCGAAGTGCAGACATTGAAACCACCCTTGTGGAAGCGAGAAAGGCGGCAGAAGCGGGGGCGCGCGAGATAGTTTTGACGGGGGTCAACATTGGAGACTTTGGAAAGGCGAACAACGAAACCTTGCTGGACCTTTGTAACGCGCTCGAAACGGATACAGACTTGAAATCGGTTGAGCGTTATCGCATCAGTTCCATTGAACCCAACCTGTTGACCGAGCCGTTGATCGACTTTGTCGCAGGGTCAGAGAAGTTTCAGCCCCACTTCCACATCCCACTGCAAAGTGGAAGCGACGCCGTGTTGTCGGCCATGCGAAGGCGTTACCGCACTGCGGAGTATCGCGATCGGCTTCGGTACATCTCGGCTTGCATGCCCGAGGCGGGCATTGGAGTGGACGTGATCGTGGGGTTTCCTGGGGAGACGGACCAAGCATTTGAAGAAACGCGGGAATTTCTGCTGGAAATGCCGGCCTCGTATTTGCACGTGTTTACCTACAGTGAACGGGCCAAAACCACGGCGTTGCGGATGTCTGACGTGGTGCCCATTCCGGTTCGAAAGGCCAGGAACAAAGTGCTTCAGCAAATCAGCTTAAAAAAGCAATGGGCCCATGCCTTGCGGTTTGAAGGGCAGGTCCGTCCTGTGCTGATGGAATCCGATGTGGACGCCGAAGGAAGGCGCAGCGGGTATACTCCGGAATATGTTCGGGTCGCCTTGGCCGAGGGAGCTGCAGTGGATGCGGGTGAAGTCGTTCAAGTGAAACTTGGACAGATGAGAGAAGGGCGAGTTCAAGGGCAGAAGGTCTCCGCTTAACTTGCCGTCAGAATCACCTGCTGTGTACCCCAATCTTTACTTCCTGTTTCAAGACTTGTTTGGCGTCGAGATCTCGGCGTTGAAACTCGTCAATTCCTTTGGTCTTCTGGTGGCGCTCGCGTTTGTTGCGGGAAGTGGACTGCTGCGGAGAGAGTTGCTTAGAAAGGAGAAAGAGGGCCAACTGGATGCCACTGAACGAGAGATTTGGGTTGGCAAGCCCGAGGGCCTTGCCGCTTGGGCTTCGAGTGCTTTTCTGGGCTTCGTCCTGGGATGGAAAGTGGTCTGGCTGCTCTGGAATGCTTCGGACCTCTTTGCTGGAGGGGGCGCGCCGCAGCGCCATTTGTTCAGTGGTGATGGCTACCCCCTTTTGGGATTGCTTGTTGCGGCCGTTATGGCATGGTTTCGGTGGAAAGAGGATCTTAAGCAGCGCTTGGATACCCCAGAAAAACGCACGGTAAAAGTTCATCCTTGGGAACGGACGGGGAACATCACGCTTGCAGCCGCCATTGGTGGGGTGTCGGGTGCCAAGCTCTTTCACCTCTTGGAGTACCCGGATGAATTTGCAGCCTTTTTTAGAGCGCCTTCATTGGAAGCCTTCATTGGGGGGCTGACCATTTATGGCGGGCTCATTGTGGGCGGGTTGGCGGTGGCAGCTTATGCGCGGCGCCACAAAATGCCCTTCTTGCATGTGGCCGATGCCACGGCTCCGGGCTTGATGCTCGCATATGGCATTGGGCGAATGGGATGTCAAATCAGTGGAGATGGAGACTGGGGAATTCCGAATGCGCGTCCAAAGCCCGATTGGCTGTCTTGGGCGCCAGATTGGGTTTGGAGCTACCCGTTCCCCAACAATGTGAACGCGGTGTATGGCCCGCGCCCTGCAGGGTATACGGGTAAGTTGATTACGGAAAACGACCCCTGGCCCATTTTTGAAGGGTTTGGAACCTATTTAGATCCGGGAGTGTACCCCACTTCCCTCTATGAAACAGTCATGGCCGTGGGCATTTTCGCCTTGTTGTGGTCCATTCGTAAACGGCTCAAGACCCCGGGCTTGCTGTTTTCGATTTACCTCATGTTCAATGGGGTTGAGCGGTTTTTTATCGAAAAGATTCGGGTGAATGCGCAGATGGAATTTCTGGGCCTGAGCCTGACCCAGGCGGAGTTGATTTCGACTTGCACCTTCATTGGGGGGGCATTGCTTGCTGCATTTGTGTTGAGACGTGCTCGCACAGTGACTTAACGACTTGTTCTTTTTCCCCTCATGGACAATGCCTCTTCCTTTCCGTTTGACTTGAGCTCACTGTTGGATCAAGCCGTGTCGGTGATTGAGCCGGTGGGCGATGGATTGATTGAACAGCGTGTCAGTGAGTCAGACATTGAAGTGAAGGGACTCAATTCCTTGGTAAGTCATGTGGACAAAGCAGCCGAGGCACAACTGGTGAAAGGCCTGTCCAAATTGTTGCCCGAAGCCGGCTTTCTTGCCGAAGAGGGCACCGCTGGCGATGCGAATGGTGCCCGGTTTCGTTGGGTAATCGATCCGTTGGACGGGACCACGAATTTGATTCATGGTCTTCCCGTGTTTTGCGTGTCGGTGGCATTGGTGGACGGGTCCTCCCCCATTTTGGCCGTGGTCTATGACCCGAACCGAAAGGAGTGCTTTACTGCGACTTTGGGTGGAGGCACAAAGCTCAACGGTGCGCCCGTTTCTTGTGCGCCGAGAGCGGAACTTTCGGAAGCGCTTGTGGCCACAGGATTCCCGCATTGGGATTTCAGCCGAATGCAGCCTTATCTGGGGGCTTTGACTGATTTTGCCAAGGGCACGAGGGGCCTCAGGCGCATGGGCTCAGCGGCGATTGACTTGGCTTATGTGGCGTGTGGTCGCTTCGACGCTTTCTTTGAATACAGCTTGCAACCTTGGGACATTGCAGCGGGATTGTTGTTGGTCACCGAAGCTGGAGGCCGCACCACAGACTTTAAAGGCGTTCAAACCCCGGAGGACCTGTTGTCGGGCAGGGAGGTGTTGGCCACAGCACCGAACTTATTTGACGCGGTTTGTGCGGTCACAAGTCGGGCATTCGGTTAAACCTATCTGAGTGCGGGCCGTTCCCTTTTTTCACGCATGTCCAGCCCCTCATCCAAATCAACCCGCACCGCGCCTGATTTTTCGGAATGGATGCGGGCCAATTATCGACTGGTTTTGAGCCAATCTCGCCGGATGCTGTTGGTGAAGGAAGATGCGGAGGATGTGACCCAGTTGGTCTTCACAAAGGCATGGAAGGCTTGGGAGGGCTTCGAAGGAAACGAGGCTCAAAGAAAGGCCTGGCTTTTGCGCATCGCTCGGAATTCGATAGTGGATGCGGCCCGACGTCGAAACTTGAGGAGAATGGTGTCCATTGATACGGCACTTGAAGAGCGCACTGCTGCGGTGTTGGCTTCGGATGATTTTGAGGGTGACCGGATTTTGGCCCTTTTGCATTCTGCCATTGCTCAGTTGCCTCCCAAGCAGAGATGGGTGTTTCAAGCCCGCTACTTCGATGCCAGACCCTATGCTTTGCTTGCCGAAGAAACAGGAACATCCGAAGGGGCATTAAAAGCCTCCTATCATCACGGTCGAAAGAAAATCGAACGAATTCTGGAAGCGCAGGCTTCTGTCCTTTTCCGGCCTTGATTTAAACGAACCTCTGCCCCCCCCGTTATTTCCACGATGCCCTTGCACAAAGACAACTGTCAACCGCACGACGATGGATTCCGTTTGGATTCTGCTTCGATGAACCGTGGCATCTCTTTCGTTGAACAAGAGAGAATGTTGCCAACCACAGCGTCCTTGAATTGGCGTGGTGTCGCGGCGGGGCTCGCGTTGCTTGTGGGCATTGGCTTGGCTGTTTCAACACAGTCAAAAGCTCAGCCATGCGTCACATGGACCTGTCAGTTAGAGGCGATGTCCAACGAAGAAATGCAACTCATATTGGATGTCATGGAAGAAGAGGATTCACAGGAGCAGGACGTCTGGGGACAGAACAATTGGGACTTTTGATGATGACGAGAATCCAACGTGAAATCGGCCGAAAGGCTTTTTTGAGGTGTACTTGCCTCATGCTGACCTTCACATTTTTAGTGACCGCTTCGGCACAGCGTCCAGGGCCATCTGATGCTGCCGACCGCGCACAAATCCGAGAGCGCATGGAGCGAATGTTTGTGGCGTATCTCACATCGGAATTGGACATAAGCGTGGAAATGGGGCAGCAATTTTGGCCGGTTTACAATGAATTTTCGGGGTCAATTCATGCTGCAGATTCTACAGTGCACGTTTCGCGCAGGGAATTGTCCTTGGCCGGCGGTGAACCCTTGGAGGTGTTCAAGCAGAAGTTGGACCGTCTTGTGGACGCCGAGACGGCCTTTACTGTGTTGCGGGCAGAATATGTCAGAGCCGTGGCCGAGGCGTTTGGACCTGGTTTGGCCGTGCAGTTATTGGGTGCAAAAAAGCGATTTGAACGCGACATGCGCCAGCACTTGGGCGAACGAATGTTGGGCCCCAATCAGGGCACTCCAGAGCGACGCGACCACAGGACGGGCCAGAAAAGACGATAATTTCTTTCGTTACTGAGGCCGAAAAGCGAGGCAAACGCCATTTACGCAGTGTCGTGTGCCAGTTTCTGTGGGGCCGTCTGGAAAGACATGGCCGAGGTGAGAATCACAGGCAGTACATCGGATCTCTATCCGTATCATGCCGTGACTGATGTCTCGAATTCGGGTCACTTTGTCGGTGCTGACTTCTTTGTCGAAACTGGGCCACCCGCAGCCTGAGTCGAATTTGGCCTCTCCTGTGTACAAGGCAGTATCACAGACTTTGCAGTGATAGGTGCCCGCACGGCTTTCTTTGTTCAGAGGGCTTGTGAAGGGGCGCTCCGTCCCATTCATCCGCATCACGCGATACTCCTCTGGGGTGAGCTTCTGTTTTAGTGCTTCCTCGCTTTGGTCACCTGGTGCCATGCTTATGCCGTACCTCCGGATCCGCCACCGCGATTTCCGCCGCCTTGGCCGCCGCGATTTCCGCCGCCTTGGCCGCCGCGATTTCCACCGCCTTGACCACCGCGATTTCCGCCGCCTTCATTGCGCGACCCACCGCCTTTTCGCCTGTCGTTGTTGCGACCACCACCGCCACCGCCATTGCGGTTGCCATGCCGACCACGACCGCCACCGCCACGATTGCCACCTCGGCCACCACCTCGACCCCGGTCCGAGGGTGCGTTCGGATCGTATTTAGGGCCTGCACCCAACTCCGCAGGCAAAGGCTCCTTCCGGACTTCCATGCCGATCAGCTTCTCGATTTTCGAGAAGTTGCGCATTTCACCGGGCGTAATCAGCGTAATGCCCATGCCAGAACGTTCCGCGCGGGCGGTCCGTCCGATACGGTGCACGTAATCCTCTTCATTTGGAGGGACATCATAATTGATGACCATCTCTATGTTGTCGATGTCAATGCCTCGGCTTACCACGTCCGTGGCCACCAAGATGTGAATCTTCCGGTTTCTAAACCGTCGCATGACATCCTCTCTGTCCTTTTGTTCCAGGTCAGAACTGATGGAGCCCACATTGAGCCCCGCTTTGGACAAAGAGCGCGCAATGATGGAGATGGAGCGTTTCCGGCTAGAGAAAACAATCACAGACTTGAGTCCTCGTCCTTTGAGCAAGCTCACCAAGAGGTGGGGCTTTTGGTCGTCGTGTACGGGATAGGCCGCTTGGATCACCTTCTCTGCAGGACGAGACAATGCGATTTGAACCGTAACGGGGTCCTTGAGCATGGAGTTGGCCAGCTTTCCAATGCGCTCTGGCATCGTTGCGCTGAACAGCAAGGTTTGTCTTTCCGGGTTGCAGTGTTCGGCAATTCGGTTGATGTCGCCGAGGAATCCCATGTCCAACATGCGGTCGGCTTCGTCCAAAATGAGGACCTCGAGTTTGCTTAAATCGACATAGCCCAAATTCATGTGGCTAATCATGCGGCCCGGGGTCACAATGGCAATGTCGACGCCTGTGGTCAGTGCGTTCTTTTCTCTATCAAAGTCGCTGCCGCTGCCGCCGCCGTAAATCGCCACGCTGGAGGTGCCGGAGAAATAACCAAAACCCTCTGTGGCTTGGTCGATCTGCAGGGCGAGTTCTCGAGTGGGGGTAATGATCAGGCACTTAATGTGGTCTCCTCCTCCCCTCTCATAAATGTTGTGCATCGTAGGAAGAAGAAACGCGGCCGTTTTTCCTGTTCCGGTTTGGGCAATGCCAATCAAGTCTTTTCCTTCCGTGATGGGAGGAATGGCCAAGGTTTGAATGGGCGTGGCCATTTCAAAACCCATGGACTGCAGGCCCTCTTGAACGGGCTCACAGAGCGGCAATTCTCTGAAAGGGAGCTTTTTGGGCTCCTCGGGCTTTTCTTCTGCTTCTGGGGTTTCTTCCGATGCGTCAGGGGTCAGCGCTTCCTGCGCCTCGGCTTCTGTGTGCCCTTCGTTGGACTCGGACGCGTCTTGGGGGGCCAACTCTTCGTTGGCGCTGTGTGTATCGATCATCAATCTTTGTTCCTGCACTCAGTACAGATGTGGCAAAGGTCGGACATTGTTCGTCCAGCGCACCATGCCGGCTAAATTTGGCCGTTCGATGCAACTTTATGTGGGCTTGTCGGTTTGTATTTTGTCTCAAGCCTAGATCCTACCTGTTTATGCGCCATGTCCTCCTTTTTGTGCTGTTGAGCCTCTGCGGTTCTTTAGGGGCGACGCACATTGTGGGTGGTGAGCTGAGCTATGAAGACCTTGGAGATGGGGTTTATCGGGTAAGGTTGGTTGTGTATCGTGACTGCGGCCCGACCAACCAAAATGGAACGGGTTTCGACAACCAAGCTTCGGTGGGGGTCTTCAACTCTGCTGGTCAGCTGGTGGATTTGATCAACATCCCGCTCTCTTTTCAAAATGTAGACGAATTGCCTGTGGTGCTGGAGAATCCCTGCGGGACACCGCCGCCTTCGGTTTGTGTCGAGCAGGCCGTTTACGAACAGGTCATCAACCTGGGGACTTCTGCAACGGGGTTCACACTCAGTTATCAGCGTTGCTGCCGAAACCCATCCATTGTGAATTTGACCAGTCCGGATGATGCCGGTGCGACGTTCACGACCGAAATCCCAGGGACACTTCAAACCACAGAGCCCAACAGCAGTCCGACTTGGAACAGCCTACCTCCCGTCGCCCTTTGCGCCGGCTTTGATTTTTTCTTCGACCACAGTGCCATCGATTTGGATGGAGACAGTTTGGCCTATTCATTGTGCGCTCCACTGTTTGGCGGAACGCCCAATGAGCCCGCCCCCAATCCGCCCAATGGACCGCCCTACACCCCTGTCAATTGGGCGGCTGGTTATTCTGCCACAGATCCAATCGATGGGGCCCCTGGCTTTACCATTGATCCGGTGACGGGTTACCTTACCGGAATGCCAACATCTGCTGGCCAGTATGCCATCGGCATTTGTGTAGAGGAATGGCGAGATGGTTCATTGTTGAGTACATCGAACCGAGATTTTCAGATGAACGTCACGGTATGCGATCCCAACATCACCTCGCTTGTGGCGAACCAGACAGGCGAGCAGCTTTGCATTGGGGAGACGTTGGAGTTCCAGCAGTTTTCCATCAACGCCACTTTTTTCTTGTGGGACTTTGGTGTGGACGGGATTGAGAGTGACACATCGAATCTTCCCAACCCCACCTTCACCTTCCCTGAGCCGGGGGTTTACGAAGTCCAGCTGATTGCAAACCCGGGTTGGCCTTGTGCAGACTCGAGTACGTCTATCTATGAGGTGTTTGAACCGCTGTCTCCGGTGCTGGAGGTGCTGGACGTGGATTGTGGAACGGGCACTCCTGTGTTCACTTTTGGCACAGAGGAGGATTATCCGGAAGCCACCTTCAATTGGGAGTTTGGCGGAGCGGCTTCCGTTGGCTTAAGTGACCTGCCCGAGCCTGGGGGGATTGCTTTTCCAGGCGTTGAAGACGCCGCCGCAGAACTGACCATTGTATCGAATGGGTGCGTAGGCAGCGGAGTGCTCGACTGGAACCCCCCGCCCGCACCCGTGGCGTCTATTGTTCCACAAGAAGAGTTCTGTTCTGGTTTCTCGTTGGCTTTCGAAAATGCCAGCGAAAACAGCGACAACTACGTGTGGACGTTTGGTGTTCCCGGCAATGATGACGTGAGTTTTGATGCCTTTCCAACTTGGACTTACGAAGGACCCGGTTCTTATGAGGTCGAGCTCGTGGCCGCCGCAGCGCTTCAGTGTCCGGACACGACTTCCGAGGTGTTTGAGGTGGCTTGGTTGCTCGAACCCTTTGTGGCCCAACCCCAGCCGGAGTGTTTTCAAGAGCACAGCTTCAATCTAGAAGCGATTGGCGTAACCGACCCGAATGCTTCCTTTGATTGGGATTACGCTCCGGGTGCAGCCATCCAAGATGCGGGACCATTTTTGCAAGGATTGTCCTTTCCCGAACCGGGCATTTATCCGGTGACCGTTACGGTAACGGCAGAGGGGTGCGAGCGGGATTTTGAAACAGAGGTGGAAGTCTTGTTTGACCCGAGCATCGGATTTGACGGCGGTCCAATTTCGGGATGTCCATCGTTGCCGGTGAGCTTCGAAAACTTTTCTCAGACCGAAACGGCTGCAGCTTACACGTGGTATTTCGGAGACGGCACCACCTCTACCCTGCCCAACCCGTCTCATGTGTATGCTTTGCCTGGAATGTATACCGTGACGCTGGAGATGAGCACGACTGGATTTTGCGTTCAAGATTTGGCCCAAACCAAGACGGCCATGATTGAGGTGCATCCAGAGCCCTCCGCTGGCTTTGCCATTGAACCCAACATCGTGGACATATTGGAGCCTTTTGTGCAGGTCGAAGATTTGAGCTTGGGGGCAACGCAACACTTTTACAATTTCGGAGATGGCGGGTCGAGTGACCAGTCCAGTCCAGCTTATGTCTTTCAGGGAGCGGGGGTATTTAATGTCACGCAGACGGTCATCAACGAGTTTGGATGCACGGCTGTGGCCCAAGGCGAGGTCGGGGTCAATGGCACGCTTTTTTATGCCCCGAACAGCTTCTCTCCGAACAACGATGGGTTAAACGACGCTTGGCAGCCGGTTACCACGGGAACTGCAGCTTACCGCTGTACGATCTACAACCGGTGGGGCGAAATCGTGTTCAGCACCACAGACCCCGAAGCGCTTTGGCAAGGCGAAGTGAAGTCCGGTACCCACTACGCGCCAGACGGCATGTATTTGTATCAAGTGTATTTGGAGGACCAGCTTCGGATTCCATTCACATACTCAGGGCAGATTCTGCTCATGCGGTAAAAACGGAAGGGATTGTCTTAACTTTTGCTCCAACAACTTGGAGACATGGGTGATCACAATCAAGATTGGTCAAGAGGCGACCGCAGAGAGGAAGACGTGCATACCATTTCAGTGAAGGCTGGGAAACGCACTTATTTTTTTGACATCCGTGCGACCCGAGCCAAGGATCTTTACCTCACGGTGACCGAAAGCAAGCGGCAGACCAATGCCTCTGGAGAGGTCAGCTACAGCAAGCACAAGCTCTTCCTGTACAAGGAGGATTTCGAGAAATTTGCCGATGGCCTTCGGGATTCTCTAGAAAAGATTGCCGAGTTGCAAGGCACGGGAGACTTCCAGTCTGGAGAGCCCAATGGTCCGCGTCGTTCAGAGGGGCAAAGCGCCCAAGACGACGAGGTTCGCTTCGAAGACCTTTGAGCCTCAGCATCTTCATGGAACGGGGGTTCCCTGTGGATAATTCATCCTGAATTAAGGGGGGTGGCCCGGTTATATTTGAGCCTCTCCTCAATGCGACTCCATTACTACGGACACAGCTGTTTTGCGCTTGAGACTTTAGGTCTCAACGTGCTTATCGATCCTTTCATTCGCCCAAATGGGCATGCCAAGGATGTCGATGTGGAAGCCTTGTGTCCGACGCACATATTGCTCACACATGGCCACGAGGACCACATTGCAGATGCGGAATCCATCGCAAAAGCTTCGGGTGCAGAATTGATTGCCCCGTACGAAGTGGCCAATTGGTTCGTTGCAAAGGGTGTGGAACATGTTCGCGCCATCAATCCAGGAGCCACCTTTTCTCTTCGCGGAGATCAGGGGGATGTGCAAGTGCGTGCGGTCAGCGCCGCCCACTCCTCCACCCTGCCCGATGGCACTCCGGGTGGCGTGCCCTGTGGATACCTTTTGGACGACGGAGAGAAGTCCATTTACCATGCTGGAGACACCGCGCTCACACCGGAGATGGCGTTGATTGGCCGGCTTTGGCCGCCAGCAGTGGCCATTCTTCCCATTGGGGGAACTTTTACGATGGGCATCGCAGATGTTCCGGCGGCCATGGACATGCTCAACTGCCAATTGGTTGTGGGCATGCATTACAATACTTTCCCTCCCATCGAGATTGACCTCGAGGAGGCCACCCGCACCGTTCTTCAGGCGGGTGGACAACTTCATTTACTCGGCATCGAAGAGGTGCTGGACATTCCTTTCTGAACATGGGCAAAATCATCGCCATAGCCAACCAAAAAGGGGGTGTGGGTAAAACCACCACCGCCATCAACCTCGGCGCAAGCTTGGGTGCGCTGGAGTACAAGACACTTCTTGTGGATGCCGACCCTCAGGCCAACAGCACTTCGGGTGTGGGTGTTAACCCAAAGCAGGTGGAAAAGGGAACCTACCAATGCCTGATTGCGCAGGAAGATGCGCGCACGGCCATTGTGGAAACCGGCAACCCGAATTTGTGGCTGATTCCGTCGCACATTGATTTGGTGGGTGCCGAAATTGAATTGATCAGTGAGGTGGAAAGAGAACAGCGCTTGCGAAAGGCACTGGAGCCCCTGCGCGAGGATTTTGACTTCATCTTGATTGACTGCTCCCCTTCTCTGGGGTTGATTACACTCAATGCACTTTCTGCGGCAGACAGCGTAGCCATTCCTGTTCAATGCGAGTATTTCGCCTTGGAAGGCTTGGGGAAGTTGCTCAACACCATCAAGATTGTGCAAGGGGGGTTGAATCCCAACTTGGCCATCGAAGGCATTCTGTTGACGATGTACGACACCCGTTTGCGTTTGTCCAATCAAGTGGTGGAAGAGGTCAGGATGCATTTCCGCGATTTGGTGTTCGACACGTTGATTCACAGAAACACCCGACTTGGCGAAGCACCGAGTCATGGGGAGACCATTGTAATGCACGATGCGTCTTGCAAAGGGGCGATCAATTACCTGAATTTGGCGCGTGAGATCCTCCAGAAAAATGACCTCACCAAGGTGCCCAATGCGGAGAAGTTCTTGGATGAGAACGGAGGCATTGCCTCGGACAGCACTGGTGTTCAACCCGAGCTGAACTGAGACAAGTCCCATGTCAAAAAAGGGAAACAAAAAGCCGGCATTGGGCCGTGGGCTCGGCGCATTGCTCGAAGCGCAGCAAGCGGGCCAAGCTAGCCGATCTGAGGAAAAAGCACCACGAAAGAAATCGTCTGTAGAGGACGAGGCAGCAGTGGACATGGCAGGCCGAGTGGCCTTGTTGCCCATCAGTGTGATTGAGGCCAACCCAGACCAGCCAAGACGGACGTTTGAGCCTTTCGCTTTGAATGAGCTGGCCGACAGCATTCGGACGCTGGGCATCATTCAGCCTTTGACCGTAAGGCGCACGTCTGCTGCGCGTTATCAGTTGATTTCCGGTGAGCGCCGTTTTCGCGCTTCTCAGCTCGCCGGATTGGATCGGGTCCCCGCCTATGTGCGAGAAGCCAACGATCAGGAGATGTTGGAAATGGCGTTGGTAGAGAACATCCAACGTGAGGATCTGGATGCCATTGAGGTGGCCATCAGTTTTCGGCGTTTGATGGAAGAATGCGCATTGACCCAAGAGGAATTGGCGTCTCGCGTGGGAAAACAGCGTTCTACAGTGTCCAACTACATCCGTTTGCTGGGATTGCCTGCAGGTGTTCAACAATCGGTGGCGGCAGGACATTTGAGCTTTGGTCATGCCCGGGTGCTGGCCGGCCTTCAGGAGCCCAAAAATCAAAAAGCATTGTATCGCCGGATTTTGGACAAAGGCCTGAACGTTCGTCAAACCGAAAGAGAGGCGAGCGAAATTGTAGGCAGAGCGCCTTCAAAGAAGTCCAATGCAACAACCTTGAGCCTCCAGATGCAAACCATGCGGGCGCATTTGAGAAGCCGCTTCTCTGGCCGTTCGTTGGATGTCAAAGCCAAGGGCGATGGCGCAGGCCGGATTGAGCTCTATTTTCAGGACGCAGAGGATTTGCGCCAGCTTCTGGACGAATTGGACGCGCGTTGAAGGGGTTTCAATGCTGGTGCGCTTGTGTCCTTTTGGCCATCCCCATGGGATTGCTTGGGCAGAGCGAAGAAGAATTGGACCGAATTTCCCGGACCACATGGCACAGTGCTGTTCTCCCAGGTTGGGGCCAAGTCAACAACGGGAAATGGTGGAAAGTGCCCTTGGTTTATGGGGCGCTTGGTGTGAGTGGTCACTTTATTCGCACAGAGGGCAACTTGTATCGAGGATACCGAGATGGTTATCAAGCCCTCACCGATAACGACCCCAACACAGTGTATGTGACTTCTTTTGATGCCGCAGAAGTCAAAGACCGCAGAGACTTTCACCGTGCGAACTTGGAGCAGAGCATATTGACATTTGCCCTGTTGTGGGGCGCTCAAGTCGTCGATGCCCATGTCGATGCTCAGCTTTTGGGGTTCGACGTCTCGGAGGACCTTGGTTGGATTCCAGGCCAGGGTCCTGTGGTTGGTTTTCGATTGAGCCGAACTTTGGGGGGTGCCCGAGAGAACAGTTGCAAATGAACAGCGGAAGAGCCCTTCGAATTTTGATCATTGGCCGCGGTCGCATGGGGCAATCTGTTCGGGCAGAGGCCGAAAAACGGGGCCACGAAGTTGTGGCGTGCTGGGGCCGGAAAGACCTGGCTGAGGGCCCTTGGCCCAATGCAGATGTGGCCATCGATTTTACGTTGCCGGAGTCGGCATTGACTGTGTTTGAAGCCTGTCTATCGCATGACCTTCCTCTGGTCAGCGGAACCACGGGGTGGGAAGCGCAGCGAAGCGAGGTCGAGGCTGCGGTTCAGTCCAAGGGATTCCGGTTTTTGTGGTCTCCCAATTTTTCTGTTGGGGTTCATTTGTTTCGAAAGGCGCTTGAAAAAGTGGAGGCTCAGTTGCAGTCGCACGGTTTTGAAGTGCGGGTAGATGAAGTGCACCACACCGGAAAGAAAGATGCGCCCAGCGGCACTGCCCTGGCTTTGGCCGCTGACCTCGAACACTCGGGCAGGAATGACGTGCCGATTGGAGCGTTGCGTCTGCCAGGCGTTCCAGGTACCCACACAGTGGCTTGGGACGGCCCGGTAGATCGAATTCTATTGGAGCATTCTGCAAAGAACCGAACGGGTTTTGCTTTGGGTGCGGTACAAGCCGCGGAATGGCTCGTTTCTCACACGGGTCCGGTCAACAATATTTTCGGAATGGACGACGTTTGGGGCTGATATTGCACCTGCGTTTGCAACGCTTTTCTTCATGAATCTTCCCCTTCTTCTTCTCTTACTTGTTCCGCTGGTTCACATGGCGACACTGCCGCGTTTGTTCCAACGTATGGGGCTGACTGCTTGGCATGGAGTTGTGCCTGGTTTGAATTATTGGACTTGGCTCAAAATGCTCCAACGTCCAAAACGCTGGTTGATTCCGCTTTTGTTTCCTGGACCCAATTTGATCATGATGTCCATATTGCATGTGGAGACGGGCATTGCTTTTGGACACCGAAAAACGACGGAGCAGTGGTGGATGGGGCTTGTGCCATGGCTGTCTATGCCTTGGCTCGCCTATCGCACCACGAGTGAGTTCATTGGGCCGCGAGACTGGACGAAGCTCAAGAAGAGCGTTTATCGGGACTGGAGCGAGGCCATTTTGTGGGCCACCGTGGTGGCTTCTTTGATTCGCGGCTATGTTTTTGAGGCCTTCATGATTCCCACCGCCTCTATGGAAGACAGCATGCTCGTTGGAGACTACCTGGTGGTGAGTAAAATGAGCTACGGACCCAAGGTTCCCGAGACCCCTTTGTCCTTGCCCTTCGTTCACAACGCGATTCCCGGAACCGACGTGAGTTCGAGTTATTTGGAATGGGTTAAAATCCCTTACAGCCGCTTGCCAGGTTTCGGTGATGTCGAGCGTTACGATGCCGTGGTCTTCAACTTCCCGAATGGAGATACGGTGGTGGTCGACGCTTATTTGTCGGGACACGATTACCACGCATTGTTGCGCCAGCGTGCCATTGGATTCGCTGGAGGTGACCCTGTGGCTTATGAAGCGGACAGAGAGAAATTCAATGCCATGGCAAGAAAGGATTGGAGCCGAAGTCATGGCATCAAGTCCAGACCCGTGGACAAAAAGGAACACTACGTGAAGCGCTGTGTTGGCCTGCCTGGTGAAGATCTGGCCATTGTGAATCGCGAGTTGGTGATTGATGGTGAGGTGGTCAGTTCCCCGGTCGGGTTGCAATTCAACTACATGGTCAAACTCAAGCGAGAGGCGGACTTGAAGGTGTTGAAAGAGCGTCTTGGATTAACCAACATCGACATTCAAGGCAAGGCTTCAGGGGGCAACTACTTCATGGCGTTGAGGAAAGACGAAGCGGAAATGCTCGTGGCGCAAGGTTTGGTCGAAAATGTGCAGCCCTACGACCCGAGCTCCCGCAGGGGCACGTTGGACATGTATCCCAACACGAACGCCTTTGATTTTTCGAGCTGGGACATCGACAATTATGGTCCGATTCACTTGCCTGCAGCTGGAGAGACTGTAGAATTGACGCCACGAAATGTGGCTTTATACAAGCGGGTCATTACCGCCTATGAGGGCCATGCTATGGCGTCAAGAGACGGGGTCATTTTGATCGACGGTGAACCGGCAACGGAATACACGTTTTCGCAAGGGTATTACTGGCTCATGGGAGACAACCGTCACAGTTCTGCAGACAGCCGCTACTGGGGTTTTGTACCGGAAGACCATGTGGTTGGTAAGGCGGCATTCACTTGGTTCTCGAAGATGAACGTTGAGCAGCACGGTGTGTCCGGTATTCGCTGGGACCGGATTGGCCCTGTCAAATAACCTGGGGGTTTGACACTTCTTCCCCTTTGCCCCTTCCCTCCTTTGCCATGGTGGTGTGCAGCCATGGCGCCGCAAACGCAATTGGATGGATTGGAGCATTACCCCAAACGCACCTTCCGAAACCGATTGTACTTGATGCAATCCACTGGTGCGGTGAGCGTCACGGTGCCCGTCGAGCGCCGGGGTGGGCGGCCTCGGCCTCAGGATCAGACCTTTCGGGTCTTGGGCGAGCCCGGCCGAAAGTCTTGGCAGGCCATCAAGTCTGCCTATGGAAGGGCACCGTATTTTGAGGAAATGGCCGATGAGCTAGAGGCACTTTTTTTGAGGGGACCGGAAAGTTTGGGCCATTGGAATCGCGCCACAATCGATTGGGCAGCCCAATGGCTGGGAGTCAAAGTGCCGCTGGATGTGACGCCAGAGGCACATGTTGTTTGCGATCACGGTGTGTCCATGTTGGACTGGCAACAGTCTGTGCAGGTCCAAGGCTCACGTTGGGCCCACGTATGGGAAGACCGGCACCCCCAAATCCCGTTTGCTCAATTGAGCATCATGGACTTGTTGTTGCATTTGGGGCCTGAGGCCGCCGGTTGGATCAAGCCGATTCCACAGAGTGAATCTCGGCGTCCAGAATGACGTCGAGAACGACGACGCGTTTTTCTTCCACCAAGTAGTAGATGCGATGGTTGTGTGCCAGCACACTCCAGATGTCGTTGGCGATGGTTTCGAATCGGGCTTTCCTGGCGTCGCTCGGCATCGCGTTCTGAGCCAGGCCTCGAATGCGAGCGATGATTTCGTCTTTCGACTTTTCTGCTCCAATCAGGGATGCCCCTTGCAAATGACGAACGATTCGTTCGATGGCTGTGGTCGCCCTGTCGGCGATGATGACGTCTCGTTGCACAGGCGCAATTTCGGCAGTCGAGGACAAAACCCGTGAAAAATCGCAACGACTTCAAAAGGACGGGGCCAAAAGGCCGTCTACTTTTGGTGCATGGATCAAGTTGCCACTTCCCTACTTCAAACGCCATTGCACGCTGTGCACTTGGCTGCTGGAGCAAAAATGGTTCCCTTCGCTGGGTACGAAATGCCCGTTCAATATGCGGGTTTGCGCGTTGAACACATGGCTGTGCGCGAGGCGGTAGGCCTGTTTGATGTGAGTCATATGGGAGAGCTTTGGATATCGGGGCCTGGAGCGACGGACTTCTTGCAAGCACAATTGGCGGGAAACATCCTCAAGGCGGTGCCGGGGAAAGCCCTCTACACCTGCTTTTTGAATGAGGAAGGTGGCATTGCTGAAGACTTGTTGGTTTACGGATTCGAAGACCGGTACTTGCTTGTGGTCAATGCTTCGAACCGCCAGCAGGTTGTGGCAAGCCTGAGTCAGGCATTGCCAGAGGATGTGGAATTGGAAGACGCCAGTGACCGAACAGCACTTTTGGCGCTTCAGGGACCGAAAGCCGATGCCGTCATGCAAGCTGTGGGCTTGGATTTGCGCGAGTTGGCGTATTACCATCATCAAGAGGCTTCTTTGTGTGGTGTCCCTGTTCACATCGGAGCCACAGGATATACGGGTGAGCGTGGGTTTGAACTTTATGTACCCGCGGAAAAGGCGGCCATGATTTGGGGGATTTTGATGGAGGCTGGCCGGCCCTCAGGGCTTGTTCCCTGTGGTTTGGGCGCACGGGATACGCTCAGGTTGGAAAAGGGATTTTGTTTGCATGGCAACGACATGGATGCAAGCCGCACGCCTGTCGAGGCGGGATTGACTTGGACGGTGGGTTGGAAAACCGAATTCCGTGGCAAAGCGGCTTTGCTCAAGCAACGGGAGGCCGGTCCGGCTCAGAAGCTGATTGGGTTCAAGATGACGGAGCGGGGCATTCCGCGTCAAGGGTATCCCATTGTGAACGAAAGTGGAAAGGAAATTGGCGTGGTTACCAGTGGCACGCAAAGCCCTTCGTTGGGCGAAGCCATCGGCATGGGGTATGTCAATGCTGATGCCTCTGCTTCGGGTTCAACCTTCTCTGTGGTGATTCGCAACAAGTCGATTGCCGCAATTGTAGTCCGCGTCCCCTTTCTTTGAATCACATGACCGAGACTTCTTCCAATACCGCTCAACAAGTCGAACGTCACGAACGTCGCGTAGAGGTGTGTTTTTCCCCGCGACAGTTTGATCTCTACAAAGAGGATTTTCACACCTGCGTGGTCATTGATGTTTTGCGGGCAACATCGGCCATTTGCGCGGGCATTGCCAACGGGGTGGACCGCATTATTCCTGTTCCTACCGTAGAGGAGGCGAGGGAATTGCAGGCGCAAGGCTGCTTGGCGGCTGCGGAGCGGAACGGACAGATTGTGGAAGGTTTTGATTTCGGGAATTCACCACGGGCATACATGAACGGCGAGTTGGCTGGAAAGACCATGGCGCTCACGACCACCAATGGGACCAAAGCCATTGCCATGGCCAAGGACATGCCACAGGTAGCCATTGGGAGCATCAACAACCTCGACGCCATTTGTACGTGGTTGATTCATCAGCCAGGTCATGTTTTGTTGCTTTGTTCAGGCTGGAAAGACAAGTTCAATTTGGAGGACACCATTTGTGCTGGGGCCATTGCAGATCGGCTCATCGACATTTCTCGCTTTCGGAGTGAAGAAGACAGCACGATTGCGGCAAAGCATCTTTTTCTTGCCGTGCGCGGCAACATCTTCTCTTTTCTCAAAGCGTCCTCTCACCGCCGAAGGCTGCGGGACTTGAACATGGGTGAGGACATCAAGTATTGCTTGACGCCCAACACAGTGAATGTGGTTCCTGTGTTGCACGAAGGTGCACTGGTGGATTCAAGAAAGGTGGGCCAGACGGCTGCACCTTCTGAATTGGCGGGTTGATTCGTCGGCACCTCTGTGTCCTGCTCATTTCTTCGGCCTTGTTCACGCAAGGTTGGGGTTTTGCCGTTCATCGGCACATTCATCGTTCGGCAGTGGCAGCGCTGCCCTCTCCTTTGGGAGATTGGTTTTCTGAAGAAGTGGAGTGGTTGGCAGCCCATGCGGTGGACCCCGACAAGCGGAAACACGCAGTTCTCAAGGAGGCCCCCAAGCACTATGTGGATTTGGATGCGCCGGCCCTCTCTTGTTTGGATGGTTTGGGCGATGCACCGGGTTTCTCTAAGGCTGTAGAAGCGTGCTGCGAAGACACATTGTGGGATTATGGGGTGCTGCCGTGGAACTTGCGATGGGCGTACAACGACTTGGTGACCGCATTTGTAGGCGGAGACAAGGCGGAGATCCTGCGGGCGGCCACAGACCTCGGTCATTACGTGTCGGATGCCCATGTCCCTTTGCACACCACACTGAATTACAATGGCCAATTGTCGGGCCAAAAGGGGATCCACGGGCTCTGGGAGACGCGGCTGCCTGAATTGTTTGGCCATCGCTATATGTTGGCTGTGGGGCCGCCAGAATACGTGTCGGATGTGTTGCCTTGGGCGTGGTCGGTGATTCAAGACAGCCACAACGAGGTGGAGGTGGTGTTGGCGGCAGAGCGGAGGTTGGTCGCCTCTTGGTCGGGGGACCTAATGGTTCGAGAGCAGCGGGGTCGCACGGTCCAGTTGCAGCGTGTTCCGGAATGGTGTGCTGCGTACGACCGCGCCTTAGAAAACATGGTGGAGCGTCAATGGCGCGCTTCCATTCACGGCGTGGCTTCTGTTTGGATGAGCGCATGGATTGATGCAGGGCAACCGAATTTGGCGGGTTCATTTCGTGGCGGGCAGGTTTGCTCATGGTGGCGCCGTTTTCTGGGCCGCTGTTCGGTTGAGCCTGTCGAGTAAATTGAGCAAGGATGCGACGCGTGGTTTTGCTCAATTCATACTCTACCCAGAGTCATACGCTCTGGGAGCGTGGCTTGCTTCGGCATTTGCCAGCCGCAGCTGAGCGCGCTGGAGACGCAGTCGAGGTCATTTCGGCGTCCTTACCGGGCCGGCATTGGAAGTGGCGGATGCATGCCGCGGCATTGACCCTCGTTGAACGCTTGTTGGCTGAAGGTGCATTGGATGCCCCAGTGGATGCTTTCGTGGTCACTGACATGATGGACGTCGGTCAGTTTCGATCCGCATTGCCAGCGCGGCATCGCGGGGTTCCTGTGGTGGTGTACTTCCATGAGAATCAACTCACTTTTCCAGATCACCCAGAGCGGCCAAAAAAGGAATGGGACCGACACTATGCGTTTCTAAACTTGACTTCTGCATGGCTAGCGGATGCGGTGTGGTTCAATTCGGAATATCACAGGTCCGTTTTCTTGGACGCCATTCCTGAATTCATGAAGGCCATGCCAACGCCGAAGCTGGCTCAGCCAGAAGTGTACATCCGGTCCAAGTCAAGGGTAGTGCCCATTGGAATTGAAGACGAGGTGTTTGATGCCGCAGAGTCTGCCTCGTCAGGATTGGATGAAGGGCCGCCTGTGGTGGTTTGGAACCACCGTTGGGAATACGACAAGGGGCCGCGGGCGTTCTTTGACTTGCTGGTCAAGGTGAAGGCGCGTGGAGTGAAATTTCGCTTGGCTGTTCTTGGGCAATCCTTTCAGAAAGTGCCCACGGCTTTTGATGAGATGAAGGTTGAATTTGCTCACGACTTGGTGCACTGGGGGCATGTTGAGTCGCGCAAAGAATATCTCCGTGCCTTGGCCGCATGTGATGTAGCACTGGTGACCGCCCATCATGACTTTTTTGGTGTCAGTGTTTTAGAGTCGGCTGCGGCAGGTTTGGATGTTGTGGCGCCAAATCGATTGGCCTATCCGGAGCATTTTGGGCGGGATTCTCTCCACCTCCCCGATGAGATGGAGGTGGGTTTGGTTCGGGCCTTGTCAACAAAAAAATCGGGACGCTTTGTTGAGAGCGCCTCTCATTACCGGTGGGGTTCTGTCTCTGACCGAGCGTGGCTGGGTCTTTCGAGGGTTTGGGGGCAAATGGATCATGCGGCGTCGTGGATTGACGGAGGCGCTTAAAGTCGCTTAAAAGAAGAAAGTTGGGGTTATCCACAGCATCAAAAAAGCAGGCCCGAAAACGGACGAGTTGCAGTTTTTTATCGCTGAGATGTTGTGAATAGTTGCCTAGTCTATTCTGGTAATATGAATTGCGTGCCTCCAAAATGGACTTTCGAGAAAATCAAGGGGTCAAGGCCTTTTTTATGTCGAGAGTAACGGGAATATTTGTCGTCCCTCGAATGTCGAAAAATAAATGGGTTTTCGACGCCGAGCCGAACCATCAAGATCCTCAACGAATGAACCTGAATCACGAAAGCGTCTGGGCAAATTGCCTCTCCTTTATCGAAGACAATGTGAGTGCTCAGGCTTTCAAAACGTGGTTTGTCCCCATTAAGGCGGTGCGTCTTGAAGAGGCTGTTTTGACGATTCAAGTCCCGTCCCAATTTTTCTACGAGTGGCTCGAGGAGCACTATGTTGACTTGCTCCGGAAGTCCATTGGAAAGGAATTGGGAAAAGAAGCGCGCTTGGAATACTCCATCATTATGGAGCAGCCTGTTGCAGGTGCCTCTCCGTATACGGTGAAGTTGCCGACCTCACACAATGCCGCAGTGCGCAATCGGTCGGTTCAGATGCCGATGGATGCCACGGAGACCCCGATTAAGAATCCCTTCGTCATCCCCGGATTGAAAAAGCTGAACATCGATTCGAATTTGAATCCTAAATACAGTTTTGAGAACTTCATTGAGGGCGAGAGCAATCGATTGGCGCGGAGTGCGGGATTTGCTGTGGCGCAGAAGCCAGGCGGTACCGCATTCAACCCCCTGTTGATTTACAGCCCTGTTGGACTTGGCAAAACCCACTTGGCTCACGCCATTGGAATCGAAATCAAGAATCAATTCCCAGAGAAGACGGTCTTGTACGTGAACTCCGAGAAGTTCACGCATCAATTCATTGATGCCGTTCGCAACAACAGCGTAAACGACTTCTCGCACTTCTATCAGTTGATGGACGTACTCATTGTAGACGACGTGCAGTTCTTCAGCGGAAAGGAAAAGACCCAAGACGTCTTCTTCCACATTTTCAATCACCTGCACCAAACGGGCAAGCAAATTGTCCTAACAAGCGACAAGCCGCCGGTCGAAATGCAAGGCATGGAGCAACGCCTCCTCTCCCGCTTCAAGTGGGGGCTGAGTGCCGACATGCAGGTGCCAAGTCTGGAGACCCGCATGGCGATTCTGGAGAAGAAGATGTACGCCGACGGCATTGAATTGCCACGTGAGGTCATGGAGTACCTCGCCTACTCCATCAACACGAACATCCGTGAATTGGAAGGTGCCCTCATTAGCTTGATTGCCCAAAGCAGCTTGAACCGCAAGGCCGTGACCTTGGATCTGGCCAAGCAAATGATCGACAAGTTTGTCAAGAATACCGCCCGTGAAGTCAGCATTGACTACATCCAGAAAGTGGTGTGTGACTACTTTGATCTCCCCATTGAATTGCTCAAGTCCAAGACGCGGAAACGCGAAATTGTACAGGCCCGTCAGATTGCGATGTACTTCGCAAAGAAGATGACCAAGAGCTCTTTGGCCAACATCGGATTGCACTGTGGCGGAAAGGACCACGCAACGGTGCTTCACGCTTGCCGCACGGTCAACAACTTGAGCGAAACGGACAAGCATTTCCGGAAGTACCTCGAAGACCTCGAAAAGAAGCTGAACGTCAACTGATCAGGTGACGCGTATTCTCGTCGTTTGCTTGGGCAACATTTGCCGGTCGCCTATGGGTGAGGGCTGGCTTCGTCACGAGGCCATGGTGCAAGGTTGCCGCGTCAAAGTGGATTCTGCAGGGACCGCGGGGCACCACGTGGGAGAGGGCCCAGATCGCAGGAGTGTATCGGCGATGAAGGCCGCAGGGGTGGACATCAGCGGCCAGCGTTCGAGAAAGTTTGTCCGCTCAGATTTCGACAAGTTTGATCGAATCTTGGTCATGGACCAAAGCAATCTTCGGGATGTCTTGGCATTGGCCAAAACGGAAGAGCATGCCGCCAAGGTGGCACTATTTGACGCCACTGGTGCAGACGTTCCGGACCCTTATTACGGTGGAGAACAGGGGTTTTCCAACGTCAGAGAGCAGGTTCGTGTGGCTGCCCAGGCCCATTTGAAGGGGCTCAATTGAATTTCAATCGGTCCATGCGGTAAACCGCAAAGGCGCATGAGGCGGAAGCCCGAGGCTGGGATGATGGCTTGGGCCAAAAGCCCGGCTGGAGGTCGACCAAGTCGACCAATGGCTTCCCGGCCCTGCCAGAAGCAGGCCGGACATCAGTGCGGGTACAACTTGGTCGGGATCACCATACGAAAAGGCCATGTGGACGGTGTCCGTACGAAGGGGTGTTCCGTCTGCTCTCGTGGTGAAAATGCGCAACTGAACCGGGTCTCCTTTTTTGTAGCCTTCAGTGGGATGTGTGCTGGTCGGCGGGTATGCGCGCTCCAGTAAGCGAGCCCAATGGGCCTCTGCTCTTCCTTGTTGGTCGGCGTCTTCAGTTTCGATTCGGGCTTGGAACCAATCGGCCATTTCGCTGCGGTCATAGCAGGACCAGTGCACGAGCAGGCTGTCGCCATTGGCTGTCCATTGGGGAAGCCAGTTCAGCGCGTCTTTGAGGGCATGGGGCAAGGCGTCGTGGGCCACCACCATTCGATCCCCACAGGCGATTTCGGGCAAGCTGGCCAAGTCACGGCGCAATTTGGCACCTTCCATGGTCAGTGTGTCGGGGGGTAGCCAATGGGGCTGCTCATTGACCTCTGCAAGAATCCACTGCCCCTCTCCCATGGCTTCAGTTAGGGGCGTGTCCCCGAGTTCAATCAACCGCCATGGCAGGGGCTGTGAAGGCGTGCAATGGACCAAGAGGAAGGCCATCAACAGCACGGCGCTGCAGGGTTTCATGTCGGCCGTTTGTAGAGGCCCACGCGCATGTGGACTTCGATGATGGCTTCTTGAGGAATGTCGGGCGGGAGCCCGGACATGCCCCAAGCGCGAATGGGCGGAATGAGCGCGTGTACGCTGTCTCCAATCAGGCACAGGTCAATCAGTTCGTGAAAGCCCGAAGGCAAATCCGTGGACCCCGGTTCAAACGCCATCGGACCATCGGTTGGCCAATCGGTGATGACCCGGCCATCGAGCAATGAAAGCCGATGGTACAGCTCCAAAACGGTGCCGTCCTGCAATTGGTGTACTGGAATGTTGGTGCGGTTGCTGTCCAGCTTTTCCCAGCGAATGCCCGTGCCGGTCGTGTTGCGGCTCTCCCAATGTTGAGTGCGCGTGGCAATGAGGCTGTCAAGCCGCTGGGCGGCTTGCTGTTGAAAGGCCAAAAGGTCTTCCGAAGAAGGAGCGTCCTTGACTGCAGTCGGAGGTTCAATCTGTCGGTCCCTGTTCCAGCCTGTGCATTGGCTCAAGGTCAAGCCCAAAAAGAAAAGTCCGGCGATCCCTGCACCTTGGGACAGCTTCATTCTTTGTTCAAGGAGGCTTCGATTCCGGCCGCGATTTCGGGCAGCAAACCCCGCAAGCGGGCCATGACCACGCCAATGGGCTCTTCTGTGGCGCCACCAGCGGCATTGTGGTGTCCGCCGCCATCGAAGTGCTGTGCGGCAAAATCGCGCACGCTGTAGGTCCCCACAGAGCGGAAACTCATCTTCACCCTGTCTTTGGACTCCTTGGCGAACACCGCGCAGCGCACGCCGGCCACGCCCAAGGCTTTGTTGACCAATCCTTCGGTGTACCCGGCTCGGTAGTTGAAGCGGGCCATGTCTGCGGCCGTCAGGTGCACAAACGCCGTCTGAAATTCGGGATAGACCTCCATGCGTTCCACCACGGCAAAGGCGTGCAGTTGCATGCGGTCCATGGGTTGCTCGCCAAAAATGGCCTCGTGCACCGAAGTGTGGTCCAGTCCGCGGTCCATCATTTCGGCGATCACGCGGTGGGTTTCTGGGGAGACGGATCGAAATCGGAAGCTGCCCGTGTCGGTCATCATGCCTGCATACAACAAGGAAGCGCCCACTGCATCGATGGCTTCTTTTCCACCCAGCCCTGCAATGACGCCCCACAGGAGTTCCGCAGTGGAGCTGCAGCGGTCGTCGTGAACTTTGGCGGCTGGAAAGTCCTCTGGTCCCATGTGGTGGTCCACCATGAGCCAGGCCCCAGTGGCGGTGCGCGCAGCATCGGCCATCGGCCCCAATCTGCCCATGCCGTTGTAGTCCAGTGCAAACAGCACGTCTGCACGGTGCAGAATGTCCTGCGCCTTTCCGGGATCATGGTCAAACAACACAATGTCCTTCACGCCCTCCATCCAATCCAAGGCCTCATCAGGGGCGTCGGGAAGCAGGCAGGTGACATCCTTGCCCAAGCTGCGCAAATAGCGCGCGAGCGCCAACGAAGTGCCCACGGCATCCGCATCGGGTGAGCGGTGACTGGTGATGGCAATGTGGTGTGCGCCGTCGAGGTGGCGCTTAAATTCTCCAAGGTCCGAGGCGTCCACCATGCTGTGGACGGATTGCGTTGCATTCATCTACCTGCGAAGATACCTTGCGCCCATGTCCGAAGCCGACGCTTTTACTTCAGTTCCCAACCTTGATTTGTCCACGAAGGCGGACCGCGTGCAATGGGTGATGGATGAGCTCGAGCGGCTGTATCCGGAAGTGCCGGTGCCGCTCGACCACACCGACCCCTACACTTTGCTCGTGGCAGTGCTGCTGAGCGCGCAGTGTACGGACGCTCGGGTCAACCAGATCACCCCTGCCCTCTTTGCCCGGGCCAACAATCCCAAGGACATGCGGCAAGTGCCGGTGGACGAAGTGAGGGCCATCATCCGTCCATGTGGCTTAAGCCCGCAAAAGTCCAAGGCCATTGTGCGCCTGAGCGAGATCATCATGGACGAGCATAGCGGCATTGTCCCGCAAGACATGGCGGCTTTGGAGCGGCTTCCCGGCGTGGGCCACAAGACGGCTTCTGTGGTCATGTCGCAAGCCTTTGGCGTCCCGGCCTTTCCGGTGGATACCCACATCCACCGGCTCATGTACCGATGGAACTTCACCAACGGCAAGAACGTGGAGCAGACCGAACGCGACGCCAAGCGGCTCTTCCCGGAGGACCGCTGGAACAAGCTTCACCTGCAGATTATTTTTTACGGCCGCGAGTACTCCCCTGCCCGCAGCCCGAAGTTGGACAAGGATTTCATCACACGCAGCATCGGACGGAAGTCCGAAATCGCCAAGCTCAAATAACGCGAGACGATGGGCTTCTTTTCCAACAACTACCCGGACCGCATGCCCTTTTTGGAGCGCGTCG
>CBFHQM010000022.1:0-244 GCA_965657965.1 uncultured Flavobacteriales bacterium | reverse complement strand
GGCAAGGAGTTGCGTGTCCGCAAGGCGGTCAAGGCCTCCAAGCGGGAGCATGGCCAGCCTCAGTTCATCCTCGTCTACCCTGATTGGCCCAGCAAACGCGCCAGCATCATGGCCTACGCCGATGCGCTGGGCTGGGTGGTGACCAACCGCAAGGAGACCTCAGTTCGCCTCAGTGGGCATCTCCGCATCCAACTCGCCTTTGACGACCGTACCGAGAAGCGTCAAGCGCAGCCCGGCATGTGGA
>CBFHQM010000021.1:0-48095 GCA_965657965.1 uncultured Flavobacteriales bacterium | reverse complement strand
CCGCCTTGGAGGTCATGGGTTGCCGGGGTTTCCTTGGGAAAATTCGCTCAGACCGAAAAGAAGACCAGTTCAATCGATGGTTCGCCACCATCTGACGCACCCCATGAAAAGGGGTCATGTCTCCCACCATTGTTCCTCGATTAACGAGCCACTTGGAGGCATGTAACCCGCGCAGGTTGTCGTCCAAATGAACATGGATTGGTTCCCAATGCGCCGACAATTTGGCGTCCGATCCACACCACTTTCCGCTCCCGGTCAACGAACGGTAATACACCTTGTGTCCTGCAGCTGCATCATTGGATACATGCACTTTCCCATGCCGACACTGCACCACAGAAAACCATCCCGACCAGAGGTCCATTTCATCGAGGGGATCTTCTGTTTCGAGCAACCGTTGTGCCAATCCACTCAAATCCAACGAGGCTTCAAGGTGGTACGCAATGCCAGTCAGAAAGACCCAATCCCCCCCTCTGTTCTCCAAAACCCAATCTGCATCCCGATGCACATAAAGCTTTAATTCTGGCACTTCGACCATGAACATGTGTGGCGGAAGTGGCAACGAGGGCGCCTTGTCTGATGCCGCGAAAAACTTAAAGAAAGTGGTCCTCTGCATCTCAGAATGTAATGGGGGTGCGGTCTTGGACACACGACCAATCTCCGCTTAGGCTTTTTACCAACACCTTGGGGACGTCTCGACTGCAATGCCTCGACCACAACCCCAGCGTGTTGGCTCCCATTCGATGAACACCAATCCAATCGCCCTCCTCCAACTCGGAAAGCCTGACTTCTTCGGTCAATACGTCACCGGCAAAGCACAGCGGTCCAACCAAACGATACCCATACTTTGCCCCTTCTTTTTCGCTCCCGGTTGGGTCCCATGCTGTGACCTGTAGCGTCTGTTTCTTGTGGTAAACTTGACGGACCATCAAATCCGCGCCAACGTGTAAAAAGGCCTGGCCAAGTTGCGCGCCTTTGGGAGATTGAACGTACTCTACCCGAGAATACAAACAGCCCACCGACTGGTGTACCCATTGACCAAACTCAGTGCTCCAGGATTGACGGCTTCCGGCAGCGACCTCTGATAAAGCGCGGCCATACTCGGCCATCCCCTCCTCCTCCATGGACGCAGACAAACCACCACCAACATTGAGAAACACCAACGGCTGTAGGCCTTTGGCTTCCAGAGCTCGGTTCACCTCGTCAGCCAAGGAAACCAAACCTCGTACGGCCTGAAGATGCCCTTGAATGTTCCCCGCACCGCTTCCTACGTGCATGTGCAGACCCTGAACCCTGTGTTTTACAGCAGCATCTACAATGGACGCCCTCTCTTCCAAAGTCACGCCAAATTTTGAATTTGCGGTAGACACATCGTAAAACGCGTCTCCAGACGCCTGAACAAGAGGATTGATGCGGATTCCCAAACGAAAGCAATGGCCCTCGGGAATGCGATTCAATTCTGCCAAGCTGTTCACATTGAGCATCAAGCCCGGCAAATGCTCGGCGCACCATAAAATCTCTTCGCGGGTCTTCACCGGAGAGTCAAAGACCAATTGATTCCCTTTTGCACCTGCCTTAACAGCCAGCTTCAACTCCTCCCAACTCGCCGCTTCCAGACCAAATCCTGCATCCAAAATGAAAGACAGCACCGCCAATTGCGGATTCGTTTTGATGGCAATAGCGTGGTGAAAATTCTTGGGGAAAGATGACCGGAGAGCATCCAGTCTTTTGCCCAGCAATTCCAAATCAAAAGCGACAAAGGCAGTGTCGTTCCGGTCGAGAATTCCCGCCTTCAAAATCTCAGAGAAAGCCCTCATGACTGCATCTTCTTTGCAACATTGGCAATCAACTCCACCATTTGCTCATCCGTCGACCATGACGCCCCAGAAGCGACGGCAACTCTCGCACTTCTAGACCCCAATGCCACGCGGATAAACCACTTTTCACCGTAGCACACCGGCTGGCCAATGAACAGCCTTTCATGACCCAATTCCTCCTGCCAACTGTCCAAGGTCAGTCGGTCGAACAATTGCTTAATGGCTACACCATCAAAATACCCGTTTGCGTTGCGTATCCGAAAAGAAATGATGGAGTCGTTCGTCTCCGACTGATCAGGCATCAACTCCAATTCCGGCCGGTTTGAGATGGATGCACTCACCACATTATTCCATTCGGAAATGGCGTGGTCAATTTTCTCGCGTGACAAAGCGTGGCACCGTTCCATCTCAAACAACCCACATTCCCAACGCATTCGACTCGCAGGGTTTTCTTCTCTTGGCAAGCATTTGCGAAAGCCTTCGAAGTGGGTCGGAATGTCGTTTTTCACCAAGATGTTGGCCAGCCCCGTCACCGCCGCAGGAGGCTGTATCCCAATCTGTTCTGCCTGAGCTTTTGGCACCAACAAAGCACCACAAAAAGGCGGTGCCTGGTAAAATTTAGACCCCGTAATTAAAATCATGGCCCCCTTGGCCAACAGCGCATCGACCAATTCAGGATCTGCCCTAAACTGACACAAATCCACCGTCCAAATGACATTGGGGAGCGATTCGATCACTTCCAAATCATCCTTGATCCCGGACTTACTGCCAAAGACCAGATGCACAATGACCATTTTGTCCTTGTTCGCTTCAATGAGCGCCCTGACGTCTGCTTTTCGATCGCAAATGCCCCCCTCTTCTGATCTTGCGGGCAACTCGACGACTTCACTTTCGAGGTCGCTGTGAAGCAATGCTCCTTTTGTCTGGGCAATTTGACTTGCCGTTTTAAGTGAGAATCCCTTTCCCGCCACGGCCATCCTCGAACCGCTGCCCAACTCTTCTGGACAAGACAGGACATTCAATATTGGACGCTTCGACTGAGCCCGAGCAACGAGTAGCGGATAATAGAGCAAGTCTGTGCCTGAAGGACCAAAAAACACCTCGGAACGGTCATTGGGATCCAGAATCGCCTGGAGTCTGGTGCGCTGCGCATCTGCCCAATCAGGATCTGACCCCGCAACCTTGAGCTGCGCTTTTTTTGCCTCCATGACCTTGAGCGTATCCTCGCTTAGAACACCACAGGTACAAGAGCCTCGGTAAAAAAGCCCCTTGGGGTCCAGTGGGTTTAGGTTGTATCGGTTCCGATGGCCGGGCGCCTCATTCAGCTCAATCCGCTCATCACCACCTTCGACGAGCACCTTCAACCAAGCGTCACCGCCCTCCCCTGTCGCGACCTCTTTTGTCATGGAGAATAAATTTAATGCTTCTGCCGCATTCAAGAAGGCAAGAGGCACATCCGAAGCAAAGCCGGAGCGCATAAGTTTATCTACTTTCACTTCCATGTTGAACTACTTGAACCGTGCGGCTACCCTGTTGGCTCTTCTTTTTGTGTGCGCCCCTGCGACCAGCCAAACCATTGAGCTCCTCGAAGTACGACAGACCTCTCAAATTGAACTGCTTGCCGCCCTGATCGGCATCTCCAATGAGACCTTGCCCATCGAACATGCTGTGGCCATGTACCGGGTGACCTACCCTATGACCTATTTGGGGCAGACGTACGATGTAACGGGATCACTTTACCTACCGGTAGACAACACAGGCAACGCCGTGGAATGTGCGCTCTCCACACACACCTATATGCATGGCACGATTTTTCGGCGCGAAGACGCGCCTTCCTACAATGGTTTCGAGGGTGAATTCGGATTCCTCATGGCCGCTGAAGGCCTGTTGACCATGATGCCCGACTACCTCGGCCTAGGGGGGAGCGAAGACGTCCTCCACCCCTACGTTCATGGAGACTCCGAGGCAGAAGCGGGCATCGCCATGCTCAGTGCAGTGGCCGGACTACAAGGCGAGTTGGGCTTTGGCTTGAATGGTGAGCACTTCGTGAGTGGATACTCCCAAGGCGGACACGCATCCATGGCCATGGCCAAGCGCATGCAAGAGGATGTGGACGCTGGATTTCCACTGACCGGAGCCGCCCCCATGAGCGGTCCCTACGACATGTCCGGAACCCAGCTCCCCATGGGCATGGCGGAGGAGCAGTACTCCAATCCTGCATACCTCGCATACACCCTTCTGGCCTGGCAACAGACTTATGGCAACCTGTTTGTTGACCTTGGCGAGATCTTCCAAGAGCCCTATGCCTCGGAGCTGCCCGCCATGTTTGATGGGGAAACAGATGGGGACATGATCAACGACTACCTCGCAGGTCCAACGCTCGACATCGTTCAGCCAGGTGCGTTGGAAGGCCTCATGGCGGAGGACCACCCTTTTTTCTTGGCCGCACAAGACAACGACCTGTACCAGTGGGTTCCAGAAAGCCCTGTTCAGATGTACTACTGCACCTTGGACGAGCAAGTGTTTTATGAAAATGCACTGTTGGCTGAAGCGTGGATGAACGACAATGGGGCCATTGCGGTAAGCTCCCTCAATGGCGGCCCCTTGAACCACGGGGGGTGTGCATTGCCTTCCATTTTAGGAGCCACCGTGTGGATCAACAGTCAAGCCAGCTTATGCAGTCCAACGGCGATCACCGAGAGCCAAGCGCAAACCGCACTGGCGCTGAATTGGAAAAACACAGGAGCTGGGCTGAGCATAGAAGGCCTTCATAGGGGACAAGCCTGGACCCTGTATGGCATAGATGGCCGGGTGATGTCTTCCGGCATTGCCCAAGACACTCCCTTGGTTTTGTCTGCCCCGAAAGGCGCATCCGTTTTGCGGGCCGACGACGGTCGAACCACCCGCTTGTTTCAGGATTGACCCGCAACAGGGGCTGCCTTATTCCTGCCGCTCTTCCAGTCCAAATCGACTGTTTCCCCAGTTGAGCCCTACTTGCAACAAGAGCAAAAGGAGCGCCAGAATGGCGGCCAAGATCTCGTGGGCCACTGCGGCCCAACCCTCCATAGAAAACGACAAGCGCAGGATGATGGTGGCGACCACAAAGCCAGAATTTCGGAGAATCAATCCATAGCTAGAGAGGTACCGGAGCGAAGTGACCAGCAAGACCACATCGACGAAAATCAAGGCCGTAAAGAAGTCGCCGTAAAAAATGGAATTTGGGTCGATGGGTTTGGCATCTCCCCCTCCTGCATACTGAGCGAGATCGGTCACCCAATGGCCAAAACTCCAGGCGGCCAAGACAGCCAGCACCACACAAAGCAAGGCCGCCAAATGGCGCTTGAAACGGATGAAACGCGCGAGCTCAACCTCCTCCATCCGGGCTTTTCTCCGCGGTAGAATGCGGTAAAAACCCACCAAAGCCGCACCGAGCAAAACCGCGCCCACGATGTGCGGAAAAAACGGGTCATGCCATGGCATGGTGACCTCTCCCGAGCCCGCCTCCTGCAGCACCGACAAATCACGAAACACAGATCGGATTTCAATCAAGGAGACGATCTCCAACTGCTTGCCCATAGAACGGGCAAACGAAGACGGAAGGTGGAACACCAGGAGGTAGACTTCCGCCACCAGAATGGCCGAGAATGGCGTGTAGAGGATGTGGAGCGGATGACCAAAGAGCGACTCCGGCATGCGGAACGGAAGCCATCCGGCCTCGTGCATCGCAAATAGAATACCGTGAAGCAGAAACAGCACCATCGATGCCCGCACCAAGCCGTGCTCTACCGCCTTTCTGGCGCTGTCGCTTAACAAAAAATCCGCCAAGCGGTCAAGAGGTCGAAGGACGATATTCAAGATTGAGCTTGGCTGCCGGTCCAGATTTCCCAGGCTGCATCTGCTTGGAGTTGTAACATGGACTCCCCCCCCAATGTTCTGGCGCCCAACGAAGAAGCCAACTTCATTAATCCAGTTTCACGCGGATTGTAGATCAGATCGACTACAAAATGACGTGTTCCAAACCCTTGCATTGCAGCTTTTGAGAGCGGTGGCACATGCCCTGCCTTTGGATGCATTCCTACCGGTGTACAGTTGACCAACAGCGGTGTGGACGCAATGCCTTCTTTGCCGATGTCTCCATATCCGATGTCCCCTGGATCGGAAGGGTCGCGACTCACCCGCGTCACGTCAATGCCAATGTCGCGAAGGGCATAAACCACTGCAGCAGATGACCCTCCTGTTCCGAGTACCAATGCCCTGTCGTGGTGGCCCTCAAGGAAAGGAGCAATGGAACGACGAAACCCAATGGCGTCTGTGTTGTGGCCCATGCGCTGGCCATTTGAAAACGACACCACATTTACTGCCCCAATGGCCTCGGCCTCTGGGCTCAATTCATCCAAAAAGGGAAGGATGCTTTGCTTGTGCGGAAGGGTCACGTTCATGCCCTCCCATGCCCGGCTCTCCCACAAATCGGGCAGCGCATCCAGCTGCTGAAGGTCATGCAAAGTGTACCTGCAATTCTCCAATCCCAACTGGTTCCACTTCTCGGAAAAATATCGCGCTGACCAACTGTGGCCCACCGGATGACCAATCAATCCAAAATGACGGAGAGGAGAATCAACCACGTTCTTCGGCGGATTTCACGCGTGCGCCTAACTGCCCCAATCCCGTGACCAATGCCGCCCCGGACAAGGCACACCCCACAGCAGCCCAAAGCTGAGGCTCGGGGTGCAACGCAGCAGCAACATTGGACTGGAGGTACTCCACCCTTCCATCAGAATGGGTAAACAACACCACCACATTCTCTTTCCAAGGCCAAAGCTTCCGCAGAGAGCCCAACAAGAAGCCACTCAAAAGCAGGATGGCCGAAGTGCGATGTCGACGAAAGACCCATCCCAACCCTTTGCTAAACCCAAGCAGGCCGCTCAGCACCCCTGCCCCGAATGCCGCCACGCGAAGGACATCGAGCCCCTTAATTGCGCCAATGACAGCAGAGTAAGCCCCCAGCAGAACCAAAATGAAAGACCCACTGATCCCGGGCAAAATCATGGCACATATGGCCACCGCACCCGAGAAGAAAAGAAAGACAGGCGCATCACCTTGGACCAAAGGGGGAAGGCCCGTCAACCACCAAGCCAAACCTGCACCCACACCGAACAACAACAGAGCGACTATTCCAATTTCGGCCCGCTTTACCGCCCTCAACATGAGCGGCACGCTGGCCGCAACAAGGCCAAAAAAGAACGACCAAAGCAACACTGGCGCCTCTTGAAGCAAGTGATGCAATGCCCCGGCCAGCATGGCCACGGCCAAGAGTATGCCAACGCCCAGAGATCCGAGAAACCCCAAATTGTAAGCCTTCCAAGTTGCCCAAGGCCCCTTGGAAAAGAGAGACCGAAGGGTCCCCACACCCAGGTCACCAATGGTGGTCAACAGCTCTTCGTAGATGCCGGTAATGAAAGCAATGGTGCCTCCGCTCACTCCAGGAACAAGGTCTGCGGCGCCCATGGCCATCCCTTTGAGGCCCAACTTTAACCAGTCACCTGGGGTGCGTTGTGCCATTTTAGGCGACCTCCATGCTCGGGTCAACTTGTGTTGCCCAGGCCTGGGCTCCGCCCCGAAGGTTGTAGAGGTTCTGCATGCCAAATTTTGTCTCCAACGCAGTCACAACCGCGCCTGATCGGCCGCCTGAACGGCATTGCATGACCACAGGAATATCGGTCTTCAAATCATGAACGCGTTCCAGAATGTCCCCCATGGGAATGGGCTCTCCGCCCAAGTTACCCGCCTCAAATTCGTGCGGTTCCCGCACATCAATGAGCTGATGGGGTTTTCCTTCAGATCGCCACGCGCTCAGCTCGGCTACGTCAATTTCCTTCATGATTCGGGCTCCACTTCTTGAGGCTGTACGCCCTGCTTCAATTCTTCTGGCAGGAAGTGGAAAAATGTATCTCCACGCAGTCCCACGCGCAGGCATTCTAGCGGAATCAGATCATTCGGACCGATGTTGCCCAAATTCACATTGCTTCCAAATTGCTTAATGAACCACACCTGTTGGGGCTTCTTCGGCGCTTCCCACAAGATGTCCTCCAAGTCAACCTTGGACAAAATCTTGCGAATGAGTTGCGTGTGGGCCGATCCATTGGGGCGATAAATCCCCACAGTTCCACTTTCGCGCGCTTCTGCGATCACCTTAAAGGAGCCCGCATCGAGTTCGTTGCGCATCATCCGAATCCACTTGGCGGGGGAAATCAGAATGCCCTCCTCCTTCGATCCCACTTCCGACAAGACTTTGTAGTCTTTGGCGTAGCGGTGGATCAGTTCGCATTTATAGTCATTCTCAATCACCATGGAGCCATCGCTGATCTCCATGCAACCGATGCCCATGTCGTCGATAAAACGCAAGTAATCGTCCAAGCAATCCCGCACCAGAAAAGCCTCAAATAGCGTACCGCCACAGTAGACATCCATGCCTGCGTCGCGGTAAATCTTGACCTTTTCTTTCAGGTTTGGCGTAAACAGACTGGTTCCAAAACCAAGCTTCAGAAAGTCGATTTTGTCATCTGCGATGCTGACTAAGTCTTCTGCCTCTCGTAGGCTGAGTCCTTTGTCCATGACCATGGTCAGACCATGAGTTCTTGGAGCGCTTGTGCGCTCGGACATGTGGGGCAATGGGAAATTCATTGGGCTTTTGAAGCATTCAAGACACGTGTACCAAAGGCAGGATCCTCTTCAATAGGAGGAAACAGGCTGGCTAAGGTCGCGCAAATGTCCGGAGTATGGGCCAAGGCTGCATCAAGCAATGCAAAGGCCGATTGTTGACGACCGAGGGCGTACAAACTCATGAAGGATCGACTGACCACAATTGGATCCACTCGAGAGACCTCGGGCACGTTATGCAGCAAGGTCAAGGCCTCGTCGTGCCGGTCATCTTCTTGCAAATTCGCCACGGCATCCAAGAACACCTCCAAGTTTGCGGGTTCCAGACGCAGAGCGTTGCCATAAATCAACGCGGCTTCGTCGTGCATGCCGATTTTCCGAAGAATCCCCCCGAGAAGCAGGTGGTATTCCACGTTTGTCGGCTCCAATTCCATGGCCTTCTCAAAGCACTTGAGGCTTGCTGGCCAATCTTGGCGCATCTCAGCCACTACACCCAAGCCCACGTGAGCATCGGCGAAATCACCGTCCAACTCGAGTGCATTGTAATAGTAATCCGTGGCTTCAACCAACTTCCCCATGCGCTCCATACATTCTCCCATCAGGGTGTATGTGTTGGCTTGAGGCGCATCCATTAAAATGGACTCCCGATAACACTCTAACGCCCGCGTGTAATCCTCGGTCATGGTCAGCGCCGCAGCCTTTTGCAACAACGCCGGACTGAACTCCTCGTCGATGACCAAAGCATAATCATACGCCTCAATGGCCTCCGTAAAATCCCCCAAACGCTGAAGGGCATTGCCCAAGTTGTACCAACCAGGACAGCTGTATGGATGCGAATCAATGAAAGCCTTGAACGCACTCACAGAATCTGCATGTCGCCCCACAGTCTCGTAGCAAAAGCCGAGCTCGTGCAACGCGGTTTCATTGCTTGGGTTTTCGTTCAAAGCCTCCTCAAGCACAGAGATGGCACGGTCCCAATGCCCAATGTTTTCGTATTCCAAGGCGATGTCGATGTACAAATCTTCCCTGAAGATGCGATCGCCAAGCTCGAGTGCCTTTCGATAGTGATGAATGGCTTCCCGATGCTGATCCGTCTGCGAATACAATGTCGCCAGCGTCAAATGAATTTCGTCGTTGGACGGCTCAAATGACAACAGTGTGCGCAGACGGGGAATGGCGTGTTTAACGTCTCCACTGCCCGCCATCAATTGGGCCTCCCGAATTTGCAGTGATACGCTTTCGGGATAAAGCTTGGTGGCATACTGCAACACCTGTTTGGCCTGTCTGTGACGGCCGTTTTGCAAGTAGTGCTCGATGAGCGCCTCGAGCTCCATGAGGTCGAAAAAAGAAGACGCATCCGATGCCACCATGGCTTCGTATCGGTCCACAATTCCAGCAACCTCTTGCGCGTCTCGGTCGTTCAGATTCTCGTCTTGCATCAATCACCACTAAACTACTTCTGCTGCTCTTGCAGCAAGGAAAATCTCAGCTGAGGTTTTGAACACCTGCACCGGATTCCTTCCACTTGAGTAAAGATGGACTGCACCACTGAATTATTCCCATTTCTCCTTTGGGATTTCGTATTCGTTGGCGCTCAGCCCACCTTAATTTGCAGCCATGACATTCATCCGAAGCATTTCGGGTTTCCGCGGCACCATTGGAGGTGCAGAAGGAAACAACCTCACCCCGCCCGATGTGGTGCGTTCCACCATGGGATATGGACATTGGATTCACGCCCACTTTACCCCCACCGAGCACCGCCCACGCCCGGTGGTCGTAGTGGGACGAGATGCACGCCCCTCTGGCGACATGGTCCAGAGGCTGGTAACTGGCACCCTTATGGGATTGGGCATCGATGTACTGGACCTTGGCTTATCGACTACGCCGACCGTGGAAATGGCGGTCATTGGCGAAAACGCGGATGGCGGCATCATCTTAACGGCCTCTCACAACCCCGTCCAATGGAATGCACTCAAACTGCTCGATGGTCAGGGCGCCTTCATCTCTGCTGAAGCCGGAGCCGAAGTGATTCGGAGATCCACTGCCCCCATGGACTTTGCTTTGGTGGAAGATTTGGGTCAGTCCACCACTTTGGATGGGTGGATTGACGCCCACATACAATCCATTTTGGACCTTGAACTGGTGGACAGAGCGGCCATCGCCTCCGCTGGATTCAAAATCGCGGTGGACGCTGTAAACAGCACAGGCGGCATTGCAGTACCCGCTCTGCTTCGCGCTTTGGGCGTAACGGAGGTCGTGGAACTGTTTTGCGAACCTCATGGTCGGTTCCCACACAATCCTGAGCCCCGTCCGGAGCACCTTACTGAATTGTCGAGTGCGGTGATTGACCATCATTGCCACCTAGGCATTACAGTAGACCCCGATGTCGATCGCCTCGCCTTTGTGTCCGAAGATGGAAGCATGTTCGGTGAAGAATACACGCTTGTGGCTGTGGCCGACCACATCTTGGCCCACACGCCAGGGGCCGTCGTCAGCAATTTGAGCTCGACCCGCGCCTTGCGCGATGTCACTGCGCGCTATGGCCAAGCCTACACCGCAAGTGCTGTGGGAGAAGTCAATGTGGTAGCGGCCATGAACCACACCAACGCCGTCATTGGCGGTGAAGGAAATGGCGGCGTGATCTACCCGGAGCTTCATGCCGGAAGAGATGCACTGGTGGGCATTGCGCTTTTCCTCACCCTGCTTGCCAAGCGCGGTGGAAGTGTTTCCGAATTGCGGTCAACCTACCCCAATTACGAAATGGTCAAGGCCAAAATCGACCTTAACCCCGACTGGGATGCCGACGCCTTGATGGAGAAGTTCGCGGCCAGTCAAGCGCATTTGAATCCACTCACCGTGGACGGAGTGAAGCTCGACCTCCCTTCGGGCTGGGTCCATTTGCGAAAATCCAATACCGAACCCATCATCCGTGTTTACGCGGAAGCAGGCACGCAGGAGGACGCCCTCAAGCTGGTCGACAGCTACAAAGGCGATTTGCTCGCGTTGGCGCAGAGTTTGTGATTTGAACCGGACCTGCGCGCACCATGCCGTATTTTGCAGTCCCTAAGAATGGAAACCGAGTGAACCCCACGAAATGAACGTGTACCTCGACAATGCCGCCACCACACCCATGCTTCCGGCTGTGGTCGATGAAATGTTGCCTTTTATGAAGGAACACTTCGGCAATCCTTCTTCGACACACTCCTTTGGCCGAAAGACCAAAACGGCCATTGAACAGGCGCGAAGAAGCATTGCGGCGCATTTGAACGTAGCCCCCAAGACGATTTGCTTTACCAGTGGTGGAACAGAAGCCGACAACATGGCGCTGCACGCAGGCGTCGAGCAATTGGGATGCCGCCGCATTCTAACATGTGCAACAGAGCACAGTGCCGTGCTCAAAACTGCACAACATTTGGGCCTTGATCCGGACATTGAATTCGGACTGATCGCCTTGGACAATCGCGGAAAGGTGGACATCCAAAAATTGGACACCCAACTGTCCGACGGAAAACCCACCATGGTCTCGGTGATGCACGGCAACAATGAAGTCGGCATTCTTCAAGACCTCACTGCGATTGGGAATTGCTGTCGCACGCACGGCGCCTTCTTTCATACCGACACGGTCCAAACCATGGGACACTACCCTATGGATTTCTCCGCGTTGCCTGTCGATTTTGCGGCGTGTAGCGCCCACAAACTGCATGGCCCCAAAGGGGCCGGATTTTTGTACGTGCGAGATGGCTTGCGCATTGGCGCCCACATTATGGGCGGCAGTCAAGAGCGCGCCATGCGCGGGGGCACCGAAAACCTCATCGGCATTATTGGCCTGGCCAAAGCGCTCCAGTTGGCCATGGAAGACCAAGATGGACATGCAGCCCACATCCGAGCCTTGAAGACTGAGATGGTCAAAGGCTTGTCCTCGAGCGTGCCAGGCATTCGCTTCAATGCCGGGTCGGACCAACCCGATGCCCTCTACACGGTCTTGAGTGTCAACTTCCCTGAACACGCCAAAAACGGCATGCTTCTCTTTTTGCTCGACTTGGATGGTGTGGCGTGTTCTGGTGGAAGTGCTTGCTCAAGCGGGAGCACACAACCTTCGCACGTGTTGTCCGCCTTGGGCCTGCACGAAGAAGGGCGAACCTCCATTCGATTCTCTTTTAGCCGACTGACCACCATGGCGTGTGTCCAGCACGCACTAAAAGCCGTGGAAAGCATTCGAGGTGCCGCGATCCTGGTCTGACGCCCAGAGGTGACAAAAGTCATTTTGAGCCTTGACGGCACTCAATGCACGAAGGAAGAAGGAAGGAGACTTTTGGTCTGTATTCCAAGCAAACAAAACTCCCTTCGTCATGAACAAATTCATTCTCCCCCTCCTGACCATTGCCTCCATTGTAAGCGCGTCCTCTGTTGATGCCCAATGCAGACGCTTCACTCGGCAACGGGTCATCAGTACCCTCGATCAAGGCACAGTGATCGACCAAGTCACAGCAGGCACACTTGGCCGCGGTGAAAGTGCCGCCACTTTATTGGTGGTGGATGCCCCCGGTAAAGTTGACCTTGTGATCAGCACCCACCCCGACTTGGGTGAAGTCACCTACTCTGTTGTAGACACCCAAGGCAAAAAATACCGCCAAGGTCAAATCCGCGGTCAAATCGAGCGCTTCCCGATTGAGACAGATGGCACTTCGGATTTGATTGTGCACATCCAATCCGAAAAAAGCACCAATGCATACGCTCCTTTGGGCTGCGTTGCCTTAGCCACCACGAAGTCCAGCCAAATCAAAAACGACATGGACATCCTCACAGAAAACTGATGCATTACTCACTCCGACCGAAGGGCGAAACGCGTTGACTCCAACGTTTTTCGCCCTTTTTGTTGGAAATAAGTCCTGCCGCATTCCGGCTCCTTGTCGACTTTCGCCAAACAAGACATGGAAAATCCAAGCACCTCTCCGACCGAACAAGCCAGCCATTGGGACCACTTGGAGGCCATGTCTCCCGATGAATTGGTTCGCGCAATGGCCCAATGTGACCAGCAGGCTCAGCGAGCTGTGGAGGCCATTGGACCCATGATTTCCAAGGCCATAGCCGCTACAGCCAAACGGGTCAAAACCGGAGGGCGGGTGTTTTATCTCGGTGCGGGAACGAGTGGTCGATTGGGCGTGGTGGACGCCAGTGAAATTCCTCCAACATTTGGCGTACACGATACTTTTATCGGCCTGATTGCCGGTGGAGACAGTGCCATTCGACAAGCTGTTGAAGGCGCCGAGGACGACCCAGAAAGCGCCGAAGACGAACTCAAGCAGCACAATGCCGCCCCAGGTGACGTTGTGGTTGGCATTGCCGCAAGCGGCCGAACACCCTACGTCATTGGGGCATTGAAATGGGCCAAGGAGAAGGGCTTGCTGACACTTGGCATTACGTCTAACCCCAACAGCCAAGTGGCCCTGCTCGCCGACATCCCTTTGGTCGCCGAAACGGGCCCTGAATTTGTGACCGGAAGCACACGCATGAAAGCGGGTACGGCACAGAAACTCATTTTGAACCAACTCTCAACGGGGATCATGATTCAATGTGGACATGTCCAAGGCAATCGAATGGTGGACATGGCCTTGGCCAACGCAAAACTGGTGGACCGAGGGACAAGAATGGTCTCCGAAGCGCTGAACATCCCCATGGACCGAGCACAGCAACTCCTGACCGAATGCGGCTCAGTGCGCAACGCCATCGATACTTTTGCCAAGCGCGATTGATTGGCCTAATGCACGACCTCGAACCCTTCTACAACTGGCGAAACTTTTACATCGCAAGTGAAGACGAACGGTCCCCTTTTTACGAGCGGGTCTACAGCGAAACACACTACACAGAGCGGATATACAACCACTTTATTCACCCGCAGTGGGACAACATGGGGAGCAGTACGCTCTTTGTGAAAATCCTTTTCGCGGACTACGATGAACGGTTCGCCATCCTCGAATTCATCGGAGAATGGAACGACACGCTCTTTAACGATGTCATGACCCTCAAGCGCAACGTCATTGAACCCCTCATGTCGGAAGGGATCGAGCGGTTCATCCTCATTGGCGAAAACGTATTGAATTTCCACGCGAGCGATGACTGCTACTACGAAGAGTGGTTCGACGAAGTCACCGATGCCGACGGTTGGATTGCGCTGCTGAACTTTAGAGAGCATGTGGTGGAAGAGCTTTGCCAAGCCGATGTCGATCACTATTTCGTCTTGGGGGGAGAGCTCCAAGAAATGGGATGGCGCACCTTTAGTCCTCCTCAGCTTTATCAGCGGATAGACGACTGTGTGATGCACCGCATTGGCCAAGTGGGCTGAGACGATAATCAGCAAAACGTCTTTTTCTGTGCACAACGAAGACGACATTGTCCCATGCCTCAAACGTCCCCAGATCAGCGAACGCCACAGCCAACCAAAGACGGCTCGATGACGCTCTATTCTGCGCGTTACGATCAAACCTACCACAGCCGGAATGGCGCCATCACTGAGTCTCTTCACGTGTTCTTAAATGCGGGCTGGCAACCCAAAGTCCAAGACCTGACCTCCACCGGCACCATCCGAGTGCTGGAATTGGGCCTGGGCACTGGACTCAACGCCCTGCTCACACTCCAAGCCTGGCGAGATTTGCCTGCCAATCGGCAGCCTGCGATGGACTACGTTGCACTGGAGCCTGCCCCGCTGTCTTCCGAAGAACGGCTGCAACTCAACATGCATCAAGTGGCCGACCCTGAGGTGGAGGCTTTGATTCATGCGCATCCTGAATTGGAACAGCACCATGTGCAATGGGGGGCCAACGCTGAATTCACGCGGCTCAGATCCACTTGGCAGGGCTTTCGCCGCGAAAAATCCAGCGCCCCATTCGATGTGATTTATTTCGATGCCTTTGCCCCAGACACGCAGCCTGAACTTTGGTCTTTGACGCGGTTTGAAGAGGCCTTTGAGTGGCTGGCTCCCGGTGGCGTGCTGGTTACTTACTGTGCCAAAGGGGCGGTGCGCCGCGCCATGGTCGACGCCGGCTTCCGTGTTGAACGGCTTCCCGGCCCTCCCGGAAAACGAGAAATGCTGCGGGCAACTCGTCCCCATTGGGGAGAGATGACGGTGCGCCGCTTCAATGTGCGCGTTTACTTTTTCCTTCTGGATCGACCCTTGATCGACGGCCAACCAGACCCCAACAGTCAGGTGTTGCTCAGCGACGAATTCCTCTCGGGGAAAAATTGCACCAAATGGCCTGGAGGAGGGCTAGAATTTGGTGAAGGGCCAAGGGAATGTGCCCTGCGCGAAGCAGAAGAGGAACTGGGGCAACCCATCACCTTGGGGCCGCTGGTTCACGCCACAGGAAATTTCGTGCGGTCCTCCTGGCGCGGAGAGGAACAGGTTCTCTGTCAGTATTACTTGGCCACATTGATCTCCCCCGTTGAATTTCGCGTGGCCACTGAGCTGCATGCTTACCCCGGTGAAAACGCGGAGTCCTTCCGGTGGAAGCCGCTATCCAAAGTCGACAAGCAAGACCTCACTTTCGAAGTGGATCGTGACGCCATTCAAGCGCTCAAGGACAAGCTCTGACGCGCATCAAGGCACCTTGAGTGCCCCAGTTACTCCCAATCCGAACAAAGCGAAATCATACCGCACCGGATCGGCGGGATCCAATAGGCGCAAGACCGCGGTGACTTCTTCCACCGACCGCCAATCGTTGGCCTTTCGCTCCAGCAGTCCCATCTGACGCGCAACGTTGCTCGTATGGACATCCAAAGGCAGACGAAGTGCAGCCGGGCTCAAGTCTGACCAAAGTCCAAAGTCCACCCCTCTTGCCGAAGGCCTCACCATCCAACGCAAGTACATGCAAAGCCGTTTGGCCGCACTCCCTTTCATGGGATCGGCAACGTGTTTGTTTGTTCGGCCGGCCGGATGGTCTCGAAAAAAACGCGCCTTAAATGAATTCAAGGCCACCCCTGCATCGGGAACCCCCGGACAGTCCAAGGTATCCGGCGCGCTCCGAAACGCTTGAACAAATGCCCCTTCCAGACCCCCATCCTCCTCGAGCGACCTCAAGCACATGACAAACCGCAGCGCATCTTCGGTTTGAAAAGTGCGGTGGACAAACCCATTTAACCGGTTCAAGTCTGCCTCATCGGCATCTCGCACGAATTGGGCAGGGGCACGGTCCATGCGGTCCAACAGGTCTCGGCAAGACCGAATGATGGATTTCCGATTGCCCCAAGCCAAGGTCGCTGAGAGAAACCCGGCAATGGCCACGTCCTGAGGATCCGTGTATTCATGGGGAATGCCCAACGGATCCTCCTCCAAAAAACGGGGTCTTTCGAAGCGGTCGGCGGCATCATCCAACCAAACTTTCCACCTCTCGAGTTTCGCCTGGGTTGGACGTCGCCGCTTTTGGTGGACGGACTTTCTATGTGAACGGGGATTCGGCACGATTGGATGGCTAAATTCGCACAACAATGCAGTTTGTCCATCCCGAGGTCCTTTGGTCGCTATTTGCGCTGACCATTCCGGTGATTGTTCACCTGTTTAGTTTTCGGCGACACCGAAAAGTGCGCTTTTCTCAAACCGCATTTCTGCGAGAAGTTCAGCAGGAAAGCCGGTCCAGAAACCAAATTCGCCATTGGTTGATTTTACTCATGCGGTTGCTCGCCATGGCCTGCATTATTCTGGCCTTTGCCGAGCCGCTTCTTGATGCCAGCGATCGCGAAGCCGAGGATGGCCGCACCACGTTGTCTTTGTACCTCGACAACAGTCCCTCCATGGAACTTGAAGGCCCCAACGGCCCCTTGCTCGAAGCCTCAAAAATGGCGGCAGCTGGCTTGATCGAATCCCATGGCCCCACCGATCGATTTCATGTTTTCACTTCGGAATTTGATGCCGAAGACCGCCGGTTGCGGACAAAAGAAGAAGCCCTTGAGCGGCTCTCCTCTATCCAACCGGGATTCGCATCACCCCCCGTTGGCGATGTCTTGCTCTACCAAAAAGACGTCTTGGCAGAGACCGATGGCGGGCGCGTGTCAGCCTATCTGTTTACCGACCTGCAGGCATCCAGCCACCGCATTGACGACGCGGCTTCCGCACTCGTAGACTCCTCCTTATCGGTCCGGTTTGTTACCCAACCCATCCAGCCCAAAATCAATGTCCGCATTGACTCCGCTTGGTTTGACACCCCCATGCGCCTGACCGGTCGGAGCGAAGTGCTCCACGTAAGGCTGGCCCATGATGCCACAAAACCAGTGGACAACCTTCCGCTGAGTCTGGACATAAACGGCAGAAAAACAGCCATCGGCTCCTTCGACTTAAAGCCAGGACTGCCCACCGACACCACCCTAAGGTTCCGACACGAAACGTCGGGTCATGTGCATGCTGTGGTGCGCACTGAAGACGCCCCCGTGACGTTTGACGACGCGCTCCATCTGGGTTACGAAGTGGCCGAACGGGTTCGTGTGGTCTTGATTCAGGGAGAAGATGCAGGAGCTGCCGAACAAGTGGCCCTCCAGCGCCTTTTTGGAGACGCCGCCCTACACGACGTGCTCTCCATGTCGGCCTCCGCCTTGGACTACGACCTTTTAGACAACGCCGACTTGGTGGTTTTGCAAGGTGTTCAATCTCCTTCTTCGGGCTTGGTCAACGCACTGCTGCGCTCGGTCACGGTAGGACGAAGTTTGTTTTTACTCCCCCCACCCGAATCTTTGGGCGACGGATGGGATGAACTGCTGATTGGATTGGGCGCCGGGACACTCGGGGAGTGGTTGACCTTGTCGGCCCCTGCCCGTCTTGGCAAGCTGCATCACAATCACCCTCTGTTCGCAGGGGTTTTCAGCCGCTCACCCAACCGCGTGGACCTGCCTTCGGCACGCGGCTGGCACAACCGACAAAAGCCCAGCCGAAGGGAGCGCAACCTGTTGTCCTTCTCCGATGGCCGTCCATTTTTGACAGCAGGTCAACACGGGCAAGGCCGATTCTATACAAGTGCAACTCCGTTGGCCGCCGAATGGACCAACCTAGCCCAACACGCGCTCTTGGTGCCCATTGCACTCAGAATGGCGGAATCGGCAACGTCTTCGGGCCTGCACTTCGGCGTGTCGGGCACCGATTCCGACGTTTTCCTGTCGGCTACAGGGGCACAAGCGACTGACCGTTATGCATTGCGGTCCACCTCAGAACTCGACGCTTCGGTCTTGCTATCCGCACAAGCTGTTCCAGGCGGTCTGCGCATCCAACTGCCCCTGCGCGACGTCCGGCCAGGAGGCTACGACATTGTGCGCACACGAGAGACCGCACTGGGAATGGACACCACGATCACCCTCATGACCATGGGCATCAACCCCGCCCGAGCAGAGAGTGAACTTGAGGTGCTGCCTCCAGAAATTTGGCAGCAAGCCTTGATCACCGCAGGATGGAAGCGCAGCAAGGTCATTTCTTCGGATGCCCAAGACCTGGCGACGGCTGTGAAAACAATGGATGCAGGTCAGCCTGCATGGCTCTGGCTGATTGCATCGGCGCTCCTGTTCTTGCTCCTCGAAATGGTCCTGCTCAAACGAAAGTCGGCCAAACCTGCTGCCGTTGTTGACCCATGACGGTCTTTTCGGAACTTTACCTAAACCTCTCCTCATGCCCCGATTCCGCGTTGCAAGATTGATCCTTCCGGAACATCCGCTGCACGGCCAATCGGTCGACATTGTGCAAAAGGATGGTGCCCCAATGCACATTGAACCGGCATCGAAAAAGGACCTTGATTCAAATCAAGGAGACAAAAACCTAGCGGACGCTGTGGCTTTTGCTGGTTGGTGGGACCTTCAAGTGGATTTTCGAGATCCGGGAACGGAGCGAGCCGAAGGCATTGAACGCGGCCTGGCCATTGGCGCCCAAGGTGGGTTTTCACGGGTGGCCCCAGTGGCTTCTACTCAACCCTGCAGAGATCACCCATCGGACATCCGCGCATTGCAACTGCGTAGCGCAGGCCATGTCACGGGGACCTTGCCCTTGGGTGCGCTCAGCGCCAAACGCGAAGGCATTCAGCTGACCGAAGCCCACGCCATGGTGGAAGCGGGAGCACTCGGCTTTAGCGACGACAGCCCCATCGAACGGCCGGAATTGCTGCGTCGGGCACTGGAATATCTCGCACCTCTGGGACGACCTGTTTTTTCCGAGGCCCACGACCCAAGCTTCCAACCCGATGGGATGATGCACGAAGGTGCGATCAGCACCCGACTTGGACTGCCCGGCATGTCTGTTGAAGCGGAGTTGATGCGCCTTCGCCGTGACTTAGACATCCTCCAGTATTCTGGAGGGCATCTTCACGTGCCCGTTGTGACTAGCGCAGCCGGCATCGAGGTGATCCGTGCCGCCAAAGCCCAAGGACTCCATGTGACCTGTGGAACGACAGTTCACCATTTGTGCTGGACCGACGAAGACCTTGACGGGTTCAACAGCGACCTCAAACTGTCCCTTCCCATTCGCACGGCCATCGACCGCGACGGATTGCGCGAAGCCGCATTGGACGGAACACTGGACACCGTGGTGTCTGATCACCGCCCACGGACACCAGAGGAGCACGACGTAGACTTTGTGATGGTGCGCCCGGGCATCGCTGCCTTGCACGCTGTAGGACCCGCTCTGTTTGGCGCTCTCTGTGACCACGGCGCCTCCAAAGAGCGCGCCATGCTGGCCCTTCATGAACTCTTGAGTGCCGGACCGAGGCGTTCCTTGGGAACTCCGCTCGAACAAGAAGGAGGGCCACAGGAATTCACCTTCTTCTCCGAGGGTGCAAGTCTACCAAAGTCTGTCTCCAAAGCTTCGAATACAGTCTACAGCAGCTCCACTTCGGTGATTCGGGGTGGTGTGGTTGGCGTGGTAACTCCACGCGGCGCACACTGGAACTGAGTTACGCTTCTCCCGTTGGCCCTCCGAAATTCATCGGAAAGGACGGCTCGGGTTGACCCGACATTTCAATGGTTCCGTTCTGCGCTTCGAACTTGCTGATGTTGTCCACCAACATTTTCATCACCCGCTTCGCATGCTGCGGAGACATCACAACGCGCGAGCGCACTTGTGCCTTGGGTGTCCCCGGCATGACTTGGATGAAATCCATAATGAATTCCGTTTGGCTGTGCGTGACCACGGCTAGATTGGAGTAAACGCCCGGCGCGATTTCCTCGGGCAATTCAATGTTCAGCTTGGGCTTCTTGGGTCCGTTCTCCTGGCTCATGGGTGCAATTTAACCCCGAAGCCCACCCTCATCATGGCAGCAAGGCCAACAAATCCTTCAAGCCCATAACACTCGCCGTCGCTGGCGACGAGGCCGGAGTGTCGCCGCTTGGGGCAAAGTGTATGGACTTCCAACCAGCTTGATGGGCGCCCACAACGTCTGCAGCGTGGTCATCGCCAATCATCCACGCCTGATCGGGCGTAGCACCCACGCCTTTCAGTGCCCCTTCAAAACAAGCCAGCGCTGGCTTCAAATGCCCCAATTCATCACTGGTCCAAACTGCATCAATGTATTGTCCGATGCCACTGTTGTCTACTTTGATGTGCTGAACTTCCTTGAACCCATTGGTCAGAATGTGCAATGGATAGCCTCGACCCTGAAGCTCAGACAGCACATCGAGCGCCCCATCCAATAGATGGCGTTGGTGTGGCCCGCGGGCCACATACTGCTGACCAAGGCCTTCCGAAATCGCCTCATCCATCCCCAGGAGACGGAGCGTACGACGAAAACGTTCCCCTCGCAGCACTTGTTTGGTCATCGTACCACGTTGGTAATCCGCCCAACACTTGGCGTTTTCTTCTTGATACACGGCATTGAAGGCGCCAAAACTGGCGGCACCATGTCGCCGCAACTCAAAGTCCACAAACAATCCTTTGAGTGTCTCAAGGGAATTGCGCTCAAAATCCCAAAGGGTGCGGTCGAGATCAAAGAACAAGAAGGAACGATTGGACATGGGCTCAATTCATAACAAAGGAAGCGAGAACGGTAAGCAGCGCACTCCACACCGCGTAGGTAAAGACCAACACCGGCAATGTGGACCGCCGATGTCCGAAGTACTTGAACGCAACGAGCCCAGCAATGGGAACGCCAATGACGCCCCCAATGAGCGCAATGCCAAGCAATCCAAAACGCCGTTTAATTCCCACCAAACGTCGTCTTCCGCGGGTAAACGTGTTTTTCCCTTGCGCTTTTCGTCGCCGGCTTCGCCACTCAAAAAGGGCTTTTGCGGCGGGACGCATGAGCGTCAAACCCAAACCTGCACCGCCCGCAGAATAAAGGAACACCCTCCAAGGGGGCACGCCTGCGGCGACTGCAGCCGTGGGTGTGACCACAAACTTGAAGAAGCTCAGCGCCATCCAGCCCAGTGCTTCCCAAACGATGCTTAGGCTCAAATCCATGCCAAGGAGTTGGATGTTCTCACATTGCAAAGGAACACCCGATCAAACAGCATTAGCACAACGCCTTTAGAACGGCGGGGTAAACACCACCCCATTTCTGCCATTGCCCTTCCGGCGCCAAACTTTCGTTGTGCCACAACAGACGCATGGGCCCCCCAGTCTCCCGAACAGCCGCGGCCAATTGGCTCACTTCTTCTGGAACCGATTCCGGCGGCACCTTCATGTGCCGCAGAAAAGTGGCATCCATCGCTGAAAAAGGGAAAAGCTCCAATTCGGTGAGGGCCTCGGCCTCTAGATCGTACCACCGCCTTTGACGCGCAAAGCCCCCGCGAAACCCGACGAATTTCGCGTGCCCTTCCGTGTGGTCCTCCCGAATCCCCAGCGCCAACAACCGCCGGCGAGATGCGGACAATTCCAGCCTCAAATAATGCTGTCGAGACGCCACAGGTGGTCGCCCCATAATGTTCTCAAAAGACGTATACTCTTCGCGCAGGGCGTCGCCATTGAACGCAGATGCATACCCGGGATGCCAGTGCACTTGATCGCCTTGGTCCTCTTCCAAACTGCGCATCAAGCGGGCCAATCGAGGACTGGATGCTGGCAGCCCCTTGTCATGGGACCCAAATCGAGCAAGCAAAAAGAACCACCGGACGTCAAGTCCGAACTCCTTGTGCCAACGGGATGCCATGTCGTATGTGTCATAAGGGTCGGCCTGCTTGCCCATGAGGGTGGACAGTCGTCTGGTCAGATGACGGCCATTAAAACGGAGCACATCTCGAACCGCCGCGCCTCCCGTCCTCATTACACCCTTGCCTAAAAACGCGTAGGCGCTGTCGACGTCCAATGTGGCCTCTACCCTATACGCGGACTTCAATTTCGCTGCATGCCCCTTCCACATCTGCTCTCCCAACAATCGCCGTCCAATGACAAACGCCCACGTTTCGCAAATGGGTTGGCCCAACCAGCCCTTTTTAAAGGGGACAGAATCCATTGGATCAAACCGACCATGGACGTCTCTACTGGCATTGGGCAGGTGCTCTTCCATGCGACTTCCCATCCAAAAAACAGCAGCAAACAAATCGGCATGTGCACCTACAACTTCCGGTGGAAGTGGCCTTTTCTCGCCCAGCTGAGAGAGCAAACCTTCGGCAGGAAAACCAATGCCGGGTAAATCAGGAGTGGCACCATAATGACAGCGAATGCCGTTGTCGTTGTTCAAGTAGCGATCCAAATTGTCCTCCCAAGTCCACTCCAAGGCCAACACCGAGGTCAACACCCACTCAAAAGCCGCCTGATGACGAGCGGTCCTGCCGGGTGCATGAATGCGGATCATATCCGTTGACTGACTTGAAAGCTCCATTATTTCAAGAACCGCGAAAGGGCCTCTAAAATGCGTCGAGAGGCCAAGCCCTCGCCAAACAATCCCGACCCTTCAACAGAAGGGATGTCCCGCCGGTGCGTCAACCGGTCCACCAATGCGGCAGATCCGGCTGGAGTATTCAATTGCTCCGGGTCGAACAATTCAGATACCCCCAACTCGAGCAACTCTCTCCATTCCGTGGTGTTCCGCAAGATGACGGCCTGTGTGCCTTGGAACCAGGCCTCCTTTTGCAATCCACCTGAATCCGTAAGCACGCCATGGGCATGGTACAATGCAGCCTGCATGTCCAAGTATGAAAGCGGTCCAGGATCGATAATCGACTCTGGCATTGTCAAATTGAACCGCTCGATGTTCTTTCTCGTCCGGGGATGAATGGGGAAATAGACGCAACCACCGGTCTGTTGGGACCACAAGTCCAATGCAACCAGTGCGCCTTGCAACTTCTCGCGAGAATCCACGGTTGCGGGCCGGTGCATGGTTACTGTCAATACCGGGCTCCCTTCCTGAGGCCACATCATCGGGTACCGCTCCTGAACCCGCTCTTTCGCCGCCAAAGCCACATCCAACATCACATCTCCAACCTCTACAATTCGATCCGCTGCCACATCCTCTTTTCTGAGCTGCGCCGTCGCGCCTGGCCCAGTCGTACACAACACATCCGAAAGCTGGTCAGTGAGTAAGCGATTGTGCTCTTCAGGCATCTCCCTGTCCCCACTGCGCAAGCCTGCCTCCACATGGACCAGAGGCACTTTCGCATGGTGCGCTGCCAGTGCTCCCGCCAACGTAGCATCGGTATCTCCATACACCAATACCGCTGTTGGCTGAACGCGCTGAATCTCGTGGGTCACCCCCAGCATCATGTCGGCGAGACGCTGTGACCGGCCCGATTGCGCAGGACGAACCCGGGCATCCGGCATGGGAACACCCAATTCGCTCAGAAAGTCTAGCCCCATGTCATCGTCCGCATGCTGCCCCGCATGAAGCAACCACTGATGCCAATCACTGCCTTGCAGTGCCCGGGTTAAACCGGCTGATTTAATAAACTGCGGGCGCGCGCCAACCACGGTCAGCAGAAGGGGGCTTCCATTGCCTAGGCGTTTTTCCGGTGCGTCTTTCATAGCAGTCGATTGTCTGCAAAGCTAAAGTGGCGCATCCCAGCAATTATGACGTGGTCCAAAACCGGCAAATCCAATGCTTTCCCCGCTTTAATCAAACCCCTTGTCAACTGCTTGTCAGACTCGCTTGGCTGGGGATTTCCCGAGGGATGATTGTGGATCAAAACCAAAGCAGATGCCCGCACAGTCAATGCCTGGGAGAACACCATTTTGGGATCGACAACTGTGCCCGATTGCCCACCTGTGGACACCAACAAATCCGCAATTACTGTGTTGGCACGAGAAAGAGCCAATGCCCAAAACTCCTCCTCAGATCGGTCAATCAACCTCGGTCTAAACCGTTCCACAATGTCGACCGCCTTTGTCATTCTATAGCCCAATCTCTCGGGCTGTTGCATTCTTCGACGTCCCAATTCCATTGCCGCACAAATGCACGCGCTGCGGGCATCCCCCATGCCATGAAAACTCCGAAGCCGAAGAATGGAACTGCGGCCCAAGCCGTGCAAATCATTGTCGAAGGCCAAGAGCATTTGCTCAGCCTGCGAGAGCGCATCTTGTCCACGCACACCACTGCCAATCAAAATGGCCAGCAATTCAGCATTGCTTAACGACCCGATGCCTGAGACCAACGCCTTTTCCCGCGGCCTCATATTTTCGAATCGTTCCTTTTCGACACCAGACGAAATGAAAAAAGGGCGCCGAAGCGCCCTTTCAAAAATGCTGTTGTGACCGCCATGCGGCCAATGTCTTTAAGACTTGACCGAAGCCAAGTGGCGAACCAAGGAGCTTTTGAGATTGCTCGCTTTGTTTTTGTGAATGACGTTTTTCTTCGCCAATCGATCGATCATCGATGAGACTTTTGGAAGGTCAGCTGAAAGCTCCTTCTCGTCCGTGGTTGCCCGGAATTTGCGAAGGGCGTTCCTCATCGTTTTGTGGTAATAACGATTGCTGAGACGCTTGGTCTCGTTGGAGCGGATTCGCTTAAGGGCCGATTTGTGGTTCGCCATGCTTGCGCGTTAAAGGGGGGCAAATATAGGAAAGCCTTCCATGCCTGCGACCATCAATACCAAATCAAATGAACTCGAATGGTGGTCGCGCCATCTGTGATGTCCACTTCATCCCTCTCTTCTGCCAGGTGATCCCCCACTTTAAAGGGCAATCCAACGGCGATAAAGTCCTGTGTTGTGGCAATGTCATCGTCAAAAACAGTGAATTCGTAGCCCACATCAAAGGACTCAAGCTCGATGTTCACTGCCACAAAATCCAAGTTAACGGGCAACACGGCATCCATTGCAACACCAGAAGTGTACTGAATGGCCTGCGAGTCAGACACCCTCAATTCAACGAATAAATCTGGGGCGCCCTCGTCGATGGTGTCATCAAAATAATCTGGGTCCACCTCCAAGACCTCTACCCGATCGACGACACATCGCGTGATGGGATCAGGCTCGGAGCACGAAACGAAAGCAAAAACCACGAAACAACAGACAATGAACTGACGCATGAGGTAAAGTTAAGGCTCCAAATTTTCGACAAAAAGAGAAGGGCGCCTTCGCGCCCTTCCTTCCTAACAATCTACTTGCCAATCGTCATCTCTGACGATAGCTGTTGCGAATATACAACGCGAAGAACATGTGACAACATGTTATCTACGCATCCAACACAAAAGCTTTATTTCTTGAAAATCAAACGGGTAACGTACAGTCCGTTTCCATCCTGCTTACCAGCGTCAGACTCAACTCCGCTGACCACAAACTCCAAGCTCCAACCGCCGGAAACCAGCTTATTGATCTTATCGGCAATCAAAGCATCATTTGAAGCGATGTTTTGAAAGTTGATGCCCGCAGCACTAAAGAAGTTCAAAAGCTTAGTCTCCTTGAGCCCTCCGACTTTCTGATCACCACGCTTCACCTTTCCTTGGTCGCTCTTCTTTCCATCAACGCGCTCTGTCGTAGCCGCGTCGCTGTCTGCAGACTCCGTGACCTCAACGATGCGCGAACGTCCGAGTCCACCGGGAACAATGCTCTCTACTACGGTAACCACCTTGTACTCTTGGGCTGCAGTCTCAACCGTTGCGAACAGGGCGATGGCCCCGAGAAAAATCCACTTCTTCATGTTTTTGGGTTTAGAATTTGGAAGCAAGTTAGCTTGAGTCGCCCAATCGCCCCTTCCCTGCTCCCTGCTTCTTCACGACACCATCGCCGCGCTTTTGACCTTGGCAGCATTTGAATTCAAGACGCCCCGAAAACGCACCCACAAAAAAGGGGGCCGTAGCCCCCTTTTTCTTCAATCAAAACGACCCGAGGCCGCTGAAATTCTTACTCTACAACCAAACGTGTAGGGAGGCCCTTTCCATCAATGGAGGCTACGTAGACACCACTGGCTACCCCCTGAAGGGAAATGCGACTCACACCGGCCTGAAGCCGCTCCTCTAGAACCACACGGCCAGACATGTCGCGCAGGCTAAGCACACTTGGAGTGCCATTCGCGAGCCATTCTACAGACAAAATGTCTTGAGCGGGATTCGGATAAAGAACACACTGAACCTTTCCTTCAAAGTCTTCTGTAGACTGAACTACACCAAGAGAAATCAAAATGGCGCGGAACTCTTGGTGGTACAAGTTGGCAATGCGCGCATCATGAACAATGACTGTGTTTTCGTCGTTCACATTCTCGGCCGTAGACGACCAGTTGTGCGAGCCTGTGATCACCACCGGGTCAAACGAGGGGCTCGCAAAATCCACAATGGCGTACTTGTGGTGCAAGTCACCACTGATGTCATGTGCATGTACCTGCACTCCCGCCGAAAGCAGGCTTTCATATTCGCTTCCTGTTGTGTTGACTTGCTCAATGGCACCCACAGGGTTGACGAAAAAGCTCTCCCCCAACGTGGCGATGGCTTCACCCAGATCATCGCGGGTCAGGGTAAGCAATGCAAAAGCAAACTCTGAATCTGCGGCTTCGATTTCTTCACGAATGGCATTGGTTGTGCCGTCCGAAGGTGAGAAGTACAGCTCGACTTCCGTGCCCCCGATCAAGAAGGAGGAAGGAGTGTTCCACGTCTTGTCTGGACCGAACTTGGCATTGGACGCGTCTGGCTCCATGCCTTCTGCTCCCCACATCTCTTCAAACTCCAAGGTGTAGGCGCGGGCCAAACTTTGATCCTCAAAAATGATCACGTTGTTGAGGTCTTGAACCAGATTGCCCGTGGTCAAATTGGTTGAACCCGTGAGGACAAAAGCCTCTTCCGTGTACTCTGCATCCCCAATGATGAACTTATTGTGCATGCCACTGCCCTCACCGTCTGTGCGCGGATGCGTCACAATCGAAGCATCGAGGCTACCTAGACCAATGTTCGCGTTTTGACCTTCGTATATCCACCGAATTTCTACGCCATTGGCTGCTGCAGTATTGAATGCATCCTCCAAGGTTTGGTCGTTGAAGTTGTAAGCTGCCACATCCAACGTGTGCTGCGCAGAAGTGATCCAAGCTGCCACAGTGTCGTTCATGTCAGTGCCCAGAGAGAGGGCCTCCTCGTCGATGGCCACACTGGTGTCGACCGCCCCATTGAAATAAACGTGGATGTCGCCAGAGGATCCAGAAACTGTAGCGTAAGGACGAATGGGAGAGGCGGCACTTTCTCCACTCGGCAACGTCGAGATGGCCCGAGCATAGTAAATCTGTCCTGGCTCGAGGCCGGTCAAATCCGCGCTGTGATTTGAGGCGCCTGTGGCTGCTGTTGCCGTCTCTCCCAAGGCTTCGGTGAGACCGTACTCAATCACGCCATCTGACGCCAAGTCCGTGGACCAAGAAAGCGTAAAACTAGAGGCCGTCATGTTCGACTGCACCACGGGCGAGGTGTAGCAAATGCCCGATGCTGGAATCAAATCCTGAGGCCCTCTCGGCAAGAGCTGGTAGCCCCCAAAGCCGTCAAAAGAGAATTGAGACACGATGCCCACGAGGTCCACCGCACACCCCGTCAAGGTCTCCCCTGCCAGGCTATTGCTGGTCCGCACGTAGATGATGCCTGTCTCCCCGTCTGCCGTAAAGTCATAGGTGTTGTTCCCGGTGATCTCTTGGCCCGCCAGTGGAAAGGTGGCGCCATTGACTTGGACGAGTTCCCCTTCGAGAGACTCATCCATAGATCCAGCACCGATGATCTGAGGCGTGGGCAAGACCCCTGCTCCTTCGAAGGTGACCGCCGTGAGATTGGGCCCCACCTCGAGAAGGCCATTGTATTCCGTAATCTCACCGGTAACAGTAAGAGAGTCGCCAATGGCAGGCGTTGCGTCCCAATCAGACCAGTCAGCCCCAGGGTACAATGCGATGCCTGCTGTGGCATCTTGCATGTAACGAACGGAGCCCAAGTTGTCGTCACTGGTCACGACACCCGTAATGGTGACCACATCACCAACTGCAAAGTTGGTGCGCATGTCCAAAATGTTGTCTTGCGCTGAAGCGCCGAGGGCCACTGTCAAAACAGCAGCAGATAGAAGAAGACGAAGGTTCATGATGTTCAACGGTTTTGAAGGCCTTTCAGCTCGAGTACGGCACTCAGACGAACCATGCGGGGCGGCCCCACAAAGACTTCGGCTCGGCCGCTCCCCCCCTCCAGACCGTAGGGATTGGGGGCATATTGAGAATTGTTGGTCGCGTCGGCGATGTACAGCGAATTGAACACGTTGGTGACGCTCAATCGAATCCGCAACAAGGCGTTGTCCGAAACATCGAATGCCGTTCCCGCGTTGATGTTGAGCAGATCATAGGCTGGGGTGACCCACACATCTTTTGGCGCGCCTCCGGTAATGACGTCGCCAGGAGAAAAGTTGGCGTAATGCTGCCAAAACCAAGTGTTCCGAATGGAGAGGTACGTGCCTCTTTTGGGACGATAGCTGATCGAAGCTGAAATCTGCCGTTGGGCAGCGTCGCCCACTTTGACTCCGTCTAGATTCACCAAGGTGTCGGCGATGGCGCCATCCGAAAGGCGGGTAATGAAGTCGTTGGTATTGCTGTTCACCAACTCCACACGCTCATTGCTTGTCCAGCGCCAGTTTCCCGCGGAGAAGACGCCCTGAACGTCCAACTTGTCGGTCACGTCATAGGCGAAATCCCACTCCACCCCGGAGTGGACTGCATCGGCATTGAGCAGGTTGTAGCCCAAGTTCCGGTCTACATTCTCAATGATGTTGGTGCTTTCTGTCGCCCAGTCAACGTCCTCGATGAGGCGGTCATCCTCGGCCAGCACCAGCAAATCTTGGCGCCCCTCTGCATTCGACGTATCGGCATAGACCGATAAGTTGGAATCCTGCCACAGGTTTGACACCCCGTAGAATCGGTTCACCGCTTTGTTCTCCCAGCCGGTGCGGTAAGCATTGACGTTCGTGGCGAAGCGCCCTTTGGCATACTTCAGTCCCACCTCAACAGCTTTCACGTATTGATTCTCATACCCGTCGATGACGTTGTTGTTGATGTCGAAGACCGAGTTAAAGAGCGGGGCCCGGTTCAAGTAACCAACGTTGGTGTAAGCGTTCATCCACTCATTGATGTTGTAGCTGCCGCCCGCTTTGATGGTGGCACTGTTCAACATCTGCCATTCCGTGGAGTACGTTTCCAACCCTGGATTGTCTGCGGTTAAGACGGTTCCGTCGGACAGGGCGCCAGTCGACCAATCGGACGTTCCAAGCACGCGCCACTCGTCGGTGGACCGCACCTCGTAAGTGGTGTCGTTCAACGTCACCACATTCGGCCGGAAATAGTCAATGCCCCGGTAACCGCTTTGCGCACCCGACACGTTAATGAAGGCCGAATAGTTGTACTTGTCCAGCTCCAATTGGAAATAGGTTCCAGCCCAAGCCACTTGACCATCGTCGTGGTAGTAGTACTTGTCGCCTTCTCGGAGCGGTGTATCGAAGTCGGCGTTCTGATCGCGACGGTCATTTGGGGCGTCGTAGTAATCCGCGCCAAACATGTCTCCAATGGTGCGATAGTGACTTCCGGTGTAATGGCGGACGTCTAATCCTGTGCTAAAGTTCAACTCCTTTGAGACTTGGGTAGAGTAATTGGACAGCGCCCCAAACCAACGGTGATCGTTGTGTGCGATCCGAATGAAATTCGAGCCTTTGCGCTCTCCGTTCTCGTCCACATTGAGGCCGTTCGGGCCAAACTCAAACAATTGGTGTGCATTCCAAGTGCCTTGCAAGTCCACCGTCCCATCGGACAGTCGAGCGCCAGGGGTACTGTTGAGCGCTTCTCCACCGCCTTTTCCAAAACTCGCGTAAGCTGTGGTGATTAGAGACGACTTTTCACTGATGCTCCACACATCTCGGAGTGTGAAAATGGGCTTGAAATAGGCGTTCTGTCTTGAGTTGTAGCGTCGTGAGTCGCCGAACGTGGTGTCCACTTGTCCGGTCTCTTCGTTGTAATCGTAGTAGACCTCATCGTAGTTGACCAGGAACTCATTGAATCCGCGACCTCGCGATACAATGGCATTTTCGTCCAAACCTGAAATCACGCCCTGCAGTTCCGTTTGCCCTTGCGCATCTGTGAGCTGCTCCGCCAGACTGGAGTCAAACTCGTACACCTGCATCTTGTAGGCGCGTTGCCCGTGACGCTGTGGCGCACCAAAAGCCGTGAAGCTCAAGTTGTGGTTGCCCATCGTTTTGCGCGCCTTCAGATAGTAGGCATAGGCCTTGGATTCCAACCCTTCGGCAAAGCCCTGGTTGTTTTTGTAAGACCCAACAAAGTGGATGAAGCCTTTTTCTTGGCTCCCGAAAACACCCGCAAGACTGTTTCTCGTGTACCCGTAGTTGCCCAATTCCGACAAGAAGGTGAGAGAGCCATTGCCGCTCTCGTCTCCCCCTGTCAAAATGTTGATTGTGCCCCCTACCGAAGGAATCGCCAATTTACTTGACCCCAGTCCTCGCTGCACTTGGGTGGTTCTCACCACCAAGTCCAAACCGGCCCAGTTGCTCCAGTAAACCCAGCCATTCTCCATGTCATTCATGGGGACACCGTCGACCATCACCGCCAAATTCGTTTGATCGAATCCACGAATGGTCACGCGTGCATCGCCATCACCCCCTCCTTGTTGAGTCGCGTAGACCCCTGGCGTTGAGTTGAGGATCAATGGCAAGTCTCGACCTGCAAGCTCCTCCTGGATTTGAGCCGGAAGAACATTGGTGAACGCCACAGGTGTCTTTCTGTCAATCGCCAAATCCGCAGCCACAACCGCAGCTTCCATCACGAGTGACTCGAGCTTGACCCGAAGGCTATACTCAGCCCCATTCAATTGAACCGTTTGCACTTTCGCTGCGTACCCGATGTACGACACGGACAACTCCGCCTCGCCCTTGGGCAATGTCATCTGAAATCGACCATCGATGTCAGTGGCGGTAATCTGGCTTCCAGACTGAACGTAAGCGCCAATCAAGGGCTCCCCAGAAAGGCCATCTTCAACGGTTCCTGACACCGCACAATTTTGCGCGAAGAGCTGTGCAGTTGTGACCAAAGCCACAACCAACAAGAAGAAACGATTCATCATGAGACCGAGAGGAATCAGTGCTTGACCGCCTTCCGGAAGAAGGCACGGCCGTCTGTGGTGAGGATCTCAACCAAGTAAGCGCCCGTGGCCACGTCGGACATGTCCAAAGACAAGCGAACTGCACTGTTGACGTTCATCCGGCGCACCTCAACCCCAGTCATGTTGCGGATAATGACCTCGCGCATCGGCGTGGACATGGTGACTTCCAGCTGGCTTGTGAAAGGGTTCGGGAAGGTGCGGAGGTCCGCACGGTCTTCTTCCACAACAGACGTCACGCAATCGCAAGCGTGGGTTCCAAGCTGATCGAAGGTGTTGACAAGGAGTGAATCCCACTCGGCAAAAACGTCGAACTCGTTAATGGCATCGGTGTCTCCGCCTGTAACCGCAGCTTTACGCACCAAAGTGTGGTTTTGGGTTACCTCGCTCCAACCTGCTGAACCGGGGTCTTCCCCAATGCGGCCAAAAATGTCGACCGGCGAGTTGGTGGAGATTTTACGCAAAACCATGGCGTCGTTGCCATTGAAGTACATGGTGTTGTTCTCCTCATAAACAGGACAGAGCCAAACGTCTGCAACTTCTGCGAGTTCATCCCAAACCGGGGCTTCGAAATCGACCCCATCTGGGTCTTGCTTGTCCAAAACAAAAACCATGGCCTGACCGGAGGCGATGGTTCCGCTCAAGTCTACCTTCTGGTTGTCCTGAGCTGCAGTTGCACCATTGGAGTACCGCTCCAAGCGGTAATCAGACAGATCCACGGCATCGCCAGTGGGGTTGAATACTTCAATGGCCTTGTTGTTGGACCATCCTTCGATGTATTCAGAAATGAAAAGTTCGTTGCACTGGGCGGTGATGGCCGAAGTGGAGAGGGCCGCAATGGCCAAGAAGAACAGCTTGCGCATGATTTTGGTAGTAGTGAATCGGTGCAAATGTAGACGGCGAAAGCCACCCTTGCGATTCCACTTATACCCGCAATATCCCCAACCCTGCGCGCAATCGTCCGAAACGGCTGTTTTCACTGCTCTTCCTCACCGGAAAACCAGTCAAGCGCACGAGATAAACCATGGTGGTAATCCGCGAGCAAATCTTCTTTTTGGACCCGAAAACCCTCCGAACGGAGTGGACTCAACGGGGCAATCTCATGCCATGACACTTTGCCTTCGCCCCTCGTCTTCAAACGATCGACAACACGATTATAGTGGTGGTGGCCATTCTCGTACAAGTCCACAATCGCAGGATTCTCTTTGTACCAATACGTGGCAAAAACATCCATCCAGCTTTGCTCGTAATGGTCACCTGAAGGCCGGGTTCGAACAACCAAAATGTTTTTTGCCCCCATTTCGATGGCAGCGTCTAAAGGCAACGCGTCCGAAATGCCGCCATCGAACATCCACTTCCCCCCAACTTTAATTCTGCCACGCGTTACCATGGGCAACGTGGCCGACGCCCACAGTATGCGCAACCAGTCCCCAGCCACTGGATTCAAATAAAGCGGTTTGCCGGTGTCGTAATCTGTGGTCACAAACCGAATTTGAGACCGTCGTGCATTGTGAGCGGCCGCCTCCAAGTCCAAGGGACGATGCCGCCGAACATGGTCAAAGAGATGGGCCAAATTCATGACCCCTTCTTCGCTTAAAGCCGACATGAGGCGAATAAACTGACCGTCTTCTGCCACGTCTGTGGCTACATCAATGAAATGCTTTCGCTGGCCCGACAAGAAACTGGTGAGCGCCATGGCCCCTGCAGAGACCGCAACGCAACGACGAAATGGATTGTATCCAACCGCTGCAAACGCATCGAGAACACCCGCTGTAAATGCACAACGAAGGCTTCCACCCTCCAAAACCAGAGTGTCATATGTTTTTGGGCCGCGCACGCAGGGTTTACGTTGGTTCGGCAGAGAAGTTACACCGCGATAAAGCGCACGTCCTCACATTTTTAACCTCTGTGTCCCACAACAGGTCGGCCGCTTCCTACAGAAGAACCATCCCCTTCGATTATTCAGAATCAAACTGCTGACAAACAGCCATTTAACTCCACTATAGACTCCGTTTTCACACCGCCATGAAACCACCTCCGTTTTGGTCGACGAGACGAACATTTAGATTCGCCAAAACTCATTTCGTTTATGGTCCCATTCAACCCCAGTCAAGAAGCCATTTGCGCTGCACCCTCGGTTGAGAATGACGATCAGGGTCGATGGTTTTCCATTCGCATGGCGCACGACCTCAAAGAGCCCATTCGCAACTTGGCCAATTGCGCTCGCATGTTGGCCGAGGACAACTCATCGGCCGGCGTTTCTTCTTCTCAATTGTGCTCTTGGCTCATAGAAAGTGCCAACCGTGCGCAAACCATGATTGAGACTTTGTCCAGAACAATGGTGAAAGGCCAAGAGCAAAAAGTGCCTGTAGACTTGAACCAAATTGTCGCGGACATCTGTCACGATTACCGATGCAAAATCCAAAGTCTCGAGGGAGAAGTGAACATCCTCGGTTCACTGCCCACAATCTTGGCCGAGCCCACTGGCATGCGGTCCATTTTCCAAAACTTGATTGAAAACGCCCTGAAGTACGGAAGACCTGATGGCCCGAGGTGGGTCAACATCTCTTGCAAAGGCAACGCCAATGGCGGCTGGGTGTTTTCCGTTGCCGACAACGGAATTGGAATGAGTCAAGCACTCGCGGACCGGGCCTTAGAACCCTTTCAAACTGGCCCTTCTGGCCAAGCCAGCACAGGGGTTGGATTGTTCCTTGTCAACCGCATCGTACTCAATCATGGAGGTTCAACTTCGATTCAATCCGCCTTGGGCAAAGGCACAGAAATCCGCTTCACAATAGCGCCCACCCTTTTAGAAAGGGTCTGATTTTGCCGCTTTGAGTGTGAGCGACGTGTCGGACAAGTCAAGGAGAAAGTCAACGTCGCCGGGCGCCGCACCTTCCCTCCATCTCGGCGCAAACCTCTGTCGACTTTGGACCAACGTCCTTCATCACATTACGACCCCAACGTGCGCTCCTTGAGCGAACAAGCTGCCGTTCGCCAAAACGTCGGTGCTTAAGCCAGCGCTGACCATTCAGAGAGGATTCTCCTATGTGACCCGCACAGGAGGAGTGGTCGTGGCGAAGGTTTAGTTTTGCATCGTGCAAAATCTTCCTTCCCTGTTGTCCCGATTCAGCGCGTTGGCGTTCGTCTTGACCGGCTTTTGGAGTTCAGCCCAAACGGACATTCCCCCATTTGAACCTGTATTTGCTCAGGGGGAGGTGACCACCTTCCACATCACAATGGACGCGGACAGTGCCGAAGCCATGCTGAACGGCGACTTAGAATATGCGTCTTCAAACGTCTTTCCAGCCGAACTGCAATTTATTTCTGCAGGGCTCGATACGATCATCAACACGCTCGGCATTCGGCTTCGTGGCAACACTTCCGTCATGTCGCCCAAGAAGAGCTTCAAAATTGACCTGAACGCCTTCATCCCAGGGCAGAAGTTTGCCGATTTGGAGAAAATCAACCTCAACGCCAATCAAAATGACCCCTCGGTACTAAGGGCTGCCTTAAGCTGGAACATTCTTCGGAAAATGGGCCTGACCGGAGCGCGAACGGGCTTCTCCAAGGTGACCATTAACGGAGAGAATATGGGGGTTTACGTCAACACGGAGCACTTCGACGAGGAGTTTGTGGAGGAGTATTACGACAAAGACAAAGGCAACTTCTACAAATGCCTTTGGCCAGCCCAACTCGATTTTATCGGTGACGACCCCGAACTCTACAAATTCGAAAACAATGGCCGCCGGGCTTACGACCTCAAGACCAACAAGGAAGCGGACGACTACACCGATATCGCAGCCTTCATCGACATCCTCAACAACACCCCTGAAGCCGATTTCCCCTGCGCCATCGAACAGGTATTCAACGTAGCAGACTACCTCAAGGTCATGGCAGTGGATGTGATCAGTGGCAATTGGGATGGATACGCAGGCAACAAAAACAACTTCTATCTCTATCACAATCCGCAAACTGGCCTTTTCGATTACATCGCCTACGACCTGGACAACACCTGGGGCATTGACTGGGTCAACCAAGAGTGGGAGGAGCGCGATCCTTATGCATGGGCCACGGAAGAGCGACCGTTGTACGACCGACTCATGGCTGTGCCGGAATACCGGGATTGGTACACCCACTACTTGCGAGAGGTGGCCGGTCGCTATGCCCACCCCGACTCCGTCCTGAATTTTCTAGAAACGCAGGCCAGCGTGATCAGCTCAGAAGTGCAAACGGATGCCTATTACCCACTGTCATTCGGGTTTGACTTTACCGCCTTTGCCTACGCCATTGACTACGCTTGGGGCGAACACGTGGAATATGGAATCGCACCCTGGCTCGATGCCCGTCTGACCTCCCTGAATGCCCAAATGGACGCAGAAACGCCGATTCTGGTGGCGCATGAATTGGAAGACAACGCCCCCGTTTTGGATTCACTCCGGGTCCGCGCCATCCTCGACGCTGGTGGAGACAACTTAGAGGCAACGCTTTGGATCGATGCCGGCTCTGGTGCGCAAGCCTATCCCATGTTTGATGACGGAGAACATGGCGACCGTCAAGCCGGAGATGGCACATGGGGCATCAAAGTGGACATCCCCTACAATTGGGTCACAGTCGACTACCAAGTCCAAGCCACCAGCTCAAGTGGACTGGAACGGTGGCTTCCCTGTGCGCCCAAAACGGTCACCGTGGGAATGTCCCCGACCAACTTGGTCATCAATGAACTCATGAGCGCCAACGCCAACAATGTATCGGACGGTTTTGGTGAGTTTGACGATTGGGCAGAGCTGTTCAACGCGGGCAACACATCGGTGGCCTTGGGCGGCAAGTACTTAACCGACAACCTGAGCAACCCCGGCAAATACGCTTTGCCGGAGGGCGACCTCGCAGCGGGAGACTGGGCCTTTTACTGGCTCGACAACGACCCCGAACAAGGCGAACTCCACGCTCCATTCACGCTGTCTTCTTCAGGCGATGAACTGGCCCTCACTGAATGGAATGAAGCTGCCGGAATTTGGGTCATTTTGGACTTTTTTCCCTTTGGCTTATCCGAGCAGGACATTAGCCTCGGCCGCCTCCCTGACGGGGAAGACTATTGGGTCTGGTTTGCCACACCCACAGCGGACTACTCCAACAATTACGCCATTGTCTTCGACGTCGACGGTCCAGACCAAGCCATGAAGGCCCGCCAATTTGGCCCCAATCCGACCCGCGGATGCGTGCGATGGACAGGGGCAGCCTCAGACGGTGCTGTGCTCAACCGATTGGGGCAACCTGTGGCCCAATTTGCCTCCGCCAAGGGCGTCTGCCTGACCGACCACCCCTCGGGCTGGTATTCAGTGGTACTCAGAGACGGCAGCCGCTTTCAACTCATCAAAGCGGACTAACAAATTCGCAGAAGGCGAATGAAATTTTGCCCTTGCACAACCTGCCCGTTTGTCGCTTGATTCGAAGCGCAACGAGAAGACAATTCCTTCGACTTCCGGCGCATTGCATGCCCCAACCTCGGATTATTCGACGGACACATTGTGCAATGCGGTTTCTTTGTGCTGTGTCAGAAGGAATTCGAATCAACAAGTACTTGAGTGAGGTGGGACACTGCTCTCGCAGAGCCGCCGACAAATTGCTCGAGCTGGGCCGCATCAAGATCAACGGTCAAGTTCCCGAATTGGGAACCAAAGTGATGCCGGGAGACACGGTCGAGGTCGACGGGCAGCAGGTGGGCCAACCCACCAAAGCGGAAGATCATGTGTACATCGCCTACCACAAACCCGTGGGCATTGTTTGCACAACGGATCAAAAGAGAGAAAAGGACAACATCATCGATGCCATCGGACACCCTCGACGCATCTTTCCGGTTGGCCGACTCGACAAGCCCTCGGAAGGCCTGATTTTCTTGACCAGTGACGGGGACATCGTCAACAAAATTCTCCGGGCCAGAAACCACCACGAAAAAGAGTACCACGTGACTGTGGACCGCCCCATTCGCGGTTCGTTTGTGGAGGACATGGCTGGCGGTGTGCCCATTTTGGACACCGTCACGCGGCGCTGTGAGGTGGTACAGACGGCGCCTCGACAGTTTCGCATCGTTTTGACCCAGGGCTTGAACCGCCAAATTCGCCGCATGTGCGAACATCTAGGATACAATGTGGTCCGCTTGAAAAGAATGCGCATCATGCACATGAACCTGGACTTGCCCCTTGGCGAGTGGCGTGACTTTACCGCACAAGAACTTTCGGACTTGCAAGACATGGTGGGCGATTCCAGTAAAACCTACGATGCACCCCAATAAACGCCCCATTGTGGTTGGAGGCGGAGCCGCGGGGCTCATTGCTTGCCTGGCATTGGAAGAAGCGGGCCATTCTCCCTTGCTATTGGAAGCTGGAAGCGAGTTGGGCGGCCGACTCAAAACGGAACACATGTCCGACGGAACCCCTGTGGACGTCGGGTTTCAAGTGCTCTTGACGGCGTACCCCGAGTTGCAACGATGGGTGGATTTTGACCAACTCGATGCCGTGCGCTTTGTGCCGGGCGCCAAGGTTTTCCAACGCGGACGTTGGCGCACATTGGCCGATCCAAGGCGCCGGCCGCAATGGCTGTGGCGAACCCTCACCAGTGGAATCGGAACTCCCGCAGACTACCTGAGGCTGGTGTCCATTTTGAACCAGTCATTTCGGAAAGATCCCCTTTCGGTGCAAGACCTCAAACTGAAAGGCTCGACCCAGTCTTTCCTTCAGTCAAAAAAGCTATCCAAGGCCTTCATCGACGGATTCTTCACCCCATTCTTCTCTGGCATTTTCCTGAACCGAAGTCTAGACCCGCCGCCTGCTCAATTCCTCTTTACACTGCGGATGTTCGCCTCGGGCGATGTGATTCGTCCCAAGGCCGGCATGCGCGCCTTGGTAGAGCAACTGAGCGATCGACTTCGGAAAACGGAAATCCACTTGAACACACCTGTCGCATCGATATCCTCCCATGCTGTGGCGACAACCAGTGGCGAAACCTATGAAGGCGACGGTGTAATTGTGACCGTTCCCGGCGTCCATCCAAACCTTTCATGTTCGCATTGGTACGACTGCTTGAACGTTGTTTTTGAATGCCCACAACCCCCATTTGGTCACCCCATCATCGGCTTGATTCCTGAAGCCAAAACCGTGACCAACTTGCATTTCATGGCCGATGTCCAAGGTGCAGAAGGGAATGGGAAGTTGAACGTGACGGCAGTCAGAGCAACCAATCAATTGGGTTTTGATGACTGGATACAAGCCATACGCGAGGATTTAAAGCGTGCAGGACTCACACCCAATCGGGTCCTGTGGTCCAAGCACATTCATAAGGCGCTCCCGATTTTCTCAGACGTACGATCTGCATTGCACGATTCAAGATTATCCGACAATACCTACGCCGCAGGAGATTTTACGGCCGCACCTTCGCTGGACGCGGCCATGCGCTCCGGACGGGTGGCTGCAGAAGCTTGGTTGTCCGACCGGGCATAAAATTCAAGCCGCAACCGCAACATGACACGCAACATTTGGTCCACTTGGTGGGCAAACGGACGGCCAGGAGCCATCCTCGGAGATGCCTATGAGACGGCCTTTAAGGGCTGGGTAGACCAAGGCCGTCACAGCAGCGGAGACGCGCCCTCCTCCCTCGTGGAATTCACGGCGCTCAATGCTGTGCGCATGCGGAGGGTGTCCAAAACCAGCAAAATTCCAGCCTCACTATTGGCCTTGCTGCAAACCCAAGCCGTGGGGAAATTGCACTGGACCGTGATCACAGAAAGCTGGTGCGGAGACGCAGCTCAAACTGGCCCTTTGATGGCGGCCATGGCCAAACAAGCTGGCATCTCCATCCACTGGATGCTGAGGGATTCGCCGCCGCTCCTCATTGACGACTTCCTGACGGGAGGGTCAAAATCCATTCCGCTTTGGGTTATTTCCAACGGGTCTGGTGAGGTCTTGGGACATTGGGGGGCCCGGCCACAAGCATTGCAACAGGTGGTCTCCGCCAACAAAAGCCAACCTGACCCGCTGTCGAAACAAGACATGGCTGTGCAAATCCAACTGTGGTATGCACGTGACCGAGGCCGCACTTTCTTCGCTGAAGCTGAGACACTTCTGCGGTCCATCTGCGATCAAGACGCGGTGTGATTGCCCCTTGAGTTGACACAAAATCAATTCTGGGATTGGGGAGATTGAATTAAAAATGAGCAGGAGGTCCGAACAAAGCAAAAAGGAACCTGTTCCCTTTTTTCAATCACACAAACCTCAAACATGCTAAAGCATACCCTTTTGATGCCCTTGCTCTTGCTCGGGACCCTTCTCACAGCTCAGACCACCGTGGTCGATGTTGTCGTAAACAGTGAAGACCACACGCTTCTTGAAGCCGCGGTTATTGAAGCCGATTTGGCAGGGGCCCTCTCAGGAGAAGGTCCATTCACAGTGTTTGCTCCAACTGACGCTGCCTTTACAACGTTGATCGAAGCATTGGAAATTACCACGGACGACTTGCTCGCACTGCCGAACCTCGCAGACATTCTGTTGTACCATGTTGTGCAGGCTTCTGCCGCCAGCTCAAGCTTGAGCGATGGACAAATGGTGACCACCATGTTGGGCTCCGATGTGACCATCAGCATCATGGATGGCACTGTTATGGTGAACGACGCTACGGTAACGGTAGCCGACATCGAAGCCGACAACGGCATTGTACACGTCATCGACGCCGTGCTGTTGCCTCCCACTCCTGAAACCAACACTGTCGTTGACGTCATCGTTAACAGTGAAGACCACACTTTGCTTGAAGCTGCTGTGGGTGCCGCTGGTCTTGTTGATGCGCTGAATGCAGAAGGACCGTTTACTGTCTTCGCACCAACCGACGCCGCCATCACAGCGTTGGTAGAAGCGCTCGAAATCACGGCAGAAGATCTGCTCGCACTCGATGGACTCGGCGACATTTTGCTCTATCACGTAGTGAATGCGACTGCACTCAGCACAGACTTAGAAGACGGACAAGTAGTGACCACCTTGCTCGGTGAAGACGTGACCATTTCCATCATGGATGGAACTGTCATGGTCAACGAGGCCACGGTGACCGTAGCTGACATCTCTGCCGACAATGGTGTCGTGCACGTAATTGATGCCGTCTTGCTCCCACCCACCCCAGAAGTTACCCCTACAGTGGCAGACATCATTGCCAACAGCCCAGACCACACCGTTTTGGCGGCTGTCCTGGACAGCACTGATTTGGATGTGGTCCTCTCCGGAACAGGCCCGTTTACAGTGTTTGCACCTACTGATGCGGCATTTGACGCAGTGGATCCGATGACACTCCTTTCCTTGTTGCTCGACAATGAGGCGTTGAGCGCCATTTTGACTTACCACGTTGCCGGAGACAGTGTGATGAGCACCGACCTGAGTGACGGTCAAGTCATCACCACCCTGAACGGAGGAGACGTGACCGTGTCCATCATGGATGGTACAGTGATGATCAACGACGCCACCGTCATTGTGGCGGACCTCGTTGGCGCCAATGGTGTAGTCCATGTCATCGACGCTGTCCTCTTGCCACCAGCACCTCAGCCTGCTACGGTTGTAGAGATCATCGTCAACAGCCCAGACCACACGGTTCTCGAAACCGCAGTGATCGCTGCTGGACTGGACGACGACCTCTCAGGTGAAGGTCCATTTACTGTATTCGCTCCAACCGACGCGGCGTTTGCAGCCCTGCCAGCAGGTGCATTGGAAGGATTGCTCGCCGACCCCACAGGTGCTTTGGCGGACTTGCTGTTGTACCACGTGGCGGGTGCCGCTGCGCTCAGCACTGACTTGAGCGATGGCCAGCTCGTGACCACCCTTCAGGGCGGCGACGTGGAAGTGACCATCGACGGCATGGGTGTCATGATCAACAATGCCAATGTGATTGTTGCCGACTTGGTCGCCGACAATGGTGTGGTACACGTGATTGACGCAGCGTTGAGCCTCCCTACAGGGGTAGAATCCGTGAACTTGTCGGACCTCTTCGAGGTGTACCCGAACCCCACCACGGACTTGCTCCGTTGGAATGGCATTGCGGTTGACCGCATTCAAGTGCTCGACGCTCAGGGCCGGGTCCGCATGGACACCACCAACCCATCGAACAGCATCGACCTGTCCACCCTCGAGAGCGGTGTGTTCATGGTCGTGATCGAGGCCGAAGGCCAACGTGCCGTGAAGTCCGTGCTCAAGCACTGATTCACGTTCACAGAACAAATCTGCAAGGCCGCCCCTCGGGGCGGCCTTGTTGTTTTTGCCTTTTTACGCTGGCCCCATGGGTGAAGATCGTCTGCCACCCTGCTTGGACGACTTACTGGACCAGAAACCAAGCGTTGAGCAAGTCTTTCCGGTTGTACTGCATGGTCTTTCCTGTGTTCTGGTCGACCACGTCGAACCCTGCCGCCATGCAAATGGCCTGACCCGCTGCGGTATCCCATTCCATGGTCGGCGCAAACCGAGGATAGCAATCGGCCTTGCCCTCGGCCACCATGCAGAGCTTGAGGGAAGACCCCTTCGAAATCAAAGCCACCTCTCCATGAACCTTTCGGAGTTCAGCAACGAAAGCTTCCGTTTCCGGCGACATGTGCGAACGGCTTGCCACTGCAGTAAACGGACGATCTCCCTTGTCCATTGGAATCGGTACAGCCCCATTCAAGACCGAGTCAACATCAGCCGCCCCACCAGATGAATGCACGGATTTAACGGCGCCTTGCTCGTCTTCACCCACATACAACTCTCCGGTTACAGGAACATAGATCACCCCCAATACAGGACGACCATCTCGGATCAGGGCAATGTTCACCGTGAACTCGCCATTGCGCTTGATGAACTCTTTGGTCCCGTCAATGGGATCAACCACCCACAATTCACGCCAAGCCTTTCGCTCTTCAAACGGAATGTTGCGGCCTTCTTCGGACAATACTGGAATGCCCGTTGGAATCAAGTGGCGCACAATGACCTCATGAGCCGCCACATCCGCACGCGTCAAAGGAGAATCATCCCCTTTCACCGTTACGTCAAAATCGCCACTATGGTAGATGTCAAGAATGGCTTGACCCGCTTCAATCGCGGCCGCCACGGCCGTATTTCTGTAACCCAACATGTCGCAAAGCTAGGCCCAAAGACAGTCGCACTTTTAATGCCCGTCCTTTTCCATGGCCGAATAAACCGCCAACAACGGCGCCACTTCTCGCGACCAAGAAAGTGTCTCAGCCGCCCGCTTTAACCCAGGCTCAAATTGTGATGTGCCATTGGATTTGGCCTCCAAAAGCGCCTTTCGCCAACCACTCGCATGGTCAGCCTCCACAATGCTGCCCACGTCGTACGACGCGATCAGGTCGCGGCAATCTGGCAAGTCATTGGATAGAACGGGCACGCCGGCCAAGATGTACTCGAAGAGTTTGTTTGGTAGACAGTACAAATAAGAGAGGCAAGTGGGCTTGACCGATACCAGACCTATGTCGGCACTCAACGTGTGCGCCAACACTTCTTCATAGGCCACAGCAGGATGCACATGGATGTGAGGGTGGCGCGCCGCAGCCTCGTCGACCAAATGCTGAAGCGGACCGTACCCCATGAGCACCAAATGGATGCCCTGATCGGCGAGGCCTTCCATGGCGTCAATGGCCGTTTCTAGTCCCCTATTGAAGCTGAAGGCCCCTTGATACAACGCCACAAAGTCGGCTTCGGGGATGTTAAATCGCTGCTTGAAAAGATTGGGTTTTGGGACATCTGACAGGGCATGCGACCGCGGTGCAGGCACATTTCGAACCAGAAGAACCTGGGGGATTCCGTGTTCTGCATAGCGGGTCTGGTAGGCCCTGACAATGGAAGGACTCACCGTGACGACCGAGTGTGCCTTGCGGATCATCCTCCGTTCCAACCACGCCACCATTTTACGCTCAATGGAAGGCTTGGCATTCCGCTCCGCCTCAAATTCATGGCAATCGTAAATCAACTGAAGTCGGGGATTGAGCCGTTGTGCCAACCAACCCAAAACAAAGGCCTCGATGTCGTTGCAATGCCACGCGTCCATGCCGCGCCAGCGCCACACCAGCCTCATCCCCAGCTCGGCCATTTTAATGGCGCCAAATGCAGTTCCCCTCGGGAGTCTGGCCGACCGAACCCGCGTACGAATTACTTGCCAACCACCGTCTCGATTTTCACGTTCAGGCAATGCCGGGCCAGCCGCCTCCGGCGATTTTTGCAAGGCCACGACGGTTACCTGGTGGCCAGCGCTGGCCAGACTTTCGGACAGCTTCAGAACCCGATTGTCGCGGGTAAAGTCATTCAAAACAACGTTAGCGATCCTCATCCTGATGCTGAATAACGGCCTTGACGAGGATACCCAAATTGAGCACGTAATACCCGCACTTGGCCCAAACAATGCCCTGAAGCGCTCCCCACTCTCCTCCCCCAAACCATTCTGGATGAAGCGTCCCGAGGTACCAACCGAGGCCTACGGCCAACAAATGAACCGCATCCAACGCCGCGATCCACTTGGTCTTTCGAACACGATGAAACATGGAACCCAAGCCCGCAGAGATGAAATTGAGTACAAACCAAGGCGCCAGAATCCGCAGAACATCGATGGCGCCGCGCCAAGGCGCTCCAAACAACCATGCCGTGGTCTCATCTGGGGCTAGAAACACCGCCAGAGCCACCAACGTCGCCACCAACCCGAATCCGATGAAAGCTTGAAAAAACAGACGTCGCAGAGGCGCACCATTGGCCCGATCCATGGCCGATTTGAATAAAACAGGCGCTGCCGATGTGGCCAACAAGGAAAGGGGCAACATGACCATGCGACGGGCCATGCCCATCCACCCCAACATGAGCGGTCCAAGGGTCGCACCGATGAGCAACACATGCAACCATTGAGCCAACCGATTCATGGCACTGCCCAACAACACCCAGGTGGGATAGTCTCGGTGTGCCTGAATGGCTTCGTGTGAAGGGCTGCGCCCCCATGGCGAAGCCGCTTGACAAACGGAATTCAGCCCTCTTCGCATGATGGCCCAACGCATTGCGATGCCTGCTCCCGAGCCCAAACTCAGACCCATCAATGGAAACCAGCCTGCGCTCCCCCATTTTGTCAATTCAGAGAGGAACGGGCCCGATGCTTTTGCCACGGCGACATGGCCTACCTGTGCCTGACGGTGATGCCAATACTCCAGTAAGCGAGCATGTGCGGCCAATCCCGTGAAAACAGGCAACGACCACACGATCCAATGCCAAGAAGGCAAAGACCATGTCTCGGCCACCCAATGGGCAGACCCAATGCCCACCACAGCAACCAAAAGAACGGTCGCCCAAACAAAGCGCTGCCCCGCCCACAGCAAGCCCAATGCGTCCTTTTCGGATTTCGGCAACATCAACGCTTGCTCAAACTTTCCCGTGCCCAGCACCGCACCAATGCCGGTCACCAATGCGAAAATCTCGAGGTGCGCATAGGCTTCAGGCCCATAGATCCGCGCCAAAACAAAGGCGGCACCAAACGCCACCAACTGCCCGGCAAGCGAGCCGCCCAACAACTTCGCCATCCGACGAATCATGCGCTCAGGTATGTGCATTTGAGTGGCACGGGACCAAGGTACTGCCCCTTCCCCGTCTCTTCGGGGTTTACCTTGTCTTCCATGAAGGCCATTTCCATTGCGCAGAAATTTGGGTTGTTTGAAGAACAATGGACACCCAAAATCATCGCACAGCTCAACGGACAAGACGTGAAGCTCGCGAAGATTCAAGGTGAATTCATGTGGCATGCACACGCGGAACAGGACGAATTGTTCCACGTCATCAAAGGAAAGATGACCTTGGAATTTAGAGACCGATCTGTGGAAGTCGGTCCAGGAGAAATCATTGTCGTACCCAAAGGTGTGGAGCATCGCCCTGTGACCCAAGAAGAGGTGTGGATCCTGTTGTTTGAACCACAAGACACGCACCACACAGGTGGTCAAACCACAGCGCGAACAGTTGAGGCATGCGACCACATTTGACCCCCCTCGGAGGCCAAATCAGACAGAGCCAACTGGAGACTTGGTGAACTCATGGCGGTACGCAGCAACACCTGTCAACTGTGGATTGCAGAAACTCAAGGGCGCCTTTCGCCCTTTTCCTCGATGCGCAGACTCAGTTTGATTTGACCTTGACATCCTCGCCCAACATCTGCTGAATTTGCTCGACGCCTTCGGACGAAAAGCGGTTGTCTTTGATGTCCAACATCTTGAGCTGAGCGCATCGGACAAGGCTTGTTGGCAGACCCGAGAGTTCATTGCCGTTGACGAACAGCTTCTTTAAGCCCGTCAAATTGCCCACACTTTCTGGGAGGGATGACAAGCCATTTCTCGAAACGATCAACGTCTGAAGCGCCACCAATCGATCCAACGCTTCGGGCAACTCTCCAAACAGCATGCCGCTGATGTCCAGGTACACCAAATTGGGAATGTCCAAGATTTCCTCTGGGAAGTCCTCACCCACCAAATCGGAATCGGTTAAGGGATTCAGGCGGAGCATCATGCCCCCAATGGTTTGTTCCAACCGACCGCCCAACCTCTGGGACATGGACACCTCGCTTGCCACAGCGGCCGTCGTCTCGGGGCTGCCGGCCACCTCGGTCGACTCCCATTGTTCAATCGCTGCGCCTACGGCATCAAACCGGTTCTCCGGCACCATCATTTGAATGTCTTTGTTTTGAGAACGTTTGCCAATGAGATTCTTAAAGTCAGGAGCCTTGAAACGTTTGACATCGGGCGCCAACACAAAATCTCCATTGACTTTGAGTGCTCGGCGGCGCTTCAAGAGCTGATCTTGCAAGTCCTGTAAAAAGAGAAATTCCTCTCCTCCCGGCAGGACCAAAGCCCGGGCATTGGAAATGGCCTGGGCGCATTTCGCGAACTCATTGCGATGCAAATGAGCCTGTGCCAAATTGAGATTTAGCCCCAAGGCTACCGCCCGTGTCACTTTCGCTTTTTTATCTACAAAATCCACTTTCTCGACCCACTTCTCCCACGTAGCGATGGGGCTGGAAAGCCCATTGAAATAGCCATTGCTCCAGGATTCCAACGCTACATCTCGAGCGGCATCCAACTCGGGGTAATCGTGTTTTCCCTTTCCAGAATAGACCACAACTTCCACCTTCCCCTGGAGAAAGAAGATCCGAGTTTCCAACGCATCAATGGCTCGGCTGAGCTGCAACAAAACCGCCTTTCGCCGAAAGAATCGGCTCCCCTCTTCAGACACCAAGCCCTTCTGCACGGCCTTTTCACTGTCGAAAGCGAGCGTGCCTTTAGAATAACTCAAACTGCCCGGCCTTCGCTCGATGGTAGACACCTTCTCATTGCCGTAACGAATCAACAGGGGCTGATCCACCTCAAACGCATCCCACATTTCTCCATCCGGAGAAGACAGGCTTACCCGCATTGGCAGTCGGCAAGGCACATTGGCCCAAAACGTTTGATCTTCTGAGCCCTTGATGGCCTCAGACTTGAATGTGGGGACCCCTTGACTTTCTGGACCGATGGCCACCGATACCACCAATGAAGGTCCCACATCCACTACCTCCGCCTCATGACCGACAGTGAAATACTTCATGCCACCCAGTCGCTCACCACTGGACTTCAACAGGTCCATGTTTCCGCCATAGCGTCGAAGGTCATCCAAGGAGAAAAACGCCTCTTCTGCGCACAGGTTCAAAGCCACCCGGAATGAGGACTCAACCGGAACCGTTGGAAATTGGACCACCTCAATTTTGGTGGTCTTTTTGCTGACCCGTTGACCCTGCGCGACAAAACTGGAGAGACCAAACAAGAGAAAACTGGAGACGAAAACGCGAAGGGTCATGAAGCAGTGCGGATTTTCTTCAAGTTGACTCCATCTCCTTCTCAAATCGCACCTTTGCCCCTGAGTTATCCCAAATGGAAACCCTAAAAACCATTGGCATCGCCGGATTCCTGTTCTTTTTAATCAAAGGACTGCTTTGGCTCGTTTTCTTCTGGTTGGTTGCGAAAGGCTTCGTCTCGCAGGAGAAGTTGAACCGAATGAAATCCTGGTTTCAGGGAACTTGGAAACGTCCCTAGGGCGATCTAGATAGAAGGCGCGGCGTCTCGCCC